>JAXMMJ010000124.1:0-20210 GCA_034366585.1 Hylemonella sp.
GCGGCTGCGCTCCACGTCCAGTTCAACACGCTCGACCGCCCAGGGGGCTGCAAGGCCTAACGCTTGGCAAAACAATGCTTCTTGCATCGGAACGGCTCCTGTTCAGGGGGTGTCAACAGATTTTTTTGAACTGTAGCGCTCCACCCGAAACGGAAGAGAGCCAGTAAAAAAGCTGCCAGCGCTTTGTTTGCAAGCGTTGACAGCTATTGTAATAAGAGCGCACGAGCGCTGTCTGGCGTATTGGGTGCGTTTGGGCGCTGTATTCAGGCCTTTGTAGTCGCCGTGCCCATGGCTTCGCGGTACCAGTCGTGAAAATGCTGCATGCCATCTTCCATCGGGCTCTGGTAAGGACCCACTTCATTGTCGCCGCGCGCCAGCAGGGCCTTGCGGCCGGCATCCATGCGCTCGCCGATCTCGTCGTCCTCAATGCAGGTCTCCATGTAGGCCGCCTGCTGTGCCTCGACGAATTCGCGCTCGAAGGCCGCGATTTCCTCGGGGTAGTAGAACTCCACCATGTTCATCGTCTTGGTGGGGCTGATGGGGTGCAGTGTGGACACGGTGAGTACGTGCGGGTACCACTCGACCATGATGTGCGGGTACAGCGTGAGCCATATGGCGCCATGCGTGGGCGGCTCGCCGTTGCGGTAGGCCAGCAAAGCCTCGTGCCAGCGCTCGTACACGGGACTGCCCGCCTTGCTCAGGCGGTTGGCCACGCCCACGGTCTGCACCGAGTAGTTTTTGCCAAATTCCCAGCGCAGGTCGTCACAGGTGACGAAATGCCCCAGGCCTGGGTGGAACGGGCCGACGTGGTAGTCCTCCAGATAGACCTCGATGAAGGTCTTCCAGTTGTAGTTGCACTCGTGCAGTTCGATGCGATCGAGGACAAAACCGGTGAAGTCGAGGTCGGCGCGCGGGCCGATGCCGGCCAGATCGGCCGCCACGTCGATGCCGTTGTCTTCAAACAGCAAGCCGTTCCACTCACGCAGCTTGTAGTTGTTGAGGTTCAGGCAGGGATCGTGCGAGAAATGGGGGGCGCCCAGCAACTCGCCGTTGTCCTTGTAGGTCCAGCGGTGCAAGGGACACACGATGTTGCCGCCCGCGCTGCCCTTTTGCTGGGTGTTCAGCGAGCCACGGTCCTTGAGCATGATGGCCTGGCGGTGGCGGCAGACGTTGGAGATCAGCTCTACACCGCCCTGGGCGTTGCGCACCAGCGCGCGCCCTTCGCCCTCCTGGGGCAAGGCGTGGTAGTCGCCCGGGTTGGGCACGGAAAGCTGGTGCCCCACATAACGGGGCCCGCGCTGGAAGATGGTTTCCAATTCGCGCTGGAACAGCGCTTCGTCAAAGTAGCTTGAAACTGGTAGTTGGCTTGCGGCCTGCTGCAGTCGAAGACTTAAATCAGACATGGGTGACCTGACCTAAAGACTCCCCACAGGGAGGTGCGCCCGGAGGCGTCAAAAGGAAAAACGGCGTTGCCCGTACGGCAGGCCAGGAGAGCCGGGGATTGTACCCCGGGGGCATGATCGTCATGCCGCTTCCAGAGGATTTTGTGTCTCCGGCATCCATTTCAAGTCTTGCAGAGCAGGCAGCGCCTAAAATGCTGCGTTTACACCGTCCTGTTTCCATGGCCAAGGCTTCCACATCCACGTCCGCATCCGGCACCCCCGTCAGCTACGAGGCGGCCTTGCAGGAACTTGAACAGCTGGTCAGCCGGCTGGAGTCCGGCGAACTGCCGCTGGAGCAGCTGCTCACGGGCTACCAGCGCGGCGCCGAGCTGCTCAAGTTCTGCCGCGACAAGCTGGAGGCCGTAGAAGGCCAGATCAAGGTGCTGGACGAAGGCACCCTCAAGACATGGACACCCGAGTGAACCTGAAGACGGAATTCGAGCTGCGTGCCTGGAGCAGCGAGCGGCTGGCGCGCGTGGAGCGTGCGCTGGAGGCCTGGGTCGGCATCGATGCCCCGGCCGGCCTGGGCGAGGCCATGCGCTATTCGGTGCTCGACGGCGGCAAGCGCCTGCGCCCGCTGCTGGTGCTGGCTGCGTCCGAAGCCGTGGGCGGCAATGAGCGCGCCGCGCTGCGCGCCGCCTGCGCGGCAGAACTGATCCACGCCTATTCCCTGGTGCACGACGACATGCCCTGCATGGACAACGACGTGCTGCGCCGGGGCAAGCCCACGGTGCACGTGAAGTTTGGCGAGGCCGGCGCCCTGCTGGCCGGTGACGCACTGCAGGCCCTGGCCTTCGAACTGCTCACGCCCGAGAACGACGGCGTGCCCGAAGCCATGCAGGCGCGTCTGTGCCGCCTGTTGGCGCACGCGGCCGGCAGCGCCGGCATGGCCGGCGGCCAGGCCATCGATCTGGCCAGCATCGGCGTGAAGCTCGATGAAACACAGCTGCGCCAGATGCACCGTCTCAAGACCGGCGCCCTGCTGCAGGGCAGTGTGCTGATGGGTGCGGCCTGCGGTGAGGTGAGCGCGAGTGAGCGCCAGGCCTTGAGCGATTACGGTGCCGCCCTCGGCCTGGCCTTCCAGGTGGTGGACGACATCCTCGACGTGACGGCCGATTCCGCCACGCTGGGCAAGACGGCCGGCAAGGATGCCGAGCAGGACAAGCCCACCTACGTGTCCCTGCTGGGGCTGGCGCGCTCCCGCGCCTACGCGCAGGAGCTGTATGCCCAGGCCCTGACGGCGCTGGACAGCAGCGGCCTGGCCGATACGCGCGCCCTGCGCGCCCTGGCCGACATGGTGGTGAACCGCGTCAATTGAGCAAGAGCATGTCCGATACCTCTTATCCCCTGCTGCAGACGATCAACGACCCGGCCGAACTGCGCCAGCTGCCGCGCGCCGAACTGCGCACCCTGGCCGACGAGCTGCGCGCCTACGTGCTCGACAGCGTCTCCAAGACCGGCGGCCACCTCAGCTCCAACCTGGGCACCGTGGAGCTCACGGTGGCGCTGCACTACGTCTTCAACACCCCGCATGACCGCCTGGTCTGGGACGTGGGCCACCAGACCTATCCGCACAAGATCCTGACGGGCCGGCGCGAGCGCATGCACACCCTGCGCCAGCTCGGCGGCCTCAGCGGCTTTCCGCTGCGCAGCGAGAGCCCTTTTGATGCCTTCGGCACCGCGCACAGCAGCACCTCCATCTCCGCGGCACTGGGCATGGCCCTTGCCGCGCGCCAGAAGGGCGAGGACCGCCACGCCATTGCCGTGATCGGCGACGGCGCCATGACGGCCGGCATGGCCTTCGAGGCGCTCAACCACGGCGGCGTCGAAGACTGCAAGCTGCTGGTCATCCTCAACGACAACGACATGTCGATCAGCCCGCCGGTGGGCGCGCTCAACCGCTACCTGGCGCAGCTCATGAGCGGGCGCTTTTATGCGGCCGCCAAGCAGGTCGGCAAGACCGTGCTCAAGGGCGCGCCGCCGCTGTTCGAACTGGCCAAGCGTTTCGAGGAGCACGCCAAGGGCATGGTGGTGCCGGCCACGCTGTTCGAGAAGTTCGGCTTCAACTACATCGGCCCCATCGACGGCCATGACCTCGACTCGCTGATTCCCACGCTGGAGAACATCAAGCACCTGCAGGGGCCGCAGTTCCTGCACGTGGTCACCAAGAAGGGCCAGGGCTACAAGCTGGCCGAGGCCGACCCCGTGGCCTACCACGGCCCCGGCAAGTTCGACCCGGCCGTGGGCCTGGTCAAGCCCGCCACGCCCCCGAAGCAGACCTTCACCCAGGTCTTCGGACACTGGCTGTGCGACATGGCCGACAAGGACCCGCGCCTGGTCGGCATCACGCCGGCCATGCGCGAGGGCTCGGGCATGGTGGAGTTCCACCAGCGTTTCCCGGGCCGTTATTACGACGTGGGCATCGCCGAGCAGCACGCCGTCACCTTCGCCGCCGGCCTGGCCTGCGAAGGGCTCAAGCCGGTGCTGGCGATCTACTCCACCTTCCTGCAGCGCGGCTACGACCAGCTGATCCACGACGTGGCCCTGCAGAATCTGCCTGTGGTGTTCGCGCTGGACCGCGCGGGCCTGGTCGGTGCGGACGGCGCCACGCACGCGGGCAACTACGACATCCCCTACCTGCGCTGCATTCCCAACATGGCCGTGGCCTGCCCGGCTGACGAGCGCGAGTGCCGCCAGCTGCTGAGCACCGCCTTCGAGCAGAACCATCCTGTGGCCGTGCGTTACCCGCGCGGCGCCGGTGCGGGCGTGGCCCCTCTGCCGGGTCTGGAATC
Source organism: Hylemonella sp. (assembly GCA_034366585.1). GTDB lineage: Bacteria > Pseudomonadota > Gammaproteobacteria > Burkholderiales > Burkholderiaceae_C > Hylemonella. The sequence continues at coordinate 4,235 of JAXMMJ010000124.1, forward strand.
CCTGCCCTATGGCAAGGGTGAGGTGAAGCGCGAAGGCAAAGGCATCGCCATCCTGGCCTTCGGCACGCTGCTCTACCCGGCCCTGGCCGCCGCCGAGAAGCTGGGTGCCACCGTGGTCAACATGCGCTGGGCCAAGCCGCTGGACGTGGAGCTGCTGCTCAAGGTGGCCGCCACGCACGAGGCCCTGGTCACGCTGGAGGAGGGCGCCGTCATGGGCGGTGCTGGCAGCGCGGTGGGCGAAGCCCTGCAGGCGGCCGGTGTGCTCAAGCCCCTGCTGCAGCTGGGCCTGCCCGACGTCTTCATCGAACACGGCGACCCGGCCAGGCTGCTCGCCCTGCAGGGGCTGGACGCCGCTGGCATCCAGGCTGCGATCGAAAAGCGTTACCCCGCGCTGGTGACCCAGGCCAAACCGGCACTCAAGGTCGTGGGCTGAGGCGGCGGCTGCCGCTTGGCGCGCCCATTGAGTGGCGACCCTGCGCAGCCGGCCTCACTGGGGCTGCTGGTTGCGCCGTTCCATTTCACGCCGTTCCACACACACCGGGTGCTGCGCGTACAGGGCCTTGTCGCACTGCTCTTTCATGCACGTGAGGTAACCGAGCAGGATGCGCCCCTCGCAGGCCGCATTCGGGTCTGGTGGCGCCGGAGCAGCTGCAGCTGGCGCGGGCGCCTTGCTCGCCGGTTTCGGGCTGTCCGGGGCCCGGGGCTTGTCCTGGGGTGGGGTTGTGGCTGCCGCCTTGGGGGCTGGTTTCGGTTCGGCTGCCCGGGGTTTCACGTCGGCACGTTGTGCAGCAGGCGTCTTGGCAGGGGGCACCACCGCAGCGGGTTTGCCCTTGGACGTTGCATCTGCTTCTTTTTCGACGATGGCGGCTGCGGGCGTGGGCGCGGGCTTGCCCGACAGGCCCAGGTAAGCGAGGACGATGGCCGCCACGATTGCCAGGCCGGCGCCGCCCAGGATCCAGCCGCGCCGGCTGCGGGCAGGCGCGTCGGTAACGGCCTGCGCTGCGGCTGCCTTGCGTGGCGGGAGCATGCGGGTGGCTTCCGGGTCTTCCTCCGCCGGGGCCGGCGCCGCGGCCATCTTCATCGTGGGCTCGTTCGCAACGGTCGTCGCCTGGGGGACGACCGTGCGCGTTCCGGTGCCGGACCGCGAGCCGCCGTGCTCGCCGCCCGGGTTGCTCAGCCGCTTGATGCGGCGGCGCGCCAGATCGGCATAGATGCCTGCCGGGAACTTGAGCAGGAAATCCTTGAACTCCTCGACATCGACCGAGTCCTTGATCTCCTTCCAGTAGACCAGCTCCACCTCCTGCGTCACGGTGGAACTGGGCAGGCCGGACATGCTGCCCGAACTGGTGCTGACCAGCGATTCGCCCTTGATCACCGTGGAGGTCCAGGTCGAGCTTTCACCGGGGCGAGGCGGGCTCTTGGGTGGCGTGATCGTGGGGTCGGCGGCCGAGCCGGCGGCGGCCTGCAGCGCGGCGTTGAATTCCTGGGCGTTCGGGTAACGGTCGTCGCGCGACTTCTGCAGCGCGCGCGCCATGAGCTGGTCGATGGCCGGCGGCAGCAGAGGGTTGATGGTCGATGGCGCGGCCACCTCCTGCCCGACGATCTTCTGGATGATTTCGTAGTCGCCCGTGCCGTCGAAGGGCCGGGTCCCGGTCAGCAGCTGGTACAGCACGATGCCGGCCGAGAAGAGGTCGGATCGGGCGTCGATGGGCAGGCCGTGCAGCTGTTCCGGCGACATGTACTTGAGCGTCCCGACCATGGTGCCCTTGGTGCGGGTGGCCTCGCCCGAATCCTGGATCCGCGCGACACCGAAGTCCGTGAGCTTGATGCGCCCGCTGGCCTCGATCAGCAGGTTGGCCGGCTTGATGTCGCGGTGCACGATGTTCTGCTGGTGCGCATAGTCCAGCGCCGAGAGCAGATCGCCCATGATGCTGGTCGCCTGCTGCAGGGTGTAGCGCACGCCCTGGTCCAGGTGGTGCTTGAGGTCCTCGCCCTGGATGAACTCCATGACCAGGTAGGCGATGTCGCCGTCGCGGTCGGAGTCGTAGACGCTGACGATGTTGGGGTGCTGCAGGCGGGCAGCGGAGCGTGCCTCCGTGCGGAAGCGGATCTCGTATTCGGCGGCTTCCTCGCTCGTGAGGTTCTCCACCTTGATGGTCTTGATCGCCACGCGCCGTTCCAGATTCGGGTCGCGGCCCTCGTAGACCAGCCCCATGGCCCCCTTGCCCAGGACCCGGATCAGTTCGTAGCGACCCAGTGTCTTCTGGTTCATGGTCAGGACACCTGGCTCTTGATGGAGAAGGCGATCACGGGGGCGTCCTCGTCTTCACGGGCGCAGCCCAGCACGATCTGGCCGCTGCCCACCAGGGTGCATTCGGTACGCCGCAGCACCACGGCCTCGTCCTGGTTGCCCAGGTAGACCCAGGTGCCGAAGCTGGAGGCGTCGGTCAGCACGAACTGGCCGCCGCGCCACTCCAGCGTCGCGTGCAGGCGCGAGACCCGCGGGTCGTTCACATGCAGGGCCGCATCGCTTGCGCGGCCCAGGGAGATCCGGTCGCCCTTGGCTTTGAGTTGCAGCCGTCTGTCCCCATGGGAGAGCTCCAGCGATTCCTCGCGCCGGGGCGGGATGGTCGAGCGCCCGATCATGGTCGCTTCGCCATCGCGGCCGGCCTGCCATTCGACCCGGTAGACGTGGCTGGACTCGGTCTTGCCGCGCAGGTACATGGGGCCCATGCTGCGCAGCGCGGCGCGTTGCACCGGGAAGATGGCTTTCCACACGTTGTCGGTCGTCAGGATCTGCGAGGCACCGGCCAGGTCGGCCAGGCGGGCGGCGGAGTTGACCGTATCGCCGAAGCAGTCGCCTTCGATCTCGACGACTTCGCCGCTGTCGATGCCGATCTGCAGTTCCACGGGGGCACCGCTGTCAGCGGGACGGATCTGTTTTTCCAGCAGGTGGTTCTGTACCTGGATGCAGGCGGCCAGGGCGGCGCCTTCATGCTGGAAGACGACAAACAGGCCATCGCCCAGCACCTTGACAACCCGGCCCTGGTGTTGCCCGAAGATCTCGCTGAGCATGCTGACCAGCTGGGTGACAAACCTGGAGGCTGCTTCATCTCCCAGTCGCTCGAAAAGACTGGTGCTGCCTACGAGATCTGCAAATACGACGGTGGCCATCGAACGCCCGGGTTGGTTGTCAGCAGGGGACACCACTCAACCGTCGAAGCCGTGCTGACGCCCCCCACCTCCGAGGAATGGTACTCGAAAAGCGCTGCCCGGCCCCCTCTCGTGCGCCGGGGCTCCGGGGATGGGCGCAGCCTTGCGAGGGCGTTGGCGCCGCCGACCCCGGGCTCCCCGTCGCAGGCGGCTACACTTGCAGGTTCCCCGCGCGCGATGCGCGGAGATTCGTACCATTGAACTGGAGTCAAGAACATGGATCGTCGTTCCCTCATCAAGAATGCCGGCATTGCCGGCGTGCTGGCCGCTGGTGCCGCCCCCGCCGTTCACGCGCAAGCGGCAGTGCGCTGGCGCCTCGCTTCGAGCTTCCCCAAGTCGCTCGACACCATCTTCGGCAGCGCCGAGAAGTTCTCGCAGACCGTCAAGGCCCTGTCGGGCGGCAAGTTTGAAGTCTCCGTGCACGCGGCCGGCGAACTGATGCCCGCCTTCGGCGTGGTGGATGCCATCCAGAACAACTCCATCGAGATGGCCCAGACGGCACCGTATTACTTCACCGGCAAGAGCCCCATCTTCGCCTTCGGCTGCGCCGTGCCCTTCGGCCTGACCGCACGCCAGATGGACGCCTGGATGGAGCACGGCAACGGCCGCAAGCTGCTGGACGCCTTCTTCGACCAGTTCAACATCAAGAGCGCCAGCGCCGGCAATACCGGCACGCAGATGGGCGGCTGGTACCGCAAGGAAATCAAGACCGTCAAGGACCTCAAGGGCCTGAAGATGCGCCTGGGCGGTGGCCTGTTCGGCGAGACCATGGCCAAGCTGGGCGTGGTGGCCCAGAACATGCCTGCGGGCGAGGTCTACCAGGCACTGGAAAAAGGCACGCTGGACGCCACCGAATTCGTCGGCCCCTACGACGACGAGAAGCTGGGCTTCAACAAGGTCGCGCCCTTCTACTACTACCCCGGCTGGTGGGAAGGTGGCGCCGAGCTCGAGTTCTTCATCAACAAGAAGGCCTACGCCGCGCTGTCGCCTGAGTTCCAGGCCATCGTTGATGCCGCGACGGCGGTTGCCGCGCGCGACATGACGGCCAAGTACGACGCCAAGAACCCGCTGGCCCTCAAGCGCCTGGTCGCCGCCAAGACCCAGCTCAAGCCCTTCTCCAAGGAAATCATGGACGCCGGCTACAAGGCTGCCATGGAAGTCTTTGCCGAGCACGAGGCCAAGTCGCCTGAGTTCAAGAAGATCCACCAGGACATGCGCGCCTTCCAGCGCGACCAGATCCTGTGGGCGCGTTTCTCCGAGTTCCGCTACGACGGCTACATGACCACTGCCAAACTGTAAGCAGGACGACAATGAGCATAAGGAACGGGCCCTTCGGGGCCCGTTTTCTTTTGCGCAACGGGGCGTTCGGGGGTAACTCCCTATGCCTCCGGCCGAGAGCCGTTCCTAGAATCGGCCACCTCAATTCCTCAGCTGGAGACATTCATGGATCGTCGTTCCCTCATCAAGCAGGCCGGTATTGCCGGCGTCCTGGCCGCTGGCGTCGCCCCCGCGGTGCACGCCCAGGCCGCCATCCGCTGGCGCCTGGCCTCCAGCTTTCCCAAGGCCCTGGACACCATCTTCGGCGCGGCCGATGTCTTCGCCAAGTCCGTCAAGGCCATGTCCGGCGGCAAGTTCGAGGTCTCGGTCCACGCGGCCGGTGAAATCATGCCGGCCTTCGGCGTGGTCGACGGCGTGCAGCAGGGCTCCGTGGAAATGGCCCACACCGCTCCCTACTACTTCTTCGGCAAGGACGAGACCTTCGCCCTGGGCTGCGCCATCCCCTTCGGCCTGAACAGCCGCCAGATGACCGCCTGGATGTACGAAGGCAACGGCATGAAGCTGATGCGCGAGTTCTACGCCAACTACAACATCATCAACCTGCCCGGCGGCAACACGGGCTGCCAGATGGGCGGCTGGTACCGCAAGGAGATCAAGTCGCTCAAGGACATCAAGGGCCTGAAGATGCGCATCGGCGGCTTTGGCGGCAAGATCCTCGAGAAGATCGGCGGCGTGCCGCAGAACATCCCCGGCGGTGAAATCTACTCCGCCCTGGAGAAAGGCACCATCGATTCCGCCGAGTGGGTGGGTCCTTACGACGACCAGAAGCTGGGCTTCAACAAGGTCGCGCCCTTCTACTACTACCCCGGCTGGTGGGAAGGCGGCCCCGAGCTGGACTTCTACATCAACAACAAGGCCTTCGAAGCCCTGTCGCCCGAGAACAAGTCCATCGTGCAGGCGGCGGCCAGCCACGCCCACGTGACCATGCAGGCCATGTACGACGCGCGCAACCCGGTCGCGCTCAAGCAGCTCGTGGGTGCCGGCACCAAGCTGCGTCCTTTCCCGAACGACGTGATGAAGGCCGCTTTCGACGCCGCCATGGCCTTCTACGACGAGCTGTCCAAGAAGAACGAGAACTGGAAGAAGGTCTACGCCGACTTCTCGGCCTTCCGCCGCGACCAGAACCAGTGGTTCCGTTTCACGGAAGCGCGCTTCGACAGCTTCATGCAGGCCCAGAAGCTGTAAGCCCCTGCCGCTTCAAAGAAAAACCGCGCCACGGCGCGGTTTTTTCATGCTCAGTCGAGGCAGGCGCCGCCGCTTGCGTGCTCAGTCCATCCGCCGAAATTCAGCGACTTCACGCACCAGGCGTTCGAAGTCGGCCAGCAGCACCGGGTCGGCCGCGTAGAAGACCGCGAACTTGCCCAGCAGGGTGCGCGCATAGAGGCGTGGCGCGATCAGCCAGTCCAGCCCGCGCACGCGGATCAGCTTGCCGTAGGCCAGCTCGCGCAGCTCCAGCTTCTTGTCCCAGACCCAGGTCTGGTGCAGCGCCGTCGTGTCCAGCCGCGTGCGGCTGCTCATGATGTGCCACCAGGTGTAGAGCATCAGGGCCAGGGCGGAGATCAGCCAGACCAGGCCCGTGCTGCTGCCCGAGCCCAATGCACCCGCGTGCCAGAGCGTGGCCAGCCAGGCCGAGCCCGCGGTCACGATGACGCTGGCCAGGACCTTGAAAGGGCGGGTGAAGGCCGGGCTGGAGAGCGCGGCCTGGGTCGGGGTGAAGCGAAAGGGGGGCGGCCCCAGGCTTTGCAGCAGTTCTTCGTTCATGGAACAGGCTGGGGCGCCGCAAGGCGCCCCGCCTTCTTATTTCTTGCTGTCCTTGAACATATCGTCGAGGCGCTTCTGGTCCTCGTCGGCGCTGGCATCGGCCGCTTCCTCGGCCGTGCCGCCTTCTTCGATGACCAGTTCCAGGTTGACCTTGTCGAGGTCGACCTTCTCGACCTTGTCGAGGAAGGCGGTCACAGTCTCGGGTACGAAGATCACGATCGCCACCAGCACCAGCTGCATGATCACCCAGGGGATGGAGCCCATGTAGATGTCGCTGGACTTGACCGGCTTCTCGATGCGCTTTTCCTTGAACAGCGTGTCGGCAATGCCGCGCAGGTAGAACAGCGCGAAGCCGAAGGGCGGGTGCATGAAGCTGGTCTGCATGTTCACGCACAGCAGCACGCCGAACCAGATCAGGTCGATGCCCATCTTGTCGGCCACCGGGCCCAGCATCGGGATGATGATGAAGGCGATCTCGAAGAAATCCAGGAAGAAGGCCAGGAAGAACACGAAGATGTTCACCGCGATCAGGAAGCCCAGCTGGCCGCCCGGCAGGCCGGAGAGCATGTGCTCGACCCAGACGGCGCCGTCCACGCCCTGGAAGACCATGGAGAACACGCGCGAGCCGATCAGGATGAAGACCACCATGGCGGTCAGGCGCATGGTGCCTTTCATGGCGTCCCAGATCAGCGGCATGGTCAGGCGCTTGTGCATGGCCGCCAGGATCAGGGCGCCCACCACGCCCATGGCGCCCGCCTCGGTCGGCGTGGCGATGGCAGTGTTCAGGCCGGGCAGGCCGCCCATGGAGCCCAGCACGGCGAAGATCAGGATGGCGGAGGGGATGATGCCGCGCAGGCACTTGGCCCACAGGGCCCAGCCGTTGAGCGTGCGCGCTTCTTTCGGCACACCGGGCACATGGTGCGGCTTGATCATGCTCAGGGCGAAGGTGTAGAGCGCGAAGATCAGGATCTGCAGCAGCGCCGGACCCCAGGCGCCCTTGTACATGTCGCCCACGGGCTTGCCCAGCTGGTCAGCCAGCACGATCAGCACCAGGGAGGGCGGCACCAGCTGCGTGATGGTGCCCGAGGCGGCCAGCACGCCGGTGGCATAGCGCATGTTGTAGCCGTAGCGGATCATCACCGGCAGCGAGATCAGCGCCATGGCGATCACCTGGCCGGCCACGGTACCCGTGATGGCGCCGAGGATGAAGCCCACGATGATGACCGAGTACCCCAGGCCGCCGCGCACCGGGCCGAAGAGCTGGCCCATGGAGTCCAGCATGTCCTCGGCCAGCCCGCATTTCTCCAGGATGGCACCCATGAAGGTGAAGAAGGGAATGGCCAGCAGCAGGTCGTTGCTGAGGATGCCGAACATGTTGAGCGGCAGGTTGGCCATGAACTCGGCCGGGAACCAGCCCATCTCGATGGCGAAGAAGCCGCTGAACAGGCCCAGGGCCGCGAGCGAGAAGGCCACGGGGAAGCCGATGAGCATGACGAGCACGAGGCCCGCGAACATGATCGGCGCGAAGTTTTCCATCTGCATTTTGACGTTCCTGAAATCTGTAGGGTGGGGCGGGCAGATGGTGCTTACTGCACCGGCTTTTCGTAATGCATGTCCATCTCGATCAGGCCCATCAGGTAGGCCACGCGCTTGATGATCTCGCTCAGGCCCTGCAGGAACATCCAGCCGAAACCCAGGGGCAGCAGCAGCATGGCGGGCCAGCGGATCAGGCCGCCGGCGTTTTGCGACATCTCGCCGGAGAAGTACATCTTCACGAACAGCGGCCAGCTGAAGTACGTCAGCAGCGCCATGACCGGCAGCAGGAAGACCACCAGACCGAACAGGTCGACGTAGACCGGGGCATGGTGCTTGAGCTTGCCGTAGAAGATGTCCACGCGCACATGCTCGTTGAGCTTGAGCACGATGGGCGCGCCCAGCATCACGGTGGCGGCGAACATATACCACTGGATCTCGAGCCAGCCGTTGGAACTGATGTCCAGGCCGTAACGCACGAAGGCGTTGCCGGCGGAAATCAAGGCGGCGGCCAGTACGGCGACGGCGGCGATCTTGCCGAACTTGTCGCTGATCCAGTCGATCAGCTGGCTGAATTTCAGAAGGGCATTCATGCTCTCTCCAGGAGGGGTAATCCGGTTTTGCCCGGTGTCCGTCAGCGCCGGCAGGGTACTGCGTGGTGCTTTCGGCAAATCCGACGATTTTAATGGACGCCTGCGCGCTTTCGAGGGTGTTAACGCTAGGTAGTTGTGCCGACCTGAGCTTGTGGCGGTCAGGCCGTGGTCAGGTCGACAGCGGGCCCGGCTCGGGGAATAATGGCCCATGCCCTTTGAACTCCCTCTGTCTTCCTACGCGCGGCTGGACGCGTCCGATCTGCGTATCGCCGGGCGCGATCAGCTGAGCCTGGCGCTGATGGACGCGCGCAATCACACCTTGTATTTGATGGGGCAGTATGAGCAGGCATTGAGCACGCAGGGCATGCAAGTGCCGTGCCAGCCGGAGCTCAACCCACCCCTTTGGGAGCTGGGCCACGTGGGCTGGTTCCAGGAGCGCTGGATCGGGCGCAACCTGCAGCGCCACCAGGGCCCGCGCGCCGACCCGCAGGCCACCCGGCTGGCCTCGCTGCTGCCCCAGTCCGATTTCTGGTGGGATTCCAGCCGCATGCCGCACGACAGCCGCTGGGCCCTCGAATTGCCCCCACTCACCGACCTCAAGGCCTACCTGCTGGCCACCCTGGAATCGTCCCTGGAACTGCTGGCCAAGACCCCGGACGAGGACGACGCGCTCTACTTCTACCGCCTGGCCCTGTTCCACGAGGACATGCATGGCGAGGCCTTCGTCTACATGGCCCAGACCCTGGGCCTGGGCCTGCAGCTGTCCCTGCCGGCGCCGGCCCTGGCGCGCGAGCCCCTGTGGGTGCCGGCCACGCGCTGGCGCCTGGGGTCGGATGCAGGGGCCGGTTTCACCTTTGACAACGAGCGCCCGGCGCACGAGGTGGCCGTGCCCGAGTTCGAGATCGACGCCCAGCCCGTGAGCTGGACGCAGTACGTCGAATTCGTCGCCGACGGCGGCTACGACCGCCCCGAACTCTGGCTGCCGGCCGGCTGGGACTGGCTGCAGGACCAGGTCCGGCGTGAGGGTCGGCGCGCCCCGCGCCATGTCGAGCAGATCGGCGTGGCGCGTGCCGGCCTGAAAGGCGGCGGGCAGGGCGGGGTGTTGCAGCGCTGGTTCGGCCAGACCGTGCGCCTGGCCGGCTGGTCGCCCGTGATGCACGTGAGCTGGTGGGAAGCCGACGCCTGGTGCCGCTGGGCCGGGCGGCGCCTGCCTACCGAAGTGGAGTGGGAAGTGGCGGCGCACCAGGTGGCGGGGCGGGGTTTCCGCTGGGGCGATGTCTGGGAGTGGACGGCCAGCACCTTCTATGGCTACCCGGGTTTCAGCGCCGATCCCTACCGCGACTACTCCGAGCCCTGGTTCGGTACCCACAAGGTGCTGCGCGGCGCCTCGCTGGCCACGCGCCGTCGTCTGAAGTCGCCCAAGTACCGCAACTATTACCTGCCCGGGCGCGACGACGTCTTCAGCGGTTTCCGTTCCTGCGCCCTCTGAGGCGCAGACTTCGCGGCGCGTTTTTTGGCGGCAGCCGGTTTTTCCTTGGGCGTGCGGTAGTTCCACCAGGGCAGCAGGCGGCTCATGGCCAGGACCTCGCCCATGCGGGCGGCCGGGTGGTAGCCCGGCAACTGCTGCAACTGCTGCAACCAGCCCTCGCCCTGCAGCACCTTGCACAGCGCCTGCACGGCCGGCTCGTCCAGCGCCGACTTCAGGCAGACCAGGTGGTAGTCCTCCTCGACCAGGGGCACGAAGTCCAGCCCGCGTGCGCGTGCCGCCGCCTCGATGCCCAGGCCCGCATCGGCCTGGCCTGCGGCGATGGCCTGCGCCACCGCCGCGTGCGAGGGTTCGGTGTGGCGGTAGCCCTTGATGCGGCTGGCCGCGATGCCCTGCTGCTTGAGCAGTTCGTCCAGCAGCACGCGCGTGCCCGTGCCCAGGGCGCGGTTCACGAAGCGGGCGCCGCTGCCGGCCAGCTGCTGCAGGCCGTGCAGGCCCAGGGGGTTGCCCTTGGCCACCATCAGGCCCTGGCTGCGCCGCGCGAAACCGATGATCTTGTGCAGGCCGGGCTTGAGCAGGGGCTTGTAGGTCTGTTCGGCCAGCGAGCCCGCGCCGGGCTGCTGCAGCGTGTGAAAACCGGCCATCACGCAACGCCCCTCGTTGAGCGCGCGGATCGCATCCACGCTACCCGTGAAACGCACGTCCAGGTGCAGCTGCTGTGTCTGCGCCGCGTGCGCGCGCAGCGCGCTCAGGGCGTCGTCGTGGCTGGCATAGAGCGTGAGCACGTGCACCGAGTCGTCGAAGGCCACCGCATAGGCGCGTTCCAGGTCGGCGCGCAGCGCCTCGATCTGGGGTGACAGCCGCGCCTGCGCCTGGCGCTCTGCCCACAGCAGCTTGGTGCCGAACTCGCTCAGGCGCGCGGACTGGCCCTTCTCCCAGATCAGCAGCTCATTGCCCAGCTCGTTTTCCCAGCGCTTGAGCTCGCCCCAGACGTGGCGGTAGGAGAGCGCCAGCTGGCGCGCCGCGCCGGAGATGGAGCCGGACTCCTGTACCGCGTGCAGCAGGTCCAGCAGGGGGTTGCGGATCAGGGCGGGCTGCTGCTGCGCCTGCGGGACGAATGTGTAGTGAAACTGCAACCTATGCACGGTAGTTCATATGGTGGGGTTTTGGGGCCATCCGTACGATACCCCACAACATGTCGACGTTCACCGAAAGCGCGAGCACAGCGCTGCACCTCATCTCTTCCCTCGACCCCGTCCTGCTGGCCATCGTCGGCCGCTCGCTCGCCGTCAGCGCCACGGCCTGCGCCATCGCCTGCGTGCTCGGTGTGGTGCTGGGCGCCTGGCTGGGTGTGGCGCGTTTTGCCGGGCGCGACGTCGTGCTCACGCTGCTCAATACCCTGCTGGCCGTGCCCTCGGTGGTGGTGGGCCTGGTGGTCTACCTGCTGCTCTCGCGCTCCGGCCCGCTGGGCCATCTGGGCTGGCTCTTCAACTTCGAGGCCATGGTGCTGGCCCAGGCCATCCTGGTGCTGCCCGTGGCCACCGCGCTCACGCGCCAGGTCATCGAGGACGCCGAGGTCCAGCACGGCGAACAGCTGCGCTCGCTCGGTGCGGGCACCGGCCTGCGCGGCCTGCTGCTGGCCTGGGACGAACGCTACGCCCTGCTCACCATGCTCATGGCCTCCTTCGGCCGTGCCATCTCCGAAGTGGGCGCCGTGATGATCGTCGGCGGCAACATCGACGGCTTCACCCGCGTCATGACCACTGCCATCGCCCTGGAGACCAGCAAGGGCGACCTGCCGTTGGCCCTGGCCCTGGGGCTGATCCTGCTGGGCGTGGTGCTGGCGCTCAACAGCCTGATCGCCCTGGTGCGCCGCTGGCGCGAGCGCCTTGAAGGCAGTGGTCGCGGCAGGGTGACCGGTGTGGAGGCAGCGGTATGAGCGCAGTCATGCCATCACGGGTCGTTGCGCGGCGCGACCTGAACGATGCCATCGAGCGTTCGGACCGGCCCGTCTTCGAGCTGCAGTCCGCCGGCCTGGCCTTTGGCGCCTTGCAGGCCCTGCGCGAGCTGAATCTCAGCATCGCCCCCGGCGAGTCCGTGGCCCTGCTGGGCGCCAACGGCAGCGGCAAGAGCACGCTGTTGCGCCTGCTGCACGGCCTGCTGCGGCCCACGGCCGGCAGTTGCCTGGCCGCCCCCGGCCTGCGCCAGGCCATGCTGTTCCAGCGCCCCTTCATGCTGCGCACCACGGCGCAGAACAACGTGGCCCTGGCCCTGTGGCTGCGCGGCACGCGCTGGCGCGAGGCCCGCAGCCGCGCGCTGCTCGCGCTCGAGCGCGTGGGCCTGTTGCCCCAGGCCGGCCAGTCGGCGCGCACGCTCTCGGGCGGCCAGCAGCAGCGCATGGCCCTGGCACGCGCCTGGGCGCTGAGCCCTGAGGTGCTGCTGCTGGACGAACCCACGGCCAGCCTGGACCCGCACGCCAAGCGCGAGGTCGAGCAGCTCATCGCCGACTTCGCCGTCGGCGCGCAGGGCCGGCCCGTCACCGTCGTTTTCGCCAGCCACAACCTGGGCCAGGTCAAGCGCCTGGCCACCCGCGTCATCTACCTGGAGATGGGCCGCGTGCTGGCCGACCTGCCGGTGCAGGAGTTTTTCGACGCGACACGGCTGCAGGCCGTCTCGCCATCCGCCGCATTGTTTGTCAAAGGAGAACTCGTATGAACATTTTCAAATCCGCCGTCCTCAAGGCCGCACTGGGCGCCACGCTGGCCGTCGCCGCGCTGGCGACCTCGGCGCAGACCATCGTGATGTCGTCCACCACCTCCACCGAGCAGTCGGGCCTGTTCACCTACCTGCTGCCCGAGTTCAAAAAGGCCAGCGGCGTCGACATCAAGGTCGTGGCCCTGGGCACCGGCCAGGCGCTGGACATGGCGCGCCGCGGTGATGCCGACGTGGTCTTCGTGCACGACCAGGTGGCCGAGGAGAAGTTCGTCGCCGACGGCTGGGGCCTCAAGCGCCAGGCCGTCATGTACAACGACTTCGTGCTGATCGGCCCCAAGGCCGACCCGGTGGCTACCCGCGGCAATGACATCGTGGCGGCGCTGAAAAAACTCGCCGCCGTCAACGGTGCCTTCATCTCGCGCGGCGACAAGAGCGGCACGCACGCCGCCGAGCTGCGCTTCTGGAAAATGGCCGGCCTGGAGTCCAAGGGCAGCGGCTACAAGGAATGTGGCTGCGGCATGGGCCCAGCGCTCAACATCGCCGCCAGCAGCGGTGCCTACGTGCTGGCCGACCGCGGGACCTGGCTCAACTTCAAGAACCGCGCCGACCTGGCCGTGCTGGTCGAAGGCGACAAGCGCCTCTTCAACCAGTACGGCGTGATGGTGGTCAACCCTGCCAAGCACCCGCAGGTCAAGCTCAAGGAAGCGCAGGCTTTCGTCGACTGGATCGTCTCGCCCGCTGGCCAGAACGCCATCGCCGGCTACAAGATCGGCGGCGAACAGCTCTTCTTCCCGAATGCCGGCCAGTAAGGCGGGCCGTGCTGCATGACGCGCATCACCTTCCTCCTCGGTGCTATCGTGCTGGCGCTCGCGGGCTGCGCCATGACTGAGCAGGCCGCCGCACCGCTGCCGGTCTATGCCGCCGGTAGCCTGCGCGAAGCGCTGACCGCCATCGCTGCCGACCATGAGGCGCGCAGCGGCCAGAAGATCGCGCTGACCTTCGGCGCCTCGGGCCTGCTACGCCAGCGCATCGAACAAGGCGAGGGCGCACTGGTCTTCGCTTCGGCCGATACCGAGCATCCGCAGCGCCTGGCGGCGCGCGGGGGCTGGGCGGCACCGCAGGTTTTCACACGCAACAGCCTGTGCGCGCTGACCGCGGCCCACATCAGCGCCACGCCCGATACGCTGCTGGCCACGATGTTGCGCCCCGAGGTGCGCCTGGGCACCTCCACACCCAAGGCCGATCCTTCGGGCGACTACGCCTGGGCCCTGTTCCGCAAGGCCGAGGCCGTGCGCGCCGGCAGCTACGCCGTGCTGGAGACCAAGGCGCTCAAGCTCACCGGCGGCGCCGATTCGCCCCAGCCGCCGGCCGGCCGCGGCACCTACGCCTGGGTCATGGACGGGGGCCAGGCCGACGTCTTCCTGACCTACTGCACCAATGCCGTGGCCTCGCAACGCGAAGTGCCGCGCCTGAAGATCGTGCAGGTGCCGCCCGAGCTGCAGGTGGGCGCGGCCTACGGCCTCACGGTACGCAGCGATGCCCCACGCGCCGCGCGCGACTTCGTCGCCCATCTGCTCTCCGAGCCGGGGCAGGCCGTGCTGCAGCGCTACGGCTTCGGCCGCCCATGAGAACCCTGCTGGTCCTGCTCGCCTGCTGGGCCGGCCTGGCCCAGGCGGCCGAGCCCGTGCGGCTGCAGGTCGGCGGCCTGGTGCAGCACAAGCTCGCACTCACCGCGCAGGATCTGCGGGCCCTGCCGCAGAAGGACTACACCGAGAAACGCAGTGTCATCGTCGACGGCCGCGAAGTGACGCAGACGGTGGTCATGCGTGGCATTCCGTTGCGCGCTCTGCTCGACCAGGCGGGTCTGGCCCCGGACCGCCATGCGGTACGCCGCAGTTACGTGCTGCTCACCGCGCAGGACGGCTACCAGACGATCTTTTCCTGGGGCGAGCTCTACAACAGCCGCATGGGTGACGACGTGCTGGTGCTGCTCCAGCATGGTGACGACGACCTGCTGGCGCGCGACGGCTTTCCCTCCCTGCGCTCCCTGCAGGATGTGCGCCCCGGCCCGCGCCACGTACGCTGGTTGACCTCGGTCGAGGTCCTGCTGCCGCCGGGACCTTAACCCTGCCGGAACAGTTCGTGGATCTGCTTGCGCATCCAGACGTGCGCAGAGTCCTTCTGGAAACGCTGGTGCCAGAACAGGTGCACGTCGATCACCGGTGACTTCATCGGGGTGTCGACATAGCGCACCTCCCCGTGCTGTACGAAGAACTCCGCCAGGTCGCGTGGCACGGTGGCGATCAGGTCCGAAGTCTCGACGATGGGCAGCAGGCTCATGAAGTGCGAGAGCTCCACCACCACGCGGCGCTGGATGCCCTTGGCCTGCAGGAACTGCTCGAACACATGCTCGCGCCCGTCGGGCTTGACCACCGCGTGCGAAGCCTTGAGAAACTGCGCCAGCGTGAGCTTGCCCTTGGCCAATGGATGCCCCTTGCGCAGCAGACAGACATGCGAGCTGCGGATCAGCCGCTGCTGGTAGAAGCCCGCCTTCTGCAGGTCGGGGAAATAGCCGATGGCGAGTTCGGCCGCACCGGATTCCAGCGCCGAGGCCGCGGCATGGCGCGGCATGGCCAGGGTCTTGAGGCTGACCTGCGGCGCGTGCTCGGCCAGGTGGGCCAGCAGGCGTGGCAGGAAGTTCATCTCCGCGATGTCGGGTGTCAGCAGGATGTAGGCGCGCTGGCTGCTGGCCGGATCGAAGGCCGAGGGCTGCAGGATCTCGGACTGGATGGTCAGCACGACGGGCCGGATCGCCGCACCCAGGCTCTCGGCGCGCGGTGTGGGGTTCATCAGGGCGCCGGCGCGCACGAACAGCGGGTCGTTGAAGAGCACGCGCAGCCGGGCCACTGCCGCGCTCATGGCCGGCTGGCTCAGGCCCAGGGCCTCGCCGGCGCGTGTCACGTTGCGGTGCTGCAGCATGGCGTCGAACACCACCAGCAGGTTCAGGTCGACCGATCGTATATCCATGCCGTGGATTCTATGTATTTATGGAATCGACTAGATCAATGATGAGCCTCTCCCTAGACTCGCCTCCATCACTGAATTGATCCGCGTCAAGACGGATTAGGGCCTGTTCACACTAATTTCTCAAGATGCGTTGCGGATCAAAAAAGTCATGCGGTAGGCGCGTGGACGCCGCCGGGGTATCCCCCGGCAAGTCCGCGCAACACCCCGCATGGCTTTTCTGGTCGCACCCCGAAGGGAACGGGGTTAAAACAGCGCCACTCGTTGTTGCACTCCTAGCCCAGGCGGTCAGCCTGGGCGTCGTCGCGCGCCT
>JAXMMJ010000125.1:0-21301 GCA_034366585.1 Hylemonella sp.
TGCGTCTTCAGTGTTCGGTGCAGGCTGACGGTTCCGCCACTGCTTCCGCTCCCTGATGCGCCATTGCGCAGCAACTGACCGAATTCCAACAAATCGACCGAGGACCTACCCATGACTTCTGGCGCATCGAACGACAACGCCGCGGCCAGCGCGGCAGCCCCCACGCCGCAGCGCATCGGCGTCCCCCGAGAGATCTTCCCGGGCGAAAAGCGCGTAGCCACCGTGCCAGACGTGGTGACCAAACTGGCCAAGCTGGGTTTTGGCGTGATCGTGGAGACCGGCGCGGGTGATCTGGCCGACCTGTCCGATGACGCCTACCGCGAAGCGGGCGCCAGCATCGCCGGCTCTGCGACCGACCTGTGGAGCAGCGCCGACATCGTGTTCAAGGTGCGTCCGCCGACCGCCGACGAGGTGGCGCTGATGCACGAAGGGCAGACCCTGATCGGCTTCGTCTGGCCGGCGCAGAACCCGGAGTTGATGCAGCAGCTGGCGGCGAAAAAGGTCACCGTGCTGGCCATCGACGCGCTGCCGCGCACGCTCAGCCGCGCGCAGAAGATGGACGCGCTGACCTCCATGGCCGGCGTCAGCGGCTACCGCGCGGTGGTCGAGGCGGCCAACGCCTTCGGGCGCTTCTTCAATGGCCAGATCACCGCCGCAGGCAAGGTGCCGCCGGCCAAGGTATTCATTGCCGGTGCTGGCGTGGCCGGCCTGGCCGCCATTGGTGCGGCGGCCAGCCTGGGCGCCATCGTGCGCGCCAACGACACCCGCGCCGAGGTGGCCGACCAGGTCGTCTCGCTGGGGGGCGAGTTCGTCAAGGTCGATTACGAGGAAGAGGGCTCGGGCGGCGGCGGCTACGCCAAGGTCATGAGCGAAGGCTTCCAGGCCGCGCAGCGCGCCATGTACGCGCAGCAGGCCAAGGAGTGCGACATCATCATCACCACTGCGCTGATTCCCGGCAAGCCCGCACCCCGGCTGATCACCGCCGAGATGGTACAAAGCATGAAGCCCGGCAGCGTGATCGTGGACATGGCCGCCGAGCAGGGCGGCAACTGCGAACTCACCGAACCGGGCAAGGCCGTGGTCAAGCATGGCGTGACCATTGTCGGCTTCACCGACCTGGCCTCACGCATGGCACGCCAGTCGTCCACGCTTTATGGAACCAACCTGTTCCGCCTGACCGAAGAGCTGTGCAAGACCAAAGACGGTGTCATCAACGTCAACATGGACGACGATGCCATCCGTGGCCTGACCGTGATCAAGGACGGCGAGATCACCTGGCCGGCACCGCCCATCGCCGCCGCTCCGAAGCCCGCGCCCAAGCCGGCCGCCGCAGCGGTTGAAAAGAAAAGCGGTCATGGGCACGGCCCCGGCGGCCCGATGCCCGCCAAGACGCTGGCCATCATTTTCGCCGTGGGGGCTCTGGCGTTCGGCGCCATCGGTTCGTTCGCGCCGGCTGCGTTCCTGGGCCACTTCACGGTGTTTGTGCTGGCCTGCTTCATCGGCTACATGGTGGTCTGGAACGTCACGCCCGCGCTGCACACGCCGCTTATGAGCGTGACCAACGCCATCTCCAGCATCATTGCCATCGGTGCGCTGGTGCAGATCTTGCCGCCGGAAGCCGGCACGGGCGCTCGCCCCGACGCGCTGATCCGCTGGCTGGCCTTTGCCGGCATCATCCTGACGGCGGTCAACATGTTCGGTGGCTTCTCCGTGACCCGCCGCATGCTCGCCATGTTCCGTAAATAAAAAAGAGAAGAAAGACAACCATGTCCCAAAGTCTCGCCACGGTGGCCTATCTCGGCGCCGCCATTCTTTTCATCCTGAGCCTGGGTGGCCTGTCCAACCCTGAAACCTCGCGCCGCGGCAACCTGTTCGGCATGGTCGGCATGGCGCTGGCCGTGCTGGCCACGGTGTTCGGCCCGCGGGTCAGCCCGGCCGGCATTCCCTGGATCATCGCTGCGCTGGTGGTCGGCGGCAGCATCGGTCTGTACGCCGCCAAAGTGGTGAAGATGACGCAGATGCCCGAACTGGTCGCGCTCATGCACAGCCTGGTCGGCCTGGCGGCCTGCCTGGTCGGTTTTGCCAGCTACGTCGACACCTCGATCCAGTACCAGGGCGTCGAAAAGGTCATCCACGAAGTGGAGATCTACATCGGCATCCTGATCGGTGCGGTCACCTTCTCGGGCTCGCTGATCGCCTTCGGCAAGCTCAACGGCAAGATCGGCGGCAAGCCGCTGCTGCTGCCCGCCCGCCACTGGCTCAACCTGGCCGGCCTGCTGATCGTGATCTGGTTCGGACGCGAGTTCATCCAGGCCAAGACCGTGGCCGAAGGCATGACGCCGCTGATCGTCATGACCGTCATCGCGCTGCTGTTCGGCGTGCACATGGTGATGGCCATCGGCGGTGCCGACATGCCGGTGGTGGTGTCCATGCTCAACAGCTACTCGGGCTGGGCTGCTGCGGCCACCGGGTTCATGCTGTCCAACGACCTGCTGATCGTGACCGGCGCGCTGGTGGGTTCCTCCGGCGCCATCCTGTCCTACATCATGTGCAACGCGATGAACCGCAATTTCATCAGCGTGATCGCCGGCGGCTTCGGCTCCGGTGGCGGTGCCACCCCGGCCAAGTCGGGTGAGGCGGCCCAGCCGCAAGGCGAGGTCGTGCCGGTGAACGCGGCCGACACGGCCGAGCTGCTGCGCGAGGCCAAGAGCGTGATCATCGTGCCGGGTTACGGCATGGCGGTGGCGCAGGCCCAGCACACGGTGTACGAGATCACCAAGACCCTGCGCGAAAAGGGCGTCAAGGTGCGTTTTGCCATCCACCCCGTGGCCGGCCGCATGCCGGGCCATATGAATGTGCTGCTGGCCGAGGCCAAGGTGCCCTACGACATCGTGATGGAGATGGACGAGATCAACGAGGACTTCCCGGACACCGACGTGGCCATGGTCATCGGCGCCAACGACATCGTCAACCCGGCCGCGCAGGACGACCCGGCCAGCCCCATCGCCGGCATGCCGGTGCTGGAGGTCTGGAAGGCCAAGACTTCCATCGTCATGAAGCGTTCCATGGCCTCGGGTTATGC
Source organism: Hylemonella sp. (assembly GCA_034366585.1). Taxonomy (GTDB): domain Bacteria; phylum Pseudomonadota; class Gammaproteobacteria; order Burkholderiales; family Burkholderiaceae_C; genus Hylemonella. The sequence goes on from JAXMMJ010000125.1 coordinate 3,083, forward strand.
CGGCGTGGACAACCCGCTGTTCTACAAAGAGAACAACCGCATGCTGTTCGGCGACGCCAAGAAGATGCTCGACGAGGTCCTGGGCGCACTCAAGGCCTGACGAGGCATAATTTCCTGCCCGTCCAAAAAAGCACGACCGTGCCGGGTGATACCCGGCACGGTTTTTTTTCGCCGCAACGCCACAAAACTACTATTAGGAGATCCGACCATGACCGACCGCCTCTGGCTCAAGAGCTACCCTGAAGGGGTGCCGGCCGATCTGCCGCCCTCGCCCTACACCTCGCTGGTGGCCCTGATGGAAGAAAGCTTCCGCCAGTACGCCGACCGCCCGGCCTACAGCTTCATGGGCAAGGAGATGAGCTTCGGCGAGACCGACCGTCTCAGCCGTGCCTTTGCCGCCTACCTGCAGGGCCTGGGCCTGGCGCAGGGCGACCGTGTGGCCATCATGATGCCCAATGTGCCGCAGTACCCGGTGGTGGTGGCGGCCATCCTGCGCGCCGGTTATGTGGTGGTCAACGTCAACCCGCTGTACACGGCGCGCGAGCTGGAGCACCAGCTCAAGGACTCGGGCTCCAAGGCCATCGTCATCATCGAGAACTTCGCCCACACGCTGGAGAAGTGCATCGCCGCCACGCCGGTCAAGCACGTGGTGCTGTGCGCCATGGGCGACCGCCTGGGCCTGCTCAAGGGCGCGCTGGTCAACTTCGTGGTGCGCAAGGTCAAGAAGCTGGTGCCGGTCTTCAACCTGCCCGGCGCCGTGCGTTTCAATGACGCCATTGCCAAAGGCGAGCGCGGCACGCTGCGCCAGCCCGCGATCAAGCCTGACGACGTGGCCGTGCTGCAGTACACCGGCGGCACCACGGGCGTCTCCAAGGGCGCGGTGCTGCTGCATCGCAACGTCATTGCCAACGTGCTGCAGTCGGAGATCTGGAACAGCCCGGCCATGAAGAAGATCCCGGCCGACCAGCAGCCCACGGGCGTGTGCGCGCTGCCGCTGTACCACATCTTCGCCTTCACGGTGGGCATGATGCTGTCCATGCGCACGGGCGGCAAGCTCATCCTGATCCCCAACCCGCGCGACCTGCCGGCCGTGCTCAAGGAACTGTCCAAGCACGTCTTCCACAGCTTCCCGGCGGTCAACACCCTGTTCAACGGCCTGGCCAACCACCCCGACTTCAACAAGGTGGACTGGAGCAACCTCAAGGTGTCGGTGGGCGGCGGCATGGCCGTGCAGGGGGCGGTGGCGCAGAAGTGGTTCGAGAAGACCGGCTGCCCGATCTGCGAGGGCTACGGCCTGTCGGAGACCAGTCCTTCGGCCAGCTGCAACCCGGTGACGGCGACCGAGTACACCGGCACCATCGGCGTGCCGATCCCCGGCACCTGGATGAAGATCATCGACGACGATGGCCGCGATGTGGCCCAGGGCCAGCCCGGCGAGATCTGCATCAAGGGTCCGCAGGTCATGGCCGGTTACTGGCAGCGCCCGGACGAGACCGCCAAGGTCATGACACCGGACGGCTGGTTCAAGAGCGGTGACGTGGGCATCATGGACGAGCGCGGTTTCTTCCGCATCGTCGACCGCAAGAAGGACATGATCCTGGTCAGCGGCTTCAACGTCTATCCGAACGAGATCGAGGACGTGGTGGCCAAGCTCGCCGGCGTGCTGGAATGCGCCTGCGTGGGTGTGGCCGACGAGAAGACCAGCGAAGCCGTCAAGCTCGTGATCGTCAAGAAGGATCCGGCCCTGACCGAAGAGCAGGTGCGCGCCTACTGCAAGGAAAACCTGACCGGCTACAAGCAGCCCAAGGTGATCGAGTTCCGCACCGACCTGCCCAAGACACCGGTCGGCAAGATCCTGCGGCGCGAACTGCGCGATTCGAAGTAGGCATAGGTTTGGCAGCAGACCTCGTTGCCCACAAGGCCGAGGTGCTGTCAGTTAAGCCGAGGTGACTCCGGAAAAATCTTCCTTTGGTCGCACACACCATGTCTCAACAATCATCAGAAAATTCTCAAAGAGGATGGGGTGGGAATCTCAACTTGAAAAAAGGCTGGAAGCGGCTGGTGCCAGTTGCTCTGGTGATATCAGCTTTTTCAGTTTCAGCTCAGGAAGACTGTCCGAGCTCCGAGCAAAAGAATCAGTATCAATTGACGATGGACAAAATCTTAAAACAAGATGATGTTCTTCAGCGGATTACCCAAATCAATGAGTTGCAGGAGAAATACCGGGTTGTGCGCAAGCAATATGACGAATGCATGGTGAAAAACGCAAATCCATTGAATCAACTTGCCAACTTGGGCATGGGCTGCGACACCTTGACGGTACAAGTCAACTCTCTGGCAGATCAACACACGAGCGCAGTGGACGACCTGCAAACAAGGACGAATTTATTAGCTCGGTATAAACAAAATCTCTCGCATAGATGGCCACTGTGTAGAAATCTATTTGCCAATTGACAGCCGCCGAAACCCCCATAGCCATCCTCAGCGCCCTCGCTGAAGAGCAGCAGGGCCTGCTGGAGCGACTGCAAGGCCCGCAGCGCGTGACACGTGCCGGGCGCGAGTTCTGGCTGGGTGAGTTGCACGGCACACCGGTGGTGCTCGCGCTCTCACGCATTGGCAAGGTGGCTGCGGCCACCACGGCCACCACCCTGATCGAGGCCTTCGGCGCGCAGCGCCTGGTTTTCACCGGCGTGGCTGGCGGTGTCGGCCAAGGCGTCCAGGTGGGTGATGTGGTGGTGGCGCGCGAATTCGTGCAGCACGATATGGACGCCTCACCGCTGTTCCCGCGTTACCAGATCCCCCTTTATGACCGCGAGCGTTTTGCCTGCGACATCGCCCTGGGCGACGCGCTGCTGGCCGCAAGCCGTGCCGGCCTCGAAAGCCTGGCCTTCTCAGCCACGGTGCACCACGGCCTGATCGCCAGTGGCGACCGTTTCGTTTCGGCCGCCGAGGAGGCGCGGGCCCTGCACGCCGCACTCAGCGCAGCCGGTCACCCGCCCCTGGCCGTGGAGATGGAAGGCGCCGCCGTGGCCCAGGTCTGCCACGACTACGGCATCCCCTTCGCCGCCGTGCGCACCATCTCCGACCGTGCCGACGACACGGCCCACGTCGACTTCCCCCAATTCGTCACCGAAGTCGCCAGCCGCTACGCCCTGGCCATCATCGACGAGTTCGTGCGCGCGCTGAGCGAGAAGCGCATCGCCTGAAGGATTTGATCGGGTGAACGCCGTGGAACCGGCTTTGCCGAGCCACTGGCGTTGTCCCCCGGAGGGGGAGAGGGCCGCTACACGCAGTGAGCGGTCAACAGGGGGTAGCTATTTCAACCAGCCCCGCTTGCGGAAGTACCACATGGGCACCAGCGCGCTGGCCAGCATCAGCACCAGCGCGAAGGGGTAGCCCCAGGTCTGCGCCAATTCCGGCATGTACTGGAAGTTCATGCCGTAGATGCTGGCGATCAGCGTGGGCGGCAGCAGCGCCACGCTGGCCACCGAGAAGATCTTGATGATCTTGTTCTGGTTGATGTTGATGAAACCGACGGTCGCATCCATCAGGAAGTTGATCTTGTCGAACAGGAAGGCCGTGTGCGAGTCCAGCGAGTCGATGTCGCGCAGGATCTGGCGCGCCTCCTCGAACTGCTCGGAGTTGAGCATCTTGCTGCGCATCATGAAGCTGACCGCGCGGCGCGTGTCCATGACGTTGCGGGGGATGCGGCCGTTCAGGTCTTCCTGGCGGGCGATGGCGCCGAGCACCTCACCGGCCAGGGCATCGGTCACGTCGCCAGCGAGCACCAGCTTGCCAGCTTTTTCCAGCTCGTCATAGATGCCTTCGAGCGTGTCGGCCGAGTACTCGGCGTCGGCGTCGAAGAGCTTGAGCAGCACCTCCTTGGCGTCCTCGATCAGGCCGGGGGCGCGGCGTGCGCGCATGCGCAGCAGGCGGAACACCGGCACGTCTTCGTCGTGGATCGAGAACAGAACGCCCTTGCTCTTGAGGCTGGCGTTCACGAGGTTGAGGATGAAGGCTACGCGCACGGTGCGCGGTTCGGCGTCGTCGGCGATCAGGAAGTCGCTGCGGATGTGCAGTTCGCCGTTGTCCTCTTCATAGAAGCGGGCGGATTCCTCGATGTCCTCGTCCATCGCGTCTTCCGGGATGGACAGGCCGTAGTACTGCTTGACCCAGCGCTTTTCTTCGAGCGTGGGTGATTCCAGGTCGACCCAGATGGGGTGGAACTTGGAGAGCTCCTCCAGCGACTCGATCTCTTCCTGGAAGAGCCGGCCGTTGGCGAGCGTGAAGATGTTGAGCATGGCTCACTCCCTCTTGGTTGGGGCATCGGGCGGGTGGGGGTGGGGCGTGGCTTCCAACCCCCGATGCCGGGAGTCGAAAGCTACCGACTAGGGCAGGTTTCCAAGGAGCGATCTCCAGAGTGACGACAGGCGCAATTATGGCACTGTGCGGTGTGCAGTCGTGAGGGATTTGCAGGTCTGCGGGGCCTGGGCCCGGGCTCGCGAAGGGTGCGAGAAGACGCTGCAATCCAGACATTGTGCACCTGTGCCTGCAGGCTGGCAAGTCCCAGCGGGACACGCGGGATACAAGGGGCGAAGTTCGCAAAAAACTTGTGCGGCATCAAGGAAAAGGGATTGCATTTCGAGCGGGCCGGGCGCATAGTGAATTTGCCTGCAGCAGCGAAGTCCGAAGTCGTCGTCGGGCTTCGCGGGTGCGGGTGGAAGTTCAAATCCGAGAGCAACAGGAGGCTACTCATGAACCTGACGATCAGCGGTCATCACCTCGAAGTCACCCCAGCCCTGCGCAGTTATGTCACGACCAAGCTTGATCGAATCACCCGGCACTTTGACCAGGTTGTCGATGTCAAGGTGCTACTCACCGTTGAAAAACAGAAGGAAAAGGAACGACGGCAACGCGCCGAATGCAATATCCACGTCAAGGGCAACGACCTGTTTGCGGAAAGCTCCCACGAGGACCTGTACGCTGCCGTGGATGAACTGGTCGACAAGCTCGACCGCCAGGTGGTGCGCCACAAGGACCGCCTCCAGGACCATCATCACGACGCTGTCAAGCGCCTGATGCAATAGCCGGATGGCCACAGGGACCGGGCTGCGTGCCCGTCCTGCCCAAAGCAGCCGCGGAGACCCCGCGGCTTTTTTGTGCCCGCACCGTCCCGGCCCCCTCGGGGCGACCCGCGTCAGCGTGGGGGGGCGTGGGAGGCGTTTTGTGTGCATAATCTGCCCACTCGAACATCATGAATCGTCTTGCGTCCATCCTGCCGACCGCACAAGTGCTTGTGCATGTCGATGCCACGAGCAAAAAGCGCGCTTTCGAGGAAGTGGGTCTGCTGTTCGAGAACCTGCATGGCCTCAATCGCGCCCTGGTGACCGACAGCCTGTTTGCTCGCGAGCGCCTGGGCTCCACCGGCCTGGGTCACGGCGTGGCCATCCCGCATGGACGCATCAAGGGTTTGAAGGCGCCGATGGCCGCCGTGCTGCAGCTGGCCCAGCCCATCGGCTTCGACGCGCCGGACGAGTTGCCGGTCAGCCTGCTGATCTTCCTGCTGGTGCCCGAGGCGGCCACACAGAAGCATCTGGAGATCCTGTCCGAGATCGCCGAACTGCTGAGCGACACGGCGTTGCGTGCCAAGCTCAACACCAGCGCCACCTCTGCCGAGCTGCACGCGCTGATCGCCAGCTGGCGCTCGGCCCAGCCGGCCTGAGCCCGCCGTTCGCCCGACATGAGACCCACCGTCGTCAGCGCCGAGGTCCTGTTCGAGGAGTTCCGCGCCAAGCTCAAATGGGAATGGGTCGCCGGCCTGGGGGCATCCGAGCGCCGCTTCGACGAGGTGGCCGTGCGCGCCGCCCGATCGGGCGCCGACCTGGTGGGCTACCTGAATTACATCCATCCTTACCGCGTGCAGGTGCTGGGCGAGCGCGAGATCGCCTACCTGACCAGCGCCACGCCGGAAGACTGCGAGCGCCGGATCTCGCGCATCACCACGCTGGAGCCGCCGGTGCTGGTGCTGGCCGACGCGCAGAAGGTGCCGCCAGCCCTGCAGGCCATGTGCGAGGGCGCCAACATCCCCATGTTCGCCTCGCCGGAATCCTCGGCTTATGTGATCGACGTGCTGCGCAGCTACCTCTCGCGCCACTTCGCCGACCGGGCCTCCATGCACGGCGTGCTGATGGACATCCTGGGTCTGGGTGTGCTGATCACCGGCGAGTCCGGCCTGGGCAAGAGCGAGCTGGGGCTGGAGCTGATCTCGCGCGGCCACGGTCTGGTGGCCGACGACGCGGTGGACCTCTACCGCGTGAACCAGGACACCATCGAGGGCCGCTGCCCCGAACTGCTGCGCAACCTGCTGGAGTGCGCGGCATCGGCCTGCTCGACATCAAGGCCATCTTCGGCGAGACCGCCGTACGGCGCAAGATGCGCCTCAAGCTCATCGTGCACCTGGTGCGGCGCGAGACGCTGGAGCGCGACTACGAGCGCATCCCCTACGAGCCGCTCACGCAGGACGTGCTGGGCATCCCGGTGCGCAAGGCGGTGATCCAGGTGGTGGCCGGTCGCAACCTGGCCGTGCTGGTGGAGGCTGCCGTGCGCAACACCATCCTGCAGCTGCGCGGCATCGACACCTACCAGGAATTCGTGGAGCGCCACCGCAAGGCGATGGGCGAGAGCTGAGGCCGACGCCCCTGGTCAGTGGCTGCCGCCGCTGCGCCCGCCGTTGCCGCCGGGCCGTCCCAAGGCGACGACGGCCCCCTCGGGGGGCAGCGGCTACACGCAGTGAGCAAGCGTGGGGGCACTATTTCGTGCGGTTCGGGCACTTGTCCTTGGTGCAGTGCGCGTAGAGGCTGAGCGCGTGCTCGGCCAGTTCGAAGCCGCGGGTCTTGGCCACGGCGTTCTGCCGGCTCTCGATCTCGGCATCGAAAAATTCCTCGACCTTGCCGCAGTCCAGGCAGACCAGGTGGTCATGGTGCTGGCCTTCGTTGAGTTCGAAGACGGCCTTGCCGCCTTCGAAGTTGCTGCGCGTCAGTATGCCGGCCTGCTCGAACTGGGTCAGCACGCGGTAGACCGTGGCCAGGCCCACGTCGGAACGATCCTCCAGCAGCACGCGAAACACGTCCTCTGCGCTCATGTGGCGCTGGGCGCCCTTCTGGAAGATTTCCAGCACCTTCAGGCGGGGCAGCGTGGCTTTCAGGCCGGTGCTCTTGAGTTCGTCGATGGTGTTCATGGGCGTATTTCCAGAGGGGACAGGGCCGGGCGGCAGCAGGTCCAGCCGCTACAATGGGCCGATCATATCGCTAGCGCCAGTTTCATGTTCATTTTCCATCGTGCCCTTGGCCGTCTGGGGCTGGCCCTGCTCTTGGGCGCCGCCCTCTCGGCCTGCAGTTTTCTGCAGCCCTACCGTGTTCCGGTGGTGCAGGGCAATGTCGTCACGCGCGAGCAGGTAGCGGCCTTGCGTCCGGGCATGAGCCGCATCCAGGTGCGCGACATCCTGGGCACCCCGCTGCTGGCCAGCGTCTTCCACGCCAACCGCTGGGACTACGTCTTTACCCTGAAGCGTCAGGGCGCCGAGCCCCAGGCGCGCCGTGTCACCGTCTATTTCCAGGGCGAGACGCTTGAGCGCTTCGAGGCCGATGCCCTGCCCAGCGAGACCGAGTTCGTCTCCACCCTGGGCAGCCGGGAGCCGCCCAAGGTGCCGGTGCTCGAAGCCACGCCCGAAAAGCTGCAGGAATTCCCGGCCCCGGTCCCGCCGCCGGAAGCCAAGCCCCTGCCGCCCCTGCCTGCCAGCTACCCGCCGCTGGAGCCGGCCAACCGCTGAGATCGCCCACACCATGACCGCACCCACCTCCCACGCCATTGCCATTGCCGGCGCTTCCGGCCGCATGGGCCGCATGCTGATCGAAGCCGTGCACGCGGCCGACGACTGCCGGCTCGCCGGCGCCCTGGACGTGGCGGCCAGCCCCGCCATCGGCAGCGATGCCACCACCTTCCTGGGTAGTACCAGCGGCGTGCACATCACGGCCGATCTGAAGGCCGGCCTGCAGAATGCCCGCACCCTGATCGACTTCACGCGGCCCGAAGGCACGATGGCCCACCTCAAGGTCTGCCGCGAGTTGGGCGTGGCCATGGTGATCGGTACCACCGGTTTCAGCGAGGCGCAGAAGGCCGAGATCGCTGCTGCCGCCAAGGACATCGCCATCATGCTGTCGCCGAACATGAGCGTGGGCGTGAACGTCACGCTCAAACTGCTGGAGATGGCGGCCAAGGCCCTGTCCACGGGTTATGACATCGAGATCATCGAGGCGCATCACCGCCACAAGGTCGACGCCCCCTCGGGCACGGCGATCAAGATGGGCGAGGTGATCGCCGGCGCGCTGGGTCGCGACCTGAAGGACTGCGCCGTCTACGAGCGTTACGGCCACACCGGCGAGCGCGATCCGTCCAGCATCGGTTTCGCCACCATCCGCGGCGGCGACATCGTGGGCGACCACACCGTGCTCTTCGCCGGCATCGGCGAGCGCATCGAGGTCACACACAAGTCGGCCAGCCGCGTGACCTACGCCCAGGGCAGCCTGCGCGCCGTGCGTTACCTGGCAGGGCGCCAGAGCGGCCTGTACGACATGTTCGACGTGCTCGGGCTCAAGTGAACTGAATCGGTCAGCCATGCAAGACAAATACCAACACCTCGAGGTCGAGAAGGCCGCCCACAGCCACTGGGTGGCACGTGATGCCTACCGCGTGACGGAAGAGGCCGGCAAGAAGAAGTTCTACGCCTGCTCCATGCTGCCCTACCCGAGCGGCAAGCTGCACATGGGCCATGTGCGGAACTACACCATCAACGACATGCTCACGCGCTACCTGCGCATGAACGGCTACAACGTCCTGATGCCCATGGGCTGGGACGCTTTCGGCCTGCCAGCCGAGAACGCGGCGCTCAAGAACGGCGTGCCCCCGGCCCAGTGGACCTACGAGAACATCGCCTACATGAAGGGCCAGATGCAGGCCATGGGCCTGGCCATCGACTGGAGCCGCGAGGTCGCCACCTGCGACCCCACGTACTACAAGCGGAACCAGTGGCTGTTCCTCAAGATGCTTGAGAAGGGCATTGCCTACCGCAAGACCCAGGTCGTGAACTGGGACCCGGTGGACCAGACCGTGCTGGCTAACGAGCAGGTGATCGACGGCCGCGGCTGGCGTACCGGCGCCCTGGTCGAGAAGCGCGAGATCCCGGGGTATTACCTGAAGATCACCGACTACGCGCAGGAGTTGCTGGACCACGTGCAGATCGGCAACGACAAGGCCACGCTCAACGGCTGGCCCGAGCGCGTGCGCCTGATGCAGGAGAACTGGATCGGCCGCAGCGAGGGCGTGCGCTTCGCCTTCACTCATGACATCAAGGGTGGCGATGGCCAGCTGATCGGCGATGGCCGCATGTACGTCTTCACCACACGCGCCGATACCATCATGGGCGTGACTTTCTGCGCCGTGGCGCCCGAGCACCCGCTGGCCCAGCACGCTGCGAAATCGAATCCCAAACTGGCGGCCTTCATCGAGGAGTGCAAGAAGGGTGGCACCACCGAGGCCGAGCTCGCGCTGCGGGACAAGGAAGGCATGCCCACCGGGCTGTTTGTGAAGCACCCGCTGATCGACGAGCAGGTTGAGGTCTGGGTCGGCAACTACGTGCTCATGAGCTACGGCGATGGGGCCGTGATGGGTGTGCCGGCCCACGACGAGCGTGACTTCGCCTTTGCGCTGAAGTACCAGCTGCCGATCCGCCAGGTGGTGCACGTCGACGGCGAACACTACGACTACAAGCAGTGGCACGAGTGGTACGCCGACAAGGCCAAGGGCGTGACCATCAACTCCGACACCTTCAGCGGCCTGGGCTACCAGGAAGCGGTGAACGCCGTGGCCCACGCCCTGCAGGTGCGCGGCCTGGGCGAGAAGAAGACCACCTGGCGCCTGCGCGACTGGGGCGTCAGCCGCCAGCGCTACTGGGGCACGCCGATTCCCATCATCCATTGCGAAGAGCATGGTGCGGTGCCGGTGCCCGAGCAGGACCTGCCCGTGGTGCTGCCGCAGGACTGCATCCCCGACGGATCCGGCAACCCGCTGCACAAGCACGAAGGTTTCCATGCCGGTGTGGTCTGCCCGGTGTGCGGCAAGCCCGCTCGGCGCGAGACCGACACCATGGACACCTTCGTGGATTCGTCCTGGTACTACATGCGCTACTGCGACCCGACCAATCCGGACAAGATGGTGGCCGAGGGTGCGCAGTACTGGATGCCGATGGATCAGTACATCGGCGGCATCGAACACGCCATCCTGCACCTGCTGTACGCGCGCTTCTGGACCAAGGTCATGCGCGACCTGGGGCTGGTCAAGGTCGACGAGCCCTTCACCAAGCTGCTTACGCAGGGCATGGTGCTCAACCACATCTACTCGCGCCGCACCGACAAGGGCGGCAAGGAGTACTACTGGCCGCATGACGTGGAGCATGTGCTCGACGCCGGCGGCAAGATCACGGGCGCCAAACTGAACAAGGCCGTGGGCGGCCTGCCCGCGGGCACGGCCATCGACTACGAGGGCGTGGGCACCATGTCCAAGTCCAAGAACAACGGCGTCGACCCGCAAGACCTGATCGAGAAGTACGGAGCCGACACCGCGCGCCTGTACACCATGTTCACCGCGCCGCCCGAGGCCACGCTGGAGTGGAACGATGCCGCGGTGGAGGGCAGTTATCGCTTCCTGCGCCGGGTCTGGAACTTCGGCGTCAAGCTCAGCGGCCTGGACCACGCCACTGCGCTGGCCAGTGTGGCCGGTGTGAAGAACCTCAAGGACGTGAGCTTCGGCAAGGAAGCCAAGGCCCTGCGCCTGGAAATCCACAGCGTGCTCAAGCAGGTCGATTACGACTACCAGCGCATGCAGTACAACACCGTGGTCTCCGGCGCCATGAAGCTGCTCAATGCACTGGAGGACTTCAAGGCGAACGGCACGCCGGGCGCCGAAGTCGCGCTGATCGAAGGTTTCGGCATCCTGCTGCGCTGCATCTATCCGGCCACTCCGCACATCACGCACGTGCTGTGGAGCGAGCTGGGCTACGCAGGCGTGCTGGGCGAACTGCTCGACGCACCCTGGCCCCAGGTGGACGAGTCCGCCTTGCAGCAGGACGAGATCGAGCTCATGCTGCAGATCAACGGCAAGCTGCGTGGTGCCATCCTGGTGCCGGCCGGCGCATCCAAGGAAGCCATCGAGGCCATCGCCGTGGCCAGCGAGCCGGTACAGACCCAGGCCCAGGGTGGGGCGATCAAGCGCGTCATCGTGGTGCCGGGCCGCCTGGTCAACGTGGTGGTGTGATGACAAGGCGCCTGGCAGCCTGGCTTTCTTGCGCGTTGCTCCTGGCGCTGGCCGGCTGCGGTTTCGGCCTGCGCCAGCCGGTCACCTTTGCCTTCACGTCGCTCTACAGCGGCGTGGCGCCGAATTCGCCACTGGGCGTGGAGCTCAAGCGCCAGCTGCAGTCCAGCGGCCAGCTGGAGTACATCACCGATGCGTCTCGCCAGCAGGAGGCGCAGGCCGTCCTCGATATCCTCACCGAGCAGCGCATCAAGACCGTGGTCGGCGTCAGCGCCACCGGCCAGGTGCGCGAGTTCCAGCTGCGCCTCATCCTCAAGTTCCGCCTGCGCACGCCCCAGGGCAAGGAACTCATCCCCGAGACCGAACTGGTGCAGCAACGTGCGCTCAGCTACGACGAAGTCTTTGCCCTGGCCAAGGAGGCCGAGGAGGTGCTCCTCTACCGCAATATGCAGAGCGATATGGTGCAGCAGATCCTGCGTCGCCTCGCGGCGGTGAAAGAACTCTAGGCCCCAGCGCCGGCACCACGACCGCCGCCCAGCACCATGCAAGTTGCCGCCGCCCAGATCTCCGCCCAGTTGCAGCGCGGGCTCAAGAGCCTGTATACCGTGCACGGCGACGAGCCGCTGTTGCAGCAGGAAGCGGCCGACGCCATCCGCGCCGTCGCGCGGGCCCAGGGTTATGCCGAGCGCACCGTGCACACGGTGGCCGGGGCGCATTTCGACTGGAGCGAGGTGCTGGCCGCTGGCGGTAGCCTGAGCCTGTTTGCCGACAAGCAGATCGTCGAGATCCGCATTCCCTCGGGCAAACCCGGCAAGGACGGCAGCGTGGCGCTGCAGCAGCTGGCCGAAGCGGCCCAGGGCAACGACAGCACGCTCACGCTGGTATTGCTGCCGCGCCTGGACAAGGCCACCAAGACCGGGGCCTGGTTCGGCGCGCTGGAGAGCTTTGGTGTGACGGTGCAGGTCGAGCCGGTCGAGCGCCGGGCCCTGCCGCAATGGATCGCGCAGCGCCTGGGCGCCCAGGGCCAGCGCGTGACGGGTGGCGAGGAGGGACAGCGCACCCTGCAGTTCTTTGCCGATCGGGTGGAAGGCAATCTGCTGGCCGCGCACCAGGAAATCCAGAAGCTCGCCCTGCTTTATCCTGAGGGCGAACTGAGTTTGGAGCAGGTCGAGGGCGCGGTGCTCAACGTGGCGCGCTACGACGTCTTCAAGCTGTCCGAAGCCGTGCTGGCCGGCCAGGCGGCGCGCGTGCAGCGCATGCTCGATGGCCTGAAGGCCGAGGGCGAGGCCGAGGTGCTGGTGCACTACGCCCTGAGCGAGGACATCCGCGCCCTCAAGCGCGTCAAGGATGCCATCGCCGCCGGTCGTCCCCTGCCCATGGCGTTGCGCGAGCAGCGCATCTGGGGCCTGAAGGAGCGCTTGTACGAGCGCGTGCTGCCCCTGCTGACGGCCGCCGACCTGTCCAACCTGCTGCAGGCGGCGCACCAGGTCGACGGCATCGTCAAAGGGCTGAAGGTGCCCGGGTGGCCGACGGACGGCTGGCAGGCCCTGCAGCGTCTGGCCCTGCAGCTGTGCGGGCACTGTGCGTCGCCAGCCGCAAAAACCGCCGCCGTGAGAAAATGAACCCATGAACGCGCCCGACGCCACTGCCCGCATCACCGACATCACCCAGACCCTGGGCCGGCAGGCGCGTGCTGCCGCGGCCCTGATGGCCAAGGCCGGCACCGCGCAGAAGAACGCCGCCCTGCGCCGCCTGGCCGAGCTGCTGCGCGCCAGTACCGCTGCGCTGGCGCAGGACAATGAGAAAGACTTGGTCCGCGCCCAGGCGGCCGGCCTGGCCGCCCCGATGGTGGACCGCCTGCGCCTGACGCCGAAGGTCATCGAGACCGTGGCGCTGGGCTGCGAGCAGCTCGCTGCGATGGGCGACATCATTGGCGAGATCATCGGCATGAAACAACAGCCCAGCGGCATCCGCGTGGGCCAGATGCGCGTGCCCATCGGCGTCTTCGGCATGATCTTCGAGAGCCGACCCAACGTGACCATCGAGGCGGCCAGCCTGAGCATCAAGAGCGGCAACGCCTGCATCCTGCGCGGCGGCTCGGAAGCCATCGAATCGAACAAGGCGCTGGCCCGGCTGGTACAGCAGGCGCTGACCGAATCGGGCCTGCCGGCCGAGGCCGTGCAGCTGGTGCAGACCACGGACCGCGAAGTGGTGGGCCAGCTCATCACCATGCCCGAATACGTGGACGTGATCATCCCGCGCGGCGGCAAGTCGCTGATCGAGCGCATCAGCCGCGAAGCCAAGGTGCCCGTCATCAAGCACCTGGACGGCAACTGCCACACCTATGTTGACGATCCCTGCGACATCGACATGGCCGTCAAGGTGGCCGACAACGCCAAGACCAACAAGTACAGCCCCTGCAACGCGACCGAGAGCCTGCTGGTGGCGCGCGGTGTGGCCGCGGACTTCCTGCCGCGCATCGGTGCCGTGTTTGCCGCCAAGGGCGTGGAGATGCGCTGCGACCCCGAGGCCTGGGCCATCCTTGAAGGCATCCCTGCCGCCAGCCTCAAGGTGGCGAGCGAGCAGGACTGGTACGAGGAATACCTGGCGCCCATCGTGGCCGTCAAGGTGGTGGCCGGCCTGGACGAGGCGATCGCCCACATCAACAAGTACGGCAGCCACCACACGGACGCCATCATCACGCGGGATCACATGCATGCCCAGGCCTTCCTGCGCGAGGTGGACTCGGGCAGCGTGATGGTCAATGCCAGCACGCGTTTTGCCGACGGCTTCGAATACGGCCTGGGCGCCGAGATCGGCATCAGCACCGACAAGTTCCACGCCCGCGGTCCGGTGGGCCTGGAGGGGCTGACCTCGCTCAAGTACGTGGTGCTGGGCGACGGCGAGGTCCGTTCATGAGCCTGTGCCGGCTCGCCGCCTGCCTGCTGGGCCTGACCCTGCCCCTGGCCAGCCAGGCCAGCTCCTCGCTGGCCAGCGAGATGGGCTGCTACAACTGCCACGGGCAACCGATGCGGGCCGATGCACCGAGTTTCGAGCGGCTTTCGGCCAAGTTTGCCAAGCGCAGCGGCCAGGCCGGTGCGGAGCAGCATGCGGTGGATGAACTGCTGCAGGGCGAAGGGTTCCGGCACATCCCGGCGCACGAGCATCTCAGCCCCGAGACGGCCCGCAAGCTGGTCCACTGGCTGTTCGAAGGCGGGAAATAAATCCGCCCGGGTCAGCCGGCCGGCTTGAATCGGCCGGGGCGGCCCTCACGTCCTAGAATTGCCGCAATAACAATCGCGAGGACTGCATGGTTCCCCATCTCATCACGGCCCTGACCGGCCCCATCAACGAACTCGAACAGCGCATCCTCGACTCCATGCCCGCCATCGAGCGCTGGTTCCGCCTGGAGTGGATGGAGCACACGCCGCCTTTTTACACTTCGGTCGACATCCGCAATGCCGGCTTCAAGCTGGCGCCGGTGGACACCAACCTCTATCCCGGTGGCTGGAACAACCTCACGCCCGAGATGCTGCCGCTGGCCGTGCAGGCGGCCATGGCCGCGATCGAGAAGATCTGCCCCGAGGCGCGCAACCTGCTGCTGATCCCCGAGAACCACACGCGCAACACCTTCTACCTGAGCAATGTGGCGCAGCTGCGGCGCATCTTCCACATGGCCGGCCTGAACGTGCGCATCGGCTCCATCAGCCCCGAGATCAAGAAGAACACCACCATCGAGCTGCCCGGCGGCGAGACCGTGACGCTGGAGCCGGTGATACGCAGCAAGACACGCCTGGGCCTCAAGGACTTCGACCCCTGCACCATCCTGCTCAACAACGACCTCTCGGCCGGCATCCCCGGCATCCTGGAGGACATCCATGAGCAGTACCTGCTGCCGCCGCTGCACGCGGGCTGGTCGGTGCGCCGCAAGAGCAAGCATTTCCAGAGCTACGAGGAAGTCTCCAAGCGCTTTGGCAAGTTGCTGGGCATCGATCCCTGGCTGATCAATCCCATGTTCAACCAGTGCGGCCAGGTCAACTTTGCCCAGAGCAGTGGCATGGAGTGCCTGACCAGCAACGTCGATGCCCTGCTGTCCAAGATCCGCAAGAAGTACAAGGAATACGGCATCAAGGAAAAACCCTTTGTCGTCGTCAAGGCCGACAACGGTACCTACGGCATGGGCATCATGACCGTGCGCGACGTCAAGGAGCTCGAAGACCTGAACCGCCGCACCCGCAACAAGATGAGCGTGATCAAGGACGGCCAGGAGGTCAACGAGGTCATCATCCAGGAAGGGGTGCTGACCAACGAGCGCATGCATGACACCGTGGCCGAGCCCGTGGTCTACATGATGGACCGTTATGTGGTGGGCGGTTTCTACCGCGTGCATGCCGAGCGCGGCGTGGACGAGAACCTTAATGCGCCGGGCTCCAGCTTCGTGCCCCTGGCCTTCGACCAGAGCACCCGCCTGCCCCAGCCCGGTGCCAAACCCGGCGCCAGCGCGCCCAACCGCTTCTACATGTACGGGGTGATCGGCCGCCTGGCCATGCTGGCGGCCAGCTACGAGCTGGAAGCCACCAATCCCGAGGCCGAGGTCTACGAATAAGCGGGTTCCACCCTGAGTTGTTGCGCTGCAACAATCCGGGCTGCCGGCAGGGTGGCCGTCAGGCATCGTTTGGCGCGCCGGGGCGGTCGGAGCACAATAGCGCATCTGCATAGCTTGAACCCCGCCCTCGAAGACGGGGCCCCTTTGTGTCCGCATCCAAATCCTCGCTCGCGGCCCTGACCCTGGGCGCCATCGGTGTTGTCTACGGTGATATCGGCACCAGCGTCCTGTACGCGGTCAAGGAGGTGTTCGGTTCCGGGCACGTGCCTTTCACGCCGGACAACGTCTACGGCATCCTCTCCATCTTTTTCTGGACGCTGACGGTCATCGTCTCGCTCAAGTACGTCACGCTGGTGCTGCGGGCGGACAACAATGGCGAAGGTGGGCTGGTGGCCATGCTGGCGCTGGCCTCGCAGTCGGTCAAGGACAAGCCGGCATTGCGCCGTGTGCTGTTGCTGGTGGGTATCTTCGGCACCTGCCTGTTCTACGGCGACGGTGTCATCACCCCGGCGATCTCGGTGCTGTCGGCGGTAGAAGGCCTGGAGGTGGTGTCGCCCACCTTCAAGAGCGCTGTCATCCCGCTCACCCTGGTGATCCTGTTCGGGCTGTTTGCCGTGCAAAAGCGCGGCACGGCCGGCATCGGCAAGTTCTTCGGCCCCATCACCCTGGTCTGGTTCGCGGCGATCTCGCTGCTGGGCGTGGCACACATCGCCAGCAACCCCGCCATCCTGTGGGCGCTCAGCCCGCATTACGCCGTCGGCTTCATGTGGCACAACCCGGGTACCACCTTCATCATCCTGGGGGCGGTGGTGCTGTGTGTGACCGGTGGCGAAGCGCTGTACGCCGACATGGGCCACTTTGGCAAGAAGCCGATCCGCCTGGCCTGGTTCTCGGTGGTCATGCCCGCGCTCACCCTCAACTACTTCGGCCAGGGTGCGCTGCTGTTGAAGAACCCCGAGGCCGTGAAGAATCCCTTTTTCATGATGGCGCCCGACTGGGCCCTGCTGCCCCTGGTGGGGCTGGCCACCATGGCCACCGTGATCGCCTCGCAGGCCCTGATCTCCGGCGCCTTCAGCGTGACCAAGCAGGTCATCCAGCTGGGTTACCTGCCGCGTCTGCAGGTGCAGCACACCAGCGTCAAGGACACCGGGCAGATCTACATGCCCTTCGTGAACTGGGGCCTGTTTGTGGCCATCGTGCTGGCGGTGCTGATGTTCCGCTCGTCCAGCAACCTGGCGGCGGCCTACGGCATTGCTGTCACGCTGGACATGCTGATCACCACCGTGCTGACCTTCTTCGTGTTGCGCTACGGCTGGAAATACCCGCTCGCGCTGTGCCTGGCGGCTACCGGCTTCTTTTTCGTGGTCGATCTGGCCTTCTTCAGCTCCAACCTCATGAAGCTGCATCATGGGGGCTGGTTCCCGCTGGCCATCGGCGGTGCCGTTTTCATGCTCATGACCACCTGGAAGCAGGGGCGCTCCCAGCTCAACGCGGCCCTGCGGCAGGATGCGCTGGACCTGCCCGGTTTCCTGGAGGCCGTGTTCGTCAGTCCGCCGGTGCGGGTGGAAGGCACGGCCGTCTTCCTGACCGCCGAGGCCGGCAGCGTGCCCAATGCCTTGCTGCACAACCTCAAGCACAACAAGGTGCTGCACGAGAACAACCTCTTCGTCACCGTGCGCAACCACGAGGTGCCCTGGATCGGGCTGGACAAGCGCATCGCCATCGAACCCTTGGGGCACGACTGCTGGCAGGTTACCGTGCACTACGGCTTCAAGAACGATCCCGATCTGCCCAGCGCGCTGGAGCAGGTCCGCACCCAGGGCTGCGCGCTCAACCCCATGACGACCAGCTACTTCCTCTCGCGCGACATCGTCATTCCCACCCTGGGCCGCGGCATGTCGCCCTGGCGCGAGAAGCTGTTCGCGCAGATGCACCATAACGCGAGCGCGGCGGCGGAGTTCTTGAACTTGCCGAACAATGCGGTGGTGGAGTTGGGGTCGAAGATCGAGATCTGATTTTTCTTGGGCCTGCTGTTGCTCGGGCGTGGCAAGCCGGGTCTCGCCCCGGCGGGCGAGTTCCTTTCTTTTGCTTCGCCAAAAGAAAGGAACGGCGGATTCAAAGCTGAAGTGCAACACACTTCCAGAAGGAGATCCGTTGCATGAAAGCCACCTATACCCACCTGAGCGCCGAGGAACGTGGCGCGATCATGGCCATGAAGTTTCAGGATTGCAGCATCCGCAGCATTGCTC
>JAXMMJ010000126.1:0-58801 GCA_034366585.1 Hylemonella sp.
GAACGCACTGTTCCACACCGTGCCGCTGCCACTGCCCGACCTGCTGCCGCTGGTGGCGCTGGCCAGCGGGGTGCTGTGGGCCGAGGAGCTGCGCAAACTCGTGGTGCGCCAAAGGCTGCGCGCGTCCCACACGGCCTGAGCCTTCATTTGCCTTCGCGGCCCGCGTCGTGACTCAGCGGCGGCGGCAGATCGTCGCCGGCAAGGCGGCGGCGGAACAGGGCCGCGCGCGCAAGCACGATGGTGGTCACCGGTGCGGTGATGGACAGGATGATGATGATCAGCCAGACGTGCAGTGAGAGCTCGCCCGCGCGAACCGAGAAATGGATGATCGAGGCCAGCGTCACGATCCAGGCTGCCAAAGTGGAGGCCAGCGCGGGTGCGTGCATGCGCGCAAAGAAGTCTGGCAGGCGCCACAGGCCCAGGGCCGCGGCCAGCACCACGGCGCCGCTGGCCAGCAGCAGCAGGGCCACGACGATTTCGCTCCAGGGCGCCGTCATTCGATCACCTCGCCGCGCAGCAGGAACTTGGCCATGGCCAGCGAGCCGACGAAGCCGAACAGCACCATGAGGAAGGCGCCTTCGAAGTACATGCTGCTGTCGTAGCGGACGGCCAGCACGAGCATGACCAGCATCCCCACGATGTACAGAAAGTCCAGCGCGAGCACGCGGTCCTGGGCGCTGGGGCCGCGCAGCAGGCGCATGAGGCCGATGCCCATGGCCAAGGCGTAGAGCAGCAGGGTGACCGTGATGGCCAGACTCAGCAGGGGGCTCATTCCAGAATCTCCTTGAGCGGGTGTTCGTAATCCGCCTTGTAGTGGGCGATGAAGGCGGCCTCGTCGTCCAGGTCGAAGACGTGCAGCAGCAGGCGGCTGCGGTCGGGCGCGAGCTCGCACCAGACCGTGCCCGGGATCACGGCCGTGATCATGGCCAGCGCGGCCAGGGCATGGTCGTTGCGCAAGTCCAGCGGTACGACGACGAAGGCGCCACGCGGCGGCAGGGCCCGTGCGCGCAGTACGCCTCGCGCCACCTCCACCCCCGAGCGCAGCACATCACGGCCTACGCGCAGGATCAGGCGCGCCAGCAACAGGGGCTTGCGCACCGGTGGACCGGACGGGCGCAGGGCGCGCGCCATCAGCGGCAGCACGAAAGCCAGCAACAGGCCCAGCAGCACCGTGCCGGCCCCCAGGCTGCGGCTGAGCATGAGCCAGAGCGCGAACAGGCCGGCTGAAAGCAGCGGCGCAGGGAACCAGCGTTTCATGGCTGTCCTCCCGTCGCGGGCGAAGGCCGTGGTCGCACGGAGAACACGGCGTCGATGTAGGCCGCCGGGGTGTGCAGGGTGTAGGCGGTCTGCCGCATGTACTCCAGCGTCGCTTCGCCGCGCAGCACCAGGGTCAGGCCCACGGCCAGCAGCAGGCCGATGGGCAGGGTCTCGATCACGCGCAGGCGCGGCGCGGGCCGGGCCTGGGTGGTCCAGAAATGGCGCATGCCGATGCGCAGCAGCGCCGTGGCGGCCATCAGGCCTGACAACAGCAACAGCGCGAACAGCGTCCACGCGGCCGGGCGCTGCAGTTCCAGCAAGGCGGCGAGCATGGCCAGCTTGGCCACGAAGCCGGAGAAAGGCGGCAGGCCACTGATCACCAGGCCGCAGACCGCGAAGGTGGCGCCGAGGAAGGCCAGGGCGGCGGGGATGGCGCGACCAATCAGCACCTCTTCCTCGTCGTCCAGGTTGGTGCCCGGCGGCGGCTCGTCGTTGATGAAGGCAGGCAGCGCGTCGTGCCCAGGGTCGATGGCATCGGGGCCGAGCTCGACCAGACGCGACCGCTCCAGCAACTCCACCAGCAGGAAGAGCGCCGCCGCCGCGAGCGTGGAGCTGGCCAGGTAGAACAGCGCGCCGCCGGCCAGCACCGGGGCACCAAAGCCGAAGGCCGCGATCAGCGTGCCCGAGGAGGTGATCACGCTGTAGGCCGCGAAGCGCCCCAGCTGCTGCGAGGCCAGCATGCCCACGGCACCGAAAGCCAGCGTGAGCACACCGCCCCAGACCAGGGCGCCGCTGCCAAAGAGCGCTGAACTGCCGGCGTCGGCCGGAAAGCACAGCGTCCACAGGCGCAGCACGGCATAGACGCCGACCTTGGTGAGGATGGCGAAGAGCGCGGCCACGGGTGCGCTGGCCGCACCGTAGGCGCCGGGCAACCAGAAGTTCAGCGGCCACAGCGCGGCCTTGGCCAGGAAGGCGATGGCCAGGATGGCCGCCCCCGCGTGCAGCAGGCCGCGGTCCGCCGCGGGCACCAGGGGCAGCTTGGCCGCAATGTCGGCCATGTTGAGCGTGCCCGTGACACCGTAGAGCACGGCCACACCGATCAGGAAGAGCAGCGATGCGACGAGGTTGACCGCGATGTAGTGCAGGCCCGCGCGTACGCGCTGCGTGCCGCCACCATGCAGCAGCAGGCCATAGCTGGCCGCCAGCAGCACCTCGAAGAAGACGAAGAGGTTGAACAGGTCGGCCGTGAGGAAGGCACCGTACAGGCCCATGAGCTGCAGCTGGAACAGCACATGGAAATAGACCCCGGCCTGGTGCCAGCGCGCCAGCGCATAGAGCAGCGAGGCCAGGCCCACAAAGGCCGTGAGCACCAGCATCAGGGCCGAGAGCCGGTCCAGCACCAGCACGATGCCGAAGGGCACGGACCAGTTGCCGGGCAGGTAGATGCCGAAGGCCGCGGGCGTGCCCTGGGCCTGCAGCTGCCACAGCAGGTACAGGGCCAGCCCCAGGCCGGCCACCGTGGACAGCAGGTTGAAGACCGCCTTGATCTGGCGCCGGCCTTCGCCCAGCAGCAGCATGAGCACGGCCGTGGCCAGCGGCAGCAGCACGGGCGCGACGATCAGGTGCGAGAGCGTGCCCGTCATGGCTTTTCCTCCTGGCCGTCCACATGGTCACCGCCGGACAGGCCGCGCAGGGCGAGCAGCACGACGAGGAAGAGCGCCGTTGTGGCGAAGCCGATCACGATGGCGGTCAGCACCAGGGACTGCGGCAGCGGGTCGGTGTAGTTTTCCAGCGTGGGAGCCAGGGCGGCGCGCACGATGGGCTCCTTGTCGAGGGCCAGGCTGCCCACACTGAAGATGAAGAGATTGATGGCATAGGCCAGCAGCGAGAGGCCGATCAGCACCTGGAAGGTCCGCGGGCGCAGCACCAGCCAGACGCCCGAGCCAGCCATGACGCCGATGGCGAGCGAGATCACGACTTCCATGCGTCCCCCTTCGAACCACGAAGCCCGCTTTCAACCCAGGGCTCCCGTGGAGCTGGCTCCGCCAGTCCACTGGGAGCGGCCCCCTGGAGGGGGGAGGCGCGCAGCGCCTCGGGGGGTGCTTCCATCTGCCGGTGCGCGCGCAGCGACTGGTGGGCGATGGCGATCAGCAGCAGCAGCGTTGCGCCCACGACCACGGAAAACACTCCCAGGTCGAACAGCGCCGCCGTGGGCAGGTGGATCTCGCCCAGCAGCGGCAGCGTGACGTGGGCCGTGTGGGTGGTGAGGAAGGGGTAGCCGAGCACGAGCGAGCCCAGACCGGTCAGCAGCGCCACGCCCAGGCCGGCGGCGATCCAGCGCGGCAGCAGCAGGCGCAGCTGGTCCTCGACCCAGCGCGTGCCGGCCACCATGTACTGGGCGATGAAGGCAATGGCCACCACCAGGCCGGCCACGAAGCCGCCACCTGGCTCGTTGTGCCCGCGCATGAAAAGGTAGAAGGCAAACAGCCAGGCGATGGGCAGCAGCAGGCGCACCAGCACGGCCGGCACACCCATGTAGTCCGGCACGCCGTCACCGTGCGTGGACTGCGAGAGGTCCGCGCCGATGTGCCCCACACGCTGCTGCTCGGGCACCTCGATGGCTTCCTGCGGCGGGCGGAAGCGCCGCAGCAGCGCATAGACCGTCAGGCCCACGATGCCCAGCACCGTGATCTCGCCCAGGGTGTCGAAAGCGCGGAAGTCCACCAGCATGACGTTGACCACATTGGTGCCACCGCCACCGGGCAGCGCCTGCTCGATGAAGAAGGGCGAGATGGACAGCGGCGCCTGGCGCGTGAGCAGGGCATAGGACAGGGCCGAGAGGCCCACGCCGATCAGCACGGCCAGCACCAGGTCGCGCCGGCGGCGCCAGAATACGCGCTGCTCGATGCGCGGGTCGTCCATCACCACGCGCTTGGGCATCCAGCGCAGGCCCAGCAGGAAGAGCACCATGGTCACCACCTCCACCGCCAGCTGAGTGAGCGCCAGATCGGGCGCGGAGAACCAGGCAAAGGTGATGCACAGGGCCAGCCCCACCACGCTGAGCATGGTCAGCGCGGCCAGGCGGTGAAACTTGGCCTGCCAGGCCGCGCCCAGGGCGCAGATGCCACCGATGAGCCAGAGCAGCACGAACTCGGGCGTGACGGGTACGCGGGCGCGGTCGCCCCAGGCCAGCGGCACGATCAAGGCCGAGGCCACGCCGGCCACCAGGCTCACGGCCAGCATCGCCGCGAGCTGCGGCTGCAGACGCTGCGAGCCGGTCCAGCGACGCAACGCGGCCGCGGCCGCACTCACGAAGGCGAGCTTGGCCTCGAACAGGCGCTGGCCGTCCACGCCCAGCAGCGGCGCGTGGCTTGAGCGGCGCGCCTTGAAGGTCCGCGCAAACAGCAGGTAGACCGCCAGGCCGCCGGCCGTGGCCACGAGGCTCATGACCAGCGGCGTGTTGAAGCCATGCCAGACCGCCAGGCTGTATTCGGGCAGGGTGCCGCCCACCACGGGCTGCGCGGCCGTGGCCAGCAGCGGCCCGACGGACCAGGCTGGCAGCGTGCCCACCACCACGCAGGCCAGCACCAGCAGCTCCACCGGCACGCGCATCCAGTGCACGGGCTCGTGCGGCTGGCGCGGACAGTCCGGGGTTGTGCCGAAGAACACGTCGTGCCCGAAGCGCAGGGAGTAAACCACGGCAAACACGCCGGCCACCGTGGCCGCCAGCGGCAAGCCGTATTCGAGCCAGGGCTGGCCGCTGACGAAGACCGTCTCGGAGAAGAACATCTCTTTCGAAAGAAAGCCGTTGAGCAGCGGTACGCCGGCCATGGCCGCGCAGGCGACGATGGCCAGCGTGCCGGTGATGGGCATGGCGCGGTAGAGGCCGTCGAGGCGGCGCATGTCGCGCGTGCCGGTCTCGTGGTCGATGATGCCCACCGACATGAAGAGCGAGGCCTTGAAGGTCGCGTGGTTCATCATGTGGAAGACCGCCGCCACAGTCGCCATCTCGCTGTTGAGACCCAGCAGCAGGGTGATGAGCCCGAGGTGGCTGATGGTGGAATAGGCCAGCAGGCCCTTGAGGTCGTTCTGGAACATGGCCACGTAAGCGCCGAGCAGCAGCGTGGTCAGGCCCGCGCCACCCACGATCCAGAACCAGGCGTCCGTCCCCGCGAGCACGGGCCACAGGCGGGCCAGCAGGAAGACGCCGGCCTTGACCATGGTGGCCGAATGCAGATAGGCCGAGACCGGCGTGGGTGCGGCCATGGCGCGCGGCAGCCAGAAGTGGAAGGGGAACTGCGCGCTCTTGGTCAGCGCACCCAGCAGCACCAGCACCAGGGCCAGCGGGTAGAGCGCGTGGGCCCGCACCACGTCGCCCGCCTTGAGCACGGCGTCCAGCTCATAGCTGCCCACGATATGGCCCAGCACCAGCACGCCACCCAGCAGGGCCAGGCCGCCCGTGGCCGTGACGGTGAAGGCCATGCGCGCGCCACGGCGCGCGTCCTTGCGGTGGTACCAGTAGCCGATCAGCAGGAAGGAAAAGACGCTGGTCAGCTCCCAGAACACCACGAGTTGCACCAGATTGCCCGAGACCACCACGCCCAGCATGGCACCCATGAAACCCAGCAGCAGGGAATAGAAACGTGCGGCCGGGTCCTCGGGGGAGAGGTAGTAGCGCGCGTAGACGATGACCAGCAGGCCCATGGCGCTGACCAGCATGGCGAACATCCAGGCAAAACCGTCCAGCCGCACCACGAGATCCACGCCCAGCCCCGGCAGCCAGGCCAGGCGCTCGGTCAGCACAGCGCCATCGGCCACCTGCGGGTAGAGCAAGGCCAGCGGCACGGCCACCGCCAGGGCGACCAGCGCCGCCCAGAGCGATTCGAGATTGCGGGCGCTGGTCGGCAACAGCGCGGCGACCACGCTGCCGACAAAAGGCAGAAGCAAAACCAGCAAGAGTGGCATGCCTGGAGTCTAGCTGATCGTTCGTGACGAACCGCAACGGGCGCTGTCCTCCAGCGCCCGCAGCTCGTCACGCGCGCGGCTCTCGGTCTGCCGCGCATCGAGCGCAATCTGCTGCTGGGCCTCCACCCCGAAAGGTGCGCCGCTGGATCTGGCCATGCTGCGCACCGCCGCACCGCGCGAGGAAGTGAAGAAGACAGAAGAAGCGAGAGGGACCGAATGGTTTCGGGCTGCGCATCACCGCCGTCCGGCACATGGCGGCCTCAGTGGGTGGCCGTATGCACACTGCGGTAGTCGGTGAGGCCTTCGAGCACCTTGAGGATGCCGTACTGCGCCAGGCGCAGCATGCCCTCCCCGGTGGCGGTCTTGAATATCTGCTCCACCGGCGCGCGCGACTGGATCAGCTTCTTGATCGCCGGCGTGGCCGTCATCAGCTCGTAGATGCCCACGCGGCCCTTGTAGCCCGTGTGGTTGCATTTCTCGCAGCCCTGGGGGCTGTAGAGCGCAATCTCGCCCTGGGCGGTGCCGTAGTGCTGGCGCCACCGGGCCAGCAGTTCCTGCGGCTTCACGTCGCTGCCCAGGCAGTATTCGGCCAGCATGTGCTGGAGCTGCTCCGGGGCATCGGGCGACGGCACCTTGCAATGCTTGCACAGGCGCCGCGCCAGACGCTGGCTGAGCACGCCGACCAGCGCGTCGGAAAAGTTGAAAGGGTCCAGGCCCATGTCCAGCAGGCGCACCACGCTTTCCGGGGCGCTGTTGGTGTGCAAGGTCGACATCACGAGGTGGCCGGTCAGCGAGGCCTCGATGGCAATGTGGGCGGTTTCGCTGTCGCGCATCTCGCCCACCATGATGATGTCCGGGTCCGCGCGCAGGAAGGCGCGCATGGCGGTGGCGAAGGTCAGACCGATGCGCGGGATCATCTGGATCTGGCGCAGGCCGGGGTGCGTGATCTCGATCGGGTCCTCGGCGGTCCAGATCTTGTTGTCCGGCGTGTTGATCTCGGCCATCAGGGAATGCAGCGTGGTGGTCTTGCCCGAGCCCGTGGGGCCGCACACCAGGAACAGGCCGTAGCTGCGATGCACCATGGCCTTGAGCTGGCGGATCAGGTCGGCGTCCATGCCCATCTGCTCCAGCGGGATCGGCTTGGACGAGGCCAGCAGGCGCAGCACCACGTCCTGCAGGCCGTTGGCGGTGGGCAGGCAGGCCACGCGCAGTTCGAGCTTGGTGGCGGCGAAGTGCGAGAAGTCGATCTTGCCGTCCTGCGGCAGGCGGTGCTCGGAAATATCGAGGTTGGCCATGATCTTCAGGCGCGAGACCATGGCGGCGCGCATCACATGCGGCACCCGCAGGTAGTCGGCCAGCGAGCCGTCGACACGGAAGCGGATGCGCGTGTCCTGCTCACCGGGATAGGCCTCGACATGGATGTCGGAGGCACCCTGGCGCTGCGCGTCCAGGATCATCTGGTTGATCGTGCGCACCACCAGCGTGTCCTCCTCGGACACCATGCGGTGCATGGCTTCCTGGCCAGGCGTTGCGCTCTCGCTCCCGAGGTTCTTGCTGAGCTGCTCGATCTCCGCCGGAATGGTCTGGAAATCGTTGTGTACCGCGTCCAGCGGGTACTCGCGCTCGATGCGTTCCTTGAGGTCGTCCGCCCCGGCGATCACCGGGATCACCTGGCGCTGCGTCTTGAAGCGCAAGTCATCGAGGTAGTCGGCGTCCACCGGGCTCTCGACCGCAATCACCAGGGCATGGTTCGTCACCAGCAGCGGCAGCACCTGGTGCTCCAGCGCAAATTCGCGGCCGACCAGTGCCAGCACCTCCGGATGGATGTTGAACTCGCGCAGGTTCACCAGGGGGATGTTCAGCTGCTCCGCCACCGCCTGGGTCAGGCGCTGGCGATCGAGCACACCCATCTCGACCAGCACGTTGCCCAGCAGATGGGATTTGCTGCCTCGCATGCGCGCCAGCGCCTCCACCATCTGCTCGCGCGTCACCAGTCCCTGGGTCACCAGAATGTCACCCAGGTGGGTGGAGGCGATGCTGCCCACCTGCCCTAGCTGGGAAGCCAGCGCCTGCACATCCTGGCCGGGCGCGTCACCCAGATGCTCATCGACATTCTGCTGTCGGCGCCTGGCCTGTTCTTCCAGCGCCAGCGCCAGGTGTTCGGGCGTGACGAAGCCGTGGTCCACCAGATGCTGGCCCAGCAGACCGCCCACCTGGTAGTCGGCCAGGGCCGTCGCGGGCACGAAGATGCGCACCACGCGGTCGCCCGTGGTGGTGAGGAAGATGAAAAGGCCGCTGCGGGTGCGGACAAAACCCTTGGTGGTTCCGTTGAGCCGTTCCTGGTCGAGGAAACGCACGACAAAGGTCCGCGGCTCCAGGGCCGAGAGTTGCCCACCCGCCTTGAGATAGTGCTCGACCACGTGGGTATCGACCACCAGCGCCACCGGCGCGATCAGCTGCAGGCTCTTGATGTCGGAAAAACGGATGGTCTGCTCGGCCTGCTGGCCGCGCAGCACCAGTTGCAGCGACAGCGTCTCCGGCGCAAAGCGCACCAGGCGGCCGTGCAGGGCGGCGCCGTCCTGCATGAACAGCATGGCCTCCGGCGGCTCCTCGCTGCCGGGTCGTTCGTCCCGGAAAAACGGCGGCAGGGGCCAGTTCTGCAAGAGCATGGTGTTCAGTGCGGGCGGTAGGGCGTCTTGGGCGGCAACACCGGCTCGATCGCCAGGCCGCCCGTCTCGTTCACGTCCACGCCGGCGGACAGCTTGATGCGCAGCGACAGATCGGTCCTGGAGTCGGCGTTTCGCAGCGCCTCCTCCAGGTCGATCTTCCCCTCCTTGTAGAGGGCGTACAGCGCCTGGTCGAAGGTACACGTGCCCGCGTCGTTGCCACGGCCCATGGCCTCCTTGATGGCGCTGATCTCACCCTTGGCGATCAGGTCGGAGATGTAGGGCGACTGCACCATCACCTCCACCGCCGGCACCAGCTTTTCATGCAGGCCCGGGATCAGCCGCTGGGAGACCACGCCGGCGAGGTTGATGCTGAGATCGGTCAGCAGCTGGTGGTGCGCCTCTTCCGGGAAGAAGTTGACGATGCGCTCCATGGCCTGGTTGGCATTGTTGGCGTGCAGGGTGGACAGGCACAGATGGCCGGTCTCCGCGTAGGCGATGGCCTGCTGCATGGTGGCACGGTCACGGATCTCGCCGATCATGATCACGTCAGGCGCCTCGCGCAGTGCGTTCTTCAGCGCTTCTTCGTACGACAGGGTGTCGATGCCCACCTCCCGCTGGTCCACGACCGAGCGCTTGTGCTCGTGGATGAACTCGATCGGGTCTTCGATCGTCAGGATGTGCCCCGTGGTGTTCTCGTTGCGGAAATTCAGCATGGCCGCCAGCGTGGTGGACTTGCCCGAGCCGGTCGCGCCCGTGACGAGGATCAGACCGCGCTTGAGCATCACCAGCCGCTCCAGCACCGGCGGCAGGCCCAGCGCCGCCATCGGCGGGATCTTGGACTTGATGTAACGGATCACCATGCCCGCCTCGCCACGCTGCATGAACACGTTCACGCGGAAGCGCCCGAGGTGTTCGGCATGGATGGACATGTTGAGCTCGAACTTCGCCTCGAAATCGGCGATCTGGCGCTGGTTCATCAGCGAGTAGGCCAGCTGCCTGACCTCCCCCGGAGCCAGGGGGGTCATCTTCAGCGGGTGCGTGATGCCTTCGATCTTGACGTTGACCGGAGCGCCGACGCTGAAGAAAAGGTCCGACGCCCCTTTTTCCACCATCAGATTCAGAAAATTGAAGACTTCCACCGGATCCCCTTCGCCTCGTGTCTGTGACGATTATGCTCAGTCCAGCCGCGCCCGGCGCTGCAACCTCGGGTAATTCCGCACGGAAACCAGCCCTGGGTTCATCGCCGGCCTGGCGCATGCACGATGGCAGCTGTGGCTTGGAGTAAGCTTTCAAAGTCTGTACAGCCCGTGCGATGCCGATTCAATGAAGAAAGGGCCTGACGCCATGCTCAAGAACCTCCTGGCACTTGCCGCCTTCCTGCTGGCACTCACCCCCGCCTGGAGCCAGCCTGCCAATGGCGGCTACCGCTTCTCACCGGTCAACCAGTTCGACATCAACCTGACGGCGGCCTACTGGAACCCGATCATCCAGTACGTCTCCGAGAAAAGCGGTGTCAAGCTGAGCCTGAAGATCGGCCGCACCTCGGCCGACACCACGGCCTATGTGCTGACGCAGGAAGTCGAGTTCGTCTTCTCCAACCACCTCTTCAGCCCCGAACGCGAGCAGCTGGGCTGGAAGGTCTTCGGTCGCCGCCAGATGCCCGCCATCCAGGGCCAGATCGTCGTGCCGGCCGATTCGCCCATCACCGAACTGGCCCAGCTCAAGGGCGAGGAAGTCGCCTTCCCGGGCCCCGAGGCCTTCATCGCCTACAAGGTGCCGTATGCGCAACTGCTCAATCGCGGCATCGACATCAAGGTGGTGTTCGGCGGCAACCAGAACGGCGCGCTGGCGCAGCTCTTCGCCGGCAAGGTCAAGGCCGTGGGCGGCAATTCCCAGCTGATCGAGGGTTACGCCAAGCGCGAGAACCGCAAGTTCCGCGTGCTGTGGTCCTCCGATCCCTTCCACGACCTCGCGCTCATGGTCTCGGGCAAGGTGCCGGAGAAGGACGCGCAGGCCGTGGCACGGGCTTTCCTGAACATGCACAACGACCCCAAGGGTCGCGACATCCTGCACCAGACCTCGCAAAAGGTGGGGCTGCCGATCGACGCCTACTTCATCCCTGCCAGCGCGGCCGACTACGATTCCTATCGCAAGTTCTACCAGACGGCACCGCCCGCGCTGCGCTGAGCATGCCCACGCCGCTGATCAACCTGCTGCCCAACTCGCTGGTCAAGCGGGTCTTCGCGCTCTACGCGGTCACCATGCTGCTGTTTGTCGGCGCGGGCACCTGGCTGTTCCTTCATTACCAGTTCACCCAGGAGATCGAAGGCGTCCAGCAGTCCGCCACCATGCTAGTGGAAGCGACCGCGCAGACCATCACCGACAGCGCCGTCATCGGCGACTACGACACCATCCAGCGCACCCTGGACCGCGGCATCCTCCAGTCCCAGTTCTCCTCGGCTGCCTTCATCGACCTGCGCGGCGGTGTCGTGAAAAGCCTGAACCCCTTGGGCACCGAGGGCTACGTGCCAGCCTGGCTGCGCGAGCAGGTGGGCTCGCAGCTGTACGACATCAACCGCACCATCTCGGTGGGCGGGCATGACTATGGTGTGCTGCGGCTGGAGTTTGCGGTGGGCACGGTGGCCCTCCATCTCTGGAACCTGCTGCTGGCCGCACTCGGCCTGTCCATCGCGAGCCTGCTGGGCGGC
This sequence comes from Hylemonella sp., assembly GCA_034366585.1. Lineage (GTDB taxonomy): Bacteria > Pseudomonadota > Gammaproteobacteria > Burkholderiales > Burkholderiaceae_C > Hylemonella. The sequence continues at coordinate 11,600 of JAXMMJ010000126.1, forward strand.
CTGTTCCTGATCTGGTATTCGCTGCGCCGCTGGATCTCCTCCTTCCAGCGCATGGACACGGTGCTCTCCGCCAGCGACCCGCAATTCGAGAAACTGGCCGGCGAGATGGTGCTGGCCGTGCCCGAGGAATTTCGCGCCACGTTCGAGGCCCTGCACCGCGCCTCGGGCAGCCTGCGCCTGGAACTCCGGCAGCGTGAGCAGGCCCTGGCGGCGCTGCGCCGTGTCCTCTCCAACCTGCTGCCCGACGCGCCGTCCCCCGAGTCCCAGAGCATGGACATCGCCGCGCTGTCGCGGGTGGTGCTGCAAATCATCCAGGAGCGCGAGGGCAGCCGCCAGGCGCTGCAGGACGCCATGCAGGCGGCCGAGGCGGCCAGCCGCGCCAAGAGCGAGTTCCTGGCCGTGATGAGCCACGAGATCCGCACCCCCATGAACGGCATCATCGGCATGACGACGCTGGCGCTGGAGACCGAGCTCAGCGCGCCGCAGCGCGAATACCTCAACCTGGTCAAGAAGTCGGCCGACAGCCTGCTGGCCATCATCAACGACATCCTGGACTTCTCCAAGATCGAGGCCGGCCAGCTGACGCTGGACCTGCGCCCCTTCCGGCCCCACTCGCTGGTGCGCGGCACACTCAACAGCCTGGACACCCAGGCCCGCCTCAAGGGCCTGCGCCTGGCCTACGACCCGCAGGCCACCGTGCCGCCCCACCTGATCGGCGACGCAGGCCGCCTGCGCCAGATCCTCATCAACCTGGTCGGCAACGCCATCAAGTTCAGCCGGCAGGGCGTGGTGCAGGTGCGCGTGCTGCGCCAGCCCGACCAGCGGGGACAGGCGGTCCTGCGCTTCGAGGTGCACGACCAGGGGGTGGGCATCGAACCCGACAAGCTGAAGGTGATCTTCGACCCCTTCACCCAGGCCGATGCTTCCATCACGCGCCACTTCGGCGGCACGGGCCTGGGCCTGGCCATCTGCGCGAAGCTGGTCCGCGCCATGGGCGGCGAGATCGGCGTGCGCAGCAGCCCGGGACAGGGCAGCACCTTTTTCTTCACGGCCGCCTTCGACATCGATCACAGCGAATCGAGCAGCGACATCATGTCCCTCTCCGACGCAGAAGAGGCGTCGGACGCAGCCAACAGCCTGCGCGTCCTGCTGGTGGAAGACAACGAGATCAACCAGAAGCTGGCCCTCAGCCTGCTGGAGCGCGAAGGCCATGAAGTCGATGTCGCTCCCGACGGTGCCCAGGCCGTGCGCATGGCCACTCAGTCGGATACCCCTTATGACCTGATCCTGATGGACATGCAGATGCCCGTCCTGGACGGCCTGGAAGCGACCCGCCGCATCCGCGCCCACGAGCGCAACACGCGTGAGCATGTGCGCATCGTGGCCATGACGGCCAACGCCATGACAGGCGACCGGGAGCGTTGCCTGGCCGCCGGCATGGACGAATACCTGGCCAAGCCGATCAAGCTCGACGAGCTGAGGGCCGCACTGCGCTGGCAGGACGCCGGCTACAGCCCCGCCACCGTGCCGGGCGCCTTGAGCGCCGCGCCGCCAACGGCGCCCTCACCCCGGTTAACCGCCGTGGCGAAGCCGGCCGCGAGCCGGGCCTTTGATTACGCCGCAGCCCTCGCCAGCGCCGACGCCATGGTGGTCCGCATCATTGGTGACTCCTTCCGCAGCAACTGGCCCGTGCAGGTTCAAAGCCTGCACGCAGCTGTGGCGCAAGCCGATGCGCCGCTGCTCCAGCGCAGCGCCCACACCCTGCGCGGGATCGTGGGGCACTTCGGCGCGGCACCGGTCGACACCCTGAGCCGCCAGATCGAACTGCTGGGCGCCAAGGGCACCGTGGACCAGGCCGCGGCCCTGGTGACGCAGCTGGAAACCGAACTGAAGGCGCTGGACCAGGCGCTGACCGGGTTCCTGGGCCAGACGGCCTGAGGGCCGCTCAGGCCTCGTCGGCAAAGCGCTGGCGCACGGCCAGCACCTCGTCGAAACGCTCCAGGAAAGCGTCCACGCACTGCGGATCGAAATGGATGCCGCGCTGCGTGCGCATCAACTCCACGGCGCTGTCCACGTCCCAGGCCAGCTTGTAGGGGCGCGCCGAAGTCAGCGCATCAAACACGTCGGCCACCGCCACGATGCGCCCCACCAGCGGGATCGCTTCACCGGCAATCCCGTACGGGTAGCCGCTGCCATCGAACTTCTCGTGGTGGCTCATGGCGATGACGGCTGCCATGTTCAGCAGCGGCGAGCTGCTGCCCGACAGGATCTGGTGCCCGATGACCGGGTGCTGCTTCATGACCTCGAACTCGGCCGGGTCGAGCCGGCCCGGTTTGAGCAGGATGTGGTCCGGGATGCCGACCTTGCCCACATCGTGCATGGGTGCCGCTTCCAGGATGAGCCGCTGCTGCTCCGGCGGCAAGCCCAGGCGCACGGCGATCAGCCAGGAATAGTGCGCCATGCGCTGGATATGCGCGCCGGTCTCGGGGTCGCGGAACTCGGCCGCCTTGGACAGGCGCAGGATGGTCTCGCGCTCGCGCCGCACGATCTCGTCGGTCGCCTTGAGCACCTCCTCGGCCAGCCAGCTGGCCCGGTCCTCCAGCCGCTTCTGGTTGGCGCGCAGGGCCAGCATGTTGCGCATGCGCGCCCTGAACTCGATCTTGTCCAGCGGCTTGGTCAGGAAATCGTTGGCGCCGGCTTCCAGCGCGCTGTAACGCACTGTCAGCTCGTCGTTGGCCGTCACCATCAGCACCGGGATATCGGCGCGCCCCGGCGCGGCACGGAAACGCTGGATGAAATCAACGCCATTGAGCTCCGGCATCATGTAGTCCACGATCACCAGGTCGGGCACGGCGCCCTGGCAATGCGCCAGGGCCTGCTGCGGATCGGTGAACGCCGCCACCTCGTGCGACTCGCCCAGCTGGCCGATGAAATGCTTGAGCAGGAGCAGATTGGCTTCCACATCGTCGACGATCACAATCTGCATGGCGGGTCCGTTCGGGCATCGATACTACTGACCGTATCTTAGGCCAGTCGCAGCCAGTGGGCGAACCGGGGCGGCTGTCACAGGCAGCCAGCGTGACGAAATACCGCCCCGATGCCTCAGACACCGCCGCTCAGTAGCGCAGCACCACCGGCGAGCCGCCCAGCTGGGCGCGCTGCAACCAGACGAAGACCGAATCCACCGTCACCGTCTCGATGCGGTCGCTGTAGCGCTTCTCGCCGGGGTGGTCGTCGAAGGCCACGTTGGCCGCGCCCAGGCGCCCGCCCAGCCGCGTCAGCGCACCGATCTTCAGCGTCGTGGGCTGGTAGCCCTTGAACTGCAGCCAGGCCTGCGCGCGTTCACGCGAATACACCGTGGGCTCCATGGCCGCGGCCAGCGTCTCGATGGCCCACTGGTTGCTCTGCTGGTACTTTTGGCTCCAGGGGTAGCTCACGATGTTGTAGGGCCGGTGGTGCAGCGCGATGGCGCGTTGCTCATGCAGCAACAGGGCGTGGAGTTTTGCCTGCACTTCCGGCACAGGCACCACCCACGCGGCTTCCAGGCGCCAGAGGTCGTCCAGGAAAAACTCGCCCAGGCCCTGGCGGTAGATCGCCGCTTCTTGCGTGCCGCAGTGGTTGAGCTTGTGCAGCACGCGCCACACGTGGCCGCCGTTGCCATCGGGCTGCTTGTAGGCAAAACCCAGATGCGACCAGCGCAGGCCGTACTTGCTCAAATCCTGCCCGGCGCGCGCCAGCACCACCACCTGTGCGCCGCTGGCATCGAGCGCCTGCAGTGTGCGCTCGGCCAGCGTCAGGCCGCGCTCGACGGTGATGGCCTGCAGCGGCCGGTTTTCGCAGCTGCGGCCAGCGTGGGCTGGCGCGGTGGCCAGCAGGCCGCACATCAGCGCAGCGCCCAAGGCGGCACGCACCCAATTCAGCGCGGCGTTCACAGCGTCACCCGCTCGTTGTGCAGCAGGGCGCGGCCCAGCGCATTGGGGATGAAGGCGATGGCCTCGCCCGCCACCGAGAGCACCACACCGGCACCGATCACGCTGACCATGAGGACCGTTCCCACGCCCACTGCCGAACCGGCCAGGCCCTTGCCCACGACCTCGATGCTGGCCACAGCGCCATCTGAAGCGCGCTCCATCACATAGACCGTGCCGCGTGCTGTGGATTCGATGGTCTTCACCACCAGCACCGCGCCGGCGGCGGACAGGGCCACCGGCACCATCACCACCGCAGCCGCCGCTGCGCTGCCCACCACGACCACCGAGGCGATCGGCAGGGCCGAGAGCGTGCTGAGCGCCGAGGCCTCGGTATGGGCGCGGGCCGGCAGGCTGGCCGCGCTGCCCAGGGCCATGGTCACCGCCAAAGCCAGAGATACAAGACGTTGTTTCATGATGACTCCTTGTGTCGCGGTGTCATTCATTCGCCGCGCATCGCGCTGCGGCGGCCGTCCAGGCGGGCTTCGGCCAGATCGGCTTCATGGCGGTCACGCAGGGTCTTGGCCAGCGTGAAGGTGGTGGTGATCAGGTAAAGCCAGCTCACGCCCAGGAAGGCCTTGTAGGTCTCGCTGATCTCCATGCGCAGCAGGCCCCAGCCCGTGAGCGCCATGGCCAGGAAGAAGCCGATCCACACCACGAACTTGAACATGGGCGAGTCGGCCACCTTGCCCTCGGCCTCGGCCTTTTCGTTGTCGCGCACGAACTTGGCCAGCACAAAGGCCGCCGAGAGGCAGAAGAAATAACCCATGACCATGAAGGCACGGTCCAGGTCCTTGCCCGGCAGCCAGGCCAGGCCCACGCCGCACAGGAAAACGGCCAGCAGGAAGGAAACCCAGACCTGGAGGGACCAGGCTTTGGAATCGCGGTGGATGAGCACTTGCATGTAAGACCCCTTGGGGTTGTTGAACATGCAGCGGAGTGTGGGTGGCCCGCCTCGAAAAAGAGGCTTATGGATAGCCCAGTTCTGCTTTTGAAAACTCAAAGTACCTTTATTCGATACTTTATTGGCGATACCCATGCTCCGACATGGGTGGGCCCGCGTGGCCCGTGAACTTGGACAAGGCCCCGCGCAGAATGATCCCGGCTGGAACAAACACAACACTGAGGAGACTCGCCATGCGCCCCACCCTGCTGATTTCCCTGCTTCTCACCCTGGGCCTGCCCGGCCTGGCACTGGCCGCCGACGCGGCGGCCGGCAAGGCCAAGGTGGACATGGTGTGCGCCGCCTGCCACGGCGCTACGGGGGTGAGCGTGAGCGATGCCATCCCCAACCTGGCGGGGCAGAAGACGGTCTACCTGGAGAACCAGCTCAAGGCGCTGAAGGACGGCTCACGCAAGGCCCCGGTGATGAACGCCATCGCCAGCCAGCTCAGCACCGAAGACATCGCCAACGTGGCGGCCTTCTTCGCATCGCAGAGCGGCGCCACCAGCACCGGCAAATCCGCCCTGCTGCCCAACCTGGCCAAGACGAACATGAGCTTCCCCGAGGGCTATCCCAACGGTTACGTCAAGTACCACACCATCAACTTCCCGGCGACCAGGCAGGTGCGTTATTACTACGCCAACCCCGCGGCCGTGGCTGCGGCCCGGGACGGCCGCGACGTGCCCAACGGTGCTTATCTGATGGTCGAGGTGCATGCCGCCAAGCTCGACGCCGACAAAAAGCCCATCACCGGGCCCGACGGCTTCTATGTGGCCGACAAGCTGATGTTCTACACCGCCATGGCACGCGAGACCGGCTGGGGCAAGGACATCCCGGACATGCTGCGCAACGAGGAATGGAACTACAGCGTCTACACCGTGGCCAAGCAGCACCGCCCCGGCGTGAACCAGGCCGAATGCCTGGCCTGCCACAAGCCGCTGGACCAGAGCAGCTACATGTTCACCATCAAGGAACTGACGGCGGCCGTGAAGGCGAAGTGAGTCGCACCTAAGGGCGCTAGACGCCCGCCGGAAGTTTGGCACGCATCGCCTTGTGACGGTCCAGCTTGCGGCCGTCGGCGATGAAGGTGCCGTCGCCCACGGCGTGCAGCATGCGCCTCTCCTTGCGCGCGGTGTCCACCCAGGCGGCCACGCCTTGCAGGAAAACGACGCCGTGTTTCCTGTTGTAGTCGATCATCTGGCATTCGATGTTGGCCAGGCACTCCTGGATCAGCGGCGCCTTGACATTGCTGGCCTTGAGCGGCGTGAGCTTGAACTGGGCGAACTTGTCCGTGTCGGCGCCAGAACAGGTGCCGATGCCCACCACCTTGTCCAGCAGGTCCACCGTGGGGATGGCGATCACGCATTCCTTGGTCTTGCGCAGCGCGGCAAAGGAATGGTTCCACGGCCCGGTGGTGATGGCAAACACCGGCGTGAAGTCCACCACCATCGTCCATGAGATGGTCATGATGTTGGGCTGCTGGCCGTCATGGGTGGTGATCAGCACCACCGGGCCGGGCTCCAGCAGGGTGAAGGCTTGGTTGAGGGGAAGCTTTTTCATGGGCACCCCGTCATTGATGGGACTATCGTTGCACTTACCAAGCCTTGACCCGCCAAAGCAATTGACAGCGAGTTGGACTGCAAGACCGGATCACAATCTGTGCTCCCTGCCCTCTTCTTGTGGATCGAGCTGTTAAAGCTCATTCCTAAGCACCTCAGCAAGATCCCCGAAGCGAAGGCGCCGTCCTCCACATACGACGGTCCCACTAAGAAACGGCACAGGCCTTTGCTCCTTCTTGTGTAAGTGTGCTAAAGCGTGATTACAGACATCCAAAGCCTTAACCACATCAGTTCTGTCCACACGCGCTGGTTGAAGGTTGAACTTGACGGCTCGCGTACGCGGAATTCTTGCATTCGGACTCGGGGGGGTCCTGAGTTGATGTGAGCCTGGCACGAGTTTCGACTGACGATGTGCGCGACCTCCAGCGCTTGGTAGCGAGTATTCGATCTCCCACATGTGGTTGTGCGCCAGCGCGTTTCGCAGGTCGAACAGTTCGCGCACGTGAGCGTGACGCCGGTAGCGCAGCGTTTCTTTCAAGTACTTCGAGGAGTCTCCACTTACCCTCAAGCCCGGCTTTGATTGCTGCAAGAAGTAGCGGTCACGCTGAAGCATTGACTCGATCATCGCAGTAAGCAAAAGAATTGCTGCTGCCGAATATCCGTTCTCGAAAAAATTGGCGCTGACGCGATCTCCACGCCGGAGTCCGAGGACAATCAGTTTCCCTACAAAATCGGCAACGGGCTGCTGCAGATGCGGTCCGACAACGGTGATGTCTCTGCTTATCCGGGACGTTCCCATGATTTCCAGCTTGATATAGACGTCAAACGTGCCTAGCTCACCTGAGACCGGAAACTACTCCGCCAGCAACCCTGCCACTCTCTGCCGGAGCTCCTCTAACTGCACCTCCCCCGCCGCCAGCTGCGCCCCCACGTTCAGGCCCACGGTATTGAACAACCCACGCCGGAAAGGCTTGGCCATGGCCGTGGGCTTGCCGCCCACCTGTTCGGCGCGGCTGAAGTAGGAACCCCAGAGGTTGGTCAGCGCCATGGGCACCACGGGGGCGGGCTGCAACTCCAGGATCTTCATGATGCCGCCCTTGAACTCCTGCAGGGTGCCGTCGTGGGTGATGCCGCCTTCGGGGAAGATGGCCAGCAGGTCGCCTTCTTTCAGCACCTGGGCGGCGGCAGTGAAGGCCGCCTCATACGCCGCCGGGTCTTCGGCGCGCGGGGCGATGGGGATGGCCTTGGCCAATTTGAAGAGCCAGCCCAGCACCGGGATCTTGAAGATGCGGTGGTCCATGATGAAACGGATGGGGCGCGGGCTGGCCGCCATGAGCAGCACAGCATCCACGAAGCTCACGTGGTTACAGGCCAGGATGGCGGGGCCGGTGGTGGGGATGTGCTCGTCACCCGTGACCTTGAAGCGGTAGACGAAGTGGCTCATGACCCAGGCCACGAAACGCAGCAGGTATTCGGGCACCAGCAGGAAGATGTAGAGCGCCACCACGGCGTTGGCCAGGCCCACCAGGAAGAAGATCTGCGGAATGCTGACGTCCATGGCCAGCAGCGCGCCAGCGATGAGCGAGCTGGCGATCATGAACAGGGCATTGAGGATGTTGTTGGCCGCGATGATGCGGGCGCGGTGCGTGGCCGGGCTGCGCAGCTGGATCAGCGCGTACATGGGCACGCTGTAGAGGCCGGCGAACAAACTCAGCAAGAGCAGGTCGGCCATGACACGCCAGTGGGCGGGCTGGGCCAGGAAGGCGCCCAGGCCCATCACGTCTGACGCCGGCAGGCCGCGCGAAGCAAAGTAGAGGTCGATGGCGAAGACCGTCATGCCGATGGCGCCCAGGGGCACCAGGCCGATTTCCACGTGGCGGCGGCTGAGCATCTCGCACATGAGCGAGCCGATGCCGATGCCGATGGAAAACACCACCAGCAGCAGCGAGGCCACGTGCGCATCACCGTGCAGCACCTCCTTGGCAAAACTGGGGAACTGGCTCAGGAAGACGGCGCCGAAGAACCACATCCAGCTGATGCCCAGCAGGGAGCGATAGACCACGATGTTGCCGTGGGCCAGCTTGAGGTTGCGCCAGGTTTCGGACACCGGGTTCCAGTTGATCTTGAGGCCGGGGTCGGTGGCCGGCGCCGCGGGGATGCGCGCCGCCGCGGCGCGGCCCACCACGGCCAGGGCCACACAGGCGAAGGCCACGTTCTGGTGGCCCACCTCGGGGATGGCGACGATGAGCCCGCCCACCACATTGCCCAGCAGGATGGCCACGAAGGTGCCCATCTCCACCATGCCGTTGCCGCCCGTGAGCTCGCGCTCGCTCAGCACCTGCGGCAGGTAAGCGAACTTGACGGGGCCGAAGAGCGTGGAGTGCAGGCCCATCATGAAGGTGCACAGCAGCAGGGCCGGCACATTGGCCATGATGAAACCCCAGGCCGCCACCAGCATGATGGCGATTTCCAGGTTCTTGACGAAACGGATCATGGCCGTCTTCTCGAACTTGTCGGTCAGCTGCCCGCTGGTCGCACTGAAGAGCAGGAAGGGCAGGATGAAGAGCGCGCCGATCACCAGGCCCGCCATGGCGGGGGGGAGCCAGCTCACCTGCAGCTGGTAGGTCACCATGACGGTGAAGGCAAACTTGAAAAGGTTGTCGTTGGCGGCGCCGCTGAACTGCGTCCAGAAGAAGGGTGCGAAGCGGCGTTGGCGCAGCAGGGCGAACTGGTTGGGGTGCTCGTCGTGCGGCGCGTGCGCCACGGTGTTGTTCTTGTGTTCCAAGATGTCTCCTCCGTTATCGTTGATTGGCATTCTGCCCGAGCAGATGCAGCGCGCTGATGACAGGCCATGCCGCGAACGCGGCCACCCCATGCTTGAGGCTATGGCCCGAGACGAGCTGGCCCGTCCATTCGAACACCACCGCGTCGTACTGCTCCAGACCCTTGGCCACGGCGTAGATGGCGACGACCAGGCCCCAGCGCACGGCCAGCGCCCCGGGCCAAGGTTTCATCACGGCCAGGACGAGCAGCAGCAGCAAACCACCGCCCTGCAGCAGGGCCCAGGGCAAGAGGTTGCCGCTGGTCGCCCAGGCCGCCACACTGACCGGCCCCAGCACGAGCACGGTCGCGGTAAAAGCCCGGCCGGCCCGCGTGCTGACATGGCTGGCCACGCCCAGGCCCAGCAGGCCGGCGAAGGCCACCGTCATGCCCAGGCGGTCCACCACCAGGCCCGCGTTGTCCGGCGCCCCGTGGTACCAGGCCGAGCACAGGGCCGTGAGGATGAGGCCGGCAAAAAACAGCGTGGCCAGCTGGCGCTGCGCTGCAGGCAGCGCCGTGGCAGGCACGCGGCCCAGCACGTGCAGGCCCCAGGCGCCGAAGAGCGCAAAAGGCAGGTTGCTCAGCACGTCAAGCGCGCAAGGCAGGCCCAGCCAGCTGCGCTGGTCGGCAAAGTCATGGAAGTGCGGGGCTTGCGCCAAGGGGGGTGCGAAGACAGCCAGCAGAGCCAGCAGCAGCACGGCGCCCAGCAGAACAGCTTCGGCGCGGGAGAACGATGGAAACATAGATGGCTCCGGGGATGACGATGATCGCACTGTGGGGCGCGCGCGTCGCAAGCAGGACTATTTCATGCGACTTCTACGCCTTTGTCTACCGGGAGTATCGATAATCGATACCCAGGAGACACCTGCACATGAGCACCACCGCCGACCTCGTCCTGGTCCTGAAGAAAGAACTCAAGGCCGCCCACCTGACCTATGCCGACCTGGCCAAGAAGCTGGGCATGGCCGAGAGCAGCGTCAAGCGCATGCTGGCCAAGGGGGACATGCCGCTCTCGCGCATCGACGCGATCTGCCGCGCGCTCAAGCTGGACTTTGCCGAACTGGCGCGCCGTGTGGCCGATGCCCAGCCCCTGCTGGCCGAGCTGACGCAAGCACAGGAAAAGGCCGTGGTGGCCGACAAGAAGCTGCTGCTGGTGGCGATCTGCGTGCTGAGCCAGTGGACGCTGGAGCAGATGGTGGCGAGCTACCGCCTGAGCGAGGCCGAGTGCGTGAAGTACCTGGCACAGCTGGACCGCATCGGCATCATCGAGCTGCGCCCGCTAAACCGCTACCGCCTGAAACTGGCCAAGACCTTCCGCTGGCGCCCGCATGGCGCGGTGATGGACTACTTCCGCGAACATGCCCTGCTGGACTATTACAGCGGCGGCTTCGACGGCCACGGCGAAGGCCTGCTGCTGGTGCACGGCAGCATCGCGCGCAGCCTGGCGCCGTCGTTCATGGAACGCCTGCAGCGCGTGGCGCAGGACTTTGCCACCCAGCACCAGAGCGACCAGAAACTGCCCGAGAAGGACCGCGAGGGTTACACCTTGCTGCTGGCGATGCGCAGTTGGGAGTTCGAGGCGTTTGCTGCACTGCGGCGTTGACTTTCCTTGCGTTGGGATTGATATGGATCAAGTCGAAACATACCCCCCGGGCTATAACTCCTGAACAGCCGCGCCCGATGGCAGGCGCGGCACACACCAGGAGACAGGACCATGGCCCATATCGTGATACTCGGCGCGGGCATCGGCGGCATGCCGATGGCCTATGAGATGCGTGCGCTGGCGCGCGCGGAAGACAAGATCACCGTCATTTCGAACAACCCGAAGTTCCACTTCGTGCCCTCCAACCCCTGGGTGGCGGTGGACTGGCGCAAGCGCGACGATATCGAGATGGACATCGCGCCGGTGCTGGCGAAGAAGAAGATCGACTTCATCGGCGTGGGGGCCAAACGCGTGCACCCCGAGAAGAACCAGATCGAGCTGGACGACGGCCGCACGGTGGACTACGACTACCTGGTGATCGCCACCGGCCCCCGGCTGGCGTTCGAGGAAGTGGAAGGTCTGGGCCCCCAGGGCCACACGCAGTCGATCTGCCACGTGGACCACGCGGTGGAAGCCGAAAAGAACTGGCAGGCCTTCGTCAAGAACCCGGGCCATGTGGTGGTGGGTGCGGTGCAGGGAGCGTCCTGCTACGGCCCGGCCTACGAGTACGCCATGATCATGGACACCGATCTGCGCAAACGCAAGATCCGCGACAAGGTGCCCATGACCTTCGTGACGGCCGAGCCCTATATCGGCCACCTGGGTTTGGGCGGGGTGGGCGACTCCAAGGGCCTGCTCGAATCGGTCATGCGCGACCGCCACATCAAGTGGATCTGCAATGCCAAGACCACCAAGGTCGAAGCCGGCAAGATGTACGTGACCGAGCACAACGAGGACGGCACGCCCAAGAAGGAGCACGTGCTGGACTTCAAGTTCTCCATGATGCTGCCGGCCTTCAAGGGCATCGATGCGGTGTTCGGCATCGAGGGGCTGACCAACCCGCGCGGGTTCATCCTGATCGACCCGCAGCAGCGCAACCCGAAATACAAGAACATCTACGCCGTGGGCGTGTGCGTGGCCATCCCGCCCGTAGAGACCACGCCGGTGCCCACCGGTGCACCCAAGACGGGTTACATGATCGAGTCCATGGTGACGGCCACGGCGCACAACATCCGCGACGAGCTCGACGGCAAGCAGCCCTCCACCAAGGCCACCTGGAACGCCGTGTGCCTGGCCGACTTCGGCGACACCGGCGCCTGCTTCGTGGCACTGCCGCAGATTCCGCCGCGCAACGTGAACTGGTTCTCGCAGGGCAAATGGGTGCACTTGGCCAAGATCGCCTTCGAGAAATACTTCATGCGCAAGATGAAGGCCGGCACCTCGGAGCCGCTGTTCGAGAAGATGGTGATGAACGCCCTGGGCATCATGAAGCTCAAGGACAAGTAAGCACCTCGCACCCGCCATGGCCACCGGCTATGTGTTTTTCGACACCGAGCTGCGCGATCGCTTCGTGCAGGGGTTGGTCGCGCGTGCGCTGGCAAGCAGCACACGCAAGGACAGGATGGAAGGCTGGGTGGTCGAACTGAGCGCCGAGCCTGATGACGACACCCTGGAAGCGCTGGAGGCCGACTACGAGGCGCTGATGCAGGAGCAGATACAACGCGCCGAGGCGCGGCCCGACTGGGGCAGCCACCAGGTGGCCAGCCTGAGCATCACACGCGCCGACGGCAGCCCCGCCGTGGTGCGGCTGCCGCCGGCGGTGGCACGCTCGCTGATGGAGCATTTCACCGCCGGGCAGGCGCACGCGCTGGTGACGGCGATCGCCCACAGCCTGGAGCACCCGGTGGACGGGCCGCTGTGCCGCAAAGACTTGCTCAAGACCCGGCCACAGACATGAGGCGCCCCACGCCTAGTCGGTGAAAACCGTCAGCACGCCGGTGTAGCCGTAGACATGGTGCCGCGCGATCTCGCCGCCGGCGAAGAAACCGATCAGCGGCACGTCGCCCAGCGCGTGGCGCACGATCTGCAGCTCGGCGCTGGGGCCGCCGAAGTGCGGGCCGCCGCGACCCGAGCAACTGACGTAGACGGCACCCACCATGCGCCGCGGCACCTGCACGGGCGGCTCGGACTCCAGGCCGCCCGCGGTGAGCGGCAGTTCCTCGGGCTCCAGTTCCTCGCGGATCTCGGCGCAGATGCGCATGAGGTCAGCGCGCGCGGCCTGCACATTGCGCTGGCAGAAGGCCAGCTGCATGCCCTCGTCCACCAGCTCGGCCAGCGCCACGCCGCCGCGCTGCGGGTCCAGGCCGACGATGTGGCGCACGCGCACGTCGCTGCCGAAGTTGCCGGTGCGGCTGATGGCGCGGCCGTCGGCCGCCACGTCCTGCGCATGCACCAGGCCGGCGAGCGTGGCGCGCACGGTGTTGATGGCCTGCTCGGGTTCATCGAGCGTGACATCCAGTTCGCGCAGCAGCACCTGCAGCGCAGGCTCGCCGTCAAGCTGGTAGACCACGTTGCGCTCGGCTTCGGTGATGGTGTGGCTGCCGGCCACCGGGCAGCAACCCTGCGTGACACGCGAGACCAGCTGCACGCCTTCGCCGAAGGCCACGCCGCTCAGGCCGCCGTGAAAGACGCCGGTGGAGCGGCCCTGGCCGCGGATGAAACCGTCTCCGCCCAGCGCGAACTGCACGCTCTCGCCGCGGCTGGCGGCCAGGCCACCGAAGAGGTAGCCGCTGTCGGTGCGCGCGGCCATCTCGTCGATGAGTTCGGAGAGTTCGGGTGTGTGGCCGTCGGCGTGCACCAGCGCGGTGTGCGCCTGGAAGCCCAGGCCCAGGGGCGCCACGCCGGAGAAGACACGGTACTGGTCGCTGGGTAAGTCGCACAGCATCACGGCCAGGGCCGGTTCGTCGAAGTATTCGACGTTGGTGGCGGCTATGCCCACGCCCACGGTGCCGGCCCAGTCGGTGACCTCGGGCAGCTCGCCGCTCAGGTGGGCGAGGATGGCCTCGGCCTCGGCGGCGTAGTGATCGGTGATGTAGAGCAGGGCCAGCGTGGGGCTTTGCGCGGCACCGGGCAGGGCCAGCTGCGCACGCAGCTGCGCCAGCACCAGCGCAGCGGCCATGCGCCATTGCGGGTGGGTGGCGTGGGCCAGGGGAAAGTTTTTCATCGGCATCTCAAACAGGCTTGGGCTTGCGCGGGGCGGCTTTTTTTGCGGCGGCCTTGGTCGCGGGCTTGGGCGCGGCTGCCGCAGCCGCAGCGCTGCGCTCGGCCGCGTCTTTCATGGCCTGGCTGGCGATCTGCTGGAACTGCTGGGTCAACGCGCCCCAGTACTGCATGGGGTCGGCCATCGGGGCTGCGCCGGGCGCGGCGGTGGCTGGCTTGGCGGCGGGCGCTGCCTTGGGCGCCTGTGCGGCAGCGGGCTGGGCCGCACCCGGCACAGGCCACGTCATGCCGGCGCCGGGCATGGGCACGTTCATGCTCTTGAGCGTGGCCAGGGTCATCTTCTGCACCTCAAGCGCCTGGATGGTGGCCTTGAGCGCGGCGGCATTTTGGTCCAGCCAGAACTGCACGGCCTTGAGTTCGGTGATGCGCTTGTCCAGCGCCTCGGCGTCCAGGGTGGGGGCCACCCAGCTGGCCATGGAGGCGTTGCCGCCCTGGGCCAGTTTCTGCAGGAAGTCGAAGCCCGGGACGAATGGGCCGAAGCCGGCGGGGTCTGCCTTGTTGCTCATGGTGGCACTCCTCTGATACGCGCTGTTGCCAGCTTACTCCAAGGTTGTCGGCAAGGGCAGGGACTGGCCGGCGAGAGCCTTGAAGACCGCGGCTGGCACCGGCCGGCTGAAGTAGTAACCCTGGTAGGCCGGGCAGCCTTCGGCGGCCAGGGACTGGCGCTGCGCCTCGGTCTCCACGCCCTCGGCCACCACCTGCAGGCCCAGGCTGCGGGCCAGGGCCATGATGGTGCGCACGATGGCCGCGTCATTGGGGTCGCTAAGCAGGTCGCGCACGAAGGAGGCGTCGATCTTGAGCTGGTCCAGCGGCAGGCGCTTGAGGTAGCTCAGCGAGGAATACCCGGTGCCGAAATCGTCGAGCGAGAAGCTCACGCCGTGCGCGCGCAGCGCCTCCATCTTGACGATCACGTCCTCCACGTCTTCCATCAGCAGGCTCTCGGTGATCTCCAGCTTGAGCCGCGCCGCGACGGCCCCGGTGCGCAACAGGGTTTCGAGCACCTGCGAGACGAAATCCGGGTGGCGGAACTGCTGCACGCTGACGTTGACCGCCAGGCTGAGCTTGCGCAGCGCCGGCTGGTCGGCCCAGGTCACCAGCAGCTCGCAGGCACGCTGCAGCACCCACAGCCCCAGCTCCTGCATCAAGCCGCTCTCTTCGGCCACGGGGATGAACTCGACCGGCGAGACGGCACCGCGCACCGGATGCGTCCAGCGCAGCAGCGCCTCGGCGCCCACCACCCGGCCCGCCGTATCCACCTGCGGCTGGATGTGCAAGGCCAGCTGCCCCGAGTGCATGGCCTCGCGCAGGTCGCTCTGCAGCGAGGCCCGTGCCGCCACCACGGTCTGCATGCGTGGGTCGAAGAAACGCAGGCTGTTGCGGCCCGCTGCCTTGGCCTGGTACATGGCCAGGTCCGCCTGCTTGAGCAGTTCATCGCCCTGGACCTGGCCGTTCGTGAACAGGGCCACACCGATGCTGGGGGTACTGTGGTGCTGGCTGTTGCCCAGACGATAGGGCTGGCTGAGCGCGGCCATGATCTTGCGGCCCACGGCCTCGGCCTGGCCGGCGGCCACTTCGGCCACCTCGCCCAGGTCCTCGATCAGCACGATGAACTCGTCACCGCCCAGGCGCGCCACGGTATCGCCCACCCGCACGCAGTAGCTGATGCGCGCCGCCACTTCGCGCAGCAGCTGGTCGCCGACGGCATGGCCCAGGGTGTCGTTGATGGTCTTGAAGTGGTCGAGGTCGATGAACAGCAGGGCCCCACCGCCGCCGTGTCGCGCGCTGGCGGCCAGCGCGTGCGCCAGGTGGTCCATCAGCAGGCGCCGGTTGGGCAGGCCGGTGAGGACGTCGTAGAAGGCGAGCTGGTGGATCTTTTCCTCTGCCTGCTTGCGGTCGCTGATGTCCACCGCGGTGCAGGCCAGCAGCTCGGGACGGCCCTGGGCGTCACGCAGCAGCAGGCCGCTGCTGAGCATGGGCAGCTCGCGGCCGTCGCCTGCCAGCTGCAGCAGTTCGCGCGGCGCGCCGTCGCCGCCCTCGCGCACGCTGCGCCAATAGGCTTCGGCCGTGTCCTGCCCCGCGGGGGCATACAGGGTGAGGTAACGCTGGCCGATCAGCTCCTGGGGCTTGCGCCCCTGCAAGGCCGCACAGCGCGCGTTGACGTAGACCAGCTGGCCGTCCAGACCGGCAATCCAGGCGGCGAAGGTGGACTGGTCGAAGATGGCCTTGAAGCGGCTCACCTCCTCGTTGGCGGCCTGCAGGGTGCGGGTGCGGGCGACCACCTGGCCGCGCAGCAGCCACGCCAGCAGCATGACCAGCAGCAGCAGGCCGCCGACCGCAGCCAGCCCCCACCAGAAGGCGCGCGGCACGGCGGGTTCGGGCACCTGGCCGCCCCATTGCCGGATGATGGCGAAATACATCGAGCGCGGATCGTTCTGCCAGTCGCGCAGGTAGCGGTCGATGGTCGCCAGCAGCTCGGGGTTGCGGTCCTGCCCGGCGGCAAAAAACAGGCGCGAGGGCTGGAACACGATGGGCGTCTCGACCAGCCGGTAGCGCGGGCTCAGGCGGTTGCCGAAGAAGTGGTTGGCGATGGCCGCATCGGCCTTGCCGGCGGCCACCAGACGGAAGGCCTCGTCCAGCGAGGGCACGGGCACGAGCACCGGCTTCACGCCGAAGCCCGTCACCAGCTCTTTGAACAGGGCGGTCTGGATGGAGCCTTCGAGCAGGGCCACCCGTTTGCCTTCAAGGTCCAGGATGGAGTTGATCGACACGGCCGGATGCCGGTAGAGCTGCGACCAGCTGTGCATGACCGGAACCTGGTGGAAGTCGAAGCGCTGGTCGCGCTGGGCGCTGTAGGCCACATCGGGCATCAGGTCGATGCGGTCGGCCTCCAGCGCATCCAGGCAGGCCTGCCACTCGCAGGGCACGAACTCCAGGGCCCAGCCCTCCCCCTTGGCGATTTCGCCCAGCAGGTCCGCGAAGATGCCCGTGGCGCGGCCCGCCGCGTTCAGATAGATCTTGGGTTCGTTGGCATAGACGCCGACGCGCACGGTGCGCGGTTGCGCCCAGGCCGCCGCAGACTGCAGGCCCAACAGCAGGACCAGCAGCCACGCGCCCCAGCGATGATGGATGTACGACAAAACCGCCTCCCGACAGCCCTGGATTCAGGGCCCATCTTAGGCCCTTTCACCCCGGGTCAGCCGGCCCGCGGCCCGCCGCCTTACTCGACGCGACCGATGCGCTGCACCAGCGCCGCCATGGCCTTGGCGTCCGTTTGCACGAAACGCTCGAACTCGGGCGCGTCCTGGTACATGAAGGAGGTGCCCGCGGCCAGCAGCGACTGCTTGGCGCGCGCATCTTCGGAGGCCGCCTTGGCCGCCTGGCGCAGCCGGGTCACCACGGCCTCGGGCGTGCCGGCCGGCACGAACAGGCCGGACCACTGCGAGTAGCTGATCGGCACACCGAGTTCCTTGAAGCTGGGCACCTCGGGCAGGGCGGCCAGGCGGCCTTCGCCCCAGTGCGCCAGCACACGCAGCTTGCCCGCGCGCACGTGTTGCATCACGCTGGACGGGCCGGTGGACAGTGCATCGATCTGGCCGGCCAGCAGGGCCATGACAGCGGGGCCGGCACCGGTGTAGGGCACGTGCAGCATGAAGGTGCCGGTGGCGACCTTGAGCTGCTCCATGGGTACGTGCATGGTGCCGTAGTTGCCCGAGGAACCGAAGGTGGTCTGGCCGGGCCGGGCCTTCACGTGGGCGATGAAGTCCTTGTAGGTCTTCCAGGGGCTGTCGGCACGCACCACCAGGGCGGTGGGGTCGGCCGTGAAGCGGGCCACGGGCTTGAGCTGGTCCAGGGTGTAGAGCGGATTGCGCTTGAGCACCTTGTCGGCTTCCGGCAGCACGACCACGGACGAGAGCGACATGAGCACGCTGTAGCCGTCGGCGCGCGACTTGGCCACTTGTGCCATGCCGATACCGCCGCCGGCGCCGCCCTTGTTTTCCACCACCATGGGCTGGCCCAGCGCGCGCGCCATGGCCTCGGCCACGGGGCGGCCCACGGTGTCGGCCACGCCGCCCGGCGGAAAGGGCACGAGCATGGTGACGGGTTTGCTGGGGTAGGCGTCCTGCGCGAAGGCGGGCAGGCCGGCAGTGGCCAGCGCGGCTGCGCCCAGTTGCAGGAATTCACGGCGTTGGGTCATGGGGGTCTCCTCGTTGTGGAACGAAAGTCTCGGTCGGAACCTGGGTTCAGATTTCCTGGACAGGATTATTGAGCTCGCCCAGGCCGCTGATGGCCACGCGCACGACGTCGCCATGCTTGAGGAACTTCGGGGGGGTGAAGCCGATGCCCACGCCCACCGAGGTGCCGGTGAGGATGATGTCGCCGGGCAGCAGGGTCATGGCGGCGCTCATCTGCTCGATCAGGGTGGGCACGTCGAAGATCAGCTGCGAGATGTGGGCGTTCTGGCGCTGCTCGCCATTGACCCAGGTCTGCATGGTCATGTCGGTGGGGGCTTCGTCGGTGGTGGTGATCCAGGGACCGATGGGGCAGAAGCCGTCGAGCGACTTGCCCAGGAACCACTGGGCGTGGTTCTTCTGCAGGTCACGCGCGGTGACGTCGTTGGTGGCCACAAAACCCCAGACCTGCTTCATGGCGTCAGCCTTGCTGACGTTGCGGCAGGTGGTGCCGATGACCACACCGATCTCGCCCTCGTAGTCCACCGACTGGGTGTGCTTGGGGTTGAACTGGATCGGGTCGGTCGGGCCGTTGAGCGTGTGCGTGGCCTTCGTGAAGATCTGCGGGTAGGCGGGGATGGCCGAGGCGCCGCCGGTGGTGGCGTTGAAGCCGCTCTTGTCGAACTCCATGGCGTGCTCGTGGTAGTTCTTGCCCACGGCGAAGGGGTTGCGCAGGAAGGCCGAGAGCGGCGCCATGAATTTCACCTGGGCCATGGGCACGCGCGCCGTCACGGCGGCCTTCAGCTGGGCCGCGCTGACACCGAGCTGGATGACGTAAAGCACCGGGTTGGGATGCTGGGCCAGCGGGCCGCCGACCAGGGCGACTTCCTGCTTGGCTTCATCGACCAGGGCCAGGTGGATCTGGCCGTCTTTTTGTACACGTGCGATCTTCATGCGAACTCCTGCAGCGAAGGGCAACCAGATATTGGTTGCGATTGGTTTATCTTGGATCAAAATTATAAAGACCGGATTCCACTCTGAGTCCAGTGGAAAACACGTAGGACCCGATCTTATTGGTCTGATTTGGTTGTTTGCTTGCTAAGATCACGGCTTCACCGACCGCCCCGCACCATGGACCCGTCTGCCCTGCTCCGCGAAACCCTGCTCGACAAGCTGAAATCCGGCATCTGGCGCGCCGGCCACCGCATCCCGACCGAACGCGCGCTGTGCGCCGAATACGGCCTGGGCCGTTCGGCTGTGCGGCGCGTGCTGGGACAGCTCAAGGAGCTCGGCCTGATCACGCAGACGGTGGGCAGCGGCACCTATGTGAGCGAACGCATCGCCACCCTGCTGCCGGCGCTCGTTGCCCCGGCCGTCGCGGCCGTGAGCCCGGCCGAGCTGATGGAAGTGCGCATGGCACTGGAGCCGGCCATCGTGGAGATGGTGATCCGCAATGCCACGCCGGCCGATTTCACACGCATGGCCCAGTGCTGCGAACGCGCCGAACAGGCCCGCTCGCTGGAAGACTTCGAGCACTGGGACGGCCTGCTGCACGAGGTGATCGCCGAGGCGGCGCACAACAGCTTCGTGGGCCAGGTCTTCAAGCTCATGAACCAGGCCCGCATGCAGGGTGAATGGGGCATGCTCAAGCGCAAGAGCGTCACGCCCGAACGGCGCGCGGCCTACCAGCAGGAACACCGCGAACTGGTCGCCGCCCTGCGCGAGCGCGACCTGGAGCGCGCGCTGGAGTGCACGCGCGGCCACCTGCAGCACGTGCAGCGCAACCTGCTGGGCCGCTGAAACTCGCGCATCAATCTACTGCGCAACCCGAATCGCATCGTTGGGCGGTGCTCGGAATCCTTACGTACCTGAGTACGTTCCGGTTCCTGCGCTCCGTCCGCCTTGCGCTCGGGCTGCTCGCTACGATTGCTGCACGAGTTTCCCGTCTTTTGTCAGTGCTTCATGCCGGCGCCGTGGTCGGTAGCACCCGGCGCCATGCTGCGCACCGGCAGCTGCACCTCGACCTTGCTCTCCACCCCCTTCGCGTCCTTGAAGAGCAGGGTCAGGGGTAGGGTGCTGTTGCTCTTCAGCGGGGTCTTGAGGTCCATCAGCATGACGTGGTAACCGCCGGGCTTGAGCTCCACGGTCTTGCCGGCCGGCAGCTCCAGCGCAGACACGGCGCGCATCTTCATCACGTCGCCCTCCATCTTCATCTCGTGCACCTCGGTGATGCCGGCCAGGGCGGAGTCCGCGCCGACCAGGCGCGTGCCTTCCTTGGCTGTGAGCTTCATGAAGGCGCCGCTGGACTTCTGGCCCGGCACGGTGGCGCGGACCCAGGCCTCGCGCACGTCGACGGCCTGCGCGTGGGCCACGCCTGCGGCCAGGGCGAGCGCAGCGATCAGGGTGTGGATGGTTTTATGAAACATGGTGGTACTCCTGTTGAAAAACTATACGGGGAAAGAAAACTCAGTGCCTGTGCCCGGTCGTGCCCGAGGGCAGGACGTCGAGCAGGACGGCGGGGGTCTTCAGGCCGCGGATGGACGTGCCCCGGGCCGGAATGTCGGTCCAGTCGAGCTGACTGCCCGCGCAGGTCTGCAGCACACGGAACCAAAGGGGACCGGCCTGCGCCGGCAGCGTGGCGCGCAACACGAACTCGTCGTACCAAGCGTCCGGCAAAGCGTGCTCGGGCGCGCTGGCGGTCCAGCTGATCTCGACCACGTCCTCACGCACGGTCTTGCCATGGCTGTCGTAGGGCTGGGCCAGCACCTCACGCCGCACGGCCAGGGCCCAGCCCGACTTGGGCATGGGTTTGGCGCCGCGCACGCCGGCGGGCAGGACCACGCGGATGGCCGTGGTGGGACTGCCATCGCAGCCGTGGCCCACACGGAAAGTTGCGCGGTAGCTGCTGCCGGCCAGCGCAGCGGGTTCGTCCAGCACCACGTGGGCCGAGGCCCCGGTGGCGGCGACCAGCAGGGTTGCAGCGCAAAGGAGATGGGGAAGGTTCTTCATGAGGGCTCGCTTCAGAAATTGACTTTGAGATCCGCCACGTAGGTACGCTGCGGATAAGGGTGGAAGTTCCAGTAGCTTTCGTCGGTGAGGTTGTCGATGCCCAGCGAAGCCACTGCCTGGGCATTCATGCGGTAACGCCAGCGCACGTCGGTCACCAGATAGCTGCTGGCGCCCGTGTAGGCATAACCGTTGATGTCGGCGTTGTTCAGCGTCGAATACTGCTGGCCGCTGTAGCGCACGCCTACGGAGCCGCTCTGCTTTTCATCGAAGCGGTAGCTGGCCAGCGCGGTGGCGCGCCAGACTGGCACGCGCGGCTGGTATTTGCCCACACTCTCCGGGTAGGCCGGGTTGCTGACGATGCGCGAGTCCGCATAGGTCAGGCTGCCTGACAATTCCAGCCCCTTGAGCCGCACATCGCTGCCGTTGTAGGCCAGCTCGACACCCTTGGTGTTCACCGCGTCGATGTTCTGCACGCGGCTGGTGGTGGTGCTGCCGGGGATGAGCTGTGCGTAGAGCGCGTCACGCGTGTCTTCGTTGAACACGGTCACGCGCAGCAGGCCACGGCCCAGGTCCTGCTCCAGCGTGAGCTCGGTGGTCCAGGATTTTTCGGGCGCCAGGTTAGGGTCGTTCACGAAGGACAGGTTGGCGTTGGAAGTAGCGCCGTAGAGTTCCTGCACGGTCGGAAAACGCAGGGCACGGCCGGCAGCAGCCTTGAGCACCTTGTCGACCGACCACTGCCAGGCCAGCGCCGCCTTGGGCGAGACATGGGTCTCGCTGCGGCTGGCGTAGTCCACCGGGGTGGAGCCGCTCAGGCGGGTGTAACCACCCGATGCGCTCCATTGCTCCACACGCGCGCCCAGCACCGACTTCCAGCGCGGCGCGAAGGCCCAGCTGTCCTGGCCGTAGAGGGCCTGGGTCCGGGTCTTGCCGCCCACGTCGCTGTTGAGTGAACCGGCGGCATCGGTCAGCCAGTTGCCGGCGATGTTGGATTTGAGGATGCGCAGCTGGTAGTGGTCCTGCTGGGCGCCGAAATCCACGATGTGCGCTCCCTGCACGCCTTGCGGTCGCCAGGTGCCGCGCGCCACCACGGTGGACCAGCCCGTGCCTTGCTGGTCGGTGATCGTGCCGGCGCCGCCATTGAGGGTGGAAGTGGCCGAGAGCGTGGTCGCGCGCAGCTGGTCGCGGCCGTAGTCATACAAGCTGGCGGCCAGTTCCCCGTCCCACTCGCCCCTGGTGTTGCTCTTGAGCGAAAGGCCGTGCATCACATGGGCCAGGTTTTCGCGCGAGGCGTTGAAGGCGTTGTTGACGTTGTAGTTCTGGCCGTTGATCTGCACGTCGCCGTAGTACACCGCCTGGCCCGCCGCGTCGCGCAGATAACTCTGCGGCGTACCCTCGGCGGTGTTGGCCCAGCTGCCCAGGGTGTAGCTGGCGCGCAGCCTGGGCGAAATATCGTAGGCCAGCTTGATCCGGGCCTGGTCCTGCACGGTGTGGTACTGGGTGTTGGTGCCCAGGATGTAGTTGTCCACGCCGAGAGTGTTGGGCACGCGCACCGCACCGCTCACCGGCGTGGCGCCGGCGCCGCCCGTGGCTGACAAGAGCTTGGTGGCGAACACCAGGGGCTGGCCGGTGCTGTCGGTGTGGTTCAGATGGACCCACCAGGACCAGTCGCCGCTGCGGCTGCCCAGCGAGGCGCTGCCCTGGCTGCCGCCATAGCTGGCGCTGCTGTTGTAGAGCTTGAAGTTCTGGTTCCAGACACCCAGGCTGGCCGAGCCCTCGAAGTGGCTGGGCATGCGCGTCACGTAGTCCACCACGGCGCCCACCGAGTTGCCGGGGTAGGCCGCCGAATAGGGGCCGTACATCACGTCGACGCGCTCGATCTCCTCCGGGCTCACCATGCCCCAGCGCGGCGCATAGGTGGCGCCGTTGCCCAGGTAGTTGGAGAGCAGGATGCCGTCGGCGTACACCGCCGAGCGCGCGCTGTTGCCCGTGCCCGAGGCGCGGCTGGAGAGCACAGCGTGGTTGTAGTCACCCACATAACGCTTGCGCACCAGCAGGCTGGGGAAGTACTTGAGCGCGTCTTCGCTGTCGGTGGCGTTGACGGTCTCCGCGATCTGCTCGCGTGTCACGCCCTCGATGGTGGCGGGAATCTGCGTGGGCAGCGAGGTGGGCTGGCCACCCTGGATGGTGACGACGCCGAGCGACTTCACCGGCGTGTCGGCCTCAGCCTGCGCCGCGAGACTCTGGGCCGAAGCCTGAAAGGAAAAAGGGAAAGCCAGGGCCAGGGCCATGGCCAGGCGGTTCTTCCGCATGAACACTCTCCGCAAACATCAGGACATGCAGCCAGGCCTTCCGCAGGAGCGGAGGACCAGGGCTGCGCAGCGATGGATCAGGAGAGGGTAGGGGGCCCGCGGGCGGGCAGCGGCGCCGCCGTGCGGCCGGCGATGTGCGCCGCCGCGACGGGGAGCAGAACGTGCGCCAGCACGTCGGGCAGCAATGCCGCGGGCTGGGCCAGGGGCGGTGGTGCGCCGACCGTGGCGCACAGAGGGCAGTCCAGCGTGTGGCTGGAAGGGGCCTGGTTGCCGTCATCGCTCTTGACGATGAGCTTCATGGCCCCGCCGCTGGCACAGACCAGCTCGATAGCCTGCGGCTTCACGAGGGGGGACGCGATGGCCGCCCCCAGCGCCAGCGCAAACCACACCAGCACGAGGCGGGCAAGGAAGCGGGCTTGGCGCAGGGTCTGCATGTCTTGCATTATGGCCGACCGTTCCCGGGCCGCAGCCGGCACCGGCCTTGACCTGTGTCAAAGACCGGCGCAGAGTAGGAGCGCATGATGAAGCCAGACCGACCAGGAGATACCGCATGAGCACCCAGATCACCGCGCCTTTCAAGCAGCAATTGCAGCAGCAGCGCACCACCCTGCTGGCCCAGCTGGCCAGCCTGCGCGGCGGCAACGTCGGCCGCGCCCAGGCTTCGGCCGACCATTTCGGCGGCCAGAAGGAAGACTCCCGCGCCCAGTTGGAAACCGAGCGCGACCTGGAGTTCACGCTCGACGCCCGCGAGAGCGCCGAGCTTGACGCCGTGGACGCCGCGCTCAAGCGCATCGAGGCCGGAACCTATGGCGTGTGCACCGATTGCGGCACCGACATTCCGGCCGCACGCCTGCACGCCGCACCCGAGACACCGCGCTGCATCGCCTGCCAGGACAAGCTCGAACACCGCCGGCACGCCTGAAGCGCGCCCTTCCCCTCTTCACGACAACGAGAAAGAACCCACCATGCCCACCTTCCACGCCATCGTCTGGCTCGACCGTTCCGAAGCCCACGTCATCCTGTTCGACCGCGAGCACATCGCCGCGCAGAAGATCAAATCGCGCAGCCACCACAAGGCCACCGGCGGCCACACGGGTTCGCACCAGGGCTCGGGCCGCGGCGACAGCGCCAGCGGCCACCACAGCCCCGCGGGCGGCCACGCCTCGCACGACGAGACCTACTACCACTCGATCGCCGAGGCCCTCAAGGGTGTGCACGAGGTCCTGGTGACCGGACCGGCCCAGGCCAAGGACGAGTTCAAGGCGCATTGCGCGCGCCACGACAAGGCCATCGACCAGGCCATCGTTGGCGTGATCACCAGCGACCACCCGAGCGACGGCCAGCTGGTGGCGATGGCCAAGCAGTACTTCCTGAAGCACGACAAGATGAATGGCCAGGCGTAAGAACCTGCCGTCAACAAGAAGGGCGCCGATGGCGCCTTTTTCTTTTTGTCCGGCCGCGGCTTATTTCGCCAGCGGCACCATCTTCTGCTCGATGGCGCCGAAGACGGACAGGCCGTCGCGGCCCTTCATCTCGATTCGGATGGTGTCGCCGAACTTCATGTAGTCGGTGGCGGGCTTGCCGTCGAGGATGGTCTCAATGGCACGTTTCTCGGCGATGCAGCTGTAGCCCTTGCTCCATTCCTTCTTGCCATTGACCTCGGTGGCGCGGTTGCTCACCGTGCCCGAGCCGATGATGCTGCCGGCACGCACATTGCGCGTCTTGGCCAGATGCGCGATCAGCTGGCCGAAGTGGAAGGTCATCTCCTCGCCGGCTTCGCACATGCCGACCGTGCGGCCGTTCCAGGCGCTTTGCAGGGTCAGGTGCAGCTTGCCCTGCTGCCAGGCGTCGCCCAGCTCATCGAGCGTGACGGCCACCGGGCCGAAGGCGGTAGCGGGCTTGCTCTGCAGGAAGCCAAAGTTCTTGGCCAGCTCGTCGGGAATCAGGTGGCGCAGGCTGACGTCGTTGGCGATCATCACCAGGCGGATGCCGTCGAGCGCCTGCTCGGGGCCAGCGCCCATGGGCACGTCGGCGGTGACCACGGCGACCTCGGCCTCGAAGTCGATGCCGTGCTCTTCGCTGACACAGACCACGTCGTCGCGCGGGCCCAGGAAGTCGTCGCTGCCGCCCTGGTACATGAGCGGTTCGGTGTAGTAGTTGGCCGGCACCTCGGAGTTGCGCGCCAGGCGCACCAGCTCCACGTGGTTGATGTAGGCCGAACCATCGGCCCACTGGTAGGCGCGTGGCAGCGGGGCCATGCACAGGGCCGGATCAAAGGGGAAGGCGTGGCGCGCCTTGCCCTGGTTGAGCGTGACGTACAGGTCCTGCAGTTGCGGGGAGAGGAAGTTCCAGTCGTCCAGCACCTGCTGTAGGTGGTGGGCGATGCCGGTCGCATAATGCGCCGTGCTCAGGTCGCGCGAGACGACGACCAGCTGGCCGTCGCGCGAACCGTCCTTGTAGGTGGCAAGCTTCATCGATGGTTTCTCGAATGACGTATCGTTAAGGCCTGTCGGAACAGGTTCCCCTCCAATTACATCATGGACAAGGCGCGCGCAGGCATCCAGTCGGTCGAGGTAGGCTTTGCCCTGGTCGACGCGCTGGCGCGTGCGCAAGGCCCGCTGATGCTGCGCGACCTGGCCGCAGCTGCCGGCATGAGTGCAGCCAAGGCTCACCGCTACCTGGTGAGCTTCCAGCGCCTGGGCCTGGTCAGCCAGGATGCGGCCAACGCGCGCTACGACCTGGGCCCGGCCGCATTGCGCATGGGCCTGGCCGCCATCACGCGGCTCGACGCCGTGAAACTGGCGCGTGAACGCATGCCCGCATTGATGCAGCACATCGGCCACACGCTGGCGCTGGCGGTCTGGGGCAACCATGGCCCGACCATCGTGCACTGGGAAGAGTCGCCGCAATCCGTCACGGTGAACCTGCGCCTGGGTGATGTGATGCCCCTGCTGTCCTCGGCCACCGGGCGCTGTTTTGCAGCCCACGTCTCGCGCGAGGCCATCGCGCCGCTGCTGCGCGCCGAGCTGGCACGCAGCCGACAGCTGGGCCGCACCGACCTGCCACGCAACCAGGCCGAGCTCGGCGCCGTGCTCAAGGACGTGCGCACGCATGGCATGGCCCGCGTGGTGGACACGCTGCTGCCGGGCATCGCGGGCTTTTGCGCACCGGTGTTCGATTTCGACGGCCATATGGTGCTGGGCATCGTGGCCATGGGCTCGGTGGCCACGGTCGACACGGCCTGGAACGGCGCGGTCGCCACAGCCCTGGGCCAGGCCGCGCGCCAGCTCTCGCACGAGCTGGGTCATACCCGCTGAGCATGGCGACCGCCGACGATACCGCGGCCCGTCGACGCCGGCTGCTGTTGCCAGGCCTGCTGGCGCTGCTGATCCACCTGCTGGTGCTGCTGCTCGTGGGCCCGCGGCCTGCACCTGAGGCCCCGACGACCATCCTGCGCCCCATCATCTACACCGCCCCACCCGAGCCGGTCACGGCCACGCCGGTTG
This sequence comes from Hylemonella sp., assembly GCA_034366585.1. Lineage (GTDB taxonomy): Bacteria > Pseudomonadota > Gammaproteobacteria > Burkholderiales > Burkholderiaceae_C > Hylemonella. The sequence continues at coordinate 38,645 of JAXMMJ010000126.1, forward strand.
CCCCGGCGCCGCGGCCCCGGGCCACACCCACCCGCAGGCCGCGTCCCGTGGCCGTGCCGGAACAGCTGGCAACCGTGCCGGACGCGCCTGAAACGGTACAGGCCCCGCCCCCCGCCGGGCTACCACCCACGGAAGAGGCCGTCGCCACGGCACCCGTTGCCGCCGCATCGGCGGCGGCAACACCGCCCCCCGCGCCGGTGCAGGCCTTCATCCCCGGTTCGCTGCGCCTGAAGTACACACTCCGCGGCGAGCTCAGCAGCCTGTCCTACCAGGCCAGCGGGGAACTGCTGTGGGCGCACGACGGCCAGAACTACGAGGCGCGCATGGAAGTGGGCGCCTTCCTGCTGGGCTCGCGCGTGCAGCACAGCCGGGGCCGCATCACACCCGCCGGCCTGCAGCCCTTGCGCTTCGTGGACCGGGTGCGCCAGGACCGCGTGGCGGAGTTCGACCACACGCAAGGCCAGATCCGCTTCAGCGAGGGGGCGCCGACCGTGGCCCTGCCGCAGGACGCCCAGGACCAACTCAGCGTCTTCGTGCAGCTGGGCAGCCTGATCAGCACGACACCGCAGCGCTACCCGCGCGGCACGGCCATCACGCTGCCGGCGGTGGGGGTGTACGGACCGGAAAGCTGGAGTGTCGTCGTCGAGGACGAGGAAACACTCAGCCTGCCCGGCGGTGAAATGCGCGCCCTCAAGCTCTCGCGGGCGTCCGCGCGCGCCGACGAACCGCGTGCCGAGATCTGGCTGGCGCCGGCGCTGGGCTGGCTGCCGGTGCGCATCCGCCTGTCACAGGAAAACGGCGACTTCATCGACCAGCAGTGGCGCAGCAGCGAGACGCCCTGATCCGCCCGGCCCCTTGAAATCGGTCTCAGCAGCGCCAAGTACCCAGCAGGCACCTTTGGCCTGCTGAGACACCATGCACACACTTTACGACTCCGACGACTACATCGTGACCCACATGCTGGCCACGGTGGAGCCGACGCCAACGACCCCTGACGGCGCAGTCCTCGCACCAGCCCTGCTGCGCCACGGCTTCGAGATCGTGGACAAGCGTGCAGGCAAGGAGCTTTACCTGGACGGTTCCTGGGCCGAACTGTTCCAGCAGCGCCTGGCCGAATGGCAGCGCACCACGCCCACGCAGGAAGAGGTGGAAGACACACTGGCCCAGTACGCCGAGCTGGCCACCATCCCGCTGCACCTTCACTGAGAGTGCTGAGAGCCGCCGGCCCGGTGTGACTTAGTCCACCGCTGCGGCATAAAACAAGCCCGCAGCCGCTGCCCCGTGACTTTGCTCACAGACAGCATGCGAGTTCCCCTAGTAACCTTGGGGTTTTGCACCCTTCAAGGTTTGCCCATGACGCCCCCGACTGCTTCCCGCCTGCACCACTGGATGTGCTGGCCCCTCCTGATGCTGGCCGCCCCCGGCACGCTGCTGGCCCAGGGTGTCACCCCGAAACAGATCCTGATCGGCCAGAGCATCACGCAGCAAGGCGGCAAGAACGAGTACGGCATGGCGGTGATGGACGGCATCCACACCTACCTGCAGGACACGAATGCCAAGGGCGGGGTCAACGGCCGCCAGATCGTGCTCACCACCCTGGACGACGACAACAAGACCGCCCAGGCCGAGGCCAACGCCCGCAAGCTGATCGAGGAAGACAAGGTCTTCATCCTGTTCGGCCCCATCGAGGGTGGCCCCTCCAACGCGGTGATGACGGTGGCCAACGAACTGAAAGTGCCCCTGTTCGGCCCCATGGCCGGCTCGCCCACCCTGCGCCGGCCGCACCAGCCGCTGGTGTTTCCGGTGCGCGCCGAGCACCGCGACGAGTTCCGCGTGCTGCTGGAGTACATCCGCTCCACCGGCGGCAAGCGCGTGGCCTTCTTCCGCGCCGACTCCGAGGTCGGACTGCAACACCTGGAGAATTTCAAGCGCCTGTGCCAGGAACTGGGCCTGGAGCTGGTGCTGGACCTGCCCTTCAAGTCCGACGTCACGGACGCGCAGCTCGCGACCATGGCGGGCCGCATCGCCGCGGCCAATCTGCAGGGCGTGGTCAACCACGGCAGCGCCGGTGTCTACGAAAAACTGATCCGGCAGACCCGCGCCAAGGGCAGCCCCACGCCCTTCATGGCCGTCAACTCCGGCTCGACCCAGCTGGCCCGCCACCTGGGCGAGCTGGCGCACGGCATGCTGTTCGCGCAGGTGCTGCCCAGCCCCTGGGAACGCAAGACCGATCTCACGCGCGAATACCAGGATGCCTTCAAGCGCCACAAACCCGGTGTGGACTTCTCCTACGGCAGCCTGGAGGGTTATATGACGGCCAAGGCCCTGGTGGCCGCCCTGCGCGGGGCCGGCCCGCAGCCCACACGCGAGAGTTTCATCCAGGGCATCTACAAGGCCGGCACCTTCGACCTCAACGGCCTGCGGGCCAGCTACCAGCCCGGCGACCACGCGGGCCTCAAGCTGGTGGACCTGGTCATGTACACGCGCGAGAACCGGTTCCGGCACTAGGGCCTGACAGGCCCTAGGAACGGCGGCGCAGGCTCCGGCGGTACAGGGGCTCGATCAGCAGCAGCACGGCGATCAGGCGGCAGACCTGGAAGGCGGTGACCACCGGCGCGCCCAGCTGCAGCACCTTGGCCGTGATCGACATCTCGGCAATGCCGCCGGGGGCCGTGGCCAGCACCATGGTGGCCGGGTGCAGGCCCGTCAGCCAGGCCAAAACGACCGCGAGCCCGGCACACAGCACCAGCAAGCCCAGCGTGCCCGCGGCCACGGACGCCAGCCAGCGCGGTGCCGTGTGCACAAAGGCCGGCGTGAAACGCACCCCCAGGCTGACACCGATGACCAGCTGCGCCGTGTTGCTCAGCCAGGTGGGCAGGGCCGAAAGCTGGAGGTCGGCCATGGTCAGGCCCATGGCGACCAGCAAGGCCCCCAGGAACCAGGGATTGGCGCGGTCCAGCCGCTCCAGGACCCAGGCCCCGGCGCCCGCCAGCACAAAGAGCAGCAGCAGGCCGCCCCAGTTCACCACCCGGGCACTCGCGGGCAGCAGATCCAGCCCGTGCAGGCCGCTGAACTGCATGGTGAAGGGAATCGCCAGCGTCACGATCAGCAGCCGCAGGCTGTGGGCCGCAGCCACCAGCTCGGTGCGGCCCTGGGCGCGCTCGGCCAGCAGCGTCATCTCGGGCGCACCGCCGATGGCGCCGGCAAACCAGGTGGTGGCCCGGTTCAGGCCCGGCAATCGATGTGCATTCATGTGCTGCAGCCACCCGCCGAACAGCCAGCCCAGCACGAGGGCCCACACAATGCCCAGCGCAATCGCCCACCACAGGCTGGCCACCAGGGCCGTGACCTGCGGCGTGAAATACAGGCCCAGCGCGATGCCGATGGTGCACTGCCCGGCATTGCGCAGCGGCGCCCAGCTTTCGGTGCGCGCGCGCAACATGGAAGCGGTGGCCGTGGCCAGCAGCGGGCCGATCATCCAGGGCAAGGGGATCCTGAGCCAGACGCAGGTCAGGGCGGCGAGCAGGGCCAGCAACAGCGTGGCCGCAATACGTGCAGGGGAAGTGAGGCGCATACGGAGGAGACGGGGCAGCGTAGTATCGCCGCATCGACGAGGGCCCCTGCCATGCGCGACGACCCATCCCTCCACTGCGTGGTGCAGACCACGCTGCCCAGCGAAGCCCAGGCGGCCGAGCTGGCCCGTGCCATCGTCCAGGCCCGCCTGGGCGCCTGCGTGCAGGTGCAGGCCATCCGCAGCTTCTACGTCTGGCAGGAACGCGCGCACGACGAAGCCGAGTGGCTGCTGGCCGTCAAGACGCGCCGCGCGCTCTACCCGGCGCTCGAAACCTTCATCCGCGAGCGCCACCCCTACGAGACGCCGGAGATCGTGCAGCTGCCCATCACCGCCGGCAGTACGGCCTACCTGGCCTGGGTGGACGCGAACACGGCCTGAGCCTGGCTTAAGGCGTCATCCAGCGCGCCAGCGGCGTGCGGCTCCAGTCCACGCTGTCGAGCAGGTTCTTCACCACTAGGCCCAGCTCGGTATCGCCCTCGATCACCAGGCGGCGATGGAAGAACAGTGTGTCCGGGTCTTCCTCGCGCAGCATCATGCGCGCGAAGTCGGCCAGCGAGGCCGACAGGCGCAGATCGGGCGCGCGGCCCGCTGCGGCGCGGAAGCCGGCCGCGTCGGCGGTGAAACGCAGGCGCAGGCCGAGGTCACGCACCTCGATCTCGTAGTGGCGCCCGGCCAGCAGGCTCATGTCGGCGGGCAGGACACCACGGCGCAGCATCTGGTTGAGCACCTGAGCCAGGGCCCAGGAGGGCGGCGCCACGGGCAGGCGGCTCACGACACGCGCCAGCGGCGCGGGAACAACGATGTCAGGCACCTGCATGGGCCACCTCCTTAACCTGGCAACGGCAGTTGGACGCGCCCGAGTGGGCCGTCATGGGGTGGGCTGGGAAGGCGCGACGACGCAGCGGGCACCTGCCCGCAAGGAGGAGCAACGCGCCCAGCGCGCCCCAGGGCGGCACAATCGGGCGCGTAGCGTTCGCACGCGGCAGGTGAACCTCTACGTGGCAAGGAAAATCACAGCGCATGGGTTTCTCCTGCGGAAAGCAAGCGCTCAACTGCCGTTGCCAGGTTCAGTTGGGCCATGCCGGCTTCGCTGCGCCAGTAGCCATCGACCAGCGTACCGGGCGCGTACGCGGTCAGCTGCGTCAACACAACTTCCGCCGGCGCCTCACCAGCCAGCACGCTGCGGTACAGCTGCACCACTTCGGCCGTGTGCTGCCATTGCGGGCTGATGCGCACGCCGTGCACGCCCATGGCCTGCATCTGCGCCAGGTGCGGCAGCAGCGCGGTGCAAGCGGCCGACAGGGTCTGGATGCCGTTAATGGTGAGGAAGTCCTGCGCGTCGCGCGTGGCCAGCATCAGCCCGTCGGGGTGGTCGAGGCAGCGGAACTGGCAGTCGTCCTTGTTCAGGTTGTAGTGGCGCGCAGTGAAACAACGCGCGGAGTAGGCCAGCGGCAGCTTGCCCCAGGCGAAGACCTCGGTCTGCAAGGCGCTGCCGCGCTGGCGCAGCGATTGCATCAGCTCATTCAGCAGCGCCTGCCCCATCTCCACGGGTGGCAGCCAGCGGCTCGCGCCCAGCTCCTCCACCAGCGCCAGCGTGGCGGCGTTGTAGATGTTCATGTGCGTACCGGCCACGAAGGGCAGACCGTGCTGGCGCGCCAGGCGGGCCGCGCCCAGGTCGTTGGCCTCGACGCGCAGGCGGCCGTTCTCCACCAGGCGACGCAGGCGGCGCAGATCGGTCTCGCTCTCCAGCAGGACCTGCGCAGACAGCACCACCTCCTTGCCGGCATCGGCCAGGTCGTGGCCCAGCGCGATCCAGTCTTCGGTGCGCACCTGCTGGCGCCGCGCACAGACCACCTCGCCCAGGTAGATGGTGTCCAGCGGCCATTGCATGGCCTCGGCATAGAAACGGAAGATGTCGTCGCGCGACCAGAAAAACAGCACGGGGCCGAGCGCAAGCTGGAGCCGGTTAACGGGGGTAGCACTCATGCCGCTATCTCCAGGGGCGGTTGTAGGCGCCCAGCGTCTGCTGCTGACCCTCGGCCACCTTGCCCAGGGCCTGCTGCCAGGCGGGCCTGACGTTGTAGCGCGCGCCGTCGTGGGCGGCAGCGTCGAGCGCCGCGCGCAGCGCCTGCGTGACCTGCGCCACATAGGCGGGGCTGCGCTGGCGGCCCTCGACCTTGAGGGCCGCCACGCCCGTGGCCAGGATCTGCGGCAGCATGGCGATCACGTTGAGGCTGGTGGGCTCCTCCAGCGCGTAGTAGGTTTCGTCCTGCACGGCGAAGCGCCCCTTGCACAGCGTGGGGTAACCCGCCGGCTCGTCCTTGGCGTAGCGGTCGATCAGCACGCCGTTGAGGCGCGCATCCAGCGCCTGCGCGCCCTCCTCCCAGCGCACGTATCTGGCCGGCGAACACACGCCGTGCGTGTTGGGTGACTCGCCCGTGGCGTAGCTGGAGAGCAGGCAGCGCCCTTCCACCATCACGCACAGGCTGCCGAAGCCGAAGACCTCGATCTGCACCGGCGTGTGCTCGATCACGTGGCGCACCTGGTCCAGCGTCAGCACGCGCGGCAGCACCGCGCGCTGCACGCCGAACAGTTCGTGCGCCAGGTTGATGGCTTCGTAATTGGTGGCCGAGCCCTGCACCGACATGTGCAGGCGCAGGCCCGGGTGGCGCTGCGCCGCGTACCGCATGAGGCCGATGTCGGCCAGGATGACGGCATCCACCCCCAGATCGGCGGCCTGGTCGATGCCGCGCGTCCAGCGTGTAATGTCCGCACCCTGCGCGTAGGTGTTGATGGCCATGAAGACCTTGCGCCCGCGCTGACGCGCGTACTCGATGCCGGTGCGGGCGCTGGCCTCGTCGAAGTTCAGGCCCGGGAAATTGCGCGCATTGGTCTCGTTCTTCAGGCCGATGTAGACCGCATCGGCGCCGTGGTCGACGGCGGCCTTGAGGGCCGGCAGACTGCCCGCCGGACAGACCAGTTCCGGCAGGGGGGACGATGAAGACATGCGAAACCGTGGCGTGAGGGGAATGGCCGCTAAGGTACGCAAAGCGCCTGCCGCCGGGTTTGTGCTGGATCAAACAGCACCGTGGTATTCCGATGGATTGACCCAGGTCATGCCGAGTCAGCCCTGCTGTTTGTCCTGCGTCAAACCTGGTGATGGCAGGGCACGGGCACCATGCGTTCTCGTCTGTCGGCACGCATGTCCCTGTTGCCGGCAGGTGTTCTCCATCTCCTGCGGATCATTCAACTCATCCCATGCGCGTCATCGTGCTCGGCGCCGGCCTGCTCGGCGTGACCTCGGCCTATTACCTGCTGCAGCACGGCCACGAGGTGACCGTCATCGACCGCCAGGCCCACCCGGCCGCGGAAACCAGCTTTGCCAATGGCGGGCAGATCTCCGTGAGCCATGCGGAGCCTTGGGCCAATCCGCGCGCGCCGCTCAAGCTGCTGCGCTGGCTGGGCCGGGCCGACGCACCGCTGCTGTTTCGCCCGCGCGCCGATGCGCACCAGTGGCTGTGGGGCCTGCGCTTCCTGCGCGAATGCACACCGGCACGCACCCGCCGCAACGTGGAGCAGCTCCTGCGCCTGGGCACCTACAGCCGCGAGCAGTTGCAGGCCTTGCGCGCGGCCACCGGCATCGAATACGAGCAGCGCCTGCAGGGCATCCTGCACTTCTATACCAGCCAGGCGGCCTTCGACAGCGCACTGGCCCCGGCCGCGCTGATGCAGGAGCTGGGCTGCGAACGCCGCCTGCTCACGCCGCGCGAGGCGGTGCAGCTGGAGCCGGCCCTGCGCTTCATCGAACCGCGGCTGGTGGGCGCCACCTACACCGCCCAGGACGAGTCGGGCAACGCACAGCGCTTCGTGCGTGAACTGGCGCGGCACTGCGAGGCGGCCGGCGCGCGTTTCCTGTTCAGCCACACGGTGACGGCGCTGCGCGCCGCGCGGGGCCAACTCGACCACGTCGAGGCCACCGATGCCGAAGGCCGTTACCAGCGCCTGCAGGCCGACGCCTATGTGCTGGCCCTGGGTTGCTTCAGCCCCTGGCTGACGGCGCCGCTGGGCATACGCCTGCCCGTCTATCCGGCCAAGGGTTATTCGGTCACCCTGCCGGTGGCCAATGCGGCGCAGGCCTTCGAGGTCTCGATGATCGACGAGGAGTACAAGCTGGTGTACTCGCGCCTGGGCGAGCATCTGCGCATCGCCGGCACGGCCGAGTTCAACGGCTACGAACGCCAGCTCAACCCGCGGCGCTGCCAGGCCATCGTGCAGCGCTTCGCGCAGCTCTTCCCCGGGGCGGGCGACACCCGCGCGCCGCAGTTCTGGAGCGGGCTGCGCCCGGCCACGCCTTCGAACGTGCCCATCATCGGCCGCAGCCGCCTGCCCAATCTCTACCTCAACACCGGCCACGGTACGCTGGGCTGGACGCATGCCTGCGGTTCGGGGCAGTCGATTGCCCGCATCGTCAGCGGCCGCAAGCCCGAGGTGGCCTTCGCATTCACCGGCCTCTCATCCCAGGAACCCTGACCATGCACTTTCCCGATCTGCGGGCCTTTCTTCAATTCCTGCGCGAACAGCAGCACCTGGTCGAGGTGGAGACACCGGTCAGCGCCGCCTACGAGATCACCGAGATCCACCGTCGTGTGCTGCAGCAGGGCGGCCCGGCCCTGCTGTTCAAGCAGGTGCTGGATGCGCAGGGCCGGCCCTACGACGCCCCGGTGCTGGTCAACCTGTTCGGCCACCGCCAGCGTGTGGCCTGGGCGCTGGGGCGCGAGCCCGATGGCTTGCGCGAGCTGGGCGAGATGCTGGCCTTCTTCCGCCAGCCCCGCCTGCCCGACAACTGGTCGCTGGCCGACAGCCCGGCCCTGCTGCGCAAACTCAAGCAGATCGGTGCCACGCGCCCGCGCATCGTCAGCCAGGCGCCGTGCCAGGAAGTGGTGTGGCGCGGCGACGAGGTGGACCTAGCGCGGCTGCCCATCCAGCACCTGTGGCCCGGCGAGCCGGCGCCGCTGATCACCTGGGGCATGGTGGTGACGCGCGGCCCCAGCGACGCGCCCAACGACAAGGACAACCTGGGCATCTACCGCATGCAGGTGCTGGGGCGCAACCGGGTCATCATGCGCTGGCTGCCGCACCGCGGCGGCGCCCAGCACTTCGCGCGCTGGAAGCAGGCGCGCAGCGAGCCCTTCCCGGTGGCCGTGGCGCTGGGGCCAGACCCGACCACGCTGCTGAGCGCCGTGATCCCGGCACCCGACACCATTTCCGAATACCAGCTGGCGGGCCTGATCAGCGGCAAAAAATGCGAGCTCGTGCCCTGCCTGGGCGTGCCGCTGCAGGTGCCGGCGAATGCCGAGATCGTGCTCGAAGGCCATGTGTCGCTGAGCGAGACGGCGGAGGAAGGACCCTACGCCGACCACACCGGCTATTTCAATTCGGTCGAGCGCTTTCCGGTCTTCACCATCGACACCATCACCATGCGCCAGCAGCCCATCTACATGTCCACCCTGCTGAGCCGCCCGCCGGACGAGCCCTCGGTCATCAGCGAGGCGCTCAACGACGTCTTCATCCCCTTGCTGCGCCAGCAGTTCCCCGAGGTGGTGGATTTCTGGCTGCCGCCCGAGGCCTGTTCCTACCGCATGGCGATCGTGTCCATCCGCAAGGCCTACCCCGGCCATGCGCGTCGCATCATGATGGGCGTGTGGTCCTACCTGCGCCAGTTCGCCTACACCAAGTACGTGGTCATCGTCGACGAGGACATCAACACGCGCGACTGGAAGGACGTAATCTGGGCCATCACCACCCGCGCCGACCCGGTGCGCGACACGATGCTGGTGGAGGACACCCCGATCGACTACTTGGACTTCGCCTCCCCGGTCTCAGGCCTGGGCGGCAAGCTGGGCATCGACGCGACCAACAAGGTGCCGCCCGAAACCAGCCGCCGCTGGGGCCGCCCGATCCGCATGGACGAGGCGGTGGTCGAGCAGGTCACGCGCCGCTGGCAGGACTACGGCATCCCGCTGACGCCCTGAAGCACGGCGGACCGCCCGGAGGGCCGGCTTCCCCCGCCGGGGCCGTCGGTCTCCAAAAATTGAGACAATTGACACCTGCGCCCGTCAAAAGCGGGCCGCAGGCATCAATCCACACACCTGCCACCCCCGGTCATATGAGCCAAACCTACATCCTCACCTTCTCCTGCCCGGACCGCCTGGGCCTCGTCCACGCCGTCTCCGGTTTCCTGCTCGAGCGCGGCGGCAACATCGAAGAAGCCGCCCAGTACAACGACCACGCCACCGGCCTGTTTTTCATGCGCGTGCAGTTCTCCTGCGGTCAGGTGACGTACGAGGACCTGCAGGTGCAACTCAAGCTCTTCGCCGAGCCCTACGCCATGCAGTGGAGCCTGCACGCAGCGGCCACGGCCATGCGCACCGTGCTCTTCGTCAGCAAGGAAGGCCATTGCCTGAACGACCTGCTGTTCCGCTGGAAGATCGGTCTGCTGCCCATCGACATCCGCGCCATCGTCTCCAACCACCGCGAGTTCTACCAGCTCGCGGCCAGCTACAACGTGCCCTTCCACCACATCCCGGTAACGGCTGCCACCAAGGCGCAAGCTGAGGCCAAGCAGTTCGAGGTGGTGCAGACCGAAGGCGCCGAGCTGGTGGTGCTGGCGCGTTACATGCAGGTGTTGAGCGACGACCTCTGCCGCAAGCTCTCGGGCAAGGCCATCAACATCCACCACAGCTTCCTGCCCAGCTTCAAGGGCGCCAAGCCCTACTACCAGGCGCACGACCGCGGCGTGAAGCTGATCGGCGCCACCGCCCACTACGTGACGGCGGATCTGGACGAAGGCCCCATCATCGAGCAGGACGTGGCCCGCGTGGACCACAGCAAGACGGTGGAAGACCTCACGGCCATCGGCCGCGACACCGAGAGCCAGGTGCTGGCGCGCGCCGTGAAGTGGCACAGCGAACACCGCGTGCTGCTCAACGGCCACAAGACGGTGATTTTCAAGTAAACGGCTTGCGCGGGCCTGGCAGGGGCTTCGGCTCCTGCACACCGTAACCCTGGGCGTAGTTCACGCCGAGCGAACGCAATGCGCTGATGACCACATCGGTCTCGGCGAACTCACCCACGGTCTTCAGGCCCATGAGGTGGCCGATGCGGTTGATGGTTTCGGCCATGGCCCGGTCCAGCGGATCGTCGGCGATGTCGCGCACGAAACTGCCGTCGATCTTGAGATAGTCCACGGGCAGGTTCTTGAGATAACCGAAGGAGCTGGTGCCGGTGCCGAAGTCATCCAGCGCAAACAGATAGCCCATGTCCTTGATGTCCCGCATGAACTGTGCGGCCCGACGCAGGTTGTGCACCGCCGCGGTCTCGGTGATCTCGAAGCAGATGCCTCCCCGCGGAATGTCGTGCAGGCGCGTCTGCTCGCGTATGAAATCGAGCAGCCCTTCCGAATTGATCGAAGTGCCCGAGAGGTTGATGCCGCAGGTCAGCGGCGCGCCCAGTTGCGTCGCCAGCTCGTGATATCGGGCCAGGGTGTTGCGGATGACCCAGCGGTCGATCGCCGGCGCAATGTTGTAGCGCTCGGCGGCCGGCAGAAAGCTGCCGGGCGCGACCACGGTCCCGTCCTCGTCGATCAGGCGCAGCAGGATTTCGATGTGCGCGCCTTGCGCACCGCCAGTGCCCAGTGGCAGGTAGGGCTGGTAATACAGCTCGAAACGATTCTGCTCCAGTGCCAGGTTCAGGCGGCTGGCCCAGCCCATCTCGCGACGGCGCTGCGTCATGTCGGCGTCGTCGCCCTGGAACACGCAGACCCGGTTGCGCCCCTGCTCCTTGGCCGCGTAGCAGGCGGTATCCGCGGCGCTGAACAGCTCGGCCCGGCTGCCGCTGTGCTCGCTGATTTCCACCAGGCCGATGCTCACGCCCACCGTGAAGACCTTGCCGTCGCACTGGAAACGGAAATCCTGCACCGCTGCCAGCATGTCGGCGGCGATCAGCGTCGCGCGTTCCAGCGGGCAGCTGTCGAGCAGAATGCCGAATTCGTCGCCGCCCAGGCGCGCCAGGGTGTCGGAGGCACGCAGCTTGTCCTGCAGCAGGGCGGCAATCAGCTTGAGCAGTGCGTCGCCTGCGGCATGCCCACAGGTGTCGTTGATCACCTTGAACTGGTCCAGGTCCAGATAGCACAGCACGTGACGCTGTGCCGCGCTGACGGCAATGCCCAGCGCGGCATCGACCCGCGTTTCGAACTCGCGGCGGTTCACCAGGCCGGTGAGGGCGTCATGCGTGGCCGCCCAGGAAATTCGGCGTGCCATGCTGCGCGCCACGGTGACATCGTGGAACACCATGACGCCACCGACGACCCGGCCCTCGCGGTCATGGATAGGTGCGGCGCTGTCCTCGATGGCCACCGCGCTGCCATCGCGTCGCAGCAGGGCCACATCGGTGGTGAAGGACCGGATGGCGTTGTCGTGCAGGGCCAGGGCCATCGGGTTCTGTGCTGGCGCCTGGGTGGTTTCCTCCACCAGATTCATCACTTCGGCCAACGGACGCCCGCGTGCCTCGGCCTGCGTCCAGCCGCTGAGCTTTTCGGCCACGGGGTTGAGGTAGTCGATGCGCTGCTGGGCATCGGTGGTGATGACGCCATCGCCGATCGAGTGCAGCGTGACAAGCGCACGCTCCTTCTCCGCAAACATGGCGTCCACCAGCTGCTGCGCACGCCGCGGCAGTACGCGCAGCAAGGTGAACACTGCGCCCGCCAGCAACGCGCCCAACAGCGCCGCCAGCGCGGTGCGCATCCACAGGGGCCGCAGGGACTGACGGATCTCCACGCGACCGACGACCTGGCCCGCGTCGTAAAAGACCTCGGAACTCACCAGCGGTGGGGCCGCCACCTCGGCGCCGGCCTGCACGATGAGTTCGCCCTTCGCATCAAAGACGATCGCCTGCTCGTCGGTCAGCTCCAGCGGATGGCGACCCAGCAGCTCGACGAGGCGGTGCTCTTCGTAGCGCCACATGTCGGGTGAGATGGTGACCAGCTGGTTGATCACATCAGCCTTCAACGCGGCCTTGATGCGGTTGGCCGAGAGTTGCGCGCCGTAGCCGATGGAGAAATACACCAGCGGCAGGGCCACCACCACGAGCACCGTCAGCACCGCGGTCAGGATGGCGGCGTAGCGCGGCAGCGTGGAATCGAGCGTCTTCACGGCAGTGTCAGAGGGCGATCAGGGGCTTACTTGAGGGCGTAGCCCAGGCGCTGCAGGATGGCGCGACCAGCGGGCGACTGCACGAAAGCCACGAACTGCTGTGCACCGGCCGGGCTCGCGGGGCCTGTGATCAGGTACAGGGTCTTGTAGAGCGGATAGCTTCCGTTCTCGATGTTCTTCACGCTGGGCTCAACCTGGTTGAGGCGCAGCGCCTTGAAAGGCCGGTTCTCCGACAGCAGCTGGGCCAGGGTGATCACGCCGAGCGCGCCGGGGATCTTTTCCAGGCTGTCGGCCGCATCCTGGTCGGACACGGCGAAGGGCATGCCCTTGCGTTGTTCTGCCGCGACCTTGGCTGCCCGCACCTCGGGCGAAAGGGACTTGACCATCTCGCTATCCGTATCGCCCACGGGCCGCAACACCAGCCGGATCTTCTGCCCGTCGGGCCATTGCTCGGTCTTGCCGGCGTAGATGTCCACCAGTTCCGCCGTGCTCAACCCCGTCACCTTGCTGCTGCGCGCCACGGCAAAGGCAAAGGGGCTGCGTCCCAGCTCCACCTGCCGTGCGCCCTGGCGAAGTTCTTCCTCCTTCAACGAACGAGAACTCACGGCGAGCTGGATCGAGCCTGCCAGCACGGCCTTGATGCCGCCATTGCTGCCCAGGCTGCGCAATACCTCGAAGCGGGTTTCCGGATGTTTTTTCCCGTGAGCCTGCGCCAGCGCCTGCAGGGTCGCCAGCGCCGCACCGGTGCCGCCGATGCGGATCTGCTCGGCCCGCACGGCCGCGGCCGGAACCAGGCTGGCCACGCAAAGGATTGCGAGCAGCCAGCCGCGCCCCAACCGGCCACGCCATCGCCCCTGTCCTCCGAAGTCTGTCCTGTTCGCGATGCAGTTCATGCGCACTCCCACCCGTGTAAGCCCTGGTTCGCACCGCTTGCGCATGTTGCGCACCGGCCCCAACACTTCGTGCGATTCTGCCCGGCGGCAACGGTCGATGGCAATGACGTTTCGCAAACAACGTTCGCCACGCCACACTCTGGCGACAGGAAGCGGTAATTTTTGGCGTACACCCGGTTTGCCCGGCACAGTCCCGGCACGAGAAGATCTCGCGCCGAGGGCACGACCGCAGCGTCGCAGATCCAGGTGCTGGGTGCTGGGTGCTGGCGCGCACTTCACTTCATGTGGAAGTTTTTTCGGGGGACGGACACTAGGGGCAAGCTCGCTTGACACCCGCTGCGGTGCCCCTTGAAATGGCTTGGCCTGTACCCAGGCATCCATTCCTAACCCTTGGGAGCATCCATGTCGACACCCCGGAGCATCTTCAAAAGCCTCGCCGGTCTGGCACTTTCGGGCCTGCTGGCCCTGGCGCTCAGTCCGAGCGCGCAGGCGCAGGCCTATCCGTCCAAGCCGATCAAGATGATCGTGCCCTTCCCCGCCGGCGGCACCACCGACATCGTGGCCCGCATCCTGGCGCAGCGCATGAGCGAGTCCATGGGGCAGCCCGTGCTGGTCGACAACAAGGGCGGGGCCGGCGGCGCCATCGGGGCCGACCTGGTGGCCAAGGCCGCGCCCGATGGCTACACCATCCTGATGCACAACATCACCTTTCCCCTGTCCTCGGTGGCGCAGACCCTCTCCAACCGCTCGCCCTTCAACGCGGAGACCGACTTTGCCGGAATTTCGATCGCCGTCTACGTGCCCTTCGTGCTGACCGCCAACCCGGGTGTGCCCGCCAAGGACCTGCGCGAGTTCGTGGCGCTGCTGGCGAACAACAAGGACCTCAAGTACAACTACGGCTCGACCGGCCCCGGCTCGGCCATGCACGTGCTGGGCGAGGCGCTCAAGCGCGACGGCAAGATCGAGATGCAGCACATCGGTTTCCGCGGCGCCGCGCCGCTGAAACAGGAACTGCTGGCCGGCCGCATCCAGTTCGGCGGCGACCAGCTGTCCTCCTCCCTGGCCGAGATCCGCGCCGGCACAATCCGCGCACTGGCCACCACCGCGTCCAGGCGCATCGACGGCCTGCCCGACGTGCCCACGGTGCGCGAAGCCGGCTTTCCGTCCCTGGAGCTGGAGGGCTGGAACGGCCTGTTCGCGCCGTCCAAGACGCCCAAGGACATCATCGAGCGCCTGCAGCGGGAAGTGGTCGCCGCGGTGCGCCACCCGGAGGTCGCCAAGCGACTGGCCGATCTCGGGGCGGAACCGGTGGGCTCGTCCCCGGCCGAACAGGACGCCATGCTGCGACGCCAGATGGACCAGTTCAGGCCGGTGATCCGCGACATGAAGATCGATTGATCCTGGGCACCCGCAAAAAAAAGGGCCTCCATCGGGAGGCCCTTTTTCATGTGGTCGACTTCAGGCCGCGGCCGTGGCCTTTTCCTTGAAGCCCAGCTTGTCCAGCGCGCCAGCCAGCTGTGCCACGCTGCGGTCCGGGTTGTGCAGCTTGTCCAGGCCGAACAGGCCGACACGGAAGGTGCTGAAGTCGGCCGGCTCGTCGCACTGCAGCGGCACGCCCCCGGCCGTCTGCAGGCCCAGGGCCAGGAATTTCTTGCCGTTCTGGATCTCGGGGTCGGTGGTGTAGCTCACCACGACGCCCGGGGCCTTGAAGCCATCGGCGGCCACGCTGACGAAGCCGCGGGCCTCCAGCAGTTCGCGCACCTTGGCACCCAGGGTGATCTGCTCCTGCTTGACCTTGTCGAAGCCGTAGGCCTTGGTCTCGCGCATCACCTCGTCCAGGCGCGTGAGGGCGTCGGTGGGCATGGTGGTGTGGTACATGTGGCCGCCGTTTTCGTAGGCCTCCATGATCTGCAGCCATTTCTTGAGGTCGGCCGCGAAGCTGGTGCTGGTGGTGCCGTCGATGGCGGCACGGGCGCGCTCGCTGAGCATGACCATGGCACAGGCGGGCGAACCGCTCCAGCCCTTTTGCGGGGCGCTGACCAGGATATCCACGCCGGTGGCCTGCATATCGACCCACATGCAGCCGGAGGCGATGCAGTCCAGCACGAACAGGCCGCCCACCTCATGCACCGCGTCGGTGACCTTGCGCAGGTAGTCGTCGGGCAGCATCATGCCGGCCGCGGTTTCCACGTGCGGGGCGAACACCACGTCGGGCTTCTGGGCCTTGATGGTGGCGACCACTTCCTCGACCGGGCAGGGAATCCAGGCGGCCTGGGAACCGGTGCCCACGCGACGGGCCTTGAGCACCGTGGACGAGGCCGGGATGCCACCCATGTCGAAGATCTGGGTCCAGCGGTAGCTGAACCAGCCATTGCGGATGACCAGGGTCTTCTTGCCGGTGGCGAACTGGCGCGCCACGGCTTCCATACCGAAGGTACCGCTGCCGGGCACCAGCACGGAAGACTTGGCTTTGTAGACTTCCTTGAGGATGCCGGAGATGTCCTTCATCACGCCCTGGAAGCGCTTGGACATGTGGTTGAGGGCGCGGTCGGTGTAGACCACCGAGAACTCGAGCAGTCCATCGGGATCCACGTTGGGCAGAAGACCTGGCATATATAACTCCGTTGTTTCAGGACACTGAATTGGCCATTTTCTCACCAAGCCGGATCGGGCGGGCGGGCGCCCAGTCCGGGTCGAATTGCGTGGGGCCTTTAGGCCAGAGCATCACGACGGTGGAACCGAGGAGAAAACGGCCCATTTCCGCACCTTTTTTCAGCTCAATACCCTGACCCTCATAGTGCCATTCGGTCACGGTGGGCCGGCGCGGCGGGTTGACCAGACCGTGCCAGACCGTGGCCATGCTGCCCACGATGGTGGCGCCCACCAGCACCAGGGCCAGCGGGCCGTGGGCCGTGTCGAAGATGCAGACCACCCGCTCGTTGCGGGCGAACAGGCCCGGCACACCGCGCGCCGTGGTCGGGTTGACCGAAAACAGCTCGCCC
This sequence comes from Hylemonella sp., assembly GCA_034366585.1. Classification (GTDB taxonomy): domain Bacteria; phylum Pseudomonadota; class Gammaproteobacteria; order Burkholderiales; family Burkholderiaceae_C; genus Hylemonella. The sequence continues at coordinate 55,323 of JAXMMJ010000126.1, forward strand.
GGCACGTAGACCATGCGCGTGAGCGTCCCGTCGCAGGGCATGTGGATGCGGTGGTAGTCGCGCGGGCTCAGGTACAGGGTGGCGAAGTGGCCGTTCTCGAACCGGGCCGCCAGCGCGGCGTCGCCGCCCACCAGGGCCTGCGTGCTGTAGCGGTGGCCCTTGGCCTGGAAGATCTGGTCGCGCTCGATGGGGCCGAACTGGCTGATGGCGCCATCCACCGGGCAGACCCAGTCGGCCTGCGCGAGCGGGCGGGCGCCGTCTTTCAGGGCGCGCGTGAAGAACTCATTGAACGTGGGGTAGCTGGCCGGATCGGGGTTGGCGGCCTCGGCCATGTTCACGTCGTAGCGGCGGATGAAACGGCGGATGATGGCCGTGGTCACGCCCCCCATGGCGGAGCCGGCGACCAGGCCCGCAAACGAGGTGATGGCTTTTTTGGGCAGCAGGTACTGCGGCAGCACGGCAAGACGATCGGACACGGTACTGCCTTGGACAGATGGTTGAAAGGTCCAAATTATAGGGAGCGGGGTCTAGAATGACCGGCATGAACGCTCCTGCCTCCCCCCCGCAGATCGACGCCCTGCAGCGTGCCCAGCGCCAGTCGCAGGTCGTGCAGGCCCTGGGCTCCGTGCTGCCATCCCACGCCCTGCTCTGGCAGGCCGAGGACACCACCCCTTACGAATGCGACGGCCTCACGGCCTACCGCCAGCGCCCCCTGGTCGTGGCCCTGCCCGAGACCGAGGCCCAGGTGCAGGGTGTGCTCAAGGCCTGCCACGCCCTGGGCGTGCCCGTGGTGGCGCGCGGCGCCGGCACGGGCCTGTCGGGTGGCGCCATGCCCAACGCCATGGGCGTGACGCTGTCGCTGGCCAAGTTCAACCAGATCCTGAAGATCGACCCGCTCAGCCGCACGGCCGTGGTCCAGGCCGGCGTGCGCAACCTGGCGATCAGCGAGGCCGCCGCGCCCTACAAGCTCTATTACGCGCCCGATCCGTCCAGCCAGATCGCCTGCACCATCGGCGGCAACGTGGCCGAGAACTCGGGCGGCGTGCACTGCCTCAAGTACGGCCTGACCGTGCACAACGTGCTGAAAGTGCGTGGTTACACGGTGGCGGGCGAGCCGGTCGAGTTCGGCTCGGAAGCGCTGGACGTGCCGGGTTATGACCTGCTGAGCGTCTTCATCGGTTCCGAGGGCATGCTGGCCGTGACGGTGGAAGTGACCGTGCGACTGGTGCCCAAGCCGCAGCTGGCGCGCTGCATCATGGCCAGCTTCGACGACGTGCGCAAGGCTGGCGACGCGGTGGCGGCGGTGATTGCCGCCGGCATCATCCCGGCCGGGCTGGAGATGATGGACCAGCCCATGACGGCCGCGGTGGAAGATTTCGTGCACGCGGGTTATGACCTGAACGCCGCCGCCATCCTGCTGTGCGAGAGCGACGGCACCCCCGAAGAGGTGGAAGAAGAGATCGGCCGCATGAGCGAGGTGTTGCGCAAGGCCGGCGCCACCGCCATTGCGGTCAGCCGCGACGAGGCCGAACGCCTGCGCTACTGGAGCGGGCGCAAGAACGCCTTCCCGGCCAGCGGCCGCCTGGCACCGGACTACATGTGCATGGACTCGACCATCCCGCGCAAGCGCCTGGCCGACATCCTGCTGGCCATCCAGGAGATGGAGCAGAAGTACGCGCTGCGCTGCCTCAACGTCTTCCATGCCGGCGACGGCAACCTGCACCCGCTGATCCTCTTCGATGCCAATGACGCGGACCAGCTGCACCGCTGCGAACTCTTCGGCGCCGACATCCTGGAAACCAGCGTCGCCATGGGCGGCACCGTGACCGGCGAACACGGTGTCGGCGTGGAAAAACTCAACAGCATGTGTGTGCAGTTCAGCGCGGCAGAAAACGAGCAGATGTTTGCCGTCAAGCGGGCCTTTGACACCCAAGAGCTGCTCAACCCCGGCAAAGTCATTCCCACGCTGCAACGTTGCGCCGAATACGGGAAGATGCTGGTGCGCGGTGGCCTACTGGCACACCCGGAATTGCCCCGGTTTTAAGAAGGTTTGACGACCTCTCCCGAATCACAGCCCCAATTGAAGCATCGGGGTTGACGAAGCCATGGCATCACAGTTTACGGATGGAGTGTGTCGTTCAACCGTTTATCAACGGTTGCTCCCGCTTACTTAACCACCCCCAAAACAACCGTCTCAGACGCCAAAGAAACCGCAGATCCTGGATTCTTTTGAACGTGCTGCAAAACCACGGCCACCAGCGTCTTGTAGTTGAAGGGTTTTATGACGTGATCCGTCATGCCACAAGCCAACGCATGGGCCATTTCCTCGTCAGAATCGGCACCGGTCATGGCAACCACAGGCAAATGACACAGATCAGGGTCGGACCGTATCAAACCTACGGCGGTCAACCCATCCATGATGGGCATTTGCACATCCAATAAAACAAGATCCGTATTTCGACCATTCTTCTTTAACCACTCCACAGCCGTACAACCATTGCATTCCAGATGAACCGACGCACCCGCATGGAGCAACAGCTTTTCAGCCACCAAAAGATTGATTTTGCTATCGTCAACAACCAACAGTCGGATGCCTTCAAGAGGCGCTGCGGGAGCACCCGGTGGCATTGGTGTGCTTGATTCGCTACTCATTTATGGGCCTTCTGTGATTCGTGGAAAAGCTGTGCAAATGCAAAAACCAAAGGGGTTTGCTGAACTGCGTGCTTTTGGCATTTAAAAACCATCGAACGCGGTCTGCACCAAACGGCTTCTGCGCTTCTGCATTTTCAGCCTCCGACAATCCGTCTGAATAGATACAAACCTCATCCTGCGGATGGGCCCGCAGTTCCCCGTGCGCGCAGGTCGGAACGACAGAACCCATGCATTTTTCAAAAACCCATGGGTGTTCCCGTTTTTCAAGTTTCCAGGTTGAATCCAGCGCATTGCGCCATTTTCTTCACCAACGCGCTGAAAGCGGGTATTTCAGTTCAAGCGCCGTGGCACTTCTTGTATTTTTTCCCACTGCCGCAAGGGCAGAGGTCGTTGCGGCCGGGGGTCTCTGCCTTGCGCACGGACTCCACCCGGGGGCCCAGGCTCTGCCAAATTTGACGCAGGTCGTACACCGCCCAAATGGCGGCACCAAAGTTGTTCAGGCGTGCATCGCTCACGCTGGGTGGGCCGTCGTCGCTGTGCATGCACACCGTGGGCGTGTCGGTGTCGTCTTCCGTCAGCTCCACGATCGCGTCCAGTGCGTCGTTCAGCATGGCCGCCGCTTCTTTGTCGCGCGGTGCGGCCCATTCTTCGGCCCAGTTTTCCACCACAAACATGAAGCCCAGCGCCCACACCTGGCCAAACGCCGGCAGCTCTTGGTCGCCGATTTCGGCGCGGGCTTCTTCGGGCAAACTGGCCACCGCGCCGCGCACGTCCATCACCTCGGGGTGGGAGCTGCGCTCGTCGTCCAGGGTTTGCACATCGCTGTT
>JAXMMJ010000127.1:0-16971 GCA_034366585.1 Hylemonella sp.
AAGTGTCTGTGCTGCGCATAATCGGCGCATGACTTCACCACACCTGCCCTACCCGGGCGCCACGCTCACCCCGACCGGCACGCCGGCCTCGGCCAGGGCGCGGATGGTACGCAGGCGGCGCTGTGGCGAGGCGGCGCGCGGCTCCAGCTGGCGCGCGAGTTCGCCGTCCAGCGTGGTGATGGTCACATAGACCGCCGCCAGATGCTCTTGCGCCATGGGAGCGATCAGGTCCAGGTCGCGCTCCACGCCGCTGGACTTGGTGACCAGCGAGAAGGGGTGGCGCGTGTCGCGCAGCACCTCGATGAGCGAGCGCGTGATTTTCAGCTCGCGCTCCACCGGCTGGTAGGCATCGGTGACCGAACCGATGACGATCATGCTGGGCTGGTAGGCCCGGGCCGAAAGTTCCTGACGCAGCAGTTCGGGCAGGCCGCGCTTGGCGATGATCACGCGCTCGAAATCCAGCCCCGGCGACAGGCCCAGGTAGCTGTGCGTGGGCCGCGCGTAGCAGTAGCTGCAGCCATGCTCGCAACCGCGGTAGGGGTTGATCGACTGGTCGAAGGCGATGTCGGGCGAATCGTTGCTGACCAGGGCGCTGCGCGCGTCCTCCCAGCGGACCTCCGTTTGCAGCTTAGGCGCCTCCTCCGACAAGGCCTCGTCCCAAGTCAACCAGCCATCGTCAAACGCCGCGCGGGCATCCTGCTCGAAGCGATGTGCGTTGCGCGTGGCCGCGCCCCGCCCTTTGAGGGTCTGCAACGGGATCTTGAAGTCAGCCATGGTCCGGCCTGCCCTGCGACCTGCGCACGCGCGGGTAAGTCCCGAGCGGGCCCTTCCACCGGCTCGTTAGAGTGACGGACCGTCGCATCGGAAACTGCCCCGAAACATAACTGTACATAAATACAGTATAGAACGATCCCGCCCCATGCACCAGCCCTTCAGCTTCACCGCGCGCCTGCACAGCTTCCGTTATGCGCTGGCCGGCCTGCGCACTCTGCTGCTAACCCAGCACAACGCGTGGCTCCATGCCGCCGCCACGGTGCTGGTGACCGGCGCCGGCCTGTACTTCGGGCTGAGCCTGGCCGAATGGTGCTGGCTGGTGCTGGCCATGACGATGGTCTGGATGGCCGAGGCCCTCAACACCGCGCTGGAGTTCCTGGCCGATGCCGTCACGCAGGAATTCCACCCCCTGATCCTGCAGGCCAAGGACGTGGCCGCGGCGGCCGTGCTGATCGCCGCCATCGGGGCCCTGGTCATCGGACTGCTGGTCTTCGGCCCCCATCTCTGGCCACGGTTCGCCTAAGCCGGTATCGGGCCCGCGCCACAGTGCAGCGCCGTCTGTCGCGTCCATGCGGCAATCCGTCGCGCCGGGGCCCTGCGCAGGGCCACCCAGGTACATGGCTCGGTATAGTGAATCGCGACCACGGAGCGCCCCATGTCCCAGACCCTTGCCACCGTCCCCCCCTCACCGCCGCTGCGCCTGCTGGCCGGCTGGCTCTGCGCCGTGGTCCTGCTGGCCCTGGCCGGTTGCGGCAGCACGCCCAAGTCCGGCAGCGGGGGTGGCGCATCCGCAGCCAGCGGGCACAGCGAAACGGGCCAGGCTTCCTATTACGGCAATGAGTTCCACGGCCGCAAGACCGCCAATGGCGAGTTGTTCGACCAGGGCAAGCTGACGGCGGCACACCGCACCCTGCCCTTTGGCACACGGCTCAAGGTCACCAACACGCAGACCGGCAAGAGCGTGCAGGTGCGCGTGAACGACCGCGGGCCTTTCGTGAAGGGCCGCGTGATCGACCTCTCCAGCTCGGCCTTCAAGGCCATCGCCAGCATCAACGCCGGCGTGGTGCCGGTACGCATCCAGGTCGTCGATTAGACCCAAGTGTCTGTGCTGCGCATAATCGGCGCATGACTTCACCACACCTGCCCTACCCGGGCGCCATCACCGACGTGGCCGGCATCGAAGTCGGTCATGACTCCGATGCGCGTCGTCCCACCGGCTGCAGCGTCGTGATCGCACGCGATGGTGCCATCGGTGGTGTGGACGTGCGAGGCGCCGCGCCCGGCACGCGCGAAACCGATCTGCTGCACCCCGGCAACCTGGTGCCCCACGTTCACGCCGTGCTGCTGGCCGGCGGCAGCGCCTGGGGCCTGGACGCCGCCGGCGGCGTGATGCGCTGGCTGGAGGAAAACGACATCGGCCTGGACACGGGCCACGGCCTGGTGCCCATCGTGCCGGCAGCCGTGGTGTTCGACCTGGGCGTGGGCGACGGAAGCATCCGCCCCGACGCCTCGTCCGGCCACCGCGCCTGTCTGGCCGCCAGCCGCAGCGCACCGGCCCAGGGCAATGTGGGCGCAGGCAGCGGCGCGCTGGTGGGCAAGCTGCTGGGCATGGCGCGCGCCATGAAAGGCGGCGTGGGCACGGCCTCGGTCAGCGCCGGCGGTGTCACCGTGGGTGCGCTGGTGGTCTGCAATGCAGTGGGCGACGTGCTGGAGCCGGCGACGGGCCGCGTGATCGCCGGCGCCCGCACGCGCGACGGCAAGACGCTGCAGAACACGCGCGACGCGCTGCTGGACGGGCACATGCCGCGACACCTGCTGGCGGGCAACAACACCACCATCGGCGTGATCGCCACCGACGCCGTGCTGAGCAAGCCCCAGGCCCAGCGCCTGGCCCAGGTGGCGCACGACGGGCTGGCGCGCAGCATCAACCCCGTGCACACCATGCTCGACGGCGACACGCTGTTTGCGCTGGGCACCGGGACCAGCGGCAAGGAGGCCGACATGCTGCTGCTGGCCACGCTGGCGGCCGAGGCGACGGCACGCGCCGTGGTCAATGCGGTGCATGCGGCGCAGGGCCTGACGGTCGGCGAGCAGCACTGGCCCAGTGCGGCCGAGCTCGCGGCCAGCTGAAGCAAGCCCATGCCTGCTGCCCTGCGCCACACCCTGCTCTCGCTGCGCGACCTCTGGGCCTCGGCCGCGCCCTTTGTGCTGCTGGCCCTCTTGCTGCTCACGCTGGCCTACTGGTGGCTGGACCCGATGCCGCCGCGGCGCATCACGCTGGCCACCGGGCCCGCGCAAAGTGCCTATGACGAGCTGGGCAAGCGTTATGCCCAGTCCCTGGCGGCCTACGGTATCCAGGTCCAGCTCAGGCCCAGCCAGGGCGCGGCGGACAACCTGGCCCTGCTGCGCGCGGGCGAGGTGGACATCGGCTTCGTGCAAGGCGGCACGGCCACGCCGAGCGAAGACGACGAACTCGAATCGCTGGGCAGCCTGTTCGTCGAGCCGGTCTGGCTGTTCTACCGCGCCGACGCCGCGCGCAAGGTGAACCGCCAGGGCAAGCTGACCGCGCTCGGTGAACTCAAGGGCCTGCGCCTGAACGTGGGTGCCGAGGGCAGCGGCGTGCCGCGCCTGATGGAGCGGCTGTTCGAGGCCAACCGCATCGACCCGGCCGGCATGCGGCTCTCGCGCCAGGACCAGACCCCGGCGGTAATGGCGCTGCTCGCTGGCGAGATCGACGCACTGGTGCTGGCCTCGGCGCCGGAATCGCTGATGGTGCAGATGCTGCTGCAGACCCCGGACGTGCGGCTGATGGACTTCAGCCAGAGTGAGGCTTATGCGCGCCGCTTCGCCTTTCTCACACCGGTCACCTTGCCGCGTGGCGTGGTGGACCTGGCGAAGGACATTCCGGCACAGGATGTGCGCCTGATCGCCACCACCACCACCCTGCTGGCCACGCCCGACGTGCACCCGGCCCTGCTGCAACTGTTCTCGCAAGCCGCGCTCAAGCTACACGGCCCCGCCGGCTGGTTCAACCGGGCCCGCGAATTCCCGAACGCCGGGCAGACCGAGTTCCCGCTGGCCCAGGAAGCCGAGCGCACGCTGAAGAACGGCGTGCCGCTGCTGCAGCGTTACCTGTCCTTCACACTGGCCAATCTGCTGGAACGCATGTGGCTGGCACTGGGCATCATCATCGCCATCCTGCTGCCGCTGAGCCGCATCGTGCCGCCGCTGTACGAATTCCGCATCCGCTCACGCGTGTTCCGCTGGTACGGGCAGCTGCGCCAGATCGAGGAACGCATGCAGTCCGGCGACGGCAGCCGCGAGGAGCTGCTGCAGGCGCTGAACCAGCTGGAAGGGCGCGCGGCCAGGGTGAAGGTGCCTTTGTCGTACACCGACGAGCTCTACGCGCTGCGCAACTACATCGAGATGGTGCGCAGCCGCCTGGAACGCGGCTGAGGCCACGATCTCTGGTCGGTCAATCGGCCTGGATATCCATGTAGACGCTGTTGCGCATGGCCAGTTCGGCCACGGCGTCGAAGGCGCGCTCGACCACCGGCCCCTGCGCCACCAGGCGCAGATGCTCCCGCACGACCAGGCGGTCGAACATGCGTCGTGTCATGGAGTGGTTGGCGCCCCCTGCACTGGAGAACAGGCACAGGTTCGCGTTGTCGCTCAGCCAAGCCAGTTGCAAGCGCATCCACTGCCCGCCGACCAGCAACTCGACCCAGCTCCCCAGCTGCAGCTGGTCCAGCGAGAGCGCCGGCAGCACCGATGCCGGAGCCTCGTCGGGCGGCAGCTGGCCATCATCGCCCTCCCCTGCCACCAGGCCCATGGGCTCGGTCGCCGGGAATTCGGCCGGGAACTCTGCCGGCACCGTGGCGGAAAAATCGGGCGTTTCCTCCGCCCCCAGGTCGTCCATGAAACCGGAATCGCGCGCCTCCTCGGGCGCCAGCCAGGTCTTGGCCACGGGCGGGGCCGCCGGCTTCGGACTGCGTGCAGCGGACCCGCTGTCCAGGCCGCCCTGGTGCAAGGCGAACAACTGATCGAGGAACTGCTGCAGCTGGTCGGGCGGGTAGTGGATGCTTTGCAGCCCCTGGCGCAGGCCCTGCACCAGTTGCGGAATGATCTTGACCAGTTGCCCCGGCTGCTGGCGCACCTGGTCAGGGCGCACGCTCCAGAACAGGTCTTCGAGCAGCGCCACGTGGTCGGGTGCGCCGGGCTGCTCGACCTTGCCCTCGATCTGGGCCTGTGCCATGACCTGGGCCCAGGGACCGCAGGCGAAGTCCACCACGAGATCGGGCACCAGCACCGTGCCCGGCTGCTTGCGGATGTGTGCGGCAATCTGGCGCGCCAGCTGGTTGCGTTTCTCGGCCTGTTGCAGGGCCTGCACCGCGGCCTGCTGCTGCACCTGGCGGCGTTGCTCGGCCTGCGACCAGATATGGCGCAGGCGCACCAGCACGCGCTCGAAGGTCTCGGACGCACCCGCGGCCGGGTTCAGGCGGGCGAGCGTGTCGCGCATGTCGGCCAGGAATTCGGCGAAACCCTCGGCCTCGACCCGGTCGTACGCAAAGCTGTGCTGCGCCAGCTCCTCGAGCAGCTGGCGTGCCGGATGCTGCTTGTCGCTGAAGAAATGCAGGTCGCTGCGGGCCAGCTGCAGCAAAGCCGGCTTGAGCCCGGCAATGAGCTCGCGCACCGGCGGCAGGATGCGTTCATCGCCGGTGATGCTGGCGAGGATGAGCTTGACCACCTCCTGCACCAGTTGGTCGGCACCAGGCGTCGCACCCGATACGAGGCCGTGCAGCTGCTGCACGGTCAGCTGGCCGGCATACACCTGCTGCGCCAGACCGCCTCGCACGCCCGGCAGTTGTCCGGGCGCCGACCGGCCCGCCGTGGCGGCCTGGGCCGGCGGCGCCTGACTCGGCACGGGCCCTGCGCCCGCCGCGCCGGAGGAAGCTGTGCGATGGATGGCATAACCCACCGGCTGGACTTTCTGCATCTTCAGATAGGCCAGCAGCTCCTGATAGACCGGACGCAGGCTCTTGCCCAGCAGGGGCACCATGATCTGACGGCAGTGGGTCTGCGCCGCGCTGTCACCCTGCATCTCGCTGATCAGGCCCTGCAGGGCCTCAACGTAGATCTCGGGCCGGAAGGGATTGCGCTCCGGGCGCACCTGATCGAAACCCAGGAGGGCGCTGACCAGGGTGTTGAGTTCGGTCAGCTCCTGCTCGGCGTCCTGCAGCGCCTGCTGCAGGCCACGCGCCGCGCTGATGCGTACCTGCACATCCTGCTCGTCCATGAGCTCCAGCTGATCGAACTTGATGCTGGACGGGCCCGCGTCCAGGGTGGTGGTCACGGGGTTGTCGCCCAGTTCACGCTCGAAGGCGCGTTGCAGGGTCTCGGGGAAACGCGCGCGCATCTCCGGCGCGGACTGCACCAGGACCGAGACCACGCGGGAGCGGGCATCGCGCGCCAGCAGGTCGCGCGTCTGGTCAATCTGCTGCTGCAGGGTCTCGCGGGTCTGGCGCAGCACGCCGTCCATGATGTCCAGGCCCCGGCGCGAGGCCTCGCGCATCAGGCCGTCGAGCTGGGCACTGCGGGCGACCGGTTGTGGACGTGTGCTCATGTGTGCCGCTCCCGCAGATGGACGATGCCGCTTTGTACCCTATTTGAGGGCCTTGAAGCGTACGCGATGCGGTTTGGCGCCTTCTTCACCCAGACGTTTCTTCTTGTCGGCTTCGTACTCCTGGTAGTTGCCGTCGAAGAAAGTCCACTGGCTGTCGCCTTCGGCGGCCAGGATGTGGGTACAGATGCGGTCCAGGAACCAGCGGTCGTGGCTGATGACCATGACCGAACCGGCGAACTCCAGCAGCGCGTCTTCCAGCGCGCGCAGGGTTTCCACGTCCAGGTCGTTCGAGGGCTCGTCCAGCAGCAGGGTGTTGCCGCCGGCGATCAGGGTCTTGGCCAGGTGCAGGCGACCGCGCTCACCGCCCGACAGCGTGCCCACGCGTTTCTGCTGGTCGCCGCCGTTGAAGTTGAAGCGGCCGCAGTAGGCGCGGCTGGCCATCTGGAACTTGCCCACGGTCAGGATGTCCAGGCCGCCGGAGACGTCTTCCCACACCGTCTTCTCGTCGGACAGGTCGTCACGGGTCTGGTCGACGAAGGCCATCTTCACGGTCTGGCCGATCTTGACCTCGCCGCTGTCGGGCTGCTCCTTGCCGGCGATCAGCTTGAACAGCGTGGACTTGCCGGCGCCGTTGGGGCCGATGATGCCGACGATGGCACCCGCGGGCACCTTGAAGCTCAGGTTGTCGATCAGCAGGCGGTCGCCGAAGGACTTGCTGACGTTCTTGAACTCGATCACCTCATTGCCCAGGCGGTCGGCCACGGGGATGAAGATTTCCTGCGTCTCGTTGCGCTTCTGGTATTCGTAGTCGGACAGTTCCTCGAAGCGGGCCAGGCGGGCCTTGCTCTTGGCCTGACGCGCCTTGGGGTTCTGGCGCGACCATTCCAGCTCTTTCTTCAGGGCCTTGGCACGGGACTCTTCACCCTTCTGTTCCTGCTCCAGGCGGGCCTGCTTCTGCTGCAGCCATTCGCTGTAGTTGCCCTTGTAGGGAATGCCAGAGCCGCGGTCCATTTCCAGGATCCATTCGGCCGCGTTATCCAGGAAATAACGGTCGTGGGTGATGGCCACCACGGTGCCGGAGTAACGCTGCAGGAACTGCTCCAGCCAGTCCACCGATTCGGCGTCCAGGTGGTTGGTGGGCTCGTCCAGCAGCAGCATGTCGGGTTTGGACAGCAGCAGGCGGCACAGGGCCACACGGCGCTTTTCGCCACCGGAGAGCTTGCCGATGACGGCATCCCAGGGCGGCAGGCGCAGCGCGTCGGCCGCGATTTCCAGCTGGTGGTCACCACCGTCACCCGCGGTGGCGATGATGGCTTCGAGCTTGGCCTGCTCGGCAGCCAGGGCGTCGAAATCGGCGTTCTCGTCGGCATAGGCCGCGTACACCTCTTCCAGGCGCGCCTGCGCGGCCTTGGATTCGCCCATGCCGCCCTCGACGGCCTGGCGCACGGTTTCATTGGGGTCGAGCTGCGGTTCCTGCGGCAGGTAGCCGATCTTCAGGCCGGCCATGGGAATGGCCTCGCCCTCGAACTCCTTGTCGACGCCGGCCATGATCTTGAGCAGCGTGGACTTGCCCGAGCCGTTGAGACCGAGCACGCCGATCTTGGCACCGGGGAAGAAGGACAGGGAGATGTCCTTGAGGATGTAACGCTTCGGCGGCACGATCTTGCCGAGGCGGTTCATGGAAAAGACGTATTGGGCCATGGACGGTGGATTCTGCGGGGGTAAAACCCGCATTATCCCCGCCTGCCGGGCTCCCTCAGGTTTTGGACTGGTTGCGGGCGTTGAGCAGCGCCGTCTGGGCCACGGCGTCCAGCGCGTTGTCTACCATATGACGCTCGGAGACGATGCGCATGAGGCCGCGCGTGCGCAGCTGCTCCATGGTGCGACGCGACATGGAGTGCGCCAGCCCCTTGCCCGAGATGAACATGAAAAGGGTGCCGTGCGGGCTGGCCCAGGTCAGCTGGGCGCGCACCCACTCGCCCTTGAGCTGCAGCTCGACCCAGCAGCCGATGGCCAGATCGGCCGCGTTCCAGGCGCCCGACACCGGTGCGCCGACCGGCGCCGCATCCGGCATGACATCGCCCTCGGGCAGGTAGCCGGCCTCGTCGGCCTCGTGGCCGGCCATCCAGATCTGGTCGGCATCGCTTGCCTCGATCACGCCGTACCCCCCCGTGCTCTCCTCACTCGATTCCTGCGAAAACTCCTCGGGGAGCTCGTCCGGGAAACCGTCGAGCTCGGTGACCTCCATCCCATCCATCGGATCGCCATCATCTTCTGGCGGCTGAGCCGGCCGGTCGGCCGCCTTGGACGGCGCCGGTGCCTTGACCTTGGGCGGCTCGAAGGCTTTCTCGTGCAGGGCGATCAGCTGGTCCAGGAAACGCGGGATGCGCTCCGGCGGGTATTCGATGAGCAGCAGGCCATGGCGCAGCTTGACCAGCAGATTGGGCACCAGCTGCACCAGGCGGTCGCGGTTGCGCCGCGCCAGCTTGCCTTGCACGCTCCAGATCAGGTCATCCACCAGGTCCAGGTAGCCCTGGCCGTCGGTCGTGCCGTCGGCGTTGCGCAACTGCGATTCGGCCACCACCTGGGCCCAGGGGCCGCACAGGAAGGCGGCCACGAAATCCGGGACCTTCTTGTCACGCAGGCGTTCCTGGAAGTCTGCCGCGAGCCGCTGCGCCAGCATGTTGCGCTGCTCGGCGTGCATCAGCGCGCGCGCTGCATCTTCCTGTTTGGCCCGCAGCGCCAGGTCCACCCGCGACCACTGGGCATCGAGCATGGTCAGCGCCCGGGCAAAGGACTCGGGGTGACCGTCGCTGCCCAGCAGCTCGAGCACCGACGATGACACCATCTTCAGAAAGCGCTGGAAACGCTCGTCGTTCTCGGTCTTGTAACCCAGGCTCTGGTGCGTGATGCGGTCCAGGAACTGGCGCGCCGGGTGCTTGCGTTCGGTGAAGAAACGCGGGTCGGCCTGGGCCAGGCGCAACAACAGCGGCTCCAGCTCCTTGACCTGTGCTCGCACCGGCGGCAACAGGCGCTGATCCTTGCCCAGGTTTTCCATCATGAGACGCACGACCTCCTCGCCCAGCTGCTGGCCGAGCTCGCGGTTCATGTTGGTGCTCTTGCCCTTGGCCGCGGCCTTGGCGTCCTTGAGGGCACGTTCACTCAGGCGCTTGATCATGGGTTCGACCATGCGCAGGTCTTCCAGCGCCACCATGGAGGCCGGCACCGTGTGCAGGAAATCCTTGCCCCGGTTGGCCCCGCCGCTGAGATCGATCTCGGTCGTCAGCAGGCGGCGCAGCTTGTCCAGCGTGAGCATGGTGCGGGTGACCGGGTGCTCGACCGGCGTGCCGCCCGGCGCCGGCGCGGCGGAGGTCAGCAGCGGCACCACGGGCTCGATCCCTTGCGAACGCAGCCAGTCGCCCAGCTCCTTGTAGAGCGTGCGCAGGCTATGGCCCAGGATGCCGGCGGCCGGGGTGATCAGCGCGGTGCGCGCCTGCTCGCTGGGCACATGCTGCAGCAGGGTCTCGCGCAAGGCACGGGCAAAGGTCTCGGGGCGCAGGGGGTTGAGGTGGGCCTGCACCGACATCCAGCCCATCAGGCTGCTGATCAGGGCGTTGAGCGGCGGCATCACCTCGTCCACCGCCATCTGGATCTCCTGCTGCGCCATGGCGAACTCGATGTTGGCGTCGAGCTGGCCTTCGTCGAGCAGCTGGATGTCCTCGAAGCGCACCAGCGCCTCCGGGTCGCTGGCATGGCTGCCGCTGCGGTAGATCGCCAGGCGCAGCTGCACGCCGAAGGTGGCGCGCACGGCCTCGGCCTGGCGGCGCAGTTCCTCGACGATGGGCAGGCTCAGGCCGCGTTCGTTGACCTTGGAGACCTTGCCGCCCACCTGGTGCATGGCCAGGTCCAGGCCCTTGATCACGTCGTCGATCAGCGGGCCGGACTGCTCCAGCACCGCCTCGATGCAATCGTGCAGGGACGGCTTCTCGAGGGTCGGATCATCCGACACGCCCAGACGCCGCATGCGAAACTTTTTCATGGATTCTTTGCTCATTGCCCGGGCTCGTGCACGGTGCTTGTTACATTTTCTACCGAGTCCATGACAGCGCCCACACCTTGACAACATTTTGTTACGGGTATGACAAAAATGGCGAGAAGGAACAATTTCCGTCAAATAAGGTCGCTAGGCAAGCACCATCCGCCGAAGCATGCGACAATGATGTCCGTTGCCGTTCAGTTGCGCGCAACATCAGCACACTGCTGGGGGCTTTGTCACCGCGTCCCGCGGACCGACGGTCTCACCCTTGAACCCTATCTGCCTTTGACTGGCCAGGTACCCCAGGTACCTGTACTGGCCGATATCCCAGCGCCCGGATGGGCGCCATCTACATGAACTTTGAAGATCTGAAATTGGCTCCGGCCATCCTGAAGGCTGTGCGCGAGCAGGGCTATGAGACCCCCACGGCCATCCAGGCCCAGGCCATTCCGCTGGTGCTCGAGGGCCACGACCTGCTCGGCGGCGCCCAGACCGGCACCGGCAAGACCGCCGCCTTCACCCTGCCGCTGTTGCACCGCCTCACCATGAGCCGCAGCGCGCAGAACAAATGGGGCGGCACCGGCATCCGTGCCCTGGTGCTCACCCCCACCCGTGAACTGGCCGCCCAGGTCGAGGAATCGGTCCAGACCTACGGCAAATACCTGCAACTGACCTCCACCGTGGTCTTTGGCGGTGTCGGCATGAACCCGCAGATCAGCCGCCTGAAAAAGGGCGTGGACATCCTGGTGGCCACCCCGGGCCGCCTGCTGGACCTGCAGCAACAGGGTTTCCTGGACCTGTCCACCGTGCAGACCCTGGTGCTCGACGAAGCCGACCGCATGCTCGACATGGGCTTCATCCATGACGTGAAGAAGGTGCTGGCCCTGGTGCCCAAGGACAAGCAGAGCCTGCTGTTCTCGGCCACCTTCAGCGACGAGATCCGCGAGCTGGCCAACGGCCTGCTCAAGAACCCGCAAAGCGTGCAGGTCACGCCGCGCAACACCACGGTGCAGCGCATCACCCAGGTCATCCACCCGGTGGGCCGCGGCAAGAAGAAGGCCCTGCTGGCCCACATCATCCAGCAGCACAACTGGAGCCAGGTGCTGGTCTTCGTGCGCACCAAGTTCGGCGCCAACAACGTGGCCGAGTACCTGGAAAAGAACGGCATCACCGCCATGGCCCTGCACGGCAACAAGAGCCAGGGTGCCCGCACCCAGGCGCTGGCCGGTTTCAAGAGCGGTGACGTCCGCGCCCTGGTGGCCACCGACATCGCCGCGCGCGGCATCGACATCGACGAACTGCCGCACGTGGTGAACTACGAGATCCCCAACGTCAGTGAAGACTACGTGCACCGCATCGGCCGTACCGGCCGCGCGGGTGCCGACGGCGCGGCCGTCAACCTGGTCTGCCTGGACGAGGAAGGCTTCATGGCCGACATCGAGCGCTTCACCAAGCAGAAGATCGAAGTGCAAGTGGTCGAAGGCTTCGGTCCCGAGCCGGGCGAGCGCGCCGAACCCATCGCCATGGGTCGCCAGACCATCTGGGGTGGTGCCGGCAAGCCGCCGAGCCGCGAAGTCATGGCGGCTGCCGCCAAGAATGCGCGCAGCGAAATGCTGCAGCGCATGCGCGACAACAAGGCCGGCCAGGGCGAACGTAGCAAGGGCGGCGGCCAGGGTCAGGGCCAGCGCAGCGGTGGCGGACAGAACCAGCCGCGTAGCGGCCAGGCCAAACCCCAGGGTCAGCGCGCACAAGGCCAGGGACAAGGTCAGGGCCAGGGTCGCAACAGCGAGCCGCGCCGCAGCAGCAACGGCCCGCGCGGTCAGGGCCAGGGTGGTGGCAACGGCGGTCAGCCCGATCCGCTGCGCACCGGTACCGATGCGCTGAGCCAGGGTGGCCGCCGTCGTGGCGGCGGGGGCGGCGGCGGTGGACGCGGCCGTTCCAGCGGGGGTCAGGGCAGCGGCGGCGGCGGCGGTGGTGGCGTCGATCCGCTGCGCACCAACTATGGCCGCATCAGCCACTGAAGCGCGTCGACATCCGGTACAAAAAAACGGCCCTGCGGGGCCGTTTTTTCTGGGCGGCCGCCAGCGCGGCACCAGCACAGGCGCCAGGCGTCGGACGACACCGTCCCGGTGCAGGGCCTGTTGACGCTGGCTCAGCCGCGCACGAACAGCGTCACCAGCGGGTCCGGGCCGACCTGGCGGCTCCAGTGGCCGTGCACGGCAGGGTCAAAGGTGGCGCCTTCGGGCAGCAGATCGGCCGAGTAGAAGTGCTGGCCGGGACCGAAGACACGCGACACGCCGCCCTGCAAGCCGATTTCCATCTGTCCCTGCAGGATGAAACACCACTGCGGTGCCCCGGTGCAGTGAAAGCTGCTGCGAAACCCCACCGGGCTGTGGCGCAACTGGTAACCGCCCGAGGCAAACACCTCGGACAGCATGGACTGCGGCGTGCCTTGCCCCAGCGGCAGCTGCTCCTCGCGAAAACGGGCGCGGCCGTCGGTGTCGGTATAGAGGATGACTTGGGTGAAGGTGGCCATGAAGATTCCCGCTGAACTGTCCAGCCGCCGATTATTCCCCAGCGGCGCAGCTGAATCGGGGAAGCGGTATGCTCCATGCCGTTTCAACCCCGCTACACCACTGCCATGAGATTCCTGCACACCATGCTGCGCGTCGGCGACATGCAACGCTCCATCGACTTCTACACCCGCATCATGGGCATGAAGCTGCTGCGCACCACCGACCGCCCCGAGCAGAAGTACGCACTGGCCTTCGTCGGCTACGCGAGCAACCCCGAACAGGCCGAGCTTGAGCTGACCTACAACTACGGCGTCGAAACCTACGACATGGGCGGGGCCTACGGCCACGTGGCCCTGGGCGTGGACGACATCTACGCCACCTGCGACCAGATCCGTGCCAAGGGCGGCAACATCACGCGCGAACCCGGCCCGGTCAAGGGCGGGGACACGCTGATCGCTTTCATCACCGACCCGGACGGCTACAAGATCGAACTGATCCAGCGCGACGCCTGAACCCGTCGCCGGCGCGGGACGTGACTTTTCCGGCATAAGTCACGAAACATCCGGCCTGGCGTCGGCCGGTCAGGACCAACACACGCTAGGATGCAGTCATGCGGGCCGGTCGGTCCGCATCGACGTGAACCCTCCCCAGCGAGGTCCTGTACCTTGAGACTGTTTGCCAAGCTGCAAGGCATGCTCTCCTCCACGTCGGTGGAGCCTGAAGTGCTGCACGACTGGCGCGCCCGCATCCTCTCGACCATCCTGATGTTCATCGCCTTGCTGGGCGGTCTGACGGCCGTGCCCAGCGTCTGGCTGGCCCTGCGCCATGAGCTGTGGGCCATCGCCTGGATCGACATCGCGGCCCTGGCCTGGGTGATGGTCCTGTGGCGCCGCAAGAGCCTGCCCTACCGCTTCCGAGCCTGGAACCTGCTGGCCCTGATCTACCTGCTGGGCGTCTGGTTCCTGATGCACATCGGGCCGGTCAGCCAGATCTACCTGATGGCCTTCCCCGTCATGGCAGCGCTGCTGCTCGGTCTGCGTCCGGCCCTGCTGGCGCTGGTGCTGAACGCCCTGACCCTGATGAGCCTGGGTTACCTGGCGAATGCCGACCTGCATGTGCCGGGCTTCGAGACCCGCCCCTTCGTCGAATGGGTCGTTATCACGATCAACTTCGTCTTCATCAACGCGATCATCACGATCTCCTGCGCCGTGCTGCTCAACCAGCTCGAACGTTCGCTCGAACGCCAGCTGGTCATCTCGCACTCGCTGGCACAAGGCCAGGAGGACCTGAAACGCGTCAATGAGGAGCTGCAGCGCACCGCCTCCGCACTCAACCGCCTGGCCTATTTCGACGAGCTCACCGGCCTGCCCAACCGCCGCATGCTGATGGACCGCCTGGGCCAGGCCCTGGCCGCCGCCCGGCGCAGCCCGATGAGCGGCGTGCTGCTCTACCTGGACCTGGACCGTTTCAAGAACATCAACGACGCACGCGGTCACGCCGCCGGCGATGCCCTGCTGCTGGCCGTGGCGCAGCGCCTGGGCAGCCTGATGCGCGAAGAAGACACCGTGGCCCGCCTGGGCGGCGACGAGTTCGTGATCCTCTCGACCCGCCCGGCGCAGGAACACGACAGCGATGCGCGCGCCGCCAGGGTCGTTGCAGCCAAGGTGCGCGAAGCCTTCGAGCAGCCCTTCATCCTCGACGGCCAGCCTTACAGCGCCAGTGCCAGCATCGGCGTGGTCGTGCTGGGGCCGGCCCCGCAGCGCACCGAGGACCTGCTGCGCAACGCCGACACGGCCATGTACCGCGCCAAGGCCGCGGGCCGCAACCGTGTCGCCTTCTTCGAAGCGGCGATGCAGCAGGAGGTGGAGGCGCAACTGGCGCTGGAGAGCGAGCTGGCGCTGGCCATCGACCGGCAGCAGCTGGCGCTGCACCTGCAGTCCCAGGTGGACGCAAGCGGCACGGTGGTCGGGGTGGAGGTGCTGCTGCGCTGGACGCACCCGCTGCACGGGGCGGTATCGCCAGCGCGCTTCATCCCCATCGCCGAGGAGAGTAGCCTGATCCTGCGCCTGGGCCATTGGGTGCTGGAACAGGCCTGCCTCACCCAGCGGCAGTTGCTGGCCGCAGGACACGCCATTCCGGTTTCGCTCAACGTCAGCCCGCGCCAGTTCCACCAGGCCGATTTTGTCGAACAGGTCCTGGCCGTGCTCGAACGCAACGGTGCCCGGGCCGACCTGCTGGTCTTCGAGGTCACCGAAGGCCTGCTGCTGGAGAACCTGGAGCACACCATCCCGCGCATGGACGCGCTGGCCGCGCGCGGCATCCGCTTCTCGGTCGACGACTTCGGCACCGGCTACTCCAGCCTCGCCTACCTCAAGCGCCTGCCGCTGCACGAACTCAAGATCGACCGCAGTTTCATCCAGGACACACCACACGACCCGGGCGACACCGCCATCGTCGAGATGATCCTCTCCATGGCCCAGCACCTGGGCCTCAAGGTGGTGGCCGAGGGTGTGGAAACGCGCGCGCAGGCCGACTTCCTGGCCGCCCGCGGCTGCCACGCCATGCAAGGCTTTTTCTACTCGCATCCGCAAGCCCTGGACGCTTGGTTGCGGGTCACGCAGCGCAGTTCCAGCCTCTTCGGCCCCCTGTGAACCCGACCTTCAAGCTCCCCCCGCCCCTGCGTGATCCAGCCCCCATGCTGGCCACCACGCTGAGCCAATGGGGCGGGCACGGCGATCTCTGGATCTTCGGCTACGCCTCGCTGATCTGGCGGCCCGACTTCGATTTCGAGGAACGGCGGCCGGCCCATGTGCGCGGCTGGCACCGCGCGCTCAAGATGTGGAGCCGGGTGAACCGCGGCACGCCGGACAACCCCGGCCTGGTCTTCGGCCTGCTCACGGGCGGCAGCTGCCATGGGGTGGTGTTCCGGGTGCACCGGCAGCAGGCCCCGGCCGTGCTGGGCAGGCTGTGGGAGCGCGAGATGCCCACGGGCGTCTACGACCCGCGCTGGTTGCGCTGCGAGACGCCGCACGGCCCCGTTTCGGCCCTGGCCTTCACGCTGTCGCGCCGCAGCCCCAACTACACCGGGGCACTGAGCCCGGAACAGTACCGCCAGATCTTTGCGCAGGCCTGCGGCCGTTACGGCAGCACGCACGACTATGCACACCAGACATATGTGAGCCTGCGGGCCCACGGCATCCACGACCGCGAACTCGAACGGCTGCTGGCCCACCACGCGCCGGACACCACGCGCCGCTGAGGCCCGGCCCCAGAGCCTGTGATGTCAGCAGGGTCAGGCCAGCAACGGGCAGCGCCATGTCGACCCCGGGGTTAGAGTGACCCGAGCCCTTCAACACAACGGAGACACACCATGACGCGAACCCTTCCTTTCCTGGCCCTGGCGGCCCTCGTGGCCGGCTGCGCCACGCCCGCCGGCCCCACGGCGAGCGCCCAGCTCCAGCCCACACGCGGCAGCACCACCAGCGGTGAGGTCCGCTTCGTCCAGCAGGGCGGCAAGGTCATGGTCAGCGGCGAAGTGCGCGGGCTCAAGCCTGGCGCCGAACATGGGTTTCACGTGCACGACAAGGGCGACTGTTCCAGCGGCGACGGTATGAGTACCGGTGGCCACTTCAACCCCGGCGGCCTCAAGCATGGCGTGCACGGCGGCGCCGAGCACCATGTCGGTGACCTGCCCAGCCTGAAAGCCGACGCCATGGGCGTGGCGCGCTTCAGCTTCGAGTCCGGCAGCATCGCGGTGGGCAGCGGCAGTGCCGACATCGTCGGCCGCGGCCTGATCGTGCACCGCGACCCGGACGACTACACGACCCAGCCCACCGGCAACGCCGGCCCGCGCCTGGCCTGCGCGGTGATCACGCGCCAGTAACCCGACCTCGGGGCGGCTCAGGCCGTGATACAGCCTGGCGCGTTGGCCATGCGCCGGCTGACCGCATTCTTGACCTGCACGATCTCGGCCAGGATGGACACGGCGATCTCGGCTGGCGTGCGCGCGCCGATGTCCAGGC
>JAXMMJ010000128.1:0-21262 GCA_034366585.1 Hylemonella sp.
TGGCTGCGCGGCTCGAAGGCTGCGACCGTCAGCCCCAGGGACTGCAGGCGCTGCGCAGCCCGCGACGAGGTGGCCAGCAGGACCAGGTCAGGCTTGAGCGCAACGATGGCTTCGATGCTGGGGTCGAGGCCGCCGCCCACCTGGGGCAAGGGACGCACGCTGGCCGGGTGGTTCGAATAACGGTCCCGGCCCACCAGGCGCTGGCACTCGCCGAGAGCGCACACGGTCTCGGTCAACGAGGGCAGCAGGCTGACGATGCGCTGCGGCGGGCGGGCCAGGGTGACCGGCTCGCCACGGTCGTCGGTGAGCTGCACGGCCCCGGCCATCGGGCCCGCCAGCAGCAGCAAACACGACAGCAGCCAGCCACGAAGGCGATCACGCATGACGCGCTCCCCAGGCCATGATGTGACGATGCAACTGCTCCACGCCGTCGGTCAGCGCGGCCGGACCGGGCTGCAGGATGTCGGCGGACTTGATCTCGAACAGCTGCTGGTCCAACACGGCCGGCACGCTTTGCCAGCCGGCGCGCGCGGCCACCTTTTCGGGGCGGAATTTCTTGCCGCACCAGGAGCCGACGATGAGCTCGGGGTCGCGACGCACGATCTCCAGCGGGTCGGCCACGATGCGGTCCTTGCCCAGGGCCTGCACGGCCAGCTCGGGGAAGATGTCGTCGCCACCGGCGATGCCGACCAGCTCGGACACCCAGCGGATGGCGCTGATGGCCGGCTCGTCCCATTCCTCGAAATAGACACGCGGACGGCGCGGCAGCGCAGCAGCAGCGACCCGGATGGCATCGAGCCTGGCCTGCATGGCGGTGATGCGCTGCAGGCCAGGCTCGCCCTGCCCCACCATGGCCGCGACCTGGTAGAGCATGGCAAAGATGTCGGCCACGCTGCGCTGGTTGAAGATGGTGACCTGCACGCCGTGGCGGATCAGCGCCGAAGCGATGTCGGCCTGCAGGTCGGAAAAGCCGAACACGCAGTCCGGCTGCAGCGCGAGGATCTTGTCGATCTTCGCGTTGAGAAAGGCGCTGACGCGCGGCTTCTCCTGGCGCGCACGCGGCGGGCGCACCGAGTAGCCCGAGATGCCCACGATGCGCCGCTCCTGGCCCAGCAGGTACAGCCACTCCGTCGTCTCCTCGGTGAGGCAGACGATGCGTTGGGGGCCGTAGTCCTGCGGGGTCATGGATCAGCTCAGCGTTGCTGCCAGGCCAGGGTCAGCGACACGCTCAGGGGCGGCGTGTTGTAGCCGTAGGCCAGCTGGTAGGGGCGGTCCAGCGCATTTTCCACCTTGAAGCGCAGCGTCCATTCCGGTGCAAGCGGGCGCGAGGCATACAGGGCCAGCGTGGTGTAACCCGGCAGCAGCTTGTCGGGAGAGCCACTGTCGTAACGATTGTCCGAGGCGTTGAGCTTGAAGCCGGCCGAGGTCTGCCCGAGCTGGCGCCAGATGTCCAGCGCGCCATAGAGGCGGGCCCGCCGCGCCAGGCGCGTGTTGTCCGACTCGTTCCACGGGTCCTGGGAAACCAGGGTGTAGCGGATGTTGTTGTCGGCCAGCTGCGTCTTGCCGGTGAGCTCGACGCCCTGGTTGCGGACCTTGCCGATGTTGACCGGGGTGAACGGCGAGACCGATTGCCAGTAGATGGCATCGCTGGTGCGGGTGTCGAAGGCCACGACGCGGAACAGCTCGGCGCCCTCGGCATACGTCAGCCCCACTTCCTGGCTCAGGTGGGTCTCGGGCTTGAGGTTGATGTTGTTCGACAGTTCCCCGGCGCTGGGCGCGCGAAAGCCCGTGGCGACGCTGCCCGTCAGGCGCCACTGCGGGTTGAGCCGGTAGCCCAGGCCCAGCAGGCCCGAGGTGTTGTCCCAGCTGCCCTTGTAGCTCGTGTCCACCTTGTTCACGTTCACCGTGTCATGGCGCAGGTTGGCCTGCACCGACAGGTCACCGAAGGACTGGTTCAGGCCGGCGAAATAACCGCGCAGCACGCGACCGGCCTGGTAACCACTGGAGGTGGCGTCGGCGCTGAAGGTTTCGTTGCCGGCGTCCAACCCGAAGTTGAGCACCCGGCCCTGGCCGGCGGCATAGGTGTTGAACCAGCGCACCGAGTTCTGCTGGCCCATCAGCAGGCCCGAATCGAAATTGGTCCGGTAGGCCTGGTCGTTGCGGTAGTCGCGCATGTCGAGGTTGGTGCGGCTGAGGTCCAGGCGGCTGTTCCAGTCGGCACTGAGCTGGCCTTGCGCGTAGACGTTGAGCAGGCCGTTCTCGCGCCGTAGCAGGTTGCGGTCGGTCGCGGTGGCCGTGCCGGAGCCGTTGTCGTAAGCCACATCCGAGCGGGTCAGGCTGGCATAGGCGCCGAGGGTCAGGTCCCGGGAGATGCGTTTGGCCACCTTGCCTGACAGGTGCGTGCGGTCGACGCTGTCGTTGTCGGGGTTGACCTTGGCGTTCTGCTGCGGGTTCATGGAAGAGAAGCCGTCGGTGTGTTCGCTGCCCAGGTCGAAGCGCCAGGACACATCGTCCTGCTGGCCGGCATAACCGGCCGTGGCCGCCTGGGTGTTGCGGCTGCCCAGCGTCACCGAGCCGTAGCCGCCCGGCTTGCCGCCGAGCTGGCGCGTGAAGATGCTCAGCACCCCCCCAACGGCGGCCTCGCCGTAGAGGCCGCTGGCGTTGCCGCGCAGCAGCTCGATGCGCTCGACCTGCTGCAGCGGCAGGTCGATGGCGCTCAGGTTGCCCCAGCCGTCGGCCATTGCGCGCACGCCGTCGATCATGATGACCAGGTTCTTGCTGTCGGCGCCGCGCAGGAAGAAGGAGGTGGTGGTGCCCGGACCGCCGTTGCGGCCGAACTCGAAGCCGGCTTCACCCTGCAGCAGGTCAGCCAGCGAGACAGCCTGGGAGCGCTCGATGTCTTCCCGCGTGATGAGGCTGACCGAAGGCAGCACGTCGGCCAGCGGCTGCTCTACCCGGGCGGCGCTCACCACGGTTTCCGGGAGTTGTGAGGATTGCGCCAGTGCGGACAAAGGGATTGCGGCCAGGCAGGACAGGACCGCCAGGCGCGTCTTTTGCGAACGGATTTTCATTGGAACTTACGATGAACAATGCCCTCACCGTCTTCCCCGACAGTGCATGGGCGGCACGGTGCCACGCAGGCGCGACACCACTTCATTGGCCGGTATCCGGGCTGATGGAAACAACCTTCATCGCCTTCCCGGACGCTTGTTCAGGGCATCCAGTGGCTGAGTGATGAAAGCGGAGCCTTGCGGCTCGTCCACTTACCGTTGCGGGGGCAGCGCAGGTTGGGCTCGCCATGACGGCTCACCTTCCTGCTTCCCGTTGAACTGCGGCATGTGAACCACACCGCGAGCACCAACGTTGTAGATTTTACGTTCGAAATCTTGCGTAAACCCTACAATGGCTTGATCTATGTCGAACCCGTCCCAAATAGAGCAACTGGTTGAGCGCGTCGAGCGTCTGCTCGTGCGCCATGAGGAACTGCAGCGCACCAACGAGCTGCTGACCGACCAGATCGACGAATTGACAGCCGAACGCGACCAGCTCAAGTCCCGCCTGGGTGCAGCGCGATCCCGCGTGGATGCGCTGCTGGAGCGCCTGTCCGAACCGGCCGAAAACGACGGCCACAAGGACGCCGCATGAAACAGCTTGAAGTGCAGATCATGGGGCAGAGCTATCTGCTGGGCTGCCCCGAAGGCGGCGAGACCAGCCTGCTGGATGCCGTGGAACGCGTGGACACCGCCATGTGCAAGATCCGCGACGCCGGCAAGGTCAAGGCGCGCGACCGCATTGCCGTGCTGGCCGCACTGAACCTGGCCTTCGAGCTGAGCGACCGCGGCACCGCTGCCACGCCCGCTCCGGCGCCGCGCACGACGGCGGCCATCGCCAGCGGCAATGGCGCCGACGCCGACGCCGTGCTGGGCGCGCTGATCGGGCGGCTCGATGCGGCGCTGGGCCAGGACGGTCAGCTGATCTGACCCCCGTGGCCCGCACCGCTGCCTGCGTTGCAAAAGTGGCCACCCTTGCTTCGGCATCCCACTACAATGGTCTGGTCTGCAATGCCATCGGGCTTTAAATTCCTTGAACCAATGCTCATTGAGCCCGGGCTTGGAAATTGCCTGGCTAGCGTGATCGTCTCGCGTCAGATGAACCCAAAGCCAACGCTGACCTCGCCCACCTGAACCCCGGTTCAGGATGCGGCCTGGTGGCACTTGCAGACACCTACATTCCGCGCGCCCTTCCCAGAAATTCCCCGATGTTCCTTGAACCCCAGTTGATTGTTGAACTGGCCCTGATGGGCGTGTGTGCAGGTTTCCTGGCGGGCCTGCTGGGCATCGGCGGGGGCATGATCATGGTGCCCTTCATGACCATCATCCTGGAGTCCAAGGACTTCCCGGCCGAGTACGTGGTCAAGATGGCCGTGGCCACCTCGCTGGCCACGATCTGCTTCACCTCGCTCTCCTCGGTGCGCGCGCACCACAAGCACGGCGCCGTGCTCTGGCCGGTGGCGCGCCTGCTGGCGCCGGGCATCCTGGTGGGCGCGCTGGTCGGCGCACAGATCGCCGCGGCCCTGCCCACCCGCATCCTGGGCATGGTGTTCTCGCTCTTCATCTTCTACTCTGCCACGCAGATGTTCATCGACCGCAAGCCCAAGCCCTCGCGCACACTGCCCGGCGGGCTGGGCATGTTTGGCATGGGCAATGTGATCGGCCTGCTGTCCTCGGTGGTGGGCGCCGGCGGCGCCTTCGTCTCGGTGCCCTTCATGACCTGGTGCAACGTCAAGATCCACCAGGCCGTGGCCACCTCGGCGGCGCTGGGCTTTCCGATCGCGCTGGCCGGCACGCTGGGCTACATCTGGGCCGGGCGCAACCTGCCGGACATGCCGCCGGGCGCCTTCGGCTACCTCTACCTGCCCGGCCTGCTGGTGATCGCCACGGCCAGCATCCTGACGGCCCCGCTGGGCGCACGCACCGCGCACCGCATGGACATCCGCCCGCTCAAGCGCGCCTTCGCCGTGGTGCTCTACCTGCTGGCGGCCTACTTCCTGATGCGTTGAAGTCGCCCGGCTGATAGGTCGGCCCTGTAAGCCACGGATAATCCGGCTTCTATAAGCTCGCACTGAATTCCGAGGAGACAAGAAAACCATGCGTATCGCCATCATCGGCCAACAGGATTTCGGCAAGGCCGTGCTCGAAGCCTTCCTGGCGCGCGGCGACACCGTTGCCGGCGTGTTCTGCAAACCCGAAAAGCCGGGTGAGAAACCCGATGCCCTGCGTGCCGCCGCCGAAGCGGCTGGCCTGAAGGTCTTCCAGCTGCCCAGCCTCAAGAGCCCCGAGGCTGAGGCCGCCCTGCGCGACCTGAACGTCGATCTGGGCATCATGGCCTATGTGCTGCAGTTCGCGCCGCAGTCCTTCGTGGGCATCCCCAAGCACGGCACCATCCAGTACCACCCCTCGCTGCTGCCGAAGTACCGCGGCCCGTCGTCCATCAACTGGCCGATCGCCCGCGGCGACAGCGAGACCGGCCTCACCATCTTCCGCCCCACCGACGGCCTGGACGAGGGCCCGGTGATCCTGCAGAAGCGCTGCCCCATCGGCCCCGACGACACGCTGGGTGATGTCTACTTCAAGCACCTCTTCCCGCAGGGCGTGGCCGCCATGCTGGAGGCCGCCGATCTGGTGGTGGCCGGCAAACACACCGAAGTGGTGCAGGACGAAAGCCAGGCCAGCTATGAAGGCTGGTTCAAGGCCGAGGAGTCGAAGATCAACTGGGCCAACCATGTGGACCAGGTCTACAACCTGATCCGTGCCTGCAACCCGGCACCGGGCGCCTGGTGTGAACTCGGCGGCGTGAAGGTCTCGATTTACGACTGTCGCAAACATCCCGTGCGCACCTTTGGCGCGGTGCGCGGCAAGCCCGGCGAGATCGTGCAGGTCACCGAGCAGTCTCTCTTCATCTATGCCCAGGGCGGCACGATCGAGGTGCTGCGCCTCAAGCCCGAAGGCGGCAAGAAGATGGAAGCCGGCGAATTCGCGCGCAGCCAGGGCCTGCAGCCGGCGAGCGAGAAAAAGAGCACCGGCTGAGAGCGGCCTCGCGCCCTGCTTCACCTCACACGGGCAGCCAGCGGCTGCCCGTTTTATTTCGGTGTGCGTCAACAAACATAAGAGGCCGTTGATGCGTATCAGAGTGAAAGTTTATGTTCAAGGTCCCGCTACGGGAGTAGCATGCAAGGCTGCGTGCACGCGAGGAATGCATCCGAAAAAACATGCGGGAAGCAAGCCCGCAACAGCGCTGCGAGCGTACGCAATATCCCCACTCGTAGAAACCCTAGGGGTCGCGAAAAATTCTGAAAAGTTGACCGCAATCAAGAGCAAATTCGCGAGAAAATTTCACAGTAGCAGCACGTCGATTGCTGCAAGGTAATCGAGAGGCTAACGCAGAGTGGTCTTAAACGGCAAACGTTCCATCAACAGGAGACAAGAGATGAAGAGCTTTCAAGCCAAACTGAAAACCAGGGTCGTGGCCGCAGCCACGGCCGTCATCGCCGCGGCCGGGCTGAGCGCCTCGCTGCCGGCCATGGCATGGGAACCGACCAAGCCGGTGGAGTTCGTGGTGCCCGCCGGTACCGGCGGTGGTGCCGACCAGATGGCCCGCCTGATGCAGGGCATCATCGTCAAGCACAAGCTGATGAACCAGTCCCTGATCGTCGTGAACAAGTCCGGCGGCGCCGGTGCCGAGGGCTTCCTCTCGGTCAAGGAAGCCAAGGGCGACCCGCACAAGATCATCATCACCCTGTCCAACCTGTTCACCACGCCCCTGGCCACCGGTGTTCCCTTCAACTGGAAGGAAATGACGCCCGTCTCCATGATGGCGCTGGACCAGTTCGTGCTGTGGACCAATGCCGAGAAGCCTTACAAGACGGCCAAGGAGTACCTGGACGCCGTGAAGGCCGCCGGCCCGAACAAGTTCAAGATGGGCGGCACCGGCTCCAAGCAGGAAGACCAGATCCTGACCGTGGGCATGGAAAAGGCCACCGGCACCAAGTTCATCTACATCCCCTTCAAGGGGGGTGGTGAGGTGGCTGTGCAGCTCGTCGGCGGCCACGTCGATTCGAGCGTGAACAACCCGGCCGAAGCCGTGGCCCAGTGGCGCGCCGGCAAGCTGCGTGCCCTGTGCGTGTTCGACGACGTCCGCATGCCCTACAAGGCCAAGGTGACCGACACCCAGTCCTGGAACGACATCCCGACCTGCAAGGAAGCTGGCGTGCCGGCCGACTACGTCATGCTGCGCGGCATCTTCGCTGCCCCCGGCATCACGGCTGACCAGCTCAAGTACTACGTCGACCTGCTCAAGAAGGTCCGCGAGACTCCGGACTGGAAGGAATACATGGAAAAGGGTGCCTTCAACCAGACCACCATGAGTGGCGCGGACTTCAGCAAGTGGCTCACCGCTGCTGAAAACAACCACCGCGACCTCATGAAGGAAGCTGGCTTCCTGGCCAAGTAAGCCGACAAGCATCCGCGGGTCCGGCCTCCTGTCGGGACCGGACCCGCCCTCTCCCACCCCGACGCAAAGTACAGCGGGACGGTGGCCAGTCTGGACTGGCGCTGACCCTAGTTTTCTGCCGCCCGAAATTACCTCATCAGCACTTCTTTCGTCATGGAATCGAATATGGAATCACACGAAGGCGAACGCACCGGCGTAGCCACCAACATCATTGATGCGATCGTCGCGATCCTGGTAATCATCATGGGCGGCACCATCATTTATGGCAGCCGCAAGCTGGGTTCCGAGTGGACCAGTGACGGCCCCGGCGCCGGTTATTTCCCCTTCTACATCGGCCTGATCCTCTGCATCTCCGGCATCGGCGTGCTGTACCAGGCCCTGGCCGGCAAAGTCAAGAACACCGAGGTGTTCGTTGACCGCGAATCCTTCAAGCGCGTGCTCTCGGTGCTGCTGCCCGCCGCCGTCTACGTCGGCTTCATCCAGGTGATCGGCATCTACGTCGCCTCGGCCGTCTACATCGCGCTCTTCATGATCATTCTGGGCAAGTACAGCTGGCTCAAGAGCGTCATCATCGCCCTGGTGGTCAACGCCGTGTTCTTCATGATGTTCGAAGTCTGGTTCAAGGTGCCGCTGCACAAGGGCGCCTTCGACCCGCTCAGCTTCCTGGGCTATTGAGCACCCAGCAGGAAATTACGGAGACTTAAGAAAATGGAAGAACTCAACGCACTGTTCCAGGGCTTCGCCGTCGTGATGACGCCCATGAACTTTCTGCTCATGGTGGTGGGCATCGTCCTCGGCGTGCTGATCGGCGTGCTGCCCGGTCTGGGCGGCGCCAACGGCGTGGCCATCCTGCTGCCGCTGACCTTCAGCATGAACCCGACCTCGGCCATCATCATGCTGTCCTGCATCTACTGGGGGGCCCTCTTCGGTGGCGCCATCACCTCGGTGCTGTTCAACATCCCGGGTGAACCCTGGTCGGTCGCCACCACCTTCGACGGCTATCCCATGGCCCAGAAGGGCCACGCCGGCGAAGCGCTGACCGGCGCCTTCACCTCGTCCTTCGTGGGTGCCTTCGTCGCCGTGGTGATGATCACCTTCCTGGCGCCGCTGGTGGCCAAGTTCGCCCTGAAGTTCGGCCCGCCCGAATTCTTCTCGGTCTACCTGCTGACCTTCTGCAGCTTCGTGGGCATGGGCAAGGGCTCGCCCTTCAAGATCCTCGCTTCCATGACGATCGGCTTCGGCCTGGCCGCCGTGGGCATGGACACCGTGACCGGCCAGCTGCGCCTGACCTTCGGCTTCACCGAACTGATGCGCGGCTTCGACTTCCTGATCGCTGTGATCGGCCTGTTCGGCATCGGCGAGATCCTGCTCTCGATGGAAGAAGGCCTGGCCTTCTCCGGCAAGAGCGCCAAGATCGACCCCAAGGTCGTCTGGCAGACCTGGAAGAAGCTGCCCGCCTACTGGGCCACTTCGATCCGTGCCTCGCTGATCGGCATCTGGATGGGCATCACCCCTGGCGGCGCCACCCCGGCCTCGTTCATGAGCTACGGTATCGCCAAGAAGATGTCCAAGAACGGCGCCAAGTTCGGCACCGGTGAACTCGAAGGCGTCGTGGCGCCGGAAACCGCAGCCCACGCTGCCGGCACCGCTGCCCTGCTGCCCATGCTGGCCCTGGGCATCCCGGGTTCGCCCACGGCCGCCGTGCTGCTGGGTGGCCTGCTGATCTGGGGCCTGCAACCCGGCCCGCTGCTCTTCGTCGAGCAGAAGGACTTCGTGTGGGGCCTGATCGCCTCCATGTACCTGGGCAACCTGGTCGGCCTGATCGTGGTGCTGACCACCGTGCCGCTGTTCGCCTCGATCCTGCGCATCCCCTTCTCGATCATCGCCCCGGTGATCATCGTGATCTGCGCGATCGGTGCCTACACCGTGCACAACGCCATGCTCGACATCTGGTTCATGCTGCTGTTCGGCGTGGTGGGCTACGTGTTCAAGAAGCTCGACTACCCGCTCGCGCCGCTGGTGCTGGCCCTGGTGCTGGGCGACAAGGCTGAGGACTCGTTCCGCCAGGCCATGCTGGTCTCGCAGGGTGAACTCTCGGTCATGTACTCCAACGCACTGGTCGGCTCCATCACCACCCTGGCCCTGGTCCTGCTGTTCTGGCCGCTGATCTCCAAGCTGATCGCCCTGGTCAAGCCGCCCAAGCAGGATGAGTTCGCCGCCGAGCGTCCCGTGGACTGAGCCCCCTTTTCGAGTTCCGACGAAGGAGTAAGAACATGCCCGTGATTGCAATGACCCAGGAAATGGGTTCCCTGGCCAAGGATGTGGCCCTGGAACTGACGGCTGCCATGAACCTGTCCGTGATGCGCCACGAGGTGGTGGATCACGTGGCCGGCAAGATGCACGTCTCGACCAGCCTGATCAACCGCCTGCGTGAAGGCAAGGCCGGGCTGATCGAGCGCGCCAAGACCGACACCGAGCGTCTCGCCCTCTACACGGCGGAAGAAGTGTTTGAGTTGGCCAACAAGGGCAATGTGGTGCTGCGCGGCTGGGGTGCCACCTGCCTGCTGCGCCCCGTGCCGCACGTGCTCACGGTGCGCATCACCCGCTCCTTCCACAAGCGTGTCGAATGGCTGATGAACCACCTGGAGACGGACGATCGCGACTTTGCCGAAAGCGAGATCCGTCGCAGCGACCACGCGCATGCCACCCGCATGCACCAGCTCTTCGGTGTCACCTGGGGCGACCCGGTGCTCTACGACCTGGTGCTCAACACCGACCGCCTGAGTGTGCACAGCTGCGTGGAGCAGATCCGCCAACTCACCCAGCGTCCGGAATTCCAGGAATCCGAGGCCTCGCGCCAGCTGCTGGCCAACATGACCCTGGCCTCCCGCGTGCGTTCCGCCCTCAAGGATAACGAGACCACGCAAGAGGTGAACATCACCATCGAAGCCCAGAAGGGCCGCGTGATCCTCAAGGGCATCGTGGTCAACGCCCACGAGCAGGCCGAAGTGGAAAAGGTCGCCTCGATGGTGTCCGGTGTCGTGGGCGTCGAGAACCGCCTGCGCCTGATGACGTCCTCGCGCCTGTTCACGCACTCGAAGACCTGATCATCTGTCCTCCTGCCCCCTTGCGGGGCCGGAACCAGGGCCTGCTTCCTCACGGAACAGGCCCTTTTTTCTTTCCTGGATCAGATCTTGCCGCGCTGCTTGAGACGGCTCAGCGTTTCAGCCGAGAGGTTCATGTAGGCCGCGAGTTCCTTCTTCGGGATGCGGTCGAACAGCTCGGGGTGCTTGCGCAGGAAGCGGTGCACACGGCCCGGCGCGTCCAGCAGGTGCAGCGTGATGGTGTGCGCCATGATCTCGCTCATGAGATTCATCACGCAGTACTCGAACAGGCGCTTTTCCTCCGGATGACGATCGATGAAAGCGATCCACTCCGGCAGGGGCAGCTTGACCACGCGCGCCTTGGTCACTGAAACGATGCTGTAGGGCGTGGGCGTCTTGAGAGACCATGCTGCGTAGCTGGTTTCCATCTCGCGCTCGGCGGCGAAGCGCAGGATCATTTCCTTGCCCTGGGCATTGGCGACCACCCGCTTGAGCACCCCGTCGAGGATGAAATACTGCTCCATCTCGTGCACGCCCTGGTGCAGCAGGAAATCACCCTTGTTGCAGTCCACCACCGTGAGGTGCTGTTCCAGCTCCTCGTGCGACGCCGCACTCATGCCCTTGAGCACGTTGTTCTGGCGGAGTTGAACCCGAATGATGTTCTTTTCCGGATGGTTCTCGATGGATGTCATGGGCCAGGGATCGCGCGTTCGCGCCGGTAGCAGGCCGGCTTCCCATGGAAAGCCGGTTATTTGTCCCGAAAATTGACCGTGGTCAATGGCGGAACCTGAATCGGTTTCTATCATAACCCGTCGATGCAAATGGGCCCTGTTGACACCTCGTCGGACGAGGGCCCGCAGCACCGCCTGACACCCCGATTGCGCGCTCCCGGGGTCGCCCGGATTCGAGGAGCCGCAGATATTTGCCAGCCGGGTCGCCCGACTTTCACAGACGTCAAAAACCGAGAGAGACTACAACCATGTCCAACGACGCTCAATCCAGAGAACTGACCGATGGTTTCCACCTGGTCATCGATGCTCTGAAACTCAACGGCATCACCAACATCTACGGCCTGCCGGGCATTCCGGTCACGGACCTGACCCGCATGATGCAGGAAGAAGGCCTGCGCGTGATCTCCTTCCGCCACGAGCAGAACGCCGGCAACGCCGCCGCCATCGCCGGCTTCATGACCGGCAAGCCCGGCATCTGCCTGACGGTGTCCGCACCCGGCTTCCTCAACGGCCTCACGGCTCTCGCCAACGCCACCACCAACTGCTTCCCCATGATCCTGATCTCCGGCTCTTCCGAGCGCGAGATCGTCGACCTGCAGCAGGGTGACTACGAAGAGATGGACCAGCTGGCCATTGCCAAGCCCCTGTGCAAGGCCGCCTTCCGCGTGCTCAACGCCGAAGACATTGGCGTGGGCATCGCGCGCGCCATCCGTGCTGCCGTCTCCGGCCGCCCGGGCGGTGTCTACCTGGACCTGCCGGCCAAGCTGTTCGGCCAGGCCATGGACGCTGCTGCCGGCAAGGCTTCGCTGATCAAGGTGGTCGATCCCGCTCCGCGCCAGATCCCCGCCCCGGACGCCGTCAAGCGCGCCCTGGACCTGCTCAAGGGCGCCAAGAAGCCCCTGATCCTGCTGGGCAAGGGCGCCGCTTACGCCCAGGCCGACGCCGACATCAAGGCCCTGATCGAGAAGACCGGCATCCCCTACCTGCCCATGTCCATGGCCAAGGGCATCCTGCCCGACACCCATGAGCAGTGCGCCTCGGCCGCCCGCTCCTTCGTGCTGCCCGAAGCCGACGTGGTGCTGCTGGTCGGCGCGCGCCTGAACTGGCTGCTCTCGCACGGCAAGGGCAAGACCTGGGGTGGCAAGGACCACAAGAACGCCGGTGGCCAGAAGTTCATCCAGATCGACATCTCGCCCACGGAAGCTGACAGCAACGTGGCCATCGACGCCCCGCTGGTCGGCGACATCGGCTCCTGCGTCTCCGCCCTGCTCGCCGGCATGGGTTCCAGCTGGGCCAAGCCCCCGGCCGAGTGGACCAGCGCCGTCGCCGAGCGCAAGAACAAGAACGTCGCCAAGATGGCCGAGACGCTGGCCAAGAACCCGACGCCGATGAACTACCACAGCTCGCTGAACGTGGTGCGCGACATCATCAAGGCCAACCCCGACGCCATCCTGGTCAACGAAGGCGCCAACGCGCTGGACTTCACCCGCTCCATCGTCGACATGTACAAGCCGCGCAAGCGCCTGGACGTGGGCACCTGGGGCGTGATGGGCATCGGCATGGGTTTTGCCGTGGCTGCCGCCGTCGAAAGCAACCAGCCGGTGATCGCCATCGAGGGCGACAGCGCCTTCGGTTTCAGCGGCATGGAAGTCGAGACCATCTGCCGCTACAACCTGCCGGTCTGCATCGTCATCATGAACAACAACGGCGTGTACCGCGGTGACGAGCTGGCCCGCGGCGGCTCCAGCGATCCCTCGCCCCTGGTGTTCGTCAAGGGCGCCCGCTACGACAAGCTGATGGAAGCCTTCGGCGGCGTCGGCGTGCAGGCCACCACCCCGGCTGAACTGCGCAAGGCGATGGAAGAAGCCATCAAGTCGCGCAAGCCCACCCTGATCAACGCTGTCATCGACGAAGGTGCCGGCACCGAAAGCGGCCGCATCACCAGTCTCAACCCCACGAGTGCGGCTACCAAGAAGCACTGATTTCACCAACGCAACAACCCACAAGGAGATATGCACATGTCTGGAAACAAACCCCTCAAGGGCATCAAGATCATCGACTTCACGCACGTGCAAGCCGGTCCCGCCTGCACCCAGCTGCTGGCCTGGTTCGGCGCTGACGTGATCAAGGTCGAGCGCCCGGGCGCCGGTGACGTGACCCGCAGCCAGCTGCGCGACATGCCCGATGCCGACGCGCTCTACTTCACGATGCTCAACAGCAACAAGCGTTCGCTGACCCTGGACACCAAGACGGCCGAGGGCAAGGAAGTGCTCGAGAAGCTGATCAAGAAGTCCGACGTCATGGTCGAGAACTTCGGCCCCGGCGCCCTGGACCGCATGGGTTTCACCTGGGAACACATCCAGAAGCTGAACCCGGGTATGGTCCTGGCTTCGGTCAAGGGCTTCAGCGACGGCCACCACTACGAAGACCTGAAGGTCTACGAAAACGTGGCCCAGTGCGCTGGCGGCTCCGCTTCGACCACCGGCTGGTGGAAGGGCGAGAACTCGCAGCCCACGATCTCCGCTGCTGCCCTGGGTGACTCCAACACCGGCATGCACCTGGCCATCGGTATCCTGACGGCCATCATCGGCCGCCAGCAGACCGGCAAGGGCCAGAAGGTCGCCGTGTCCATGCAGGACGCCGTGCTGAACCTGTGCCGCGTGAAGATGCGCGACCAGCAGCGTCTGGAGCGTCTGGGCTACCTGGAAGAGTATCCCCAGTACCCGCACGAGATGGATGCGTTCAAGGACCGCGTGACCCCGCGTGGCGGCAACGCCGGCGGCGGCGGCCAGCCGGGCTGGATCCTGAAGTGCAAGGGCTGGGAGACCGACCCCAACGCCTACATCTATTTCACGGTGCAGGGCCACGCCTGGGAGCCGATCTGCGACGCGCTGGGCAAACCCGAGTGGAAGACCGATCCGGCCTACACCACCCCGAAGGCCCGCCAGCCGCACATCATGGAAATCTTCGCCACCATCGAAGACTTCATCAAGGACAAG
Organism: Hylemonella sp.; assembly: GCA_034366585.1. Lineage (GTDB taxonomy): Bacteria > Pseudomonadota > Gammaproteobacteria > Burkholderiales > Burkholderiaceae_C > Hylemonella. The sequence continues at coordinate 14,344 of JAXMMJ010000128.1, forward strand.
ACCAAGTTCGAAGCTGTGGACATCTTCCGCAAGTTCGACATTCCTTGCGCCCCGGTGCTGTCCATGAAGGAACTGCTGGTCGATGAATCGCTGCGCAAGAGCGGCTCCATCGTCGAAGTGCCGCACCCCGTGCGCGGCAGCTACTTCACCATCGGCAGCCCGATCAAGTTCTCTGACCTCAAGCCCGAAGTCACCGCTTCCCCGCTGCTGGGCCAACACACCGACGAGGTGCTGGCCGAGCTGGGTTACAGCAAGGACCAGATCACGGCCATGCACGGCAAGAAAGCCGTCTGAGAACTTCCCCTCGGACATGACAACGGCGCCTTCGGGCGCCGTTTTTTTTGCCTGGGCGACTTCCTCGCTTCGGCCTCGGAAAACCTCCATTTCTCCTCTGTACGCATGTATCAGCAGGGCCCTGCGCCCACATAAAAAACGACAATATTTCAATGCGTTGAAACCCCTATAATGATCAAGTCATATAGAAGACTAGTCGCTTCTATTCATAAGAATTTTTTATCATTAGAACCAGGAGTTTTTTCATGACCAAAGCCCTCGAAGGAGTGCGCATCCTCGACTTCACGCACGTGCAGTCGGGACCCACCTGCACACAGCTGCTGGCGTGGTTCGGCGCCGACGTGATCAAGGTGGAGAAGGCCGGTGAAGGTGATGCCACGCGCGGACAGCTGCGTGACATCCCGAACGCCGACAGCCTGTACTTCACCATGCTCAACCACAACAAGCGCTCCATCACCCTGGACACCAAGAACCCCAAGGGCAAGGAAGTGCTGATCAAGCTGATCAAGGAATGCGACGTGATGGTCGAGAACTTCGCCCCCGGCGCGCTCGACCGCATGGGTTTTCCCTGGGAGAAGATCCAGGAGATCAACCCGCGCATCATCCTGGCCTCGGTCAAGGGTTTCGGCCCCGGCCCCTACGTCGACTGCAAGGTCTACGAGAACGTGGCCCAGTGCACCGGCGGCGCAGCTTCCACCACCGGTGACCCCGACGGCCTGCCCATGGTGACGGGCGCGCAGATCGGCGACAGCGGCACCGGCCTGCACCTGGCCCTGGGCATCGTCACCGCCCTGTTCCAGCGCGAAAAAACCGGCCGCGGCCAGAAGGTGCTGGCCGCCATGCAGGACGCCGTGCTCAACCTGTGCCGCGTCAAGCTGCGCGACCAGCAGCGCCTGGAGCGCACCGGCGAGCTGCGCGAGTACCCGCAGTACCCCGATATCGAGTTCGGCGAAGCCGTGCCGCGCGCGGGCAACGCCTCGGGCGGCGGCCAGCCGGGCTCCATCCTCAAGTGCAAGGGCTGGCAGAAGGACCCCAACGCCTACATCTACTTCATCACCCAGGCCGCCGTCTGGCCCGCGATCTGCAAGATCATCGGCGAGGACGACTGGATCACCAACCCGCACTTCGCCACGCCGCAGGCCCGCCTGCCGCACCTCAAGATGATCTTCGATCGCATCGAGGAATGGACCAAGACCAAGACCAAGTTCGAGGCCATGGACATCCTCAACGAGTTCGACATCCCCTGCGGCCCCATCCTCTCCATGAAGGAAATCGCCGAGGACCAGTCGCTGCGCGACACCGGCACCATCGTGGAAATCGATCACCCGGTGCGCGGCAAGTACCTGAGCGTGGGCAACCCCATCAAGCTCTCGGACAGCCCGACCGACGTGACCCGCTCCCCCCTGCTGGGCGAGCACACCGAGGAAGTTCTGATGCAGATGGGCTACAACAAGGCCCAGCTCGACGAGCTGCGCGCCGCCAAGGCGATCTGATCGACTGCCGCACCGGCAACGGTGCATGAAAAAAGCCAGGGCTTGCCCTGGCTTTTGCTTTGGTGCCCGCGGTGGCTCAGGCGTCGGCCAACGGCGCCGGTCCTGAGCTCTCGAAGTAGTAGGCAATGCGCTGACGCGGGCCCAGGTACTCCAGCGCGTCAGGCGGCAGGCTGGCCGGCTTGAGACTGCGGCGGATGCCGATGCCGGGCTGGCTTTCCAGGTCGAGGATCAGGGCCTCGTGCTTGGGCACCGAAGGCTCATGCACGATCACCCGCGGCTTGAGCGGCCGCACGGAATTGACCGAAACGACCAGCGCGTAGCGCCCGTCGATCAGTTGCACCACCGAGCCGGGCGGGTAGACACCCATCATGCGGATGAAGGCGCTGAGCACGATGTTGTCGAAACGTGCCTTGTGCTGTGCGAACAGCAGCGAAAGAGCCTCGTGCGGGGTCAGCGCCGTTATCAGACGCACCGGGTTGCACAGGTTGTCGTAGCGGTTCACCAGGGCCAGGATGCGCGCCGGCATCGTCAGGTCGCCACCGGGCGGCCGCATGGGGAAGCCGGTGCCGTCGATCAGCTCGTGGTGCTGGGCAATGGCCATCAGCGCACCTTCGCTGAGCTGCATGCGGTTGGCGATGGCCACGCCCTTGTTGACGTGATCCTGGTAGAGCTTGAAGTCCTCGATGGAGAAGCCGTCCTCGAACCAGCGCACGCGCTGGGGCAGTTGCAGCTTGCCCACATCGTGCAGGAAGGCGCCCACGCCCAGGTCGACCAGGGTCGGGCCTGCCAGGCCCATGGCCTTGCCCAGCAGCAGGCTCATCACGGTGACGTTGACCGGGTGCATGGCGGCACGCTCGCCCACGCCTTCAGACAGCAGGCGGATCGCCGCTTCGCCGTCGCAGGCCATTTCCTGGACAAAGGCCTGGATCATGGCCACGCACTCGTCGCGCACGAGCTGCGGCTGTTCCAGCACCTCCTCCTGCACGCGCCGGTATTGCTGCTGGGCCTGGCCGAATTTCTGCTCGCAGGCCTTCAGGCTCTGCTGCTGCGACTCGATCAGCGCAGCGCGGCGCCGGCGGAACTCGCGCTCCTGGGCCAGGGCGCGCGCGGCCGAAGCCTCATCCGTGGCGGGCTGGCTCGCCAGGCCATCCGACGGCGGATCGCTCTTGGCCGGCACATAACGCACCTGTTTGAGGCCCAGGCTACGGATGGTTTCGATCTGGCGGGGCGAGGTGATCTTGAAGCTGCCCGTCGGAAAGGGATGCGACATCCAGCCCAGTTCGAGCTCGACGTAGAGCCCGATGCGCAGGTCTGAGATATTGATCAGTTCGGAATCGGAAGACTTCATGTGAATTTCACGTCTGCCACCACCCTTGAATCCGGCAGACGCGCCGATTCTAGTCCAAGGTTCCGTCCTGCGCAGAGCCAGAACCATGCGGAATCAACGACTTTGCTACAAATCCTGCAGCAGAACCTGAACCTGTCACCAATCCACGCCGTCCGGCAGGACGGACGGGACATATTGGTGCATCCACGACCTCCTGCGCCAGCCACCTGCTGCGCTTGGCCGTGAAAAATGCACCCATGGATTCATGACCGGGATCAAGATGCACAGATGCCATCCGCCTATCATGAGCCCATGCCAGCCATGGAACCGCACCAGGATATGAACCCGAGCACCGAAGCCAGCCCCACCGTCTTCACCGCCCGTGACCTGAGCAAGACCTACCAGATGGGCGAGGTCCAGGTGAAAGCCTTGCAGGACGTGAACCTGGACATCCGCCGTGGCGAGTTCATCGTGCTGCTCGGTCCCTCGGGCAGCGGCAAGTCCACCCTGCTCAACATCCTGGGCGGCCTGGACCGACCCAGCAGCGGCAGCGCGCGTTTTGCCGAGCACGAACTCAGCGGCGCCAGCGATGCCGAACTCACGCGCTACCGGCGCGAGCACGTGGGCTTCGTGTTCCAGTTCTACAACCTCATCCCCAGCCTGACGGTGCGCGAAAACGTCGAACTCGTCACCGACATCGCGCACAACCCCATGCCTGCCGCCGAGGCGCTGCGCATGGTGGGCCTGGAAGAGCGGCTGGACCATTTCCCCTCGCAGCTCTCGGGCGGCGAGCAGCAGCGCGTGGCGATCGCCCGTGCCATTGTCCAGCGGCCCGAGGTGCTGCTGTGCGACGAACCCACCGGGGCGCTGGACTACGTGACCGGCAAGCTGGTGCTTGAAGTCATCGAACGCATCAACCGCGAACTGGGCACCACGGCCATCGTCATCACGCACAACGCGGCCATCGCCGGCATGGCCGATCGCGTGCTGCACCTGGGCGGTGGGCGCGTGCAGCGCGTGGACGTCAACCCGCACAAGATCAGTCCTTCGGAGCTGTCCTGGTGAAGGCCCGAACATGAAAGCGCTCGACCGCAAGCTGCTGCGCGACCTGCGCCTCATGTGGAGCCAGGCCATCACCATCGCCCTGGTGGTGGCCAGCGGCGTGGCCGGCTTCATCGCCACCTTCAGCGCCTACGACGCGCTGTCCTGGTCGCGCGAGGTCTATTACACCGAATCGCGTTTTGCCGACGTCTTCGCCAGCCTCAAGCGCGCGCCCCTGGCGCTGGAACGCCAGCTGGCCACCCTGCCCGGCGCCGCGCACGTGGAGACCTCGCTCACGCAGATCGTGCAGGTGGACATTCCCCATGTGTCCGACCCCATCATCGGCCGCCTGATCGGCATCGATCTGCAGGCGCTGCCGCGCCTGAACCGCCTGCACCTGCGCGAGGGGCGCATGCCCGTCACCCAGCGCGGCAGCGCGCTGGAGGTGCTGGTGTCGGAAGGCTTTGCCATCGCCCGCAAGCTGCAGCCCGGCGACCGTATCCACGCCCTGGTCAACGGCAAGCGCGAGGAACTGCTGATCACCGGCATCGCACTTTCGCCGGAGTACATCTTCGCCGGCATGGGCGGCTCACCCGACCTGCGCGGCTTCGGCGTCTTCTGGCTCGACCGCCACGCCCTGGCCGCCGCCTACAACATGGAAGGCGCCTTCAACCAGGTGGCGGTGCGCCTGGCCCCGGGCGCCAGCGAGGGCCGCGTGATCGACGGCCTGAACCGCCTGCTCGCGCCCTATGGCGGCATCAGCGCCCACGGCCGCGACGAGCAGATGTCGCACATGATCCTGAACTCCGAGATCAAGGAGCAGCGTGTCATGGGCACCGTGCTGCCCAGCATCTTCCTGGCCGTGGCGGCCTTCCTGCTCAACGTGGTGCTGAGCCGCCAGATTGCCACCCAGCGCGAGCAGATCGCCGCGCTCAAGGCCCTGGGCTACGGCAACGGCGCCATCGGAGCGCATTACGTCAAGCTGGTGCTGCTCATCGTCACCCTGGGCGTGCTGATCGGCCTGGGGGTGGGCGCCTGGCTGGGCCACTGGTTTTCCGGCATCTATGCCGAAGTATTCCGTTTTCCCGAGCTGCGCCATCGCGTGCGGCCCGAACTGATCCTGGCCGCCACCGCCATCACCCTGGTTGCCGCCCTGGGCGCCACCTGGCGCGCCATCTCGGCCACCGTGCAGCTGGCCCCGGCCGAGGCCATGCGCCCGCCGGCACCGGGGCGCTTTCGCCCCAGCTTCGTCGAGACCTGGGGCCTGCGCGAGTTCTTCAGCCCGGCCGTGCGCATGGTCTTGCGCACCATGCAGCGCCGACCGCTGCGCACCCTGCTCACCATCTTCGGCATCGCCGCCTCCATGGCCATCGTCATCAGCGGCACCTTCTGGCGCGACACCATCGACCTGCTGCTGCACACCCAGTTCCGCCTGGTGCTGCGCGGCGACGTCATCGTCAGCCTGGTGGAGGCCGCGCCCGCCTCCCTCACCTATGAGATGGCGCGGCTGCCGCACGTCACGGCCGTGGAGGGCGTGCGCAGCGTGCCGGCGCGCCTGGTGCATGGCCAGCACCACTGGCGCGGCAGCGTGCAAGGCCGCAGCGCAGACCCGCAGCTGCAACGCATCGTGGACGTGGCTCACCAAAGCTTCTCCCCGCCGCAGGACGGCCTGCTGCTGACCGACCGCCTGGCCGAACGCCTGCATATCCAGCCGGGCCAGACCGTGCGCGTGGAGCTGCTCGAAGGCCGGCGCCAGGTGCTGGAGCTGCCCGTCATGGGCACCGTGCAGGAGATGATGGGCATGGGCGCCTACATCGAACGGCGCAGCCTCAACCGCCTGCTGCAGGAAGGCGACCACGTCAATGTGGTCGCCCTTTCGGTGGAACGCGGCCATGAACCCGAACTGCTGGAGCGGCTCAAGAACCTGCCCCGTGTGGCGGCGGCCTTCAGCAAATCCGTGATGCTGCGCAACATCGAAGAGATCACCGCGCGCAACGTGCTGGTGTTCAGCGCCATCCTCACCGTGTTTGCGAGCATCATCGCCGTGGGCGTGGTCTACAACCATGCGCGCATCGCGCTGGCCGAACGCGCCTGGGAGCTGGCCAGCCTGCGCGTGCTGGGCTTCACGCGCGGCGAGGTCTCCACCTTCCTGCTGGGCGAGCTGGCGCTGGAAATCCTGATCGCCATCCCGCTGGGCCTGGTGGCCGGCTACTGGCTGGCCGCCGGCATCGTGCAGCTGATCAAGACCGACGAATTCTTCTTTCCGCTCATCATCCAGCCACCCACCTACGCCTATGCCGCCATCGTCGTGGTGGCCGCCGGCGTGGCCAGCGCGCTGATCGTGCGCCGGCGCATCGACACGCTGGATCTGGTGGGCGTGCTGAAGACACGAGAATAGAAACATCAAGCCAGGGAAATCCAATATGAATCTCTCCAGGAAAAGACTGTGGACCGGCGGCGGCCTGCTGCTGGCCGTTTTGCTGCTGGTCTGGGCCTTCTGGCCGCAGGCCACCGAAGTGGAACTGGGCGCGGTGAGCCGTGGCCGCTTCGAGCGCGCCGTGCAGGAAGACGGCAAGACCCGCCTGCGCGAACGCTACGTGGTGTCCACCCCGCTCACCGGTCGCGTGCAGCGCCTGGCGCTCAAACAGGGCGACACGGTGGCACGCGATGCCGTGCTGGCCACGCTGTGGCCCGTGACGCCCGGCCTGCTGGACGAGCGCGCGCGCCAGGAACAGAACGAACGCATCGGCGCCATGGAAGCGGC
>JAXMMJ010000129.1:0-59108 GCA_034366585.1 Hylemonella sp.
GATCGCCCTGGGCAATCATGTCGGCGATCTGAACCGCATCGCGCATGGGGCGGGTGATGGCGCGCGTGGTCAGCCAGGCGATCAGCACGCCGGCAGCCAGCGCGATGGCGCAGATGACGAGCAGCAGCACCTGCGCCTGGCGCACGTTGTCCGCCAGTTCATGCGTGGCCGTGGTGCTGGCAGCCTTCAGGTGGGCCGTCAGCTCGTCCAGGGTCTTGAGCATGGACTGCGCCAGCGGCAACAGCTCGGCCTCCACGCGCTTGCCGCCTTCGCCCATCTGGATGTCGTCACGGATGTTCGCGCGCAAGGCCACGAACCGGTTGCGCGCCTCGTTGACCCGCGTGATCAGCGCAGCCACGGCCGGCTCGTCCGAGATGGCGACCACCTTCTTCTGCAGTTCCACGGTGGCTGCGGCCGTCGATGACATCTCGGCATTGAGCTGGCTCAGCACGCCTTCCATGCGGCCGCGCACGGCCTCGTCGTCCCCGATAGCGGCATCGAGGCGGGTGGCGGTCACGGCCCGATCCAGATTGGTACGCACCAGGGCTGACCATTCCTGGACCAGCACCAGCCGTTCGGTATGGCGCTCGTTGTCGGCGTTGTGGGACTGGATGCGCCAGAGCTGCAGCACGGCCGCCACCAGCATCAGCACCATGAGCGCCAACAGGACACCAAAACCGGCGCCCAAGCGGACACCGATACGCTTGAATTGCCAGTTCACAAACAGATTCTTCATGCGATTCGGTTTAGATGGATGAGGGGCCCAGACGACCCCCTGCCCTGCCGCCGGTCGTCTATTGCCTACACAGCGTACCGCAGTATGCGGCCATCGGCAAAAGAAAGACGAGGCGAAAATCCGGGGCTGTTCCTGCTTTCCTACGGTCTGCGGCCCGGCCCTAGCCAGGCAGCAGCGCGCGCAGCCCAGCCTCGTCCAGCACCGTGACGCCCAGCTCGCGCGCCTTGTCCAGCTTGCTGCCCGCTTCTTCACCGGCGACCACGTAATCGGTCTTCTTGCTGACCGAACCGGCCACCTTGGCGCCAGCCGTCTCCAGCATTTCCTTGGCCTGCTCCCGGCTCAGCGTGGGCAGGGTGCCGGTGAGCACGAAGGTCTTGCCGGCCAGCGGCAGTTGCGCCGCCGGGCTGGGTTCGCCTTCCTCCCAGCGCAAGCCGCAGGCGCGCAGCTGCTCCACCACCTCGCGGTTGTGCGCCTGCTGGAAGAAGGTGTGGATGCTCTGCGCCACCACGGGGCCCACATCAGGCACCTGCAGCAACTGGTCTTCGCTGGCATCCATGATCGCGTCGAGCTTGCCGAAATGCCGCGCCAGCGCCTTGGCCGTGGCCTCGCCCACGTGGCGTATCCCCAAGCCGAAGATGAAACGCGGCAAGGTGGTCTGCTTGGATGTCTCCAGCGCATCGACGATGTTCTGCGCCGACTTGTCGGCCATGCGTTCCAGGCTGGCCAGCGCCACCAGGCCCAGGCGGTAGAGATCCGGCAGGGTCTTGACCACACCACCGTCGACCAGCTGGTCCACCAGCTTCTCGCCCAGGCCCTCGACCTCGACCGCGCGGCGCTGCGCAAAGTGCAGGATGGCCTGCTTGCGCTGGGCGCTGCAGAACAGGCCGCCGGTGCAACGGTAGTCGGCTTCGTCTTCCTCGCGCACGGCCGCCGAGCCACAGACCGGGCAGATGCGGGGCATGGTGAAGATCTCGGCCCCGGGCTGGCGCTTCTCGGGCAGCACGGCCACCACTTCGGGGATCACGTCGCCGGCACGGCGCACGATCACCGTGTCGCCCACGCGCACATCCTTGCGCCGGGCTTCGTCCTCGTTGTGCAGGGTGGCGTTGGTGACCGTGACACCGCCCACGAAAACGGGCGCCAGCTTGGCCACCGGTGTGAGCTTGCCGGTGCGGCCCACCTGCACCTCGATGGCCAACACCGTGGTCAGCATCTCCTGCGCCGGGTACTTGTGCGCCACGGCCCAGCGCGGCTCACGCGTGACGAAGCCCAGCTGCTGCTGCAAGGCCAGACCGTTGACCTTGTAGACCACGCCGTCGATGTCATAGGGCAGGCTGTCGCGCAACGCGCCAATGCGCTGGTGGTAAGCCACCAGCTCTTCTGCGCCCCGTGCCAAGGTAACATGCTCGCAGACCGGGAAACCCCAGGCCTTCAATCCCTGCATCAGGTCATGGTGGCTCTGAAAATGCAGCGCCCCCGGCGTCACCTCGCCTAGGCCGTAGGCGAAAAAACTCAGCGGCCGTTGTGCGGCGATGGCCGGGTCGAGCTGGCGCACGGCGCCGGCGGCAGCGTTGCGCGGGTTGACGAAAGTCTTCTCGCCCTTCTCCCGCTGTTTCTCGTTCAGGGACTCGAAGTCATCACGGCGCAGATAGACCTCGCCGCGCACCTCCAGCACCGAGGGCACCCCCGCAGGCAGTCGCAAAGGAATCTGCCCGATGGTGCGGATATTCTGCGTCACGTCCTCGCCCACCTCGCCGTCGCCGCGCGTGGCGGCCTGGACCAGCTGGCCCTGCTCGTAGCGCAGATTGAGGGCCAGGCCGTCAAACTTGGGTTCGGCTGCGTACTCGACGGGCGGGTCTGCCTCGCCCAGCCCCAGTTCACGTCGTACGCGCGCATCGAAGTTCTGCGCCCCGCTGGCCTCGGTATCGGTCTCGGTGCGGATGCTGAGCATGGGCACGGCGTGGCGCACGCTGGCAAAGTGGTCCAGCGGCTTGCCGCCCACGCGCTGGGTCGGCGAATCGGGTGTCAGCAGCTCGGGGTGCGCCGCCTCGATCGCCTGCAGCTCGCGGAACAGCCGGTCGTACTCGCCGTCCGGGATCTCGGGCGCATCGAGCACGTAGTAGCGGTGCGCGTGGTGGTGCAGCAGTCGGTGCAGTTCCTGCACACGCTGCAAGTCAGGGCCACCAGCGGGCGCCGCGTCGAACAGGTCGGACGTGCTCATCGAATCCAGGGGTCAAAAATTCAGGAGAACAGACGACGCGCCAGCACCGAGCCCGCTGACAACTCGCGCTCGTCAAGCTTGTCGTAGAGGTTCTCGAGCTCGGAACCGATCAGGTCCATGGCGTCGGTGCTCAGGGGCTGGCCGTTGTCGTCGGTGATCTGGCCGTCCATCACCTCGGCCAGGCGCGTGGCGGTCTCGCGCAAGCGCACATAGGGCTGCTCGGAGCGTGCCACCTGGGACACATCCAGGCTCAAGGTCATCTCGCGGATGGCGGTCTGGGCCGGGTCTTCGGCCTGGGCCGCCTGCGCGTCGTAGTGCAGGCCCAGCACGGGCGGCTGGCCGCCCACGCTAGCGGGCAGCACCATGCGACCGGGCAGCACGCCGGCCACAAAACCCAGCCGTGCCGCGTTCTGCTGCACATAACCGGCGCTCCAGGCAGTGTGGCGCGCACGCAGGGTAACACTGAGCTGCGCATCATGCTCGCTGGCAAAAGCATCGAGTTCGCGCGCCCGCGCCACGGCGTCGAGCATGTCGGGGAATTCGGGGGTGCCGCCCACGGCGTCGGCCAGGGCCTGCGTCTTCATGACGAACTCTGAGTACTCGATCTCGTTGAGCGGGCCGGCGCGGTTGGCCAGCTGCACGCCGGCCTGCAGGGCGCTGTAGCGCCGGCCAGGCTGGGGCGGCTCCCAGGCCCCGTTGACCGGGTCCAGGCCTTCGATGGCATAAGGCTTGCTGCCCACACGGCGCGTGGCCGGCATCTGCTGCAGCACGGCCTCGCCGCTGACCGGATGTTCGAGCTCGATGGTCGCGCTGACGTCGATCAAGGGGTCCAGCTGGGCTTTCCTGTCCAGCATGGTCGGCAGCAGGAGCCCGTCCTCATCGGCGCTGCCGGCGGCAGCGGACGCCGCCGGATCGGGCGCAAGCCCGTCCAGCCCATGCGGCTCGACGGGGGCGGATTCAGGCTCCGCCAGGCGAGGCTGGTTGCGCCGCGCCGTCCAGGCGCCATGGACCACCAGGGCGGCCAGCAGCAGGGCGCCAGCGATCGCCAGTCCGATTTGCAGTTTGCTCATCGGTGCTAGGTCCCGTCGCGGCTCAAGCCGCCTCGGCCATGGACACGGCAGATTCCATGTCCACCGCCACGATGCGCGAGACGCCCTGCTCCTGCATGGTCACGCCGATCAACTGCTCGGCCATTTCCATGGCGATCTTGTTGTGGCTGATGAAGAGGAACTGGGTGCCCTTGCTCATGCTGCTCACCAGCTTGGCATAACGCTCGGTGTTGGCGTCGTCCAGCGGCGCGTCCACCTCGTCCAGCAGGCAGAAAGGCGCGGGGTTGAGCTGGAAGATGGCGAACACCAGCGCAATGGCCGTCAGCGCCTTCTCGCCGCCCGAGAGCAGGTGGATGGTCTGGTTCTTCTTGCCCGGCGGCTGGGCCATGACCTGCACGCCGGCGTCCAGGATCTCGTCGCCCGTCATGATGAGTCGGGCCTGGCCACCGCCGAAGAGCTCGGGGAACATCTTGCCGAAGTGCTCGTTGACGGTCTTGAACGTGCCGGCCAGCAGTTCGCGCGTCTCGCCGTCGATCTTGCGGATGGCATCTTCCAGCGTGTTCATCGCCAGGTTCAGGTCGGCCGATTGCGCATCCAGGAAATGCTTGCGTTCGCTCGCGCTGGCCAGTTCTTCCAGGGCCGCCAGGTTGACCGCCCCCAGGGCCGCGATCTCTCGGTTCAGGCGATCGATCTCGCCTTGCAGGCCGGTCAGGCGCACATTGCCTTCTTCGATGGATCTGGCCACGGCTTCCAGGTCGGCCTGGGCATCGGCCAGCAGCTGGGCGTACTGCTCGAAGCCCAGGCGTGCGGCCTGCTCCTTGAGCTGCATGTCCTGGATGCGCTGGCGCAGCGGGTCGAGCTCGCGCTCGAGCTTGATACGGCGTTCGTCACTGGCGCGCAACTTGGCGGTCAGGTCGTCGTATTCGCTGCGCTTGGCGCCCAGGGCCTTCTCGCGTTCGAGCTTGAGCGCCAGTGCGTTCTGCAGGCCGGCCTGGGCGGCGGCGTCGGTCAGGCGGGCCAGCTCGTCGCGGGCACGCTGTTCCTCGGTGGTGATGGTGGCCGCCTGCTGATCGGCGGTGTCGATGGCACGGGCCAGTTCGGCCTTGCGGGCGTCCAGCGTGCGCAGCGAGAAGGTGGCCTCCTGCGCCTGGCGCTCCAGGCTGCGCTGCTGCTCGCGGCAGGCGTTGAGTTTGCGCTCGGCCTCCAGCACGCGTTCGTCGAGCTGGGCATGGCGCTCCTGGCTGTCGGCCAGCTGCATGTCAAGTTCCTCGAAGCGCCCTTCGGCGGCCACACGGCGCTCCTGCAGCTCTTCCAGCAGGGCATCGACTTCGGCCAGGTCGCCGGCGATCTGCTCGCTGCGGGCGCGGGTCTGTTCGGCCAGCTGCGTCAGGCGCAGGGTCTCGACCTGCAGCTCGTGCGCGCGGCTTTGCGTCTCGCTGGCTTCACGGCGCGCGGTGATCAGGCGTTGCGAAGCGTCGGCATAGGCGGCCTCGGCGCGCACCAGGGCGCTGCGGGCCTCTTCGTTGATGAGGGACTGGGCGCGCAGCTGCTTTTCCAGGTTCTCGATTTCCTGGGCCCGGGCCAGCAGGCCGGCCTGTTCGGAATCCTGGGCGTAGAAGCTCACGCTGTGCGCATTGACGGCGTGGCCGCTCTTCACATACAGCGTCTCACCGGGCTGCAACTGGGTCCGCTGGGCCAGGGCGTCCTCGAAGCTCTGGGCCACGTAGCAGCCCTGCAACCAGTCCACCAGCACGGCCTTGAGGCCGGCGTCGTTCACGCGCAGCAGGTCGGCCAGGCGCGGCAGACCGCCGGCCTTCTCGGGCGCACCGGCGGACGGCGCACTGTAGAAGGCCAGCTTGGCCGGTGGCGCATCGTTGCCGAAGGCCTTGACCATGTCGATGCGGCTGACTTCCAGCGCGCCCATGCGTTCGCGCAAGGCGGCTTCGAGGGCGCTCTCCCAGCCTTGCTCGATGTGCAATTTGGTCCACAGGGCCTGCAGGTCGGCCAGGCCGTGTTTGGCCAGCCAGGGCTGCAGCTTGCCGTCGGTCTTGACCTTCTCCTGCAGGGCCTTGAGCGCTTCCAAACGCGCCGACAGGTCAGCCTGCCTGGCGGCTTCGGTGTTCACGGTGGCCTGCTGGGTGCGGCGTGTCTCGTCGAGCTGCGGCACGCTGTCCTGCAGCTCGTGCAGGCGGGCATCGGCCACGGCGGCGGCTTCGCTGGCCTGGGCCAACTGGGCCTGCAGGCTCTGCAGGCGGGCCTCATCCGGCGCAGCCAGGGCCTTGCGGTCGGTGTCCAGGCGTTCGCGACGCTGGTTCAGCTGGCGCGACTGCTCCTCGATGCTGCGCTGCTCGGCGGCCAGCACCTGGATCTGCTGCTGCACCTGGGTCACGCTGCCGCGCTGCTCATTGGCGCGGCTCTGGGCCTGGCGCACGGCCTCTTCCATGTCAGGCAGGGCCTGGGCCTGCTCTTCCAGCTGGGCGGCCAGCTCGGTGGTCTTCTCCTCGCCCACCAGTGCCAGCTCGGCCAGGCTTTCGATCTCGGCCTGGGCGTCCTGCTTGCGCGTGGCCCACTGGGCGGTTTGTTCCTTCAGGGTGACCAGGCGCTCCTCGACGCGCTGACGGCCCTCGACCACGAAACGGATCTCGGCTTCCAGCCGCCCCACTTCGGTGCTGGCCTCGTAGAGCAGGCCCTGGGCCTGGTTGACCTGGTCGCCGGCGGCGTAATGCGCCTGGCGGATGGTCTCGAGGTCGGCTTCGATGTGGCGCAGGTCGGCCACACGCGACTCGAGTTCGATGACGGCCTTCTCACCCTCCTGTTTGATCCGGGTCTGGTCGGCCTCGGCCTCGGAGCGCCGCAGGTACCAGAGCTGCTGCTGCTTGAGCGTGGCATCGGCCTGCAGGGTGTTGTACTTCTGTGCGACTTCGGCCTGGCGTTCGAGTTTTTCCAGGTTGGCGTTGAGTTCGCGCAGGATGTCTTCCACGCGGGTCAGGTTCTCGCGCGTGTCGGACAGGCGGTTTTCGGTCTCGCGGCGACGTTCCTTGTACTTGGAGACACCGGCGGCCTCCTCCAGGAACAGGCGCAGCTCTTCCGGCTTGGATTCGATGATGCGGCTGATCGTGCCCTGGCCGATGATGGCGTAGGCGCGCGGGCCCAGGCCGGTGCCCAGGAACACGTCCTGCACGTCACGGCGGCGCACCGGCTGGTTGTTGATGTAGTAGCTGCTGGTGCCGTCGCGCGTCAGCACGCGCTTGACGGCGATCTCGGCGTACTGGCTCCACTGGCCGCCGGCGCGGTGGTCGGCGTTGTCGAACACCAGCTCCACACTGGAGCGGCTGGCCGGCTTGCGGGTGGTGGTGCCGTTGAAGATCACGTCCTGCATGGACTCGCCGCGCAACTCGCTGGCGCGGCTTTCGCCCAGCACCCAGCGCACGGCGTCCATGATGTTGGACTTGCCGCAGCCGTTGGGGCCGACCACGCCGACCAGTTGCCCGGGCAGCATGAAGTTGGTCGGCTCGGCAAAGGACTTGAACCCGGAAAGCTTGATGGAGGTGAGACGCACGGTGAGAACAGTCTGATGGCGGGAACAGCCTGAAATCATACCGTCCCGGCCCGCACGAAAATCGTGCGCTCCCTGCGGGATGTGTGCTACGGGAAAACCCGAAAGGTTGCATTTGCACACATTGCCATGCCCTGCGTCATGGCGGCCGCCTGACAGACCGTGTAGATTCACGCCATTTGACCGGTTCCCCATAGAGAAACGCCCCCATCATGAATCAGGCCGCCATCGAGACGCAGAAGAACGACGTGCTGCAAATCAGCCTCAAGGAGCTTGGCCTGCGCCCGGGCATCGCACTGCAGGTTCGCCGGCTGGTGGAAGGCACCAGCAAGAAGGAGGGCCAGCTCTTTGGCGCCATCGAGAACCGGGGCGTCATGGTGGGTCCCCAGGGCCCGGAGGGCGAGGACACCGGCCTGACCGAGGGCGATGTCTGCATCGTGCGTGGTTTTACCGGCCTGCATGAGTTTTCCTTCATCAGCAAGGTCCTGCAGACCTATGAGAAACCCTTCGTTTATGCCCTGCTGGCCTACCCGACCCAGGTCGATGCCCGCCAGGTGCGTCAGTCCTTGAGGACCAAGACCAGCTGGCCCGTCACGGTTCGGATCGGCGAACTCAAGCTGGACGGCCAGTTGCTGGACATCAGCATGCAGGGCGCCATGGTCAGCACGCCCACGGCGACCACCGCGGTGGGCAAGACCCTCGACCTCAGCATCGGCGCCGTGGTCGAAGGCGAGCCCACCACCCTCGCACTCAAGGCCACGGTCTGCCACGCCCACAAGGCCGCAGACGGCACGTGCCACTTCACCGGCATGGCTTTCCACGGCCTGAACCAGCAGGACAAGCTGGTGCTGCATTACCTCACCAAGGCACCACAAGGCTGAGACCCGCTGCGCCAGGCGAGGGATGCCCTTCACTTTCGTGGGTGAATGTGTGCACCGGGGCCGCCCGGTAGCTGCCTTCCCTTAGATTCGACCGGTTCGCATCTAAGGTCATTCATGAACCCACAAGTTGTTTCGAGCTACGACGGCACCTATGTCGCGCTCTCCTTCCTCATCGCCTTCATCGGTTCCTTTGTTGCGCTGACGGCGGCCCGCCGCCTCGTCGGCCCCGAAGGCCGCATCAACCATTTCGACCTGATGGCCGCCACGCTGGCGTTGGGTGGCATCGGCGTCTGGACCATGCATTTCATTGGCATGGCCGCACTGAAGATGGACCTGCGCGTGGGCTACTCCATGACCGAAACCATCATCTCGCTGGTGGTGGTCTGCCTGGCCACCGGTTTCGGCCTGACGTATGTGGCCCGGGACCCCTCCAACAAGACCCGGCTGCTGACGGCTGGCGCCTCCTTGGGACTGGGTGTGGCCGTCATGCATTACCTGGGCATGTACGGCATGCGTTTTGGCGGCTACATCAACTGGTCGTTCATGCTGGTGGCGGCCTCCCTCCTGATCGCCGTCGTGGCGGCGACCGCGGCCCTCTGGCTGGCCTTCAACACCAAACCCCTGGCGCTGCGCCTGCTGGCGGCTGTTGTCATGGCGGTGGCCGTCTGTGCCATGCACTACACCGGCATGGCCGCGGCTGATTTCGTCTGCACCACCCCGGACCGGCAGGCGCTTCCCCGCGGCTTTGGTGTCATCAACTCGACCGACCTGCCCGAGGTCGTGATGGTCATGTCCATCGGCATCGCCCTGGTGCTGTCCATCGACCTGCTGACGCAGAAGTTGCTGGGCACGGCCAAGCGGCGGTCGCGCTGACCCCTGAGGGGGTTGCCGCCCCCCGCCTCTGCCGCGCTGGGGAGTTCCGGGATAATTCCCCCTCATGAACCCCCTGCTCCAACGACTGCAGCCCTATCCTTTCGAACGGCTGCGGCAACTTTTTGCCGGCATCACCCCCAACCCGGCGTATCGCCCCATCAGTCTGGGCATCGGTGAGCCCAAGCACGCCACGCCCGATTTCATCAAGCGCGCCCTCAGCGACGCGCTGGACACCGGCCTGACCGGCTACCCCCCGACCGCCGGTGAGCCGGCGCTGAGGGAAGCCATGGCCGGCTGGCTGCAGCGCCGTTATGGCGTCACGCTCAACCCAACCGGCCAGATCCTGCCGGTCAATGGATCGCGCGAGGCCCTGTTCGCGCTGACGCAGACCGTGGTCGACGGCAGCCAGCCTGGCGCCCTGGTCCTGTGCCCGAACCCCTTCTATCAAATCTACGAGGGCGCCGCGCTGCTGGCGGGTGCCCAGCCCTACTACGTGCCCAGCGACCCGGCGCGCAACTTCGCCGTGGACTGGGACAGCGTGCCCGCCGAGGTCTGGGCCCGCACCCAGCTGATCTTCACCTGCTCACCCGGCAACCCGACCGGTGCCGTGATGCCGCTGGAGGAATGGAAGAAGCTGTTCGACCTGAGCGATCGCTACGGCTTCGTCATCGCCTCCGACGAGTGTTACAGCGAGATCTACTTCCGGGACGAGCCGCCGCTGGGCGGACTGGAGGCGGCCTTGAAACTGGGTCGCGGCGACTTCAGGAACCTGATCGCACTGACCAGTCTCTCCAAACGCAGCAACGTGCCAGGCATGCGCAGCGGCTTCGTGGCCGGCGATGCGGCCATCATGAAGGCCTTCCTGCTCTACCGCACTTACCACGGCAGCGCCATGAGCCACGTGGTGCAGGCCGCCAGCATCGCTGCCTGGAACGACGAACAGCACGTCATCGAGAACCGCAACCTCTACCGCGCCAAGTTTGCCCAGGTCACGCCCATGCTCAGCGCCGTGCTGGACGTGGCCCTGCCCGACGCGGCCTTCTACCTCTGGGCCGGCGTGAAGGGCAGCGACACCGATTTCGCCCGCGATCTCTACGCTCTTTACAATGTGACTGTTTTGCCCGGCAGCTATCTGGCGCGCGAGGCCGGCGGCTTCAACCCCGGCGCCGGGCGCGTGCGCATGGCGCTGGTGGCCGAAACCGCCGAATGCGCGGAAGCAGCCGAACGCATCATTCAATTTGTCCAATCCAGAAACTGAAAATCCGAGTCCTACACATGAGCCAACAACTGCAACAGATCATCGAAGCTGCCTGGGAAAAC
Source organism: Hylemonella sp. (assembly GCA_034366585.1). GTDB lineage: Bacteria > Pseudomonadota > Gammaproteobacteria > Burkholderiales > Burkholderiaceae_C > Hylemonella. The sequence continues at coordinate 10,637 of JAXMMJ010000129.1, forward strand.
CGCGCCAACATCTCCGTCAAGTCCGCGCCCAAGGAAGTGGCCGACGCGGTCGAGCACGTCATCTCCGAACTGAACAAGGGCCGCCTGCGCGTGGCCACGCGCGAGTCCGTGGGCAAGTGGACGGTGCACCAGTGGATCAAGAAGGCGGTGCTGCTGTCCTTCCGCCTCAAGGACAACGAGGTCATCAAGGCCGGCGACCTCGGTTTCTACGACAAGGTGCAGACCAAGTTCGCCCACCTCTCGGCCGAAGAAATGGCCGCCACCGGCGTGCGTGTGGTGCCGCCGGCCGTAGCCCGCCGCGGCAGCTTCATCGCCAAGGGCGCCATCCTGATGCCCAGCTACGTGAACATCGGCGCCTACGTGGACGAGAACACCATGGTCGACACCTGGGCCACCGTGGGCTCCTGCGCGCAGATCGGCAAGAACGTGCACCTCTCGGGCGGTGTCGGCATCGGCGGCGTGCTGGAGCCCGTGCAGGCCGGCCCGACCATCATCGAGGACAACTGCTTCATCGGCGCGCGCTCGGAGATTGTCGAGGGCGTGGTGGTCGAGGAAAACTCGGTCATCTCCATGGGCGTGTACATCGGCCAGAGCACCAAGATCTATGACCGCGCCACGGGCGAAGTCCACTACGGCCGCGTGCCGGCCGGCTCGGTGGTGGTCTCGGGCAACCTGCCCAGCGCCGACGGCAAGTACAGCCTGTACTGCGCCGTGATCGTCAAGCGCGTAGACGCGCAGACCCGCTCCAAGACCAGCCTGAACGACCTGCTGCGCGACTGATCACGCCGGCAGCGTACGACCTCGACAAACGATACTGGGAGAGCAGACATGAGCAGCACGATGGGCATGATGGAACGGATCCTGCGACTGATGTCCGAGAAAAAGGCCTCGGACATCTATCTGTCGGCCTTCTCGCCGGCGCTCATCCGCATCAACGGCCAGTGCGTGCCGATCAACAACCAGCCGCTGCCGGCCGATGCGCCGCGCAATCTGCTGGCCGAGATCATCCCCGAGGAACGCCTGGCCGAGCTCGATGCCTACAGCGAGCTCAATATGGGCTTCCCGCTGCAAGGCGTCGGGCGCTTCCGTCTGAGCGCCATGCGCCAGCGCGGCACGATAGCCGCCGTGATCCGTTTCGTCTCGGGTGAAATTCCCTCGCTGGGCTCGCTCTCCCTGCCGCCCATCCTGGGCGACCTGATCATGGAAAAGCGCGGCCTGATCCTGATGGTGGGCGCCACCGGCATGGGCAAGAGCACCACGCTGGCGGCCATGATCGACTACCGCAATGAAAACGCCTCGGGCCACATCCTGACCATCGAGGACCCCATCGAGTACCTGTTCAAGAACAAGCGCTCCGTGGTCAACCAGCGCGAGATCGGCGCCGACACCAAGAATCTGGGCACGGCGCTGCAGAACGCGCTGCGCCAGGCACCCGACGTGATCATGATCGGTGAAATCCGCGATCGCGAGACCATGTCCGCGGCCATTGCCTACGCCCAGTCCGGCCACCTCTGCCTGGCCACCATGCACGCCAACAACAGCTACCAGGCGCTCAACCGTATCCTGAGCTTCTACCCGGTGGAAGTTCGCCAGACCATGCTGGGGGACCTCTCCAGCGCGCTCAAGGCCATCGTCTCGCAGCGCCTGCTGCGCACCACCACGGGCAGCCGCACCCCGGCGGTGGAGATCATGCTCAACACCAAGCTGATCTCGGACCTGATTGAGAAAGGCGACTTCTCCAGCATCAAGGAAGCGCTGGAAAAGGCCATGGCCGAAGGCTCGCAGAACTTCGAGCAGGACATCGCGCGCCTCATCACCGAGGGCGTGATCGACCGCAAGGAAGGCCTGGCCAATTCCGATTCCCCCACCAACCTCATGTGGCGCCTGCAGAACGACTTCCAGAAGCCGTCCCAGGCCCAGGCCGACGAGCACCAGGACGACGAACCGTCCTTCACCGAGATCACGCTCGACGTGAAGCACTGAGCACCGAATGTCCCGTACCCTGCAACTGACCGAGCAACTGATCGCGCGCCCGTCCGTCACCCCCGACGATGCCGGCTGCCAGGCCCTGCTGGCCGAACGCCTCCAAGCCCTGGGTTTTGTCTGCGAGTCCATCGTCAGCGGCCCGGCCGACTTCCGTGTCACCAACCTGTGGGCCAAACGCGTGGCCCGACCCGGCGCCCCGCTGCTGGTCTTTGCCGGCCACACCGACGTGGTGCCCACCGGCCCGGTGGCCCAATGGAGCCAGGACCCGTTCACGCCCACCCACCGCGACGGCAAGCTGTACGGCCGGGGCAGCAGCGACATGAAGGCCTCGATCGCGGCCTTCGTCGTGGCCGTGGAGGAGTTCCTTGCCTCGCACGCCCAGGCCCCGCTCAACATCGCCCTGCTGCTGACTAGCGATGAAGAAGGCCCGGCCGTGGACGGCACGGTGGTGGTTTGCGAAACCCTGAAAGCGCGCGGCGAGAAGCTGGACTACTGCATCGTCGGCGAGCCGACCTCGGTCCAACGCACCGGCGACATGATCAAGAACGGCCGCCGGGGCACCATGAGCGGCAAGCTCACGGTCAAGGGCGTGCAGGGCCACATCGCCTACCCGCACCTGGCCAGGAATCCCGTCCACCAGTTCGCCCCGGCGCTGGCCGAACTGACTGCCATCGAATGGGACCAAGGTAACGATTTCTTCCCGCCCACCACCTGGCAGGTCAGCAACATCCACGGCGGCACGGGCGCCAGCAACGTGATCCCAGGCAGCGTGGTGGTGGACTTCAACTTCCGCTTCTGCACCGAGTCCACGCCGCAAAGCCTGCAGCAACGCCTGAGTGCCGTGCTGGACAAGCATGGGCTGGAATATGAGCTCACCTGGACCGTCGGCGGGCTGCCCTTCCTGACCACCCCGGGTACGCTGGTCAACGCCGTGCGCGAGGCCATCCGCGCGGAAACGGGCATCGAGACCGAACTCTCCACCAGCGGCGGCACCAGTGACGGCCGTTTCATCGCCCAGGTCTGCCCGCAGGTCATCGAACTGGGTCCGACCAACGCCACCATCCACAAGATCGACGAATGCGTGCCGGTGGCCGACATCGAGCCGCTGAAAAACATCTACCGGCGCGTGCTGGAAAAGCTCGCGTCATGAACAGTGCCCCCGCGAAGCCAGCGACCGTGATCGAGCTGATCGAGACCGGCGCCCAGCAGTTCGACGCTGCCGGCCTGGTCTATGGCCACGGCACCAGCAATGCCTTTGACGAGGCCGCCTGGCTGGTGCTCTGGCAACTGGGCCTGCCGCTGCACGACCTCGACGCGGTGGCCGATCGCCCGGTCGACCCGCAGGAACAGGCCAAGGTGGCGGCGCTCCTGCAAGAACGCATCACCACGCGCAAGCCCGCCGCCTACCTGACCCGCGAGGCCTGGCTGCAGGGTGTGCCCTTTTACGTGGACGAACGCGCCATCGTGCCGCGCAGCTTCATCGCCGAGCTGCTGGCCAACGGTAACATCGACGCCTGGCTGGGCGAGCACACGAAGCGCGTGCTGGACCTGTGCACCGGCAACGGTAGCCTGGCCGTGCTGGCCGCCCTGGCCTGGCCCGAGGTCACGGTGGACGGCGCCGAGCTCTCGGCCGACGCCCTGGCCGTGGCCCGCATCAATGTCGACAAGCACGCATTGCAGGACCGCGTCACGCTGCTGCCCTCCGATGGCCTGGCTGGCGTACGCGGCCCCTACGACCTGATCCTGTGCAACCCGCCCTACGTCAATGCGCAGAGCATGTCCGCCCTGCCCGCTGAGTACCGGGCCGAACCCGAACTGGCCCTGGCCGGCGGCAGCGATGGCATGGATTTCATCCGCCGCCTGCTGGCCGAGGCCCCGGCGCAGATGACCGAACACGCCGTACTGGTCCTGGAGATCGGCAATGAGCGCGAGCACTTCGAGGCGGCCTTCCCGCGCCTGGAAGCTGCCTGGCTGGAAACAAGTGCAGGCGACGAACAAGTCCTGCTGATAACGCGCGAAGCGCTGCTGAAAAAATGATCACCCTGAAAAATGTCACCCTGCGCCGCGGCGCCAGGGTGTTGCTGGATGCTGCCTCCGTCACCGTCAATCCTGGTGAGAAGGTCGGCCTGGTCGGACGCAACGGCGCCGGCAAGTCCACCCTGTTCGCCCTGCTCAACGGCACCCTGCACGAGGACAGCGGCGACTGCAACATCCCCGCCCAATGGCGCCTGGCCCAGGTGGCCCAGGACATGCCCGAGACGGCCGAGAGCGCCACCGACTTCGTGATCGCCGGCGACACGCGCCTGGCCGCCGCGCAGGCCGAGGTGGTGGCCGCAGAAGCCACCGATGACGGCGAGCGCATGGGCCACGCCTATATGGAGCTGCACGACGCCGGTGCGCACGACGCCTCGGCCCGCGCGCAGGCGCTGATCCTGGGCCTGGGCTTTCGCACCACGGAACTCGACAAGCCCGTGAACAGTTTCTCCGGCGGCTGGCGCATGCGCCTGCAATTGGCACGCGCGCTGATGTGCCCCAGCGACCTGCTGCTGCTGGACGAGCCCACCAACCACCTGGACCTGGACGCCCTGGTCTGGCTGGAAGCCTGGCTGCAGCGCTACACCGGCACCATGCTGGTCATCAGCCACGACCGCGAGTTCCTCGATGCCGTGACCAACGTCACCGTGCACATCGAAACCGCCAAGCTCAACCGCTATGGCGGCAACTACACCAAGTTCGAGGACATGCGGGCCGAGAAGATGGAACTGCAGCAGGCGTCCTACGCCAAGCAGCAGGAGAAGATCGCCCACCTCAAGAAGTTCATCGACCGATTCAAGGCCCAGGCCAGCAAGGCCAAGCAGGCCCAGAGCCGGGTCAAGGCGCTGGACCGCATGGAAAAGATCGGCCCGCTGCTGGCCGAGGCCGAGTTCACCTTCGAGTTCAAGGAACCGGCCAACCTGCCCAACCCCATGCTGTCCATGCAGGGCATCGACTTCGGCTACCCACCGCCCGAAGGTGCGCCGGCCGGCACGCCTCCCACGGTGATCGTGAAGAACGTCAGCAAGTCGGTGCTGGCCGGACAGCGCATCGGCATCCTGGGCGCCAACGGCCAGGGCAAGTCCACCGTGGTCAAGACCATCGCGCGCGACCTGGCGCCCCTGGCCGGCGAGATCATCGAAGGCAAGGGCCTGTCCATCGGCTACTTTGCCCAGCAGGAGCTCGACGTGCTGCGCCCGCAAGACACACCGCTGGAACACATGATCTGGCTGGTCAAGGACACCACGGCACGCGGTGCACTCAGCGGCCAGGCCACCCGCGAGCAGGACCTGCGCAGTTTCCTGGGCAGCTTCAATTTCACGGGCGACCAGGTCAAGCAGACCGTGGGCACCATGAGCGGCGGCGAGAAGGCCCGCCTGGTGCTGTGCATGCTGGTCTGGCAGCGCCCCAACCTGCTGCTGCTGGACGAGCCCACCAACCACCTGGACCTGGCCACGCGCGAGGCCCTGGGCATGGCGCTCAACGAATTCGAAGGCACGGTGATGCTGGTCAGCCATGACCGCGCCCTGCTGCGCGCGGTGTGCGATGAGTTCTGGCTGGTCTCACGCGGCGGCATCAGCCCCTTCGACGGCGACCTGGACGATTACCAGCGTTACCTGCTGGACGAAGCCAAGCGCCAGCGCGAGGCCCTCAAGGAGGCCAATGCGGCGGCTTCAGCAGCGGCCAGCGCCCCACCACCCCAGCCCGCCGTGGCGGCGCCCGAGCCAGCCCGCCCGCGACGCGAAGACAACCGCACCCGTCAGCTGCGCAAGGAGTTCGAACTGTGCGAGGCCCGCATCGCCGAACTGATGCAGGAGAAAGCCGCGCTCGAAGAGAGACTATCCGGTCAGCCCGGCATGGATGAGATCAATGAACTCGGCAAGCGCCTGGGCGCTCTGCAGGACGAGCTGGACCAGCTCGAAGAACGCTGGCTGGAACTCAGCGGCAGCCTGGGCGACTAGGCCGGTCTTAATCGGCGGCGCGCTGCGGGCTTTGCTGCATCTGCTGCATGGACTCGCCGACCTTCTGCTTGACCTGCTCCATGGTCTTCTGGCCCTGCTCGAGTTCCTGCTTCTTGGCCGCACCCACGGTGGCCGCCGTGGTCGCTGTCTCGGCGCCACAGCCCGCCAGCATGAGCACCGTCAGGGTGATGATGATTGTTTGAAACATGGTCGTTTCTCCTGCTTGATGCCGACGACGAAAAAGCGCATTTTGTCCCCTGAGTCACCTGGACGGGACTGATTTTTATGCAATAATTGAGGTCTGGGTTCTTAGCTCAGTTGGTAGAGCAGCGGACTCTTAATCCGTAGGTCGAGTGTTCGAGTCACTCAGGACCCACCAGATCAAAAGGGATCTGATCGCAAGATCAGATCCCTTTTTCTTTGTGCCTCAAAACACCGCGCAACAACAAAAAAGGCCTTGCATTGCTGCAAGGCCTTTTTGATTTGGCTCCTCGACCTGGGCTCGAACCAGGGACCTACGGATTAACAGTCCGGCGCTCTACCGACTGAGCTATCGAGGAATATTCGGTTCAACAAATTGTACTTGGTAGGACGTGCGGGATTCGAACCTGCGACCAACGGATTAAAAGTCCGCTGCTCTACCAACTGAGCTAACGTCCCCCACAGCGGGACGCTTACGCTAACCCCGACAAGCCTTCAATTATAGCGTCATTTTCATGCGATCTTCAAGCTCGCTTCACGATTTCATCCAACACCCAGCCAGCGGCGCACTGGCCGAAGGTGGCGGTGACGGCCACCAGCGAGCCATAGCCGCTGCAGTTGAGCGTGCCATCTCCTTCGACCGCACAGGACGCATCGGGGCCGCTGACGGCCTCGCGGCTGAACACGCAGGCCACACCAATCTTGCGCCCCTCACGGGCGGCGCCGTGCTCCTTGCGCAGGCGGTAGCGCAGTTGCGCCAGCAAGGGGTCATGCGTGACACGGCCCAGGTCCTCGATGTCCACCTCATGCGCCCGGCGCTTGCCACCGGCAGCACCCACCGTGATGAAAACGAGCTTGTTCTTGAGGGCCCAGGCTGCCATGGCGGTCTTGGCGCGCACCTGGTCGCAGGCGTCGATGACGGCGTCCACGCCGGCCGGCAGCAAGGCTGGCCAGTTATCGGGTCCCACGAACTCCTCGATGCATTGCACCTGGCAAGCCGGATTGATCTGCGTGATGCGATCGCGCATGGCCAGCACCTTGGCCTGGCCCAGCGTGCCCTCCAGGGCATGGATCTGGCGGTTGATATTGGATTCGGCCACGTGATCGAGGTCGATCAGGGTGAGGCGCCCTACACCACTGCGCGCGAGGGCTTCCACGGCCCAGGAGCCAACCCCGCCGACGCCCACCACGGCCACATGGGCGGCACGGATGCGCTGGGCACCGGCCACGCTGTACAGGCGGGCCAGGCCACCGAAGCGGCGTTCAACGTCCATGGCGGTCAGGCCATGCGCTCCAGGCGCCACATCTGGTACTTGAAGCCGGCAACCGAGCCGGCCACGATGGCGGCAAAGGCCACCAGGCTGTTGAGACCCAGGGTGGACAGGCCCGTCAGGCCCTGGCCGATGGTGCACCCCATGGCGGTCACGCCACCCACGCCCATGAGGACGGCGCCCACCAGATGGTTGGCGACGTCCTCGGTGCCGCCAAAACCTTCCCAGCGGAAGCTGCGGGTCCACAAGGCCATGATCGCGGACCCGGCGATGACGCCGAAGACCGAGACGATGCCCAGCGTGAGCACCTTGCTCTTGTCGCTGTAGAACATCAGCCAGTCCAGTGCGTAGGACACCGGGGCAACGAAACTCATGGCTTCGGAGCGCCCCGAGTTGGTGGCAAGGAAGATCTCTTCCAGGGTGTCCGGATGCTCGGCCACATGCCCCAGGGAGCCGCTGACCCACCACATGGCCACGATGATGCCGCCCACGCCCAGGCCGGCCAGCAGGTTGTCGCCCTGCATGAACTGCTGCCCCCGCAGCGCCCAGACGATCAGTACGGCCCCCAGACCAAGGCCCATCAGCAAGGTGGACAAGGTGGGCGTGAGGCCCAGGGCCGTGGCGGCCAGGTGCGGCAGATTGGCCGTCACGGCAAAGTCCACCCCGACCTGGTCCACGGTGGCCACGCGCCACACGGCGGTGACACCCTTCATGGTGGCGAAGCCTGCCACGCCCATGACCAGCAGGACCACCAGGGATTTGAGATTGCCGGAGCCGACGCGCACCAGGGTCTTGCTGCCGCAGCCCGACGACAGCACCATGCCGAAGCCGAAGAGCAGGCCGCCGACGGTCGCCGAGAGCCAGAGCCAGCGTTTGCCGCCGTGCAGGGTCTTGGCCGGATCGATCAGGCCCGCATAGGCCAGCAGCGCAAAGCCGGCCATGGCCACGCCAATGGCCAGGACCCACTGGCGCATGCGCGTCCAGTCGCCCATATTGACCACGTCGCTGACGGCGCCCATGGTGCAGAAATGGGTGCGCTGGACAAGTGCACCAAAAAGCAGGGAAAGAAGAAAAGAAGCGCTCAACACCAGGGTGTTGAGCGCCGAGATGTCGGCGGTTTGCATGTCCTGGATTCTAAAGCCAGGACGCGAACCCCTACTTGAGACGCGGCAGGCGCTGCTTGGCGGCGGCGGCGGCCTCGGACTGCGGGTAGGCCTTGATCAGGTCTTCCAGGGTCTTGCGCGCGGCCTTGGTGTCCTTGAGCTCGACCTGGCAGTTGGCGATCGACAGCACGGCCTCGGGCGCCCGCAGATGATCCGGCGCCTGGGTCAGCAGGTTGCGGAAGTTCTGGATGGCGACCTGGTAATCGCGCGTGGCGTACTGTGCATTGCCCAGCCAGAAGAAGGACGAGGGGGCGTAACCGCTGGCCGGGTAGCGCTTGAGCAGCTCGACGAAGGCGTTCTGCGCGCCGGCAAAGTCGCCCTTGCGGAACACGCCAAGTGCGGCATCGTAGTCACGCTTCTCACCCGGCTCGGCCAGGAACTCCCGACCATCGACCGTGACCTTGGCGGGCTCGAACTTGCGCAGGCGCTCGTCGAAGCCGCCCAGCAGATCCTTCTGCTGGCGCTGCAGTTCGGCCACGTCGCGCGCGAGCTGTTCGTTCTGCCCGACCAGGCGTGCCATGTCGGCACGCAAGGTCTCGATCTGGGTCTGCAACTCCAGCAGGCTGCGGCGCAGCAGGACATTTTCCTCAGCGCTGCGGCTGGCCTGCTCCGTAGAACGCGTCTCGGAATCCTGCCGCACGCTGTCCACGCGCTGGCGCAGATCCAGGATGGCTCGGCGGGCCTCCTCGTCGTCGAAGAGACCGGCCTGCGCCACGGTGACGCCACAGGCACACAGCAGCAGGGCTGCAAGGCGGGTGCGCGTGTTCATCGCTGCGTCTCCAGCGCCCGATCAGCGGTAGCTGATCTCGGCACGGCGGTTCTTGGACCAGGCGGCCTCATTGCTGCCCTGGGCAGCCGGCTTTTCCTTGCCGAAGCTCACGGCTTCGACCTGGCTGTCGGCCACGCCCAGCAGGCCCAGCGAGCGGCGCACGGCCTCGGCACGGCGCTGGCCCAGGGCCAGGTTGTATTCACGGCCGCCACGCTCGTCGGTGTGGCCTTCGATCACGACCTTGCGGCTCTTGTCGGCCTTGATGTGGCGGGCATGGGCGTCGATCAGGGCCTGGAACTCGGGCTTGATGACGTAGCTGTCGTAGTCGAAATAGACCAGGCGCGAGACGTTCGCAATGGCGGCCTGGGAGGATTTGCCGTCGTCGACCGGGGTCACCGCGGTCTTGGCGACCACGCTGTCGCCGGAGCCGGCAGCAGCGCCGCCGCTGGAGCGGTCGTCCACCGGCGGGTTGTCCAGGTTGACGGAAGAGCAGCCTGCCATCAGCAAGGTGACGGCGCCGATCAGGGCGAGTTTTTTCATCGACATGTTTTTTACTCCTGTGGTATCGATAGGGAATCAGTTGGGTGTTTTCTGGAAGGGGCCCCAGTCGGGCTCGCGGATGTCTCCGCCCTGCCCGGCCAGACGTGCCTTGATCTTTCCATCCAGCGTGGTGGTCATCAGGGCTTCGCGTTCCTGCTGCTTGGTGGCGTAAAGGAGCAGGCGGCCATTGGGGGCAAAACTCGGGTTTTCGTCCGCACTGGTTTCGGTCAGGGCCGTGACATTGCTGGTGGACAACTCCATCACATGGAGCTTGAAGGCACCACTTACCCGGGAAATATAAGCCAGCCAGCGACCGTCGGCGCTCAGGGAGGGGGAAATGTTGTAAGTGCCGGTAAACGTCACGCGCTCCGGGTTGCCGCCTGCGGCCGGCATGCGATAGATCTGCGGACTGCCACCCCGGTCGCTGACGAAATAGATGAACTTGCCATCGTGCGAATAGGTGGGTTCGGTGTCGATGCTGGACGACTGGGTCAGGCGACGCGGTTCGCTCCCCGCGGTGGTGACGTCCAGCGTATAGAGCTGCGAACCGCCGTCGCGGCTCAGCGTGACGGCCAGGCTGCGCCCGTCGGGCGACCAGGCCGGTGCGCTGTTGGAGCCGCGGAAGTTGGCCACCAGACGACGCTTGCCGCTGGCCACGTCGTGGACGTAGACCACCGGTTTGCGCGACTCGAAGGAAACGTAGGCCAGCTGCCGGCCCTCGGGTGACCAGCTCGGGGAGATGATGGGTTCGGGGCTGGTCAGGGCCGGCTGTGCGCCCTCGCCGTCCGCATCGGCCACCCACAGGCTGTAACGCTGGTCCGCCTTGGTGACGTAGGCGATGCGGGTGGAAAAGATGCCCTTGTCGCCGGTCAGTTTCTCATAGACGAAGTCGGCGATGCGGTGCGCGGCCAGGCGCAGATCGGCCTGGCTGATGGCGTAACTCTGCCCGCCCAGGTCACGCCCGGCCACCACGTCCCAGAGGCGGAAGCGCACGTCATAGCGGCCGTCGGCCAGACGCGAGATGCTGCCTGCGACCAGGGAATCGGCGCCGCTCTGGCGCCACGGCACCAGATCCGGCTTGGCGTTTTCGTCCAGCGCGCCCGAACGGGTCGGCACGCTGCGGAACTGCCCGCTACGCTCCAGGTCGGCCTGCACGATGGCACTGATCTTCTGCGGCGCCGCGTCTTCACCACGGAAGGGGGCGAAGGCAATCGGCAGCTGCGTCAGGCCTACGCCGGACACTTCGACCCGGAACTGGGCATAGGCCGGCCAGGCGGCCAGCAAGGTCATCAAAGTTAGCAGGTATCGTCTCATCATTTTCTGCATTATCCCAGCCTCGTCATGACGACATCGTCATCTGGACGGGCCTGAGCATAACCCGAGGCCGCACGCACGATGTCCGACTGCGCCCGCTCGCGCACCGTGCGGGCGTTCTGCGACTCTTGCGCGCGCGCCGCCTCCCTGTGCCAGAGGTGGAACACCTCGGTGGCGCAGAAGCCGTTCTTGCGTGCCACGCCGGCATGGTGCAGGCGCAGCACGAAGTCGGCGTCCTCGTGACCCCAGCCCACAAAGGACTCGTCGAAGCCGTCGATGCGCTCGTAGTCGCTGCGCCAGACACCCATATTGCAGCTGCGGATGCCTTTCCAGTAGAACGCCGGGTGGACGCGACCTCGCCAGTCGGGCAGGCGCAACAGGTGGGTGAGCTTGCTGGCATGGCCGCGCAGGCGCTGCCCCAGCCAGTACAGGCGACTGCGGCCGCAGATCTGTTCGGAACCGCTCACCACAGCCTGCGTGAGTTCGGGCGACAGCAGCACGCGGCTGCCGTTGACGAAATGTCCGGGCGCGGCCAGCTGCTTGTGACAGGCGATGAAATCCACCTCGGGCACGCAATCGCCGTCCATGAAGATGAGGTACGGCCCGCTGGCCGCCGCCACACCGCGGTTGCGCACCTTGGAGGCGGTGAAGCCGACATCGGGATGCCAGACGTGCGTCAGGCGCAATTCGCGCGCCACGGCCGAATCGAGGATGGCCCGGCGATGCTCCTCACGGGAGCCGTCATCAGCCACGATCACCTCGAAATTCCGGTCGGTCTGCCTAACCAGCCCTGCGAGCACCGCCAGCAGCGCATCGCTGCGGTTGTAGGTGGTGATGACCACAGATACGGTCTCGGAGGGGTTCATTGACTTGCCATTCCCACACACTCGCCGAAAACGACTCTGATCGCGTCCTTATCACCAGTATCGCAAGCACGCGACAATTTCTCAAGACAGGGTTGCAGACCTGCCCAAGTCATGCAATCTTCCCGCGCTGTCATGATGCGCGGATGAATCGTAAGCGCAGGATCACCTCCAATGAGCAATTCCTCGTAGAGCTTCTCGCCAGGCCTCATTCCTGTAATGGCTATCTCTATGTCACCGTGCGGGTTCTGTGCATCTCGTACAGTCAAGCCTGAAAGTTCAACCATGCGTCTGGCCATGTCCAGGATGCGCACGGGTTCTCCCATGTTCAACACGAATACCTCCCCTCCCTTGGCCATGGCGCCAGCCTGCAAAACCAGTTGCGCTGCCTCAGGGATAGTCATGAAATAGCGCGTGACATCCTGGTGCGTCACCGTCAGCGGCCCTCCCGCTGCCAACTGACGGCGAAACAGGGGTACCACGCTTCCACTCGAACCCAGCACATTGCCAAAACGTACCATGCTGAAACAGGTCTGGCCGGCCTCGGCCGCCATCGCCTGCAACACCAGCTCGGCCATGCGCTTACTGGCCCCCATCACGCTTGTAGGACGAACGGCCTTGTCGGTTGAAATCAGCACAAAACGGGCAACACCGCAGTCACGCGCCACGCGCGCCATCTTCAACGTACCAAAGACGTTGTTACGCACACCCTCGGCCGGGTTAGCCTCTACCATCGGAACATGCTTGTAAGCCGCCGCATGGTAAATCGTGTGAGGGTTGTACTGCCGGCAAATATCCAGCAGGCATGTCTCATGGTTCACGCTGCCCAATAGCGGCACCAGTTCGACCGCCCAACCGCTGACCATGCTGAGCGCCTGCAATTCCTGATGAATGCTATAGAGAGCAAACTCGCTGTGATCAAGCAGCAGCAGACGACTGGGCTGTTGCCCTGCAATCTGACGGCACAATTCACTACCAATGCTGCCCCCCGCCCCCGTCACCAGCACGACCTGCCGGGCCAGATCTCTGGCTAACAACTCAGGATCTGGTGGAACGGGATCGCGCCCGAGCAGATCTTCAATATCCAGCTCCCTGAAATCCTGTACCGTCACGCGCCCACTCGTCAAGTCGGCCATGCCCGGCAGGGTGCGGATGTGCACCGGCAGATGACGCAGGCTTTCGATGATGCGGTTGCGGCGCTCGCGCGTGGCGCTGGGTAAGGCCAACAGTATATCGGTGATGTCTTCCCGGGACACCAAGTCAGCCAATTCGCTCGCAGCGTGCACAGGCACACCATTGATGCTTCGCCCAGTCTTGGCCGGATCGTCATCCACAAACCCGAGCAACCTGAACTGGCCGTCCATACCCAGAGCAGCGGCAGTCTGAGCACCGGCCATGCCTGCGCCATAGATTAGAAAACGAGACTGTATCCCCATAGACTGAACCTGGCCGACCAGCCAGAAACGGGCCAACGCGCGGCTGGATCCGACCAGCAGCAGAAATACGAGCGGCTGCAGCACCCCCAGCGTGCGCGGCACATTGTCCCAGCGCGTCCACAACAGCACCCCCAGAAAAAAGGCACCGTAGATCGCCACGGCCTTAGCCGTCGTTAGCAGCGCCGCCTGGCCGGTATAACGAAAGATGGCCCGATACAGGCCCAGGCGGATGAACACCGGGATCGCAAGTAATGGGGCCAGCATATAGACGCGCAGCTGCACCTCATCGGGCCAGTTCGGGTTGTCCAGCCGCAGGGAAAACGCCAGCCATGTCGCTAGTAGCGACAGAGACACGTCCATCCCCACAACCACGAGTCGCTTCTTGGCACGAGGCCAGGCCAGTATCTTTTGCTGCATGCGCCCTATCCGTATCTCAACTTTGCCTGTCGCCAACGTCCTGAAGCCAGCCTGCCCAGAAAAATCCAATCAGGGCGCCCTGCATCTGCAGGAAATGCTCCCGGTATACAGAATCAAAAAAACCCCGGGAAATCCAGAAGATACACAGCATGAAAAGCCCCAACTCCCATCCGCTCCATTCCTTCTTCAACAAGCCAGCTACTGCCGTCCACAGAAGATAAATGACCATCCCAAGGTACAGGAGCATGCCACCCCATCCCAAGGCGAGTGCCAAATCAATCCAGCCCTGATGAGGATGGGCAAAATCCAAGGATGGAACGCCGCCACAGCGCTCATGCATCGATCGCTTGTAGGCGCTGCGCGAACCATCCAATCCGAAAGGCTGCTCAAGCACTAGCTGCAGCCCAGCACGCATCACCAGCACCCTGCCCCCATCTCCCCTCATCCCCTGAAGAATCTCGTCCACCTGATGCGCCGGCATACCGGCCAACCGGTTTCTAATGCCCGACTCCAACTCAGCACTGATGCCATGACAGACAACCCCCATGGCATCCGGGACCCAGAACCCAATGGTGGCCTTGTGCATCATAGTTCGCCATCTGGGATCCTTCTCATACGACTGGTAGGCAAGAAAACCCATCAGGCACAGCACCCCTAGAACAGGTATTCCGAGCGAGGCAAGCCGGCCTGCCGCCGACTTGCCACCATCAGCAGATTTCCCCCTCCAAAGCTGTGCCACTGCTACAAAGATAGCCAAGAGAACCATGAAGCTGATGCACAGGATCGACGCTCGCGAACTAGCCAGCACCGGGACCAAGTATGAACAGCTCAAGAGAAAGATCAGCCATGCAAGCTTTTTGATCTCACGGCCCTTGTACCAATCAGCCAGCCCCCACGCAGCAAACGCGATGAACGCGTGCGCAGCTGTTGCGCCCAAGTTGGCGTGGATGGGATCAAAGCCACGGAAACCCCAAGGAAAGCTTGACAGGCCGGGCCAGTCAACACTGCCAGCATTACGTGCCAACACCTCAAGAATCTCAGCCCAGGATGTATCTTCGATATATGCCGGATAGCCCACCCCCCCCATCCATGCCCACAAAAACAGAATGAGGTAAACAAAAGGATAAAAGGCCGATGCCAGCCCTATCCACAGCAAATCCCGCCCAGTCGGCGAGATCCTGCGAACGACAACAAAGGCAACAAACCAGGCCAGCAGCGATTCCGCCCATTGCCCACCCAGTTCACGCCAAGCCACGCCCGGATCCCGGGCGATCAGCGGGAAAAGCACCAGGAAAGATGCCCATATCATGAGCCATGCGGTTGGCTTCCCGATTCCGGCAGAGGGGTTTCCGCTCTTGTAGGTTGCAAAGCAGAAGAACAAGGACTGAAACACCAGGATCGCCAATACGACGTTCCTGAGGGCGATCGGGCCTGCAATGGGCAGCACCGCCAGATAAGCCAGGAAAAAATACCAATGTACCTTCGGCGGCAGGATGAATTTCTCCAGCCCAAACCGCATGCGCGAAACCAGGTAGGTCATGCCGCCATGCACTGTCATTTCCTCTCGACCATTGTCAGGACGTGTCGGACAGCCCGCACCGTTGCATCAATCTCCTGAGCGCCCAGGGTGGGATGCACAAGAAACATGAGACTCGTCTCACCCAGCATCCGGGCGACTGGCAAGCGGTCGGCCGGGCGCCAGGGCGTGCCATCAAATGCCTTTTCCTGATAGACCTCGGAACAGGAGCCCTGGTAACAGGGCACGCCGCCCGCGTTGATCGCTTCCACAATACGGTCGCGGCTCCAGCTCGGGGCCAGGTTCTGCGGCTGCACGTATACATAGCACTTGTACCAAGCGTGCGCACTGTCGGCCGGCGGTTCCTCTACCCGCAGGGCAGCGTGGGCGCGACAGGCCTCCAGAATGGCTGCAGCGTTGGCCGTGCGTCGCCGAGTCCAAGCGTCCAGGCGACGCAACTGGATGCGGCCAATGGCGGCCTGCATCTCCAGCATGCGCCAGTTGGTGCCGAAGCTCTCGTGCAACCAGCGAAAGCCCGGGGGGTGCTGCCGTTCGTACACCGCGGCATAACTCTTGCCGTGGTCCTTGTAGGCCCACATGGCGCGCCACACGGCTTCGTCATCCGTGGTGACCATGCCGCCTTCGCCGCCGGTCGTCATGATCTTGTCCTGGCAGAAGCTCCAGGCGCCCACATGGCCGATGCTGCCCACGCTGCGCCCCTTGTAGCGGGCGCCGTGCGCCTGGGCACAGTCCTCGATGACCTTCAGGCCGTGCTGGGCCGCCAGCGCCATGATGGGGTCCATGTCGCAGGGCCAGCCCGCCAGGTGCACGCAGACCACGGCCTTGGTGCGCGGGGTGAGTACCGCTGCGATGGTGCGCGCAGACAGGTTGCCGCTGTCGGGCTCGATATCGGCAAATACCGGCGTAGCACCCGCATTGACCACGCAGGACACGCTGGCGATGAAGGTGCGCGGCGTCACCACCACCTCGTCGCCCGGCCCGATGCCCAGGCCCTTGAGGGCCAGGTCCAGTGCCAGGGTGCCGTTGGCCAGCGCAATCGCATGGCGCGTGCCGCACCAGGCCGCGAACTCCTGCTCGAACTCGCGGCACTCGTTGCCGGTCCAGTAGTTGACCTTGTTGGACAGCAGGACCTGCTGCACGGCCCGCGCCTCCTCGTCGGTGAAGCTGGGCCAGGGAGAAAAGGGAGTATTCAACATCTGTCTGCGTGTCCAGGCCTCATGATTGTCGGGCTTCCGGCAAGCGCGCCGGATTGCCCACCACGGTCTGCGCATCCGGCACCGGCTGGACCACCACGGCACCGGCCCCGACCATGGCTCGTTCGCCGATGGTCATGCCCTGCTTCACGGCCGCCCCCACGCCTACCCAGCCGCCCCGCCCCACACGGACGTTGCCCGAGAGATGGGCGCCCGGGCAGATGTGCACGGCGTCGCCCAGCTGGCAGTCGTGATCGACCGTCGCACCGGTATTGACGATGACGGCCTGTCCCACGACGGCATCGATGTTCACCACCGCGCCGGCCATCACCACTGTACCCAGGCCCAGCGTGGCATGGCGACTCACCGTCGCCGCTGGGTGCAACACCGTCACCAGGGGCGCACCGGCGGCCAGGAGGGCCTGGTGCTTTTCCCAGCGCACCGCGCAGTCGCCGATGGACACGAGTACACCCTGAAACTCCTGCAGCCGCGCCATCAGCGCGACGCTGTCACCTGCGACCGGCCAGGGGCCGTTGCGGCTGCGCTGCGGCCAGGCGTCGTCGAAGAACTCCACCTCGTCCCAGTCGCCGGCCAGGGCCGCATCAGCCACCACCTTGCCGTGGCCGCTGGCGCCGAGCAGGGCGAGCCGTTTCATGACTTGCCTCCCGTGAACCGGGGCATGGTGGCCTCACCCTGGGCGCTGATGCCTTCGCGCACCAGCACCTTGCGCACCGTCAGCCAGAGGATGCGCAGGTCAAGCCAGAGCGAGCGGTGGTCGACGTACCAGACGTCCAGGCGGAAGCGCTCCTCCCAGCTGACGGCGTTGCGCCCGTTGACCTGGGCCCAGCCGGTGATACCCGGGCGCACCTGGTGGCGCCGCGCCTGCTCGGGCGAGTACAAGGGCAGGTATTCCATGAGCAGGGGACGCGGTCCGACCAGGCTCATCTCGCCGCGCAGCACGTTCCACAACTCGGGCAGTTCGTCCAGGCTGCTGGCGCGCAGGAAGCGACCAAAGGCGGTGAGCCGCTGGGCATCCGGCAGCAACTCGCCGTCCGGGCCGCGCTCGTCCGTCATGGTGCGGAACTTGACCATCATGAACGGTTGCCCGTGCAGACCGGGGCGGACCTGGCGAAACAGGGCGGGGCTGCCCAGCTTGCGCCGCACCATCGCATACAGCACAAGCAGGGGCAGGGCCAGCACGGCCAGCGCTGCGATGGCCACCACCAGGTCGAACAGGCGCTTCATGCCTTCAAGCCCCCCGGCCCGGCAACCTTGTCACCGGCACGCTCGTCAAAGAAGATGGCCAGATAGTTCTTCGCCAGCGTTTCGTAGCGGCGGTTGGCCAGGATCCAGGCCCGGCCCCGCTGGCCAATGGCTTCGCGTGCCGGCGCGCCCATGGCCGCATAACGCAAGACTTCGCGGCGCAGCGCCGCCACGTCGCCGGCCGGCACATAGGTGCCACAATCGGCCTCGTTGATCATCGAGGGGTAGCCGGTGTAGGACGCCACCACCGGCTTGCCGGCCAGCATGTAGTCGATCACCTTGTTCAGCGACTGCCCGTATTTCCAGACCGCTGAAACATGCACCGAGAAATACAGCAGGTCGCACCTCGAAAGAACCGACTGCACCATCTGCTTGGGCACACGAGGCGCAAACGTCAGGTTGGGCAGGTGGGCGTACTTGCGCTGGTAATGTGCCCGCAGGTCGCCCTCGCCGACAACGAGGAAGTGGACCCGGGAATCGGCCTTCATCGACTCGGCGCAGTCGAGCATGGTGTCCAGCGCGTTGGTAATGCCGATGGCGCCGGCATGCGCCACGATGAACTTTCCCTTTGGGATGTACTTTGCGACGTAGTCGGCTGGCAACTCGTCCCCCGCAGCCAGCGCGGTGTCGTCGACACCCATGGGGATGCAATGGGTTGCCTGGGCCTGCCCCAGAACGCCGGCCACGTGTTCGCCGAGATTGGGCATCGTGCCCACGATGGCGTCCGCGTAGCGGTAGCCCAGCTTCTCGATGAAGCCCAGGCCCAGCACCAGAGGGTTCCAGCGGCTGAAGCCGCCCTCCTCGGTGATGGTCAGAGGCCAGATATCGCGGATCTCGAGCACCAGGCGGCACTTGTAGCGCCGGCGCAGCAGGAAGCCGTTGAGGATGGAGAGCAGCGACAGGCTGGAAACGATGACGATGTCGGGCGTTGGCAGCGGGTCCTTGGGCAGGCGCCAGAGCCGCCACTCGAAATCCAGCCAGCTCAGGATGCGCCGCAAGGACTTGGCCAACGCGTATTTCATGGTCCGGACCCAGTACAACTGGATACCGTCGACCTCCTGGAGCAGATAGGGCCGGTCGAGCTCGGGCACCTCGGCCAGCTGGTTCGAGTCCGAGGTGATGATGACGGTCCGGTAGCCCATCCGGGCCCACTCCCGCGCAATCAGGTAGCCACGCCCGCCCGCGCTGGCCTTGGCAGGTGGGGAGACGTACTTGGAAACGTACCAGATACAGGGCTTCACAGGCGGCTCAGTACAGTTTCGGGATGGCGTTCACCACCTGGATGGCTTCCTTGAAGTCCACCCCCACGGCATCGAGGTACCACTTGATGTTGGGATAGCGCGGCGTGTTTTCCTCCAGCACCATTTCAAGCGCCTCTTCGCGCGTCAGGTCCCCTTCGCGGATCTGGTTGCTACGGAAGGTGTCGTGCTCCGTGAAGCCCGCGACCGTGTAATAGACGTAGTTGTAGAAGGCGGCCGTGCCGTCGCCGATGCGCCAGGTGGTACTGGTGTCGGGCGCTTTTTCCCAGTCGTACGTCGCCAGCGTGTCGTCGATCTGCTTTTCGTCCCAGCGCCAATAGTCGAAGACGTGGTAATAGTCGGTCTTCTTGGTGAAGCTGCGGTAGTACTCCCCGGACAGCGTGTCCCACAGCGAGCTGTTGAAATAGCCCGGGCTCGCCAGCATGGCCTGGAGCCGCAGATACTGGTAGCGCAACTGTTTCATCGCGCCATGCGAATAGACGCGCTTCTCCTCGAAATCGGGCGGCACGCCCAGGAAACCCGCCTTGAAATGCGTCACCTCAAGGGGGTTGATACCCCACAGGTTCAGGCTGATGCCGGTCTGCGCCTTGATGGTCTCGACATGCCTGAAGAAATGCTTGTCGCCCGCCGTCAGGATGCTGATCATGCCCAGGTGCGGCGACTTGAGCCAGGCCCGCAGGTTCTTGGCAATATGCTCCCGCTTCCTGGCGATGTCATCCGCGACGATGATGTTCTCGACGCCGAGCTCGGCGCACATCCGGCTGATGTTGCGGCGTCCGAGGTCCGTCACCATGCCCCAGTCATAGGTGTAGGTGACCGGCTTCATCTTGAGTTCCTTGACGATCAAGTGCAGGCCGTAGCAGCTGTCCCGGCCACCGGAAAACGGAACGATGCAGTCGTCCCCGGTTTTTCTGCGGTACGGCTCGACCAGCTTGAACAACTCTTCTTTCGGCCGCGGCTTGTTGCGCGGCTTGTAGTGCCGGCAGTAATTGCAGACGCCATCGGCATCGAAGTTGATGAAGGGCATGGTCTCGGTCAGCAGGCACTTCGTGCAGCGACGCAGATCATGCTTGCGGTATTCCAGCAGCTTCTCTTCAGCCCCCGACAGGGACAAGGCAGGGATCAGATCGGTCTTGCGTTCCTTGCGGTCCGAGATGTCCAGCGCGGCGTGCGAGGCGGGGATATCCACAAACACCGCATCCCTGACCTGCTGGACGTCTTCGCAGCCGATGACGGTCAGCGGGTACTTTTCCGAGGCAAAAAACGTCGTCTGCGCCTTTTTGCCGATATACAGGCTGCCGTTGTTCGAGAACAGGCACAGCTTGCCCAGCTTGGGCAGGATCAACGCGCATGCCACCACACCGCGGCACAGGCCCAGGATGCGCGCTGGCAACTGCGCGAGCTCGCCCCCCGCCTCCAGGTGCACAGCGGCGATGGCCGCGATCACTTCCGTGTCGATCTGCTGGGCCCGGGTCTTGCCGATCTCGGCCCAGATGGCCTCGTCGTTGACGACGATGCCGTTGTGCAGCACGGCCACACCATCACGCACGACGGGCTGGTTGTCCGCCAGACCGTTGGTGATCAGCCGGCTGTGCCCCAGCACGAGATGGCTGACCTGGGGCCGGACCTCCTTGAGCAGCCGGGTGATCGGATAGTCGGCGCGGTAGACGTGGTACGCATCATCGACATGAGTCACCAGCCCGCTGGAGTCCCTGCCCCGCTGCTGTGAGTGCTTCACGAGCACATTCAACTCCCCCTCGATCACTGGCGAGGAAGAAACGACACCAAATATTCCGCACATTAAATTTACCCAGACAATAAAGACACGAACCTAAGACCCGGATGGACGGAGCCCCACTCCATACACAATGACACCCCATTGCGGATCATGGCCTCCCCAAGGGCCTGCTGACGCCCGCGACGCACGCCCAATGATTCCGGACGCTGGCGTGCAAACGCCTAGCCCCCAACATCAGCGACAAGCTTGGCCGTTATCTTAGCCGCAGCATCACCGCGCCCATAGAGCGGGATGTCTCTCCCACGGCTCCCCAAAGCACTCCTGATCGCCTCGCTGACGGAATCGGCATCCTTGGGGGGGGCCAGCCGGTTCCAGCCGGCATCGACCAGTTCCACCCATTCCGTCTCGTCGCGCAACGTGACACAGGGGACATGATAGAAATAAGCCTCTTTCTGGACACCGCCCGAATCGGTCGCAATCAGGGCCGCGTATTTCTCCAACTGCACCATATCCAGGTAGCCCACCGGCTCGATCAAATGCACCCGCCCGGCCAGCGCCTGCAATTGCCCGCTGCGCTGCAGGATCGCCCGGGTACGGGGATGCAGGGGCCAGACGACCGGCAGGATATCCGTCGACTTCAGCAATGCGGCGACGATGGCCTGGAGGCGCGCTGGATCATCCGTGTTCTCGGCGCGGTGCACGGTGGCCAGGATATAGGCTGCCGGCTTGAGCCCGAGCCGCGCCACTACCCGCCCCTCTTCGCTCACCTGCCCGCCAAAATGGAGGGCCACGTCGTACATCACATCCCCCACCGGAATGATCTGGCTGTCATCGACGCCTTCGGAACGAAGATGCCCGGCGGCGGCCTCGGTCGGCGTGAACAGCCACTGCGAGACGTGATCCGTCAGGATGCGGTTGATCTCCTCGGGCATTCTCCGGTTGAAGCTGCGCAAGCCAGACTCCACATGCGCCACCGGGATATGCAGCTTGACCGCCGCCAGAGCCCCGGCCAAGGTGGAATTGGTGTCGCCGTAGACAAGCACGACATCCGGATGCTCGGCCAACAGCACCCGCTCGATCTCCACTAGCATTTGGCCGGTCATGGCCCCGTGGGAACCGCCGTGAATCCCGAGGTTGTAGGCCGGCTTGGCCATGCCAAGCTCGGAAAAGAACACCTCCGACATATTGGCGTCAAAATGCTGCCCGGTATGCACCAGGACTTCCACCACGCCTGGCGTCTGCGCAATGGCACGCGAGACGACGCTGGCCTTGATGAATTGCGGGCGAGCGCCCAGAACCGTCAGGATTTTTTTCATCGTTTTTCTCCCGCCAGGCGGGCGTAATACGCCAGCAGTTTTTTCTCTTCGACGGCCCAGTTGTAGCGCTCCGTCACGGCCCTGCGGCCGTTCTGCCCCATCCGCCTCGCTTTCTGCGGGTCACGCACCAGCTCATCGATGGCGCGGGCTATCTGCACAGGATCGAGGGGATCGACACACACACCACATTGGCTGCCTTCCACGATGTCGCGCCACATGGGAAAATCCGATGCGATCACAGGGATGCCAGCCGACATGTATTCAAACATCTTGATCGGAAGAGACTCGATGTAGTTGGGAGTGGGATGCAGCGTCACCAGCCCGGCGACCGAACGTGCCAGCACGTCACGCACCCCGGCCCTGTCCTGAACACCCCAGGCATGCACCTTCCCCCATGCCGGATAGCGCTGGACCTCCACCTGCGTCTGCGATTCCGCGAACCCGCCTACCAGGTTGAGTCGGACATCCGCCTGCGTGAGCTCAAGCGCCCTGACCAGCTCACGGATGCCACGTATGGCGGCAATGCTGCCCACATAACAGACCTCACTCGCGGACTTCCCCGCCTCCGGTGCAGCATCCAGCTCACCGAGCATGGGATAGTTGTTGATATCTGTCGAATTGGGATGGATGCCTAGAAATTTCTGTCGAATGGTGGGTGTCGCGGCGATCACGCCGTCCAATCGCTTGCACACATACCGCTCATACCATGCGAACGCCCGTGCGAGGGCCTTGCGCAGCACCGGCCGTAGATAGTGCTTGCTGAGAATCTGCTTGGGGACATCCTCATGCGCATCGAAGATGACTTTCTTTCCCCGTCTTTTCAGGGCAAGGCAGATGGTGAGCAGCTCAGGGTCATGGACGTGATAGACCTCCGCATCCACCTCAAGGGCCCGGCGCAGCACCCGTCTCGTTGCCCCCAGCATCCGGCCCAGACGACCTCTGGACTTGCCGACATCGACGATGTCGACTCCCGAGCGGGATGCATCGCCCAACCCATCGGCCACAACCAAGGTCACCGCATGCCCCAGCCTGGACAGGCTCAGACACTCCTTGAGAAATATCCGGACGTCATCCCTCGGATGCGCCGAAGTCAAATGTGCTATCCGCATGCATGCCTTGTCTGATTTCGCCCTGTCATGAACGTGCTCCTACGGCCTGACCTTCAAGCCAGCCGCTGGACTTCGGCCTCGATGATCCTGCCATCTTGCTCAAAGCACAGCACCTCCGCAGCGCGATGCGACGCAGCCTTGAGCGCCTGAATATCCTGGGTGTCCAGCCCCGCCAGCGCGCGGGCCAGCGCCTGAGGCTCGAACGACTCGGCCACGACCCCGCACCCATATTTCCTCACCAGTGAGGCCATCTCAGGTGATGGGCCGATCGCCACCGCCAGACGCGCCTGGACAAATTCAAAGAACTTGTTGGGCAAGGCATGTCGATGATTGAAATTGTCGGGCGGCAAGAGATACAGACCCACGTCGTATTCATTGATGCGTTGACAGATCTGAGGCATCGGCACGGGCTCCACAAACCGGATCCGGGCATCGCTCTGTGCCTTTTGCCGCAGAAACGCCATATAGCCGGGCTCGACCTCGATCAGCATCATGTCCAGGGTGAAGCGCTGATCGAGATGAGCCATCATCTCGATCATCACCTCCAGATGACGCGCGCTGCTGGCCACGCCATGATGGATCATCCGGATCGCCCCATCCCGCACCGACGAAGGTGAAAGCCGCTGATTTGCCGGCGCATTGTGGACAACCAGGGGCTTGGCGCCATAGTGCCGGGCGTATTCGTCGGCGATCCCCTGACACACCGTCAACATGGAAGCCACTCGAGGCAGATACTTCCGGCAGAACGCGTGGTTGTAGCGACCAAATAGCAGGCGCCAGAGGAGCTGATCCTCGTGCTCGCCAGGCGAGTATTCATGGGCATCGTAGATGACCGGTTTGCCCTTGGCCAGTTCCAGGGCCAGCGGCAGAGCGGACAGGTCGTTCGCGATGATCACATCCGGCACGACATCGTGCAGCAAGCGCGCGGCCGCTTTCACGTGGTACTGGCTCCAGTAATAGCTCTCAAAAGCCCCGGCCAGCAGCTTCAACGCCCACACTGCCTTGCGGACCAAGCCCGCGCGCGGCTTGATCACCTCAACAAAACGGATATTGGCATCGGGCTTGTCGCCAAAACCCGCCACGGTCAGATCACAGCCAGACGCCAGCAGCCGGACCTGGCGCATGACCCGCGGATCGCTGCGAATCGCTGAAAACGAAATGATCAGAACTTTCTTCAAGATGCTACGTGGTCTTTAGGTCAAAAAATGTTGATGCCAGCGTATGAAGTTGATCCACCGCCACACCTGCCAGGAGAACGCCCTGCGTCCCCCGATGATGTCCTCGAATTCGCGCAATATCGCTGGCTGGTCGAGGAATGGAAGCCCGATGTCCGCCTGCAGCCACTCGCGCACCGTCCCCGCCATGGACGTGAGCCACAGCTGCTCCGGCGTCTGGAAGCCGATCTTGTCCTTGCGGTCCAGGATTTCATCCGGGACGATCCCCCGCATGGCCGCCCGGAACACCGATTTGGTCTCGCCGCTCTGCGAAATGAGGTAATGCTCTGGCAAGGACAGGAGCAACTCCGCCTGCTCGATCGTCAGAAAAGGAACGCGGCTCTCGATGGAAAAGCGCATGGAGTTCCTGTCGCCATGACGCAGCAGGCTGGACAGCCCCCGTTTCGTGAGGGAGTGCGCCAGTTCGGCCATTACGCGCCTACCGCGCACATCCAGCTCCGGACGCTGCCGAGGGTGCCGCAGACTCACGCCCCGCTGCATCAACGCATCGCCGCGGATCCAAGACGGCATGGCCTGGCGGCCACTCAGTCGGCGCAAGGCCTGGTACAGAGCGCCATCCGTCATTTCGGCCACGGCAAGCTTGACCCCCCCGGCACGGCTGCGATCGGGCCACTTCGACCAAGCGTTGAGAAACTTCCCGGCCTGAGCCCAGTGCCCCGTCTCCAGCATACTGCGCAGACGCGGCCCGGGATAGCCGTTGTAGCCCGCCAGCATCTCGTCCGCGCCCTGCCCATCCAGGGTCACGGTGATCCCGTGCTCCTTCGCGAGCTGATAAACACGGTACTGCGCATAAATGCTGGTGCTGCCGAAGGGCTCCCCCTGGGCGCGGATCATGTCGTCCAGATCGCGCGCCAACTCCTGCGGCGTCACAACCACTTTGTGCGATATGGCGCCAACATGGGTGTTCACAAGGTCGGCCCACTTTTCCTCGTTCAGTTCACTTCCTGCAGCGATATAGCTGAAGGTGTGGATGGGGTGGTCAGGCGCCACATAGCGCATAGCGCAGACCACGGCAGACGAATCCACCCCACCAGAAAGCGCCGCGCCCAGCGGAACGTCGCTGCGCAAATGCAGCCGGATGCTTTGCAGGAAGTTTTCCCTGACCCGCTCAGCCGCCTCTTCAAAGCTCAGGTCATGGCGTTCTGTGATCCGCGGCGTCCACCAGCGCTCGACCACGCCGACCGAACGGCTTGCGAGCTCGACAACGAACATATGCCCTGGGGGCAAGTGCAAGACGCCGTCGAAAAAGGTCTCGGGGCTGCTGTCATAGTCGCCATGCACAAGGTAGTCATAGGCCCGCTGCCAGTTCAGTTGCGCCTTGGTAGACTTCAACGCCACCAGGGCCGGGGCCTCGGATGCAAAGAGGAAATCCCCTCCTTCTTGCGCATAGAAGAAGGGTTTGATACCAAAGACGTCACGCACACAGGTCAGCGTGGCGGCCTCACGGTCGAGCACCACGAAGGCGAACATCCCGACCAGGCGAGGCAGACAGGCGCGCCCCCACATTGTCCAAGCGGCGAGCAACACCTCCGTGTCCGAATCCGACGTAAACCGGCAGCCCAGCCCCTGAAGTTCTTCGCTCAGTTCCTTGTAGTTGTATATCTCCCCATTGAAAACGATCACGTACCGGCCATCCGCATTGCGCATGGGCTGGCGACCACCTTGAGTCAGGTCAATGATGGACAGGCGCGCATGGCCCAGGTGAACCGTTCCACCCGACACGTCAAAGGCATCAAGCCCATGACCATCCGGCCCACGATGCTTCAACGCGCCGAGCCCCATCTTCAGACGTGCGCCCCCCCCCACGTCTTGTTTCGAATCAAAAATCCCCAGCATTCCACACATCATCAACTCCACATTTCCCGCAGCGGGCCACCCCCCAAACAAAAGTCACTCACCCGGGAGAGATATTCAGGAAATACAAATGGCGCCAACCATTGCTGACATTGAAATTTATTCAAAATCGACTCCACCGCTTCAGTATCCGCCCGCAATAGCTGGGCTGCCACGTCACCGCCACCAATGCACCATCAACCGCCAAGTCCGAACAAAAAAGTACAGAGATAGCGCAATAAACAGCCCACTGGAAAAAACCGTACCGCCCTTCAACGCAAGCAATAACGAGTAGATATAAAGCAATGCCAGCGGGGCCGGCCTCGGCTCATCCTTCACAAAAGACCAAAAGCCAATACTTACGCACATCACAACGAATAGCGTCAAAAACATACCGTGCGTTATCACCAGCTCCACCACCTCGTTGTGGGGATACATTCCGAAAGAATAGTTGTAGTATTTCTGAAAGTACCCGAGGCCACACCCCCATATCAGACAGTCTGGATTATCAACCAGCAAACCCCAGGACTGCCGCAAAAGGACATCTCTGTAGCCGTACTCGCCCCCCCGCCCCGATGCGGCATCCGCCTCGCCGCCCCGCCCCGATGCGGCATCCGCCTCGCCACCCAGCACCGAATACCGCTGGAACACCACAAAGTCGTTTAACCAATTCCAGTCGGTCACCGCTAAATGCAAGCCAAGGGCCGTTGCCATCGAAAAAATCAAAAACCGGGTCCGGTATCGCCAAAAGCAGATGCAAATTACCAGAAAAATCGCAAAGAAGCTTTCTCCACGCGCCCCGCCCAGCAGACAGAGGACCAGGCTCCCCAGCAATAAGAAGCCGTAGATCAAGTACTGATAACCCTTGGCAGACGACGCCAATCCCAGCGCAAAAAATATGGCGACAATGCCGAACAATCTAGACATCCCCTGGCTATACAAAACCTGCCCCCCAAACATATCAGATAGTTCCGCGAAATTGAATTTCGCCGGATATTCAAAACTTAGCCCATCGGAAATCAGAATCAGCAAAAATGCAAGCACTCCGTACACATTAAAGAAGCGGCGGAGAACATCGCTCAGCATACTTGTCCGGCTCATGCCTAGCAGGCATGCCCCCATGACCCCTTGAATAGACGCGATTAAAACGTATACAAAATCACTCGGCTCATAGAAGTGCCGGCTGTAAATATAGGTCGCCGCCCCAGCCCAAACCAACAACACCAGTAGCGGCGCCGAACACTCCCAAACGTCGTCAAATGACCGCCTCGCGAAGAGTATCAGCACGAATACACAACTAAACAATCCAGCCCAGGAGACATGTCGAATAAGTAAAATGTAATCCAGCGACTCACTCGTGGTCAAAATGCCATCGATCGTGCTCAAAAACAAAAAGAAAAACAAACCCAAAAAAGCGATCGACTCAAATGGCTTAGATAATATTTTTTTCATAGCACCCCCTGACAGTTATCAAAAATCATTGCATTCAATGGACTCCAAGCGGTCGGCACCACTCAATCGAAGTAGGCGGTCCCCACAGACCTCCCCTGAAGATAAACAGTTGACATCCAGCATCTATCCAACAGATGCCCTGCTGCCGCTTGATCAGCGGCGGTCACGCAGAGAGGAGATAAGTCGCGGCTCAACTGCCAGTCAAGCACGCCAATAGATAGTGATTTCGCTCCCGTTTCATTGTATTTTTCTTATTCTGTGAGCAGCCAGATTCGCCATGTACAAGTACACAGAGTATAAAACCGCCTCGTGCAATGCATAGACACTCAAAAAATACTCGAGCGACAGTTTGGCTGATGCAATGTAGAGCACACAGATCGTCGAAACAAAGTATCCTAGCTGCCACCTCACACCCGACCCGACCCTGTTGTGCGTGATGAATACAGAGGAGACAGGGGATACGATCAATCGGAACAAGAGCGGTGCCGTCACAAGCAGCACAAAAACCGTATCGACACGCCAGGCCGACCCCAACACCCAGCCCAGAAAATACTCGCCGCCAGCAAGCAGAAACACAAATATCGTTACTGCGACCACGGCCAGCGCCGCCACGCTTTTCCAAAGCAGCGCCAAAGACGACTGACCACGGCGATACCTTTCCCCAGAGCGCTTCAAGAACAGCTGGCCAACCACGAGGCCAGCCAAAATTAACGGCGCCCCCACCAGCCTTTGTATTTGGGAGTAATACCCTGTTGCTTCTACCCCGTAAACACTACTGATAAAAAATACCGGGGCTGCAAGCGCCATGGCATCCAGCAGTGAGGTCGGCATCAAAAGGAGTGGGTACTTTATATATTCCTGCGCAACCCTGCGAAGCTCGACCGCCCCCACTGCCGGTGCTTCTTTTATCAGGTACAAGATCACCATCAGGCCAACGACCATCCCGCTCAGAATACTTGTCCCGACCAAGCCGACATCTGTCCAAAGTAGGGCGACGAGCACAAACAACACGGTTTGCGCCGACCTGAGTGCAGCATTGAGCCAAAACTCAGCACGCCGAAGCGTAAGCTGCATCCCTACCAGCACCAGCCCACCACAAACACCAAAAATCGGCACGCCCCAGATATCCCGGCCCAGTTCCTCAAACTGAGGAAACAACATCTGGGGCAGATGAAGACTCACGACCAACAATAAGGTCAGGAATAGCAGTAACGCACTGCCTACTGCCACCCACACACCAGCGGGGACATGATCGTCATCGACCACGGCGATCGTGACCTCGTAGCGCAGACAGGAAACAGCCACCAGAATTCCGGCCGCAGACAGAAAAAGCGCCAGGTGGCCGAAATCAGAGGGGAAATACAGACGCGCCAGCAAGGGAGTCGCCAGGAGTTGGACCAGAGGGCCAACTCCTGCGCCCAAGGCCAATAAGAATGCGCGCCTCATGGCTGTGTACGTCATCTACAGACACTCTCTCGTTCGTCGCGTGCTGCAGGTTTTTTGCGGATATACGCCGCGCCAACCACCAGAGGAGGGAGCCATCCCGGACCCCATCTGAGGTTGCAACGACAATGTCAGGGGCACGGTTTCCACCCCAAAATCCGACGCCATCCCTGCATACTGGCCGTCTTTATCAGCCGCTTTTTATTTGGTCATGCTATTTGATTATGCCGCAACTCACCCGTCACAGAGCATCCGTGATTTCAAAAAGCGACCGGATGACCCGCTCCTGTATTTCAGGCGTCAGTCCCAACCACAGGGGCAAACGGACCAGCCGCTCCGACTGGCGGTCGGTCATTTCCATGCTGCCGTGCACGCGGCCGTAGCGCTTACCTGCCGGAGATGAATGCAAAGGCACATAGTGGAAGACTGCATTGATCGCTGCGTCTTTCAACATGCTCAGCACGGCCTGGCGATTGATCTCAGGCGCCAGCAGCACGTAATACATGTGCGCGTTGTGCTGGCATTCGCGCGGCACCACCGGGCGGCGCAGCAAGCCACGGGCCTCCAGGGGCTCCAGCGCTTGGTGGTAGCGCTCCCAAAGCGCGAGGCGCTCCGTCGTGATGCGCTGCGCCTCTTCTAGTTGCGCCCAAAGAAAAGCTGCAATCAGCTCCCCAGGCAAAAAGGACGAGCCCACCTCCTGCCATGTGTATTTATCCACCTCGCCGCGGAAAAAGCGGCTGCGATCGGTCCCCTTCTCGCGAATGATCTCGGCGCGCAAAGTCAGCGCAGGGTCGTTGACCAGAAGGGCCCCACCTTCGCCAGATATCACATTCTTGGTTTCGTGGAAACTGTAGGCGCCCAGATCACCAATGCTGCCCAGCGCCCGCCCCTTGTAAGTAGACATCACGCCCTGGGCTGCATCTTCCACCACCTTGAGCCCACGCCTGCGCGCGATATCCATGATCGTATCCATCTCACAGGCCACACCGGCATAGTGCACCGGGGCGATGGCCTTGGTGCGCGGCGTAATGGCCGCTTCGATCAGGCGCTCATCCAGGTTGAGGGTGTCTTTCCGAATGTCCACGAACACCGGCACGCCACCCCGCAGCACGAAAGCATTGGCCGTCGACACAAAGGTGTATGACGGCATGATGACTTCATCACCCGGCTGAATGTCCAGCAACAAAGCGGCCATCTCCAGCGCCGCCGTGCAGGAATGGGTGAGCAAGGCCTTCTTGGTCCTGGTTTTATCTTCCAGCCACACATGGCACCGCTTCGTGAATGGGCCATCACCCGCCAACTTGCCATTGAAGTGCGCCTCGGCAATATAGAAAAGCTCTTTGCCGGTCATGTACGGCTTGTTAAACGGGATATTCATGATGCCTTTCTTGCAATCATCAGCAGCGAACCACCCGCCGGGAAATTCAGCCCGGCGCGAATCGCCAAACGCTCTGCATCCATTATTATTTCCAACACGGCATTCAAGACACCACCAATCTTGAGTTCCGCCAGTGGGTCGTAACTTTCATTCGCCACGGGCTGGCGCATGCGTGAGGCCATCATCAGGGGCAGCAGCAGCGAAACGAAAGAGGTCATGCGCTCCACTTCAAACCCAGCGGCCTCAACCTTGGCCGTCAAATCCCGCGCGGCATAGCGGCGCACATGGCAGGCATGCGTATCGGCCTGGCTCCACAGAAAGGCATGCTGGGGGACGGTAAGCACAATGCCCCCCCCGGGGTGAACGGCACAGTACATCTCACGCAAAACCGCATCGTCTTCATGAATGTGCTCCAGTACGTCAAAGGCACCTATGACGTCGAATTCGTCTCGAAAGGGAATGGCGCGGGCATCCATCTGGAACAACTCCGCACCCGGAACGCGGCGTGCCGCGTGGGCCAGACCGGCGCTAGAGATTTCACTGCCGCACAACTTGAGCTGTGGCAAGCCTGAAGCCACACCGGCGAGAACAAAGCCCGTACCGCAACCGACCTCAAGAAAGTTTCGCGCCTCCGGGAAATAGCGGCGCAACGCCCATTGAATCAAGCGGTTGCGCGCCCGGAACCAGAAGTTTTTCTCTTCCACCCGTGCGAGTTCGGCAAAGAGGTCATCCCTGAAACCTTCGTCAGCGGCCAATTCCGGCGCAAAGGACGGGAAGCCGTTCTTCATCGCGGCACTCTCTCCGCATGCCGGGCAGCACCAGTCGACACCCGAAAAAGGATTTGTGCAACGCACGCAAAGCTTCATCCCCGACTCCCAACAGCCAAGCCAATGATGACCAGGACGATGCCGATGATCTTGGGCTGCGTAAT
This sequence comes from Hylemonella sp., assembly GCA_034366585.1. Classification (GTDB taxonomy): domain Bacteria; phylum Pseudomonadota; class Gammaproteobacteria; order Burkholderiales; family Burkholderiaceae_C; genus Hylemonella. The sequence continues at coordinate 42,279 of JAXMMJ010000129.1, forward strand.
CGGCTCTTGGAAAAACAAGCCGCTGAAAATCAATACAAAAACAAACGCCAAGCTCATGAATGGATAGGCATGACTCAACTGCAACTTGGTCATAGCCGCCATCCACGTCACTGAGGCAAGCAGGGCGGCGAGAAAAGCGCTGATCACCCAGGGATTGAGTAGCAGGCGCAGCAGGAACCAGAGTTTTTCGCCCCCGTCCGCAGGAAAGGCTCCAGCCTCCAGCACCTGCCACTTGATGATGAGCTGACCATAGACGGTGAGCAGGACGGTGCAAAGAACGTAGAAGTAACTCATTGCGTCAATCTGTGGTAAATGTCGAGCGGCCGGCGGAACCGAAAACCGAGGGCAGCATACAAGTTCACAACCGCCAAATTGGTGGCAGACACGGAACTCACCAACTCACCACAGCCTTGACTGAACAATTCACGGCACACCGGTGTCCATAAATATTTTGCCAACCCTTTTCCACGCAGCGCCGCAGCCACCGCGTGGAGAACGAGACTGTGACCGTCCACAGCAATGAAGCCGGCAAGCTCTCCATGATGCATCAGGCCATAAACCCGGTTCCTTGCGTGAAGTTGCGTAAGCCAATTGTCATAACGCCTGTCTGCCAAGGCGGGATCGAGATTGAAGTCACGATGAAAACGACCATGAGAAAACGCGGCATGGCAAATCTCCAGCAAAGGCTCCAGTGGAACGTCTTGCGTAATGGTGGCGGCAGCGCGATCAAATGCTGTAAAGCGTTCTTTGGAGCAATAGGGCTCGACCAGGGTATCGCAATAATAGAAACCGCAGTCCTGCAAGTCGCGCTTCGGAGCCAAAGGGTCGACGCGAACCGTGTAGTGCCCCGAGACACGCGCCGCGAGTTCCAGCAGCTCACGGGAAGGATGCTCGATTTCGTACGCATCCAAGCCGAACGTGGCGCTATCCCAAGGGGACAATTTAAAGTTGGCCGGGAGTGTCATCAAGCGTAGTCCGTCGGACGATATAAAGAGGCCGCTGCTTGACCTCGTCGAAGGTCTTGCCGAGGTAGACGCCGATCATGCCGAGGATGCTGATGACGATGCCGCCGAGAAAGTACAGTGACACGATCAGGCTGCTCCACCCTGTGATGGATGCACCATGAACCAGCGCCCGGTAGATGATGTAACTGCCATAGGTAAAGGCCAGGACGGAAATAGTGAAGCCGAAACGGATGGCCAAGCGCAAGGGCTTATCCGAATAAGCAATGATGGTTTCGCTGGCGAGCTTCCAGAGCTTGCGCCAGGTGTAGGTGCTCTGCCCCGCAAGGCGCTCGTCGTGCTGCACATCAATACTGGAGGTAGGGTAGCCCATCCAGGCGACTAGGCCGCCAAAGAAGCGCAGGCGCTCGCGCATGGCGCGAAAGCTGTCTACTACCTTGCGGGAAACAATGCGGAAATTGCCTGTCTCGCCGTCGTAGTCCATGTCGGCGAGGTAGCTGAAAATTTTGTAGAACAGCCAAGAGGTGAAGCGCTTCAAGACCGGGTCATTGCGCTGCCCGCGTCGGGCCAGCACCACGTCGTAGCCCTCCTGCGCCTTGGCGTACAAACGCGGAATTTCCTCCGGCCGGTCCTGCAAGTCACAGTCCATAACCACGACCCAATCACCATTACAGTTATCAAGCCCAGCGGTGATGCCGTAATGCTGACCGAAATTGCGACTGAACTGGATGCCCTTAACCCGAGGATCACGCCGCGCCAAGTCAAGAATCATCGTCCAGGAGCGGTCGCCACCGCAGTCTTCCACCAGCACGATTTCGAAATCGGAAGAAATAGTTTCCAGCGTGCCTTTAAGGCGCCAATACAACTCTTCCAGGCAACCTTCGGCCTTGTAGACGGGAATGATGACGGAGATATGTGGCATATGACGATCCACTTTTCCTATTGCGATCAATGTCGCATCATCCTGACGGCATTACAGGCTGCCATCGCCTCATGAACAGACCGAGTCGGCTTCCATAGCTGCTGCATGCGCACCTCTTTATAACCTCCAACACCTTCTGCTGTTTTTAGCATCCCGACAACTTCAAAGTCTCTGCTCATATTCGCATTAAAGCTAGAAACAACCTCTGAAGATATTTTTAAGGGACCTGCAGGCTCGACTAGCAGCCAAGCTCTTGAAATCTGCTCGCAGGGAACTTTTTTCAACGCTTCAAATGCGAACTTTTCACTGCCTGGATATCCCCCAAGAATCCAGGCTTGACCGATATTACTAGCGCCTATGGCGTAGAGTATTCCGGGCGACTGCCCTGTCAAATCGATCACTGGCGTGCCCTTTTTGAGTGCCGCTCGCTTTGCGAGCTCAATACCTTCTGAGAGATATTTACCGAAACCATCCGACAGTATCAATGTCGATCCCGGCGCCCCCACTTCAAGCTTGTACCCATTGTCACGCAAAGGCTGCGGCTGACGATACGGTGCCTCGATACCGGATTGGATCAATATCACTGCTATCAATTGCACGGAAAGACCGAGAGATAAAAGTGGCGACCTTATATCTCGATTTGATGCGACCGCTCCCAGCAAAACCAATCCGGAAAGAATCCAAAATATCCCGGCAACAGCACCTGCAATCCAATAGTTATTGTTGCTCCCAAAAGCATAGGCGTATGGCAACACCAAAAATATTACCGCCAACGCCCATTGAGAGCGGGAGATATGAAGAAAACCTTTGTATCGGTAGATCGCAAACCCACAAGAAACGGCCGCGAATGGGACTATCCAAATCAAAAGACCTTGAAACGGACTGAAATAAAGTCTCTTGTCAACCACTCCCAAAATGATTGCCACACTTATGATTGGAAATGCTACGGCCAATAGCACGCCGCCATACGTTATCGATTTATTTTTTCTCTGCGAAGAATAAATCGCCAAAAAAATAATCATTACTCCTAAGGTGAAAAATAATCGCTCATCCCCATTAAGTTGAAAACCATCCAGCCTTAGTGATTTAGAAAAAGTATGTCCGCCAGCAAGCATTTGAAGTAGTTCGGCGCCGCCTTTCAGGCGATCAAAAAATGCGGGAATTGATCCGTCAATCAAAAATGCAGAGAGAACAATAAACCCTATAGCTACGGCAACAGAAACAGCAGCCAGACGGATGTTGAATTTTCCCGCGCCCAGCAGGTAGAAATTTACGCATAAGCAGAGCGCAGCAGCAGTCGTTGGCTTTGCCATGAAGGCCAGCCAACCGCCAACCCCAATCAAAATCCAGCCGCCGATACTTTCTCGGTTTGCCTTTATGTTTGCTAAAAGCAACCCAGTTGAGACAATCAACAACGACTGAAAGGCCAAACTGTTGTAACTTGGCGTTGGCAGCCACAAGCCCGCGAATACGAGCGAAGTCAAAGCGGCTGTTGCAATAGATCCCGAAATTATGAGGCGCGATACTTTCTCAAGATACAGCTTTCCAAAAACTGTTTCTAGAAAAAAATTACCCAATAGCCACGCCAATCCGAAAGTAATGAGAATATTAGCCTGCCTTAACGCGGCGATATTTCCATGCAATAGCTCGTATAGCGGATGATAAATAAATCCAAACTGAGTCACCGATACACGGTAATTAAACGGATCAGCAATCCAAACGAGATAAAAGCTTTCATCCGTCAGATCAATACCATAATGACTGAGGTGGAGAACCCAGCCCACACACAAAACGGTGAGCAGCGCAGACGCGAGCAATAGCAGCATCCGCCCCAGAGGAAAGGCCATGCCCGGCAAATCCTCCGCCAACTGATCAGGCCCCACCGGTCAGGCCCTGCGTTAGCGCTGCAACCACCAGGTCCTGGTTTTCGGCGCTCAGCCCCGGACTCAAAGGGAGACTCATCACTTCACCCGACACCCGATCGCCAATTGGCAAACGAGCATCCAAGTCCTGCACTGCGGGCTGCTTGTTCAGTGGGATCGGGTAATGAACAGCCGTTGGCACGCCCAACTCGCTCAACCGCTTCTGCACCAAATCCCGGTTCTGCACGCGTACGGTGTACTGCGCCCATGCACTGACGTTATGCGGCTCTACATAGGGCGTCGCATCGATCCCGGCCTGATTGAGCAGACGGGTGTAACGCGCAGCGACTTGCTGCCTCAGGCGCATTTCTTCGTCCAGTATGGCCAGTTTGGGCAGCAGGATGGCCGCCTGGAGCGTGTCCAACCGGCTGTTCACCCCCACCCGGATATGGTGATAACGCCGGTCCTGGCCGTGGCGGGCGATCTGGCGCAACACTTTGGCCAGCTCATCGTCGCTCGTGAAGATCGCACCACCGTCACCGTAACAGCCCAGCGGCTTGCTCGGGAAAAAGCTGGCGCACCCGATGGTCGTCAGGTTGCAGCTTTTCCGCCCCTTGTAGCTGGCGCCAAAACTTTGCGCCGCATCCTCGATGACGGGGATACCATGCCGTGCCGCGATGGCATTGATGGCGTCGAAATCGGCGCACTGGCCGTACAGGCTGACCGGAATGATGGCCTTGGTGCGCGGCGTGATGGCTGCCTCCAGCAGGGCCGGGTCGAGGTTGTAGGTACGCGCATCGATGTCCACGTAGACCGGCTTGGCCCGCAACAGGGCCACGGTTTCGGCGGTGGCGATGTAGGTGAAGCCGGGGGTGATGACTTCATCGCCCGGGCCGACCCCCAGCGCCATCAGCGCGATCTGCAGCGCATCCGTTCCGTTGGCCACGCTGATGCAATACCGCGCGCCGGTGTAGGCGGCGAGCTTCTCCTCCAGCTCGGCCACCTCGGGCCCGAGGATGTACTGGCCGTGATCCAGCACGCGCTGGATGCCGGCGTCGATCTGCGTCTTCAGTTGCCGGTATTGGCTCTTGAGATCGATGAATTCCATGCTGTGTCTTTCCTGTCCCTGGTCAAGCCACGAGACGGCACTGGCCGTTTCGCAACTCGTAGCGTTGTCCCGTGTGCTGGCAAACCGTCTGTGCGTCACCCGTCAGAGGCAAGTCCAGCTTCTCGCCGTACTGGCTCATCCAGCCGATCTGGCGCGCCGGCACGCCAACCGCCAAGGCGTAATCAGGCACATCGTGGTTGACCACGGCGCCAGCTCCGACAAAGGCGTACCGGCCGACCGTCGCGCCACAGACGATGGTGCAGTTGGCCCCCAGCGTCGCACCCTGCCGGATCAGCGTGCGCCGGTACTCTTCCTTGCGGATGACGGCGCTGCGCGGGTTGTAGACATTGGTGAACACCATGCTGGGGCCGCAGAACACATCGTCCTCCAACGTAACCGCGTCGTACACGCTGACGTTGTTCTGGACCTTGACGTTGTTGCCGATCACCACGTCGTTGCCAACGAAGACGTTCTGGCCAAAGGAACAACCACGACCGATACGCGCCCCCGAACAGATGTGCACCCAATGCCAGATGCGGCTGCCTTCGCCGATCTGCGCACCAGCGTCGACGATGGCTGAGGGATGGACGGTATAGCTCATGGGCGTCACAGCTCCAGCGGCAGGCCGACACGCACGCCATCGCGGGCCGAGCGATAGGTGGCAATCAGGACCTCCAGCGATTTCAGGCCTTCGCGGCCGTCCACATCGGGCTCGGCCTCGCCGCGCAGGACGTCGATGACGTTACGGTAATACAGGGGATGGCCAAAGCCGTAGACGCTGGTGGTCTCATAGCTGGCTGCCTTGATTTTCTCGTCGTTGGGATCGCTGTCGGCGAATTGCCATTCCTGGATCTCGTTCACCGCAACCCCCCCCACGCGCACCGTCCCCTTTTCTCCCAGGATGGTGATGGAACCCTCCAGGTTCTTGGGATAGGTCAGCATGGTGCAGTTGAGCGAGCCCAGGGCGCCGTTGCGCCACTTGACACTCAGTACCCCGGTGTCTTCGGCTTCGATATCGCGCGCCAGCGTGGCTGTGTAGGCGTGCAGGGAGTCGATGGGGCCGATCAGCCACTCGAGCAGGTCCACGTAATGGCTGGCCTGGTTCATGAAGGCGCCGCCGTCGAGCTCCCAGGTGCCACGCCACTTGGCCTGGTCGTAGTAGCCCACCTGGGGGCGCTGCCAGAACACGTTGAGGGTGACCATATAGATCTGGCCGAAGCGCTTCTGGCTCACCGCCTGCTTGAGCAGCTGCAGGGTCGCATTCTTGCGGTTCTGCTTGACAACAAAGAGATGCACGCCGGCTTCTTCACAGGCGCGCACCATGCGCAGGCCGTCTTCCCACTTGGTGGCCATGGGCTTCTCGCTGAGCACATGGCGACCGGTCCGGGCCACCTCGATGGCCTGCTGCGGATGGATGCCGCTGGGGGTGGTCAGGATGACGCAGTCAGCCGTGGTCTTTTGCAGCAGCGCCGCCAGGCTGGCATGTCCAGCGGCGCCAGTCGCCTGGACGGCCTTCTGCAAGGCGACCGGATCGATGTCGCAGACGTCCACCAGTTCGGCATGGTCGGCATGCTGACGGATCGAGTCGAAATGGTTCTTGGAAATGCGGCCGCAACCAACCAGGGCGAAACGGATCTTGCGGTGGCTAATGGTGGTGTTGATCATGGCGGAACTCACAGTCGGAACACGGTAAAGCCGGCGGCGGCCGCAGCGTGGCGGTCGCACAGGCTTTTCACATCGGTAAGCACAGGTTTGCCGCCGCGGCACAGGGTACGCAGGTCCGCCGGTGTGGCTTGCCGGTATTCGTTGTGGCCCACCGCGACCACCAGCGCGTCCACTGGATGGGCCGCATCGATCACGCCGAGCTTCAGGCCGTACTCGTGGTGAACCTCCTCGGCACTGGCCCAAGGGTCGGCGACGACGACCTCCACGCCCCAGGCCTCGAACTCGCGCACCATGTCCACCACCTTGCTGTTGCGAATGTCCGGGCAGTTTTCCTTAAAGGTGATGCCCAGCACGCCCACGCGGCAGCGCGGCACGTCCAGGCCGTTCTGCAGCATGAGCTTGATGGTGTTGCGCGCCACGTAGCGCGCCATGTTGTCGTTGATGCGACGGCCGGCCAGGATGACCTGTGGGTGATAGCCCACCTCCTCGGCCTTGTGCGTCAGGTAATACGGGTCCACGCCGATGCAATGCCCGCCCACCAGGCCCGGACGGAAGGGCAGGAAGTTCCACTTGCTGCCAGCGGCCTCGAGCACGTCCAACGTGTCTATTCCTAAGCGGGCGAAGATGACCGAGAGCTCGTTGATGAGCGCGATGTTCAGGTCGCGCTGGGTATTTTCAATCACCTTGGCGGCCTCAGCCACCTTGAGGCTGCTGGCTTTGTGAGTGCCGGCAGTAATGATACTGCGGTACAGGGCATCTACAGCGTCGGCCACCTCAGGCGTGCTACCGCTGGTGATCTTCCTGATCTTGGTCAGCGTGTTGACCTTGTCACCGGGGTTGATGCGCTCAGGACTGTAGCCACAGTAGAAGCCCTGGTTGAATTTCAGACCGGAGAATTTTTCCAGCACGGGCACACAGACTTCTTCGGTGGCGCCCGGATAGACCGTGGATTCGTAGATCACTACGGAGCCCTGGGAGAGCACCTTGCCCACCGTCTCGCTGGCCTTGACCAGCGGCGTCATGTCGGGGCGATTTGCCTGGTCCACCGGCGTGGGCACGGTGACGATGAAGACCTTGCAGGCGCGCAAGTCTTCCAAGCTGGTCGAATAACGCAGGTAACGCGCGTGGACCAGTTCCTCGGGGGTCACTTCCAGCGTGCTGTCGTGTCCGCCCTGCAATTCGGCGATACGTGCCGCATTGATGTCGAAACCCAATACTCCTCTGTGTTTACCAAACTCCACTGCCAGCGGGAGCCCCACATAACCCAGACCGATGACCGCTATCTCCGCGTTGCTAAAGTCCATTTTTCCTACCCTGATTCAATAGGTTACTACCACCCTAGATGCCCGACGATTCTAAGCGACACTTAGCCGGTCGATTTTGAAATAGACTACCTGCCGGCATCAGAAAGCAAACTAGAGCAGCCTTACAGCCAGCCAAACCCAGACGCCATGAACAAAATCTCCGTCTACATCATTGCCTATAACGAGGCCGAAAAGGTCGCGGCCACGATCGAGAGCGTGCAATGGGCGGACGAGATCATCGTGGTCGACTCCCACAGCACGGACGGCACGCAGGACATTGCCACCCGCATGGGCGCGCGCGTCGTGCAGGTGGTGTTCAAGGGCTTCGGCGACCTGCGCAACCAGGCCATCGCAGCCTGCACGCATGACTGGATCTTCAGCGTCGATGCCGACGAACGCTGCACGCCCGAGGCAGCGGCCGAAGTGCGGGCGATTGCCGACGACCCGAACTCGCTGGACGTCTGGCGCGTGCCCCGGCGCAACTACTTCATGGGCCGCTGGATCAGGCACTCGGGCTGGTACCCCAACTTCCGCCAGCCGCAGCTCTTCCGCAAGGGCACGATGAGCTATGACCTCAAGCCCGTGCACGAGGGCTACGTGCTGCACAGCGACAAGCCCCTGGGCACACTTAAGAACGCCATCTGGCAGTTCCCCTTCAAGAACATGGCCGAGGTCATGCACAAGGCCAACCGCTACTCCAGCCTGGGCGCCGAGAAGATCGTGCACAAGCGCATCTCCATGGGCTCGGCGCTGGCCCACGGCATCTGGTCTTTCGTGAAGCACTACATCTTCAAGCTCGGCTTCCTGGACGGCTGGGCCGGTTTCATGATCGCGCTGGGCAACTTCGAGGGCACCTTCTACCGCTACGTGAAGGCGCTGGAGATGCAGAAGGGCGAAGCCTGGAAGGCGCCCAAGTCCTCGGCAGGCAAACCCTGATGCCCCCGACCAACCGCACCCTGTACCTTCGGCTGCTGGGCTATGTGCGGCCCTACTGGAAAGCCTTCGCGCTGGCGGTGGTCGGCATGGTCGCCACAGCGGCGACCGAGCCGGTCTTCCCGGCCATCATGAAATACCTGCTCGACCGGGGCTTTCAAACGGATGATGCGCGCATGGTCTGGCTGATCCCGACGGGCATCGTCCTGCTCTTTTTGGTGCGCAGCCTCTTTGTCTATCTCACCGGTTACCTGATGATGTGGATTTCGAGCCGGGTGGTCACCGACCTGCGGCGCGCCATGTTTGCCAAGCTGATCACCCTGCCCACGCAGCATTTCGACCAGCACTCGGCGGGCCAGCTGATCTCGCGCCTGGTGTACGACGTGAGCCACGTATCGGAAGCGGCCACCAGCGCCCTGGTCACCATGGTGCGGGAATCGCTCACGGCCCTGGCCCTGCTGGGTTACCTGCTCTACCTGGACTGGAAACTGACGCTGGTCACGCTGACGATCGGACCCGTCATCGCCTTGACGGTGAAGTCCTTCGGCAAGCGCATGCGCGCGGCCAGCCAGAAAAGCCTGCAATCGATGCGGCTCATCTCGCACACCATCGAGGAATCCGCCAAAGCGCACAAGGTCGTGAAGATCTTCGGCGGACAGATCCATCAGGCGCGGCGATTCGAGGATGCCACCGAGCAGTTCCGCCGCGCCCAGATGCGCGAGGCCATTCCCGCCTCGGCCACCACCCCCATCACCCATATCGCGGCCGCCATCGCCGTGGCTGTCATCACCTACCTGGCCTTGAGCCAGACCACCGGCAAGGCCGGCGCCTCTGCCGGCGGTTTTGTGTCCTTCATCACGGCGATGCTGCTGCTGATCTCCCCTCTCAAGCAGCTGACGACCATCAGCACCACGCTGCAAAAGGGATTGGCGGCCGCCGAAAGCGTCTTCGACCTGCTCGACATGCCGGCAGAATCCGACGGCGGCCATCGACCGCTGGGGCATGCCCGTGGAGACATCACCTTTGAAGGCGTGCGCTTCAGCTATCCGGGCGCCGAACGTCTGGCCCTGAACGACATCAGCTTCACCGTTGCTGCCGGCCAGACCGTCGCCCTGGTCGGCGCTTCGGGGGGTGGCAAGACCACCATCAGCGCGTTGATTCCCCGCTTCTACCATGTCAGCAGCGGCAGGATACTGGTGGACGGGATCGACATCCAGGACCTCACCTTGCTGAGCCTGCGCCAGAACATCGCCCTCGTCAGCCAGGACGTGGTCCTGTTCAACGACTCCGTGGAAGCCAACATCGCCTACGGCACGCTGGGCACCCACAGCCGGGACGACGTGATCCGGGCCGCACGCGCCGCCCACGCCTGGGAGTTCATCGAACAACTGCCCGACGGGCTGGACACCATGATCGGCGAGAACGGCGCCCGCCTGTCAGGCGGACAGCGCCAGCGCATCGCCATTGCACGCGCCCTGCTGAAGAATGCACCCATCCTGATCCTGGACGAAGCCACCTCGGCCCTGGACACCGAGAGCGAACGACAGGTCCAGGCGGCGTTGGCGGTCTTGATGAAAGACCGTACGACACTGGTCATCGCCCACCGCCTGAGCACCATCGAGCACGCCGATCGCATCCTCGTGCTGGACCAGGGTCGCATCGTCGAAAGCGGCACCCACGCCGAGCTGCTGGCCGCCAGCGGCTACTACGCCAACCTGATCCGCGTACAGACATGAACATCCCCATCCTCATGTACCACCAGATCGACGTGCCGCCACCCAGCGGCACGCCGCTGCGCGGGCTGGTGGTTTCGCCCGGCGCGTTTGCAAGGCAGATGCTGCTGCTGAAGCTGCTGGGTTACCGCGGCCTCTCGATGCGCGATCTGGAGCCCTACCTCACGGGCGAAAAGCAGGGTCGGGTCGTGGGCATTACTTTCGACGATGGCTACCAGAACAATCTGCACCACGCCCTGCCCGTCCTGCGCAAGCACGGCTTCACGGCCACCTGCTATGCCGTGAGCAGCAAGATCGGCGGCACCAACAGCTGGGACCAGGGCCTGGTGGCCGAAAAGCCGCTGATGACCGAGGCCGACTGGCGGGCCTGGCTGGCCGCCGGCATGGACATCGGCTCCCACACCCGCACCCATGCCGACCTGAACCAGACCAGCGCCGACCAGGCGCGCGAAGAAATCGCCGGCTCCAAGCGCGAGCTGGAAAACACCCTGGGTTACGAAGTACGGCACTTCTGTTATCCCTATGGCCGCTTCGGTGCCGAGCACAGCCAGATGGCCCGCGAGGCCGGCTATGTCACGGCCACCACCACACGACGCGGCCGCATGCATTCAGGTGACGACCCGATGACGCTGCGCCGGGTGCTCGTGGCACAGGCGACGCATCTGCTGCATTTCGCACTGAAAATCGGCACGACCTACGAAGACCGGCGCGGCTGACTACCCATGAATCTCTACACGAACAAACCCGAAGACTACTTCGCCAAAGCGCGCCAGGAAATCGAGCCGCTGCTACGCCCGGGCAAGGGGCAGGCCTGCCGGGCCCTAGAAATCGGCTGCGCTGAAGGCCACACTCTGGAATGGCTCAAGCAGGCCGGCTATTGCAGCTGGGTTGCCGGCGTGGAGCCGTACGCCGCACGTCATCCGCAAAATACATCCATTGACCGCTTCGACCGTTTGGACATAGAGACTCAACTGCCGGACATCTCACCCGCGTCGCTGGACATGATCCTTTGTCTGGACGTTCTAGAGCACCTGAACAACCCCTGGGATGCCATGCGCCGCCTTTCTGGCCTTCTCAAGCCCGGTGGTCTGTGGATCATCAGCGTGCCCAATATTCGGAATTACCACGTGCTAGTAGACTTGGCGTTTCGCGGTCGCTTTCACTACACCGACTCGGGCATCATGGATCGCACACACCTGCGTTTTTTCACGCGCAGCACGCTCATCGACCTGGTGGAGTCCTCTGGCGCGCACGTCGACACCGTGATCGGGAGCGACAGCACCCGCTGGCAAAAGAGGCTGCTGACTGCACTGGGACTGGGCGACCTGCTGGCGAAGCAATTCCTGGTAGCCGCCACCAAGCGATGAACCATCCCGATTGCCGAAACCAGCCATCATGACGGCGCCCTTCACGCTGTACTGCAAGAGCTACCGCACCGACCTGCGGCGCGTAACCCGTCTGGTGCAATCGATCGCCCGCTACAACGTGGACGGCCTGCCCTTCTACGTGTCGGTTCCGAAGACGGATCTCGCGCTCTTCAGGCAGCATCTCGACGGCATGGCCGTGCAGGTCATCGAGGACGAGGCGATTCTGGCGCAAACCCCCTATGCCGGCAGCAATCTCACGGAGGGATTGCCCGGCCACATCTCGCAGCAGATCGTCAAATCCGAATTCTGGCGGCTGGGCCTGTCGGACGCCTACCTGTGCCTCGACTCCGATGCGGTCTTCATCCGGCCCTTCCAGGTCAGCGACTTCATCTGGGGCGATGGCATTCCCTATACGGTTATGGACGAGGGCCATGACTATCTGGAGTTCTCGCTATCCGGCGGCAAACCACAGATCCTGAGCGACTTCCGGCAGGAGGCCGAACGCGTGCAGCAACTTTTCGGGCGCTCGGGCCGGATCTACTCCTTCGGTCCCTTTCCGTTGGCCTGGCACCGATCGGTCTGGGAAAGCCTGGACCGCGAGTACTTGCGCCCCCGCGGAATGAACCTTGTCAATGCCATCCAGTCGGCGCCGCTGGAGTCACGCTGGTATGGAGAGGCCCTGCTCGCCTACCAGGCGATACCACTGATGCCTTGCCAGGCCCTATTTAAAGTCTACCACTATGCTTGGCAATTCGATCTTGATCGTCGGAAAGGCATCAGCACCGAAGAGCTGTCAAGCATTTATGCCGGCGTCATTTACCAGTCGGCCTGGGAGCGCAAGATGGACTGGCCCAGCGAAGGCGGCAACCTGGCCTCGCGCATCGGCCGGCGCTTGCGCCGCAGGCTGGGGCGGATCTGAACGCCAGTGATGCCCTCAGAGAACGTTCTTGATTCTGCGTTTCCATAACCATCTCATGATCAAGCTGCGCGGTGCATCACCGACCAGTGCACCATGACGCAACTGCCACCGGGCCTGTAGCGCGGAGGTCCATCGACCTTCTTCACGCAGACGCTGGTAAGCCTGCAGAATCGCCAGATTGCCCAGGCGTGTGTGTTCGAATCGCGCATCCGGATGCTTGGATTTCAGCAGCTTCTTGTTGCGTTTGATCAGGGCGCGCGCCGCGGGGCTGGCCTTGAACGTGGCACTGCCCACATGCAGGATGAACACGTCCTCGGTGATCATCTGCCGGTAGCCGGCCTGGGACAGGCGCAGGCTGAAATCGAAATCCTCGTAGTACCCCAGGCCGAAATCGAGATCGAGACCACCGAGCCGGTCCCAGGCATCGCGCCGAATGGCAATGCAGAAGAAGTCGCAGCGGTAGGCCGGCATCAGCTGGTGCGTCGGGTTCTCGTTCAGCCACTGGCCGACCTGCAGCCAGTCCTCGTGCGTGGCACCGGGTTTCCACAGGCGCTGCCCGTTGCCCGCGGCATTCGTCACCGGCCCGAGCATGGCCACATCGGCAGGCACCTCGCGTACCCCCGACTTCAGGGCGTCGAGCGTGCGCGCGGGAAAGATCGTGTCGTTGTTGACCAGCAGCAACCAGCGGCCGCGCGCCTGCCCTGCGCCCCAGTTCATGCCCCCGGCAAAACCGCGGTTGCTCTCGCTCAGCAGACAGGTGACCTGCGGATGGGCCGCACACCAGGCGGCGGTCTTCTGCGCCGAATCGTCGGGCGAACCGTTGTCGACGACCAGGACTTCGATCTCGGGATCGTCCAGCCAGGGGACCAGGGAGTCCAGACAGGCACGCGTGGTCACATCGAAGTTGCGAAAACCCAGGACCACCAAGGAAATCAGGGGGGAACTCAAGCAGGCCTCCTCACGTGTAGCGCAGCCCAGCTCAGCAGGCGGCCCACGGCGGCCTGCGTGGTGTAGGGGCTGCTGCGTCCGCTGTCGGGTAGCCCGGGGCTACGCCAGCGCTCATGCATCTGTTCCAGGGCCAGCGCGAGCTCACGGCAGGCGGTCGTTGCATCCTGTCCCGACCCGCCCGTCTGCACGGCCACATGGCCTTCCCCGCGCAGCATGGCCGCCATCTGCGGATTGCGATGCACCGTGGCCAGGATGGGACGTTGCATCCAGAGGTATTCGTAGAGCTTGGAGGGGATGTACTCCTCGCAGATCGGCTCCTCGCCGTGCAGCAGCAGCAGCACATCCACACCACGCATGCGGCGCAGGATCTGCTCGCGGCCGCTTTGACCCGTAGCGGGATCGGCTTCGATGCGCCCCAGATGGCGCACGCAGGCGCGCACCGGCGACTGCTCGATCTTCGCCGCCGAAACGGCATCCAGCGGGCCGCCCGTGACGTGCAGTTCGGTCGCAGCGACCAGGTCCGGACGGCGTGACTGCAAGGCCTCCAGCGCCTCGATGAAAGGCACGAGGTTCCGTGTGACCGACAGCGAACCGAAATGGCCGACGATGAATTTGGAGCCCGGCTGGTAGGGCGGCAGGGTCTGGAACGGCGGGTCGATGCCCGGCAACAGCATCTTGCCGCGCTCCCCCAGCTCCGGGTGGCGCGCCCGTGCGCTGGCCAGGGCCTGCTCGGTGAACCAGATGGCCACATCGGCCTCGCGGCAGATCAGGCCTTCCACCCGCGCCTGCATCTTCTGCTGGGCCGTGTGCGGCGTATTCCCTGGCGTGATGAAAGGGTCATGTACCTCGGCCAGCCACGGTGTGCCCGTCGCTTTTTTCAGGGCGCGGCCGGCCAGGTGCGCCGCAAAGGCGCCGCCCGTGGAATAGATCAGGTCGAAAGGCTGCTGGCGGGCCAGCGCCCTGCCCTTCACATAGGCACTGAGCCACCAGGACCAGGAACTTTCCACCGGGCGCAGCAGCTTTTCGAGGATCAACCCGGGCAGCAGCACGAGCGAGGCCAGGGTCATCAGGATGCGGTAGACGATACGGTTGTCAAAGCGCCGGCGCAGCACATGGCGCAATTCAAAGCGCAGGCCGGCTGGGCCCGCGGGCCAGAGCTGATGGTGTTCGACGACCTTGTCCCGGGTGCCGGACACGCCACTGAGCACCACCACCTCGATGCCAGCGGCGCGCAGATGCGGGAGCTTGTCGGTGATGGTCTGGCTGGCGGCCCGGCCGTCCATATTGAAGGCATGGGCCAGGATGAGCCAGCGTTGGTGCGGAGGACAAGGGACGCTAGTCAAACCGCTTGCTCAGGAAATCGACGATGAACTGCGGCTGGTTCGCCACAACCAGAGACAGGACCTGAGCCATATCAATATTCATATAGTCATGCACGATCCTGTTGCGCAGGCCGACGACCGCGTTCCAACTGCTCAGATCCTGAGGCTGGATCAAACCCAGATCAGCCAGGGCACTGAAGGCATCGTAGCCGGACACCGGCACGTTCTGGCCGCGTGCCTTGAGCAGTTGCTTGGATTTACCGATGGAATTCTCAACCAGCACCTGCAGCGCATGCAGCACGCCGCCCTGCTCCAGCCCAGAAAGGGGGCGGCCTTGCGCAAGGATGGCGCGGGCCTGGTCCAGCAAGGCCTGCTGCTCGCTGGCCACCCTGGCGGCCTCGGCCTGGTAGAGGTCAAGCCGCATGCTGCCGCTCCCAGTAGAAATCTTCCAGATCGCGCCAGGTGCGGCGCAGGAAGTGCATCCACACCAAGCCGTCCTGCCCAGTCAGCGGCTGGCCCTCCTCCGCCACGGCAGCCCGCATGGCAAGGTTGGCCCGCCGCAGATCGATCAGATCCACTGTCTGCTCGCCCACCCTCAGGACCTCAGCAAGCTGACGCCGCAGCACTTCAGTACGAGAAACAGCGGTCAGCCAGTCAAGCTGATGATTCCACTGCAATGCGATGTCCCAGTCGCTGGCCTCATGCGCCTTGCCAGTGGCACGGCTACCGACCAGCACAGAGAACTCCAGCCCATCCTGGCCGTCAAGCAGGTGGACCAGGTCTTGCTGGATACTTTCCGGGGATTTCACTGCAGGCATGTAGGCTTGTAGAAAGCAGATGTTGCGCCCGGTAGTTTACCGGCCTTGGCCCGCTAGCTCGGCAGCCTGCCGGTAAAGCGCTTCGTATTGCAGCGCGGCGCTTTCCCAAGTATGCGCCTGTGCAAACACCAGGCCATGCTGGCGCAGCTGGTCGGCAAGCTCGGGCTGGTCGAGCACGGAGCGCAGCAGGCGCGCCAGGGCCTGGGCATCGCGGGGGTCGTGCAGCAGCAGGGCCTCGTGGCCGTCATGCAGTTCCCGCGAGATGCCGCAATGCGCCGGGCCGCTGACCACCACCGGCAGGCCGTGCGCCATGGCTTCGAGCACCACCATGGCATAGCTGTCTTCCAATGTCGGGTGGGCGAGGCAGTCGGCGGCCCGATAGGCCGGGACGAGATCATCCTGCGATCCGAGGAAATGCACCCGGGTCGCCACCCCCAACTTTTCCGCCTGCTGCCGGTAGTGCGCAATGGGTGCCGGATTCCCTGCCACAGCCAGATGCACCTCGGCGGGCAGCTTGGCGAGTGCCTGCAGCAGCGTATCGAGCCCCTTGCGCTTGTAGTCGTTGGCCACAAACAGCAGCAGGGGCACCTCGGGCGGCAGATCGAGCTGTCGGCGCGCGAGGGTCCGCGTGATGGTGTCCTGCCGAAGATAGGTGCCCGGCGTGATCACCGACAGTCGCTTGCGGCTGGCCGGATAGGCCTGCTCGCACTCGAGCCGCAGCGTGCTGGAGGTGGCCACGATGGCTCGGCCGGGCCTGCGCCTGAACCTGGCACCCTCCAGCCAGACGTAGGTGATCAGGCGCGGGCTGGTCGCCACCTTGAGCCAGCGCAGCACGCGGCCCAGGCCACGGCGACCGTGCAGCAGGTTGTGGCGCAAGGGCCGCACGTGCACGGTCTGCACCTGGCCGTGCCAGGTGTTCTCGTGCGAATGCACCACATCGAAACCCTTGCGGGTGCGCCACCAGGTG
>JAXMMJ010000130.1:0-21882 GCA_034366585.1 Hylemonella sp.
ACCGCGGCCCTGTTCGCCCGCGCGGGCGGCTTCGACCGCGGCATTGAGCGCCAGGATATTGGTCTGGAAGGCGATGCCGTCGATCACGCTGATGATGTCGGCAATCTTCTTGCTCGAATCATTGATGCCCTTCATGGTGTCCACCACCTGGGCCACCACTTCACCGCCCTGGACAGCCACCGTGGACGCACTCTGCGCCAGTTGGTTGGCCTGTCGGGCGTTGTCGGCGTTCTGTTTCACCGTGGAAGAAAGCTCTTCCATCGAAGCGGCTGTTTCCTCCAGCGCGCTGGCCTGGCTCTCGGTGCGCGCACTGAGGTCATGGTTGCCGCTGGCAATTTCGGCACAAGCCACGTCCATGCTGCCGGCAGAACTGCGCACGGCCGCCACGGCCGAGGCCATGCGGTCAAGAGTGGTCTTGAGGGTCTGCGCCACGGGCGTACTGACCGGAATCTGCTTCACACCGTCCAGGGCGATCCCGTCCGGCCGGTCCACCGCCGCCACCAACTGGCCCAGTTCGAGGCCCTGGCGCGCGGTGCGCCCCATCATCACGGCCAACACGACTTCCAGCGCCGTCTGGATCACGACATAAACCGCATGGATCACGACGATGCCGAAATTGGGCTGCGTCAGGCAGTACAGGCCGAAGCCGGCGGCCTGCAAGCGGTCGAACAGCACGTGGTGCACGGCAAAGGTCACTGCCGACAACACGATGGGCCGCCAGTCCAGGTAGACCAGCAGCAAGGCCAGCGTGACGAACACACCAAAGTGGAGTTCGGTCATGCCGCGCGCCAGGTCGATGTGCAAGGCCACAAAAAGCGACTGGATCACGGCCAGCGCCAGCCGCGAACTCAGCGTGCCCTTGCTCGTCACGTAGACCAGGCCGGCCAGCACCAACAGAGCGGCTGATGCGCCCCAGGCCATAGCCGATTCGACAAAGCTGAACCCCAGGATGACGGCCGCCACGGCGCTCAGGGCGATGGCCGCCAGCATGATCTTGTCCCCCAGCAGGCCTTGCGCCGAAGTGCCTGAGGAATTCGCAAATGAGCTTGATTCAGTATGGTTCATGGGAAATGGAAACTCCAGCTGGATGAGCTCTCCCTGAGAGCACTGGCATGCACGGGTGGGCCCGTGTCGACTCAGTGTCCCCAGCCTAAGGCACGGGAAACGGGCCGTCAATGCACAAATCCACACCAAGTGGCCTGGATCTGGGATAAATGACCTAAGTCAAGGTATGCCCGGGCCTGGGTTCCCTGGCTGGTTCACGATCGGGCCCCGTGCAAGCCCTCAAAAGCTCTCCCACTCCTTGCCAGCATCGCCGACCTTCACTGGCGCTGGGATGGTAACAAGTGCCCCAGTTTTCGTCGCCGGTGCGCGCGGCGCTGCCAGCGTCCTGGACGGGCTGGCAGCGGCGTGTGGCACCGCTGCGCGCACCGCAGAGCCCTCACCTTGCGCGAGCTTGAACACGGCCACAGCCTGCACCAGTTCCTGGGCCTGGCCCTTGAGACTGCCAGCGGCCGCGGCCATCTCTTCCACCAGCGCGGCGTTCTGCTGCGTGGCCTGGTCCATCTGCACCACGGCCTCGCCCACCTGGGCCACACCGGCGCTCTGCTCGGCGCTGGCCGCGCTAATCTCGCCCATGATGTCGGTCACGCGACGGATGCTGGCCACCACCTCGTTCATCGTGGTACCGGCCTGATCGACGAGCACCGTGCCCTGCTCCACGCGCTCCACACTGGCGGTGATCAGGGTCTTGATTTCCTTGGCGGCGTCGGCACTGCGTCCGGCCAATGAGCGCACTTCGGAAGCCACCACGGCAAAACCGCGGCCCTGCTCACCCGCACGCGCGGCTTCCACCGCCGCATTGAGCGCCAGGATGTTGGTCTGGAAGGCGATGCCGTCGATCACGCTGATGATGTCGGCAATCTTGCGCGAGCTGTCGTTGATGCCCTTCATGGTGTCGACCACCTGCGCCACCACCTCACCACCCTTGACGGCCACCGTGCTGGCGTTCTGTGCCAGCTGGTTGGCTTGTTTGGCGTTGTCGGCGTTCTGCTTGACGGTGGAAGACAACTCTTCCATCGAGGCGGCGGTCTCTTCGAGCGCGCTGGCCTGACTCTCGGTCCGGGCACTGAGGTCCTGGTTGCCCTGGGCGATCTCGGCGCTGGCGGTGGACACCGACTCGCTGCCCTGGCGCACATCGCTGACCACCTTGACCAGGCTTTCCTGCATGGTCTTGAGCTGGGCCAGCAGGCTGGTGGTGTCCCCGGCGCGCACCTCAATGCGTGCGCTCAGGTCACCTTGCGCCACGGCCTGGGCCAGCGCCGCGGCGACCGAGGGCTCACCACCCAGCTGCCTGCCGACGCTGCGCGTGATCAGGATCGCCAGCACCAGCCCCAACAGGATGGCCAGGGCGCCAACAACAACAACGATGTTGCGCGTGCTGCGATAGCTCGCTTCGGCATTCAGGCCTGTCTCTGCCATCTTGGACTTCTGGTTGTCGCGCAACTTGGTGATGGCCGCGAAATAAGCGGCCTGTGTCGCGTAGCCCGGGCCATACAGAACCCGGGTAGCTTCTTCATTTTTGTTCGCCAGCGCGAGCTGCAGCACTTCCCCGGTGTAGCTGACGTAGGCCACCCGCGCCGTCTTGAACGCCTGCAGGTTTTCCTTGTCGTCCGCTGCCACGATGGTCTTCTCCAGGTAAGCCACATGCTCGCTGATGGCGGCAACATTGCGCTCGTACGCCTCCTTGTTGGAGACCTTGCCTTTTTCATCGGCGAGCAGGATGACGTTGCGCACGATGCGTGCGTTGTCCATGGCCCGGAAGGCGATGTCGTTGAGTTTTTCAACCTTGGGGCCACGGTTGTGCAGCAGGGTATCCACCTCTGCATTGATGCCGCTCATGCGCAGCAGCGTCAGCCCGATGACGATCACCAGCAAGATAATCAGCGCGCCAAAACCCAGTCCGAGACGGGTCGACAGTTTTATTTCGTTCATACAATTTTCCAGAAATTTTTCAAACAGTGGTGGCCACCAGGCCCATCTCGGCGCTTGCAAGGGTGGAGGACGGGCGCGGGGAGGCTCCCCGCGCTGGTCTTCAGAAATTTTCCCAATCACCGTCGGCCGGCCCGGCCTTGGCGGTGGTGGGCTTGGACACGGCAGGTGCATTCAGCCTGGGCGCGAGAGCGGGCTTGCCAGCCTGCGTCCTGCTTGGCGTCGGCGCTGCCGCCGGCACCTTCGGACGGCCGCTTGCCGCCTGGGACACAGCACCGGCACCCTGCGCGAGCTTGAACACGGCCACGGCCTGCACCAGTTCCTGGGCCTGGCCCTTGAGGCTGCCGGCCGCGGCCGCCATCTCTTCGACCAGCGCGGCGTTCTGCTGCGTGGCGTGGTCCATCTGCGTGACGGCTTCGCCCACCTGGGACACGCCGGAACTCTGCTCGGCGCTGGCGGCACTGATCTCGCCCATGATGTCGGTCACGCGGCGGATGCTGGCCACCACTTCGCTCATGGTGGCGCCGGCCTGGTCCACCAGGGTGGTGCCGTGACCAACACGCTCCACGCTCTCCGTGATCAGGGTCTTGATCTCCTTGGCCGCTTCGGCTGAACGGCTGGCCAGGTTGCGCACCTCGCCGGCCACCACGGCAAAACCGCGGCCCTGCTCACCGGCACGCGCGGCTTCCACCGCGGCGTTCAGCGCCAGGATGTTGGTCTGGAAGGCGATGCCGTCGATCACGCTGATGATGTCGGCAATCTTCTTGCTCGAATCATTGATGCCCTTCATCGTGTCCACCACCTGGGACACGACCTCGCCGCCCTGCACGGCCACGGTGCTGGCGCTCTGGGCCAGCTGGTTGGCCTGGCGGGCATTGTCGGCGTTCTGCTTCACCGTGGAGGAAAGTTCCTCCATGCTGGCCGCGGTTTCTTCGAGCGCGCTGGCCTGGGACTCGGTGCGCGCGCTCAGGTCACTGTTGCCCTGGGCGATCTCGGCGCTGGCGGTGGAGACCGATTCACTCCCCTGGCGTACCCGGCCCACGATCTGCGCCAGGTTGTGCTGCATGGTGGTGAGCGACTGCAGCACCCGGGCCACTTCGTCCTTGCCTGTGGCATGGACGCGCACGGACAGATCGCCCTGGGCCACCGCTTCGGACAGCGTGACGGCACTCTGCAGCGAACGCGAGATGCCGCGGATCAGGGCCAAGCCCAGCACCCAGGCGAACACCACACCGATCGCAATGGCGGCGATTGAAGCCATGAAAATCGTCTGGTACCGCGCGACGGATATGTCGAACTCCTGCTTGGCGACATCCACCTGCAACTTCATGATGGCGTTTGCAGAGTCACGCACAGCATCAAAAAGCGGGTTGATCTTTTCCTGCACCACTACCATCGCTTCACCCAAGTCGTTTGCACGCAGCGCCTTGATCGCCGGCAAAAAGCCTTCCTCGGTCAACTTTCGCCGATTTTCGGCATAAGTCTTGGCGATACTGGATTCTTCCGGAGTCAGCTGTGTGGCTGTGTATTCGGACCAGAGCTTCGCGGTCGTTGCAACATTGCGCTCGACTTCGTCCGAGTACTTGGTGATCTGCTCAGGCGTCGGGGTCAGCAAAGTATTCGATATGACGAGTCGACTGCGAATTTGCAGGTACTGAATCTGCGCCAATTGCGCCATTGGCACCGTGCGGTCTTCGTACACCGTCTTGAGGGCGGCATTGGACCTGCTGATGCCAAAGAGACCGATCGCACCGATGACGATCAGCAAGGCCGACAGGACCGCCAGCAGCAGCAGCAGGCGGGTGGAGATTTTCAGATTGTTCATGCAGGATTCCTTGGCGTCACGCCAGGCCCGAACCATCGGGCGTGGCCCAACTTTGCCGACCCATTATGGCCCGATGAACGCAGAAGGAAAAGCTGGAAAAGCTCAGGTTTTCCGAGGCGACAGGCGCAGCAGCAGCCCAAGCGCAAGCACCGCAAAGGCCACAAACCACAGGAAAGACCAGTTGGCGATGGAGCCGCCCAGGAAGGTCCAGTCGATGGCCGTGCAGTCACCCGAGCCCTTGAAGATCATGGGAATGGCGCGCTGCAGGGGGAAGTTTTCGATCATGCCGTAGAAGTCGCGACCGCAGGTGGCGATCTCGGGCGGGTACCACTGCAGCCAGCTCTGGCGGGCGGCGACGAAGGCGCCGAAAGCGGCCAGGGCGGCCAGCAGCCCGGCCAGCGCGACGTGGGTGCGGCGCCCCGAAACCGCCGCGCCGATGGCCGCGACCACGGCGATCAGCACCATGGTGTAGCGCTGCACGATGCACATCGGGCAGGGTTCAAGACCCACCACATGCTGCAGGTAGAGGCCGAAAGCCAGCAAGGCCACGCAGATGGCGGCAATCAGCGCATAGACGCGCCGGGGGGTGAGTTCAGGCAGCTTGGGCAAGATCAGGACTTCCTTCCACGAAAACGCGGGCCTTGCGTGGTGTCAGCACCAGCAGTTCGCCCTCTGTCAGACCGAGTTCGCGGTATTGTGACGCAGGAATCTGCGCCTCGATGACCGCATTGTCCCCGGATTGAGTCGCGTCCTCGGGAATAAGTTCCAATCGTGCGATCGGGCCGACCACGATGGCCCGGCTCAGGCGCGCCGCGATGCCGGTGGCACCGGTGGCGTAGCGCTGCACCTCGAAGTCGTGCGGGCGCACGTAGGCAAAGGCCTTGCCATCCGCGCTGTCGCGGTGCTCGGGGGTATCCAGGCGCAAGCCCTGCTGGCCCTGCCCGATCACCACTTCGCCCTGCTCCACCCGGCCGTGGAAGAGGTTGACGTCGCCCAGGAAACCGTAGACGAAGGGGCTGGCGGGGTGGTCCCAGACCTGCTGCGGGGTGCCGATCTGCTCGATCTGGCCGTGGTTCATGAGGACCACGCGGTCGGCCACCTCCAACGCCTCTTCCTGGTCGTGGGTGACGAAGATGCTGGTCACGTGCAGTTCGTCATGCAGGCGGCGCAACCAGCGGCGCAATTCCTTGCGCACCTTGGCGTCCAGCGCGCCGAAGGGCTCGTCCAGCAGCAGCACCTTGGGCTCCACGGCCAGCGCACGCGCCAGGGCGATGCGCTGGCGCTGGCCGCCCGAGAGCTGGGAGGGGTAGCGGTCGGCCAGCCAGTCCAGCTGCACCAGGCTCAGCAGCTCGTGCACCTTGGCCTTGATCTGGGCTTCGCTGGGACGCTGGGCACGCGGTTTCATGCGCAGGCCGAAGGCCACGTTGTCGAACACGGTCATGTGGCGGAACAGCGCGTAGTGCTGGAACACGAAACCCACATTGCGCTCGCGCACGTGCACCTCGGTGGTGTCTTCGCCGCTGAACAGGATGGTGCCCTGGTCCGGCGTTTCCAGGCCGGCGATGATGCGCAGCAGCGTGGTCTTGCCGCAGCCCGAGGGGCCCAGCAGCGCGACCAGTTCGCCGGACTGGATGTCGAGGTTGACGTTGCGCAGGGCGTGGAAGTCGCCGAACTGCTTGCTGATGTCGCGGATTTCGATGCTCATGATGTACTTTCAATGGGCCGGCACGGGCACAACGAGAGAGGACGGCCGCTCGGGCGGCAATTCGGCCGCGGCCTTGAGCTCGCGTTCGTGGCGCCACTCGACGACGGACTTGATGACCAGGGTGACCAGCGCCAGCAGCGCCAGCAGCGAGGCCACGGCAAAGGCCGCGACGGACTGGTACTCGTTGTAGAGCACCTCCACGTGCAGGGGCATGGTGTTGGTCTGGCCGCGGATGTGGCCCGAGACCACGGACACCGCACCGAACTCGCCCATGGCGCGCGCATTGCAGAGGATGACGCCGTAGATCAGGCCCCACTTGATGTTGGGCAGGGTCACGTACCAGAAGGTCTGCCAGCCGGTGGCGCCCAGCACGATGGCGGCCTGCTCCTCCTCGTTGCCCTGGGCCTGCATCAGCGGGATGAGTTCGCGCGCAATGAAGGGAAAAGTCACGAAGACGGTGGCCAGCACGATGCCGGGCACGGCAAAGATGATCTTGATGTCGTGCGCCTGCAGCCAGGGGCCCAGCCAGCCCTGCGCGCCGAAGACCAGCACATAGATCAGGCCGGCCACCACGGGCGAGACCGAAAACGGCAGGTCCACCAGCGTGGTCAGGAAAGCCTTGCCGCGGAATTCGTACTTGGCGATGGCCCAGGCCGCGGCCACGCCGAAGACCAGGTTGAGCGGCACGGCGATGGCCGCGGTGATCAGCGTGAGGCGGATGGCGGCCCAGGCGTCGGGTTCCTTGAGCGCTTCCCAATAGGCCGCCCAGCCCTTGCGCAGGGCCTCGGTGAAAACGGCTGCCAGCGGCAGCACCAGGAACAGGAACATGAAGGCCAGAGCCACACCGATGAGCGTGTAGCGCACCCAGGCCGGCTCGGTGGTGCCTGCACGGGCTGCAGATGACTTCTTCGGGGAACGCCGCGGAACCGGCTTCGCCGGGCCGCCAGCGTTGTCCCCTTGAGGGGAAGACGGACTCGCTGCGCGGGTCTGGCTCAGGGGTGTATTCATGATTTCTTGCGCTGCCAGGATTGCAGCCCGTTGATGAGCAGCAGCAGGATGAAAGAGATCACCAGCAGCACCAGGGCCACGGCGGTGGCACCGGCGTAGTCGTATTGCTCCAGCTTGCCGATGATGATGAGCGGCGTGATCTCCGACACCATGGGCATATTGCCCGCGATGAAGATGACCGAACCGTATTCACCGATGGCGCGGGCGAAGGCCATGGCAAAGCCCGTGAGCAGCGCCGGCGCGATGGACGGAAAGATCACGTAGCGGAAGGTCTGCCAGCGCGTGGCGCCCAGGCTGGTGGCGGCCTCTTCCAGCTCTTTCTCCACGTCTTCGAGCACCGGCTGCACCGTGCGCACCACGAAAGGCAGGCCGATGAAGATCAGCGCGATCACCACGCCGTTCGGGTTGAACGCCAGTTGGATGCCCCAGGGTTCGAAGACCTGGCCGACCCAGCCATTGCCCGCCAGCAGGGCCGTGAGCGCGATGCCGGCCACGGCCGTGGGCAGCGCAAACGGCAGATCCACCAACGCGTCGACGATCTTCTTGCCCGGGAAGCGGTAGCGCACCAGCACCCAGGCCACCAGCAGGCCGAAGACCACGTTGACCAGCGCGGCGATCAGCGAGGCGCCGAAGGTCAGGCGGTAGGAGGCCAGCACGCGCGGCGAGGTGACCGCAGCCCAGAACTGCTCCCAGCTCAGCGTGAAGGTCTTGAAGACCAGGGCCGAGAGCGGGATCAGGACGATCAGGCTCAGGTACAGGATGGCGTAGCCCAGCGTCAGGTTGAAGCCGGGCAGCACACGCCGCGGGGCACGCCGGGGCACAGCGGCCGCGGGCAGCGGCGTGCTCAGGGTGGCGGCTGTCATTTACTTGACCGTGTAGAGCTGATCGAACTTGCCGCCGTCGTTGAAGTGCACCTTCTGCGCTTCACCCAGGCTCACGAAATAATCCTGCACGGTGAAGAACTGGACCGGCTTGAAGGTGGCCGCGTGTTTCTTCAGCACATTGGCGTTGCGCGGACGCAGGGCGTGCTTGGCGGCGATCTCCTGCGCCTCTTCCGAGTACAGGTAGTCCAGGTAGGCCTTGGCCAGTTCGCGCGTGCCCTTCTTGGCCACGGTGCGCTCCACCACGGCAACCGGGTTCTCGGCCACGATGCTACTGGAGGGGTGGATGGCGTCGACCTTGCCGGCGCCGAACTCGCGGTCCACCGAGACCACTTCGGATTCGAAGGTGATCAGCACGTCGCCGATATTGCGCTGCAGGAAGACGGTGGTGGCATCACGCCCGCCCTTGGCCAGGATGGGCACGTTCTTGTAGAGCTTGGCCACGAACTCGGCGGCCTGCGCGTCGGTACCACCCTTCTTGCGCACCGAACCCCAGGCGGCCAGGTAGGCCATGCGGCCGTTGCCGCCGGTCTTGGGGTTGACCACCACGACCTGCACGCCGGGCTTGATGAGGTCGTCCCAGTCCTTGATGTTCTTGGGGTTGCCGTTGCGCACCAGGAAGAGCATGGTCGACGTGGTGGGCGAGGCGTTGTTGGGGAAACGCTTGGTCCAGTCGGCGGCCACCAGGCCCTTGGAGGCCAGGAACTCGATGTCGGTGGTGGTGTTCATGGTCACCACGTCGGCCTCCAGGCCGTCGTTGACGGCGCGCGCCTGGGCGCTGGAGCCGCCATGGGCCTGGTCGATCTTGACGTCCTTGCCCGTGGTCTTCTTGTAGTGGGCCGCGAAGGCCACGTTGTAGTCCTTGTAGAACTCGCGCGCCACGTCGTAGGAGGCGTTGAGCAGGGTCTGGGCGCTGGCCAGGGTGCTGGTGCTCAGGGCCAGGGCGGCCAGGGTCAGGGTGGCGTAGTGCTTGATCTTCATGGTGATTTCGCTTGGGAAAAGTGCTGTGATCGGTGTGAAATGAATTGTGGAGACGCCCGCTTCAAACTCAAACGACAGTTTTGTAGTTAATTCATAACCGCTGGTTTGAAGGCGTGCCGTCTGCCGCGCTCAGGCCGTGGGCAGGGGTTGGGCTTGCGCTGTACTGCGGCTGGCGGCGAGCGCCTTGTCGGCCAAACCGCCCTCGCCCACCAGCGACTGAAGCAGGGCCACACCCAGCGGCCAGGGGCCGTGACCCGAGTCCACGTTGATGTGCCCGGCATCGGGTACGCGCACGAACTCGCTGCCCCAGTTGCGCGCGTACGCGCCGGACAGGCGGATCGGGCAGAAGGGGTCGTTGCTGCTGGCCACGACGATGCTGCGGTAAGGCAGCTTGCGGCTGGGCACGGGCGCGAAATCGGCCAGCACCGAGCGCCGCTCGGGATCGGCCGGGGCCACCAGCAGTGCGCCGGCAATGCGGGCCTCGGCCTCGGGCGGCAGGTGGGTGATGGCAATGCAGCCCAGGCTGTGCGCCGCAACGACCACCGGCCCGGGCTGCTCCAGGATGGTGCGGGTGATGGCGTTCACCCAGGCCGCGCGCGCCGGCGTGAGCCAGTTGTCCTGCTGCACACGCACCGTGTTCGCATAACGCTGGTCCCACAGGGTCTGCCAGTGGCCGGGGCCGGAATCACGCCAGCCCGGCACGATGAGGATGCGCACGTCGTCTGCCATCGCGGTTCTCCCTCTGCCTTCGGTGGCTTACTTGTTGGGCTGCGGCGTGAGGCGCAGGTAGGGCCGCACGGCACGGAAACCCTTGGGAAAACGCTGGGCGAGTTCGGCCGGGTCCTGCAGGCTGGGGACGATGACCACGTCATCGCCGTCCTTCCAGTTGGCGGGCGTGGCGACCTTGTGGCTGTCGGTGAGCTGCAGCGAGTCGATGACGCGCAGGATCTCGTCGAAGTTGCGCCCGGTGCTGGCCGGATAGGTGAAGGTGGTGCGGATCACTTTCTTCGGGTCGATGATGAAGACGCTGCGCACCGTGGCCGTGGTCGAGGCCTTGGGGTGGATCATGTCGTAGAGCGAGGCCACCTTCTTGTCCGCATCGGCCAGGATGGAGAAGTTGACCGTGGTGTTCTGGGTCTCGTTGATGTCCAGCACCCACTTGCCATGCGAGTCGAGCGGGTCGACGCTGACGGCGATGGGCTTGACACCTCGCCTCGCGAATTCACCCGACAGGGTAGCCGTCTTGCCGAGTTCGGTGGTGCACACGGGCGTGAAGTCGGCCGGGTGGGAGAACAGGACCACCCAACTATTACCGGCCCACTCATGGAAACGGATGGGGCCGGCGGTGGAATCCTGCGTGAAATCGGGGGCGGTGTCGCCCAGGCGCAATGTGCTCATGAAAACCTCCTGCTGATCAATGAACTTCATTGTCAGAGGCTGTCTTCAAAACTCAAACGAATATATGGAAGTTAGCTAATATCAAAAAAGGCATGAGCAACGCGAGCCCGTCCAAGTAGCAAGCAGGTGCGGAAAGAAAAACGGCCTGCGTGGCAGGCCGTCGGTGGTCTCAGCGTTTGGTCAGACCCGGCGGATTGGTACGCGCCTGCGTCACGGCCTCGGACTGCAGGTTCCAGCGTTCCAGGGTCTTCTGGTAGTTGCCGTTGCGGATCTGCGCGTTGATCGCCGCGGTGATCGCGTCGGCCAGGCCCGAGCCCTTGCGCGTAGCCGCACCGATCTCGGCCGACTGCGGCCAGCCACCGGGCAGCGTGCCGACCAGGCGCGACTTGCCATTGCGCGCGTGGTAGGCCGCAATGCCGTTGGGCGCGAAGTACACGTCGGCTCGGCCCGAGGCCAGGGCGAGGTAAAGCACCACATCGTCCTCGTGGTACTGCACCTCCACGGGCTTGAGGCCGGCGGCGATGTTCTGCTGGTTCCAGCGCAGCAGGATCTGCTCCTGGCTGGTGCTCGCGCCCACCACCACCTTGAGACCCGCGACGTCCTTGGGTTCCTTGATGGACTGGATCTTCGAGGCGCTGTCCACGTAAAAGCCCAGCAGATCACTGCGGTAGGTGGAGAAGTCGAACTTCTCCTTGCGCTCCTCGGTCACGGTGATATTGGAGATCACCACGTCGAACTTGCCCGACTGCAGGGCCAGCGGCCAGTCCGACCAGGCCACCGACACCAGTTCGAGCTTGCGGCCCAGGCTGTCGGCCATCAGCTGCGCCATGTCCGGCGCATTGCCCACGGGCGTGCGGTTGTCCAGCGCATAGGCACCGATCGGCAGGCGCCCCGTGGTCGTGCCGACAACGAGCACGCCCTCCTTGGCGAACTTGTAGTTCCTGGGCACCAGCTTGAGCGCCTCGGACACCGGCTCCGAACGCGGACGGCCGCGCTGCTCGGGGCTCAGGTCGGGCACCAGCAGCTTGCCCTGGGCGCTCGCAGGCAGGGCCAGGGCCGTCAGCCACACCAGCAGCAACGTGGAGAGAAAGTTCTTGCGTGCGATGTTCATGGTCAGGATTCCATTCGGGTCACGTGAAAAGTCGGAAGGCGGGTTCAAAGAACCTTGGCCAGAAATTCTGCGGTGCGCGGGTGCGAGGGGGCGGTGAAGAGGCGTTCGGGCGGTCCGGACTCCAGGATACGCCCCTGCTCCATGAAGACCACGGTATCGGCCACTTCGCGTGCGAAGCCGATCTCGTGCGTGACGATGAGCAGCGTGGTGCCCGAGCGTGCCAGTTCCTTGATGACGTCGAGCACCTCGCCCACGAGCTCCGGGTCCAGCGCCGAGGTCGGTTCGTCGAAGAGCAGCACCTTGGGCTTGAGCGCCAGCGCGCGCGCTATCGCCACACGCTGCTGCTGCCCGCCCGACAGCTGGCGCGGATAGGCCTCGGCCTTGTCGGCCAGGCCCACACGTGCCAGCAGCGCCAGCGCACTCGCCCTCGCCTGCTCGCGCGGCAGGCCGCGCACAAAACGCGGCGCTTCGGTCAGGTTCTCCAGCACGCTGAGGTGCGGGAAGAGATTGAAGTTCTGGAACACCATGCCCACGTCGGCACGGCGCAGCAGCAGCTCGCGCTCGGACAGTTCGTGCAACGTATCGCCCAGGCGGCGGTAGCCGATGAGCTGACCGTCCAGCGAGATGAAACCGGCGTCGGCACGCTCCAGGTGGTTGATGCACCGCAGCAGCGTGGACTTGCCCGAACCCGAGGGCCCGATGATCACCGTCACGCTGCCCGCGGGCACGGTGAGCGAGACCTCGTCCAGCACACGCTGGCTGCCATAGCTCTTTACCAGGCCGGTGACGCGCACCTCGGCGCCCGTGCCGGGCTCGACCGCCCCGGCGGCTTGGGCGGCGGCCGGTGCCAGCTCGACCGGCGCGACGCGGCGCGCACGCCAGACCCGCGCTACCCGCGTGAACACCGAAGGCGTGGGGTTGCGCAGCGCGCCGCGTGCGTAATGCAGTTCGATCTGGCGCTGGATCAGGGTGAGCACCGTCAGGATGACCAGGTACCAGACCGTGGCGACCATCAGCAGCGGGATCACCTCCAGGTTGCGGCGGTAGATGATCTGGATCGTGTAGAACAGCTCGGGCAGCGCCAGGATGTAGACCATGGACGTGCCCTTGGCCAGGCCGATCAGGTCGTTGAAACCCGCGGGCAGGATGGAGCGCATGGCCTGCGGCAGCACGATGCGCACCGCCTGGCGCCAGCGCGGCAGGCCCAGGGCCGAGGCCGCCTCGTGCTGGCCCTGGTCCACCGAGAGGATGCCGCCGCGGATGATCTCGGCCGAATAGGCCGACTGGTTGAGCGTGAGCCCGATGATGGCCGCCGCAAAGGGGCTGATGAGCTGCACCGTCGGGTAGGAGAACCAGGTCCAGTCCGTGCCGGGCACCCCCAGCGCCACCGTCTCGTAGAGGTAACCCAGGTTGTTGACCAGCAGCAGCAGCACGATCACGGGGATCGAGCGGAACAGCCAGATGTAAACAAAGGACAGGCGCGAGAGCAGCGGCGAGGACGACACCCGCGCCAGCGCCAGCAGCGTGCCCAGGCTGAAACCCAGCACGGCGCTCACCACGGTCAGCAGCAGCGTGAGGCCCAGGCCTTCGAGCACGGGCCCAGCGAAGAACCATTCGGCAAACACGGGCCAACCCCAGCGCGGGTTGGTGAAGACCGAATACAAGACCAGCGCGATGACGATCACGGCGAACACCGTGCTCAAGGTACGCCCCGGGTGGCGGGCCGGCACGATGCGCAGGCCCTGGAATTCGGATGCGGCGGCGTCCTGAGACGGACGCAAGGGGGATCCGGTGGGGCCGGTGGTCATGCGGGGCGATACTCCATTTCACACGCGCAGCGCATAGGGCGCTGGCGTGGGGAATGATACCGACGCGAGGGCCGCCGCGTCGGCGCGGGGGCATCGCTGTGTACCGCGCTCTTGCGGCGAACTCAGATCTTGGCCAGCGAGACCTCGGTGGCCTTGACCAGGGCCACGACCTCGACGCCCGGCTTGAGGCTCAGGTCGTTGACCGAGCGCGTGGTGATGACCGAGGTGACGATGCCCCAGGGCGTCTCGACGTCGATCTCGGAGACGACGTCGCCGCGGATGATCTCCTTGATCTTGCCGCGGAACTGGTTGCGTACGTTGATGGCTTGGATGGACATGGTGTTACTCCTTGATAAGTCCGTTGAAGAATTCAGATCGCCCAGCGCAGGCCGGCGGCGGGGATGCCGGGCCAGCGTGCGTCGGCCGAGGTGTCGGTGTCGCGTTCGGGTTGTTGCAGCACGCGGTGCAGGATGCGGTTCTCGATCGCCGCAAAGGCCGCGTCGCCCCGCTCGCGCGGACGCGCCAGCTTGATGTGCTCGTCCAGCGCAATGCGGCCGTCCTCGATCAGGATCACGCGGTCGGCCAGGGCCACGGCTTCCTGCACATCGTGTGTGACCAGCAGCGCCGTGAAGCCGTTCTTGCGCCACAGGCCTTCGATCAGCTGGTGCATCTCGATGCGCGTGAGCGCATCCAGCGCGCCCAGCGGCTCGTCCAGCAGCAGCAGGCGCGGCTGGTGCACCAGGGCGCGCGCCAGCGAGACGCGCTGGCGTTGCCCGCCCGAGAGCTTGGCCGGCCAGTCGCCCAGGCGTTCGCCCAGGCCCACCTGGGCCAGCACTTCGTCGGCCCGGGCCCGTTGCTCTTTCGGCAGGCCCAGAGCCACGTTGTCGCGCACACGCCGCCAGGGCAGCAGGCGCGCGTCCTGGAACATGATGCGGGTGTCGTCGCTCAGGCCCGTGACGGCCTGTCCGTCCAGGCGCAACTCGCCCTCGCTGGCCGTTTCCAGGCCGGCCACCAGACGCAGCAGCGTGCTCTTGCCGCAACCGCTGCGCCCCACGATGGCGACGAACTCGCCGGGTTCGATCACCAGATCGGCCTGGCGCAGCACCTTACGCTCACCGTACTGCTTGGAGAGGCTATGGATTTCCAGCCGCACGCCGGGGTTGCTCGTTTCGTTTGTCATGCGTGTGCCTTGTTCAATGCTGCTGATAGCCGGGGTGCCAGCGCAGCCAGTAGCGCTCCAGGCCCTTGGCGAAGACGTCGGCCAGCTTGCCCAGCAGTGCGTAGAGCAGGATGCCCACCAGCACCACGTCGGTCTGCAGGAACTCGCGTGCGTTCATGGTCAGGTAGCCGATGCCGGCCTGGGCCGAGATGGTTTCGGCCACGATCAGGATCACCCACATCAGGCCGAGCGAGAAGCGCAGGCCGACCAGGATGCTGGAGAGCGCGCCCGGCAGGATCACCTCGCGGTAGAGCTGCCAGCGCGACAGGCCGTAGGTACGCCCCATCTCGATCAGCCCCGGGTCCACGTTGCGGATGCCGTGCGAGGTGTTAAGGTAGATCGGGAAAAAGACCGAGACCGCGATCAGGAAGAGCTTGGCCGTCTCGTCGATGCCGAACCACAGGATGACCAGCGGGATCAGGGCCAGCGCGGGAATGTTGCGCACCATCTGGATGGTGGAATCCAGCAGCGCGTCGGCCCAGCGCAGCGAACCGGTGAGCAGACCCAGCAACAGGCCCAGGCCGCCGCCGATGGCCAGGCCCGCCAGCGCGCGCCCGGCGCTGACCTGCACATGGGTCCACAACTCCCCCGAGACGGCCAGGCCCCAGGCAGCGCGCACCACTTCCAGCGGCGCCGGCAGCACCCGGGTGGAGAGCCAGCCCTGGGCCGAGAAAACCTGCCACAGCACCAGCAGACTGAGCGGCAGCAGCCAGGGCACAAAACGCCGGGCCACGCTCTTGAGGAAAACGAAGGCTGCAACGGTGTAACGCCAGTCGGTTTCGGGGTCGAGCTGCGGCGGCAGCAGGAAGCCGAAGCCCGGCGCTTCCACCGAGGTGTCGGCCACGGCGACCGGATCATGGGTGTTGTGTGTCATGCGCCGGCCCATCAGCTCTGTGCCACGCGCCGCCCTTCGGGGGCATGCACGTTCGCGACGATCTCGCCGAAGGGGCTGATCTGGCCACTGCCCTGCGGCGTGGCCGGAGCCTGCACACCAATGTGCGGGAACACCAGCTCGGCGAAGCGGTAGGCTTCTTCCAGGTGCGGATAACCGGAGAGCACAAAGGTGTCGGCGCCGATCTCCTCGTACTCCTTCAGGCGGCGCGCAATGGTCTCGCCGTCGCCTACCAACGCGGTGCCGGCGCCGCCGCGCACCAGGCCCACGCCGGCCCAGAGGTTGGGACTGATCTCCAGCTTGGCGCGGCTGCCGCCGTGCAGGGAACGCATGCGGCGCTGGCCCTCGGAATCCATGCCTGCAAAGGTGGACTGCGCCTTGGCGATGGTCTCGTCGTCGAGGTACTTGATGAGATCGTCGGCCGCGGCCCAGGCCTGGTCGTTGGTCTCGCGCGGGATCACGTGCAGGCGCACGCCGAACTTCACCTTGCGGCCTTGCGCGGCGGCACGCTTGCGCACGTCCTCGAACTTCTTGGCCACCTCGGCCGGCGGCTCGCCCCAGGTCAGGTAGAGCTCCACCTGCTCGGCGGCCAGGTCGTGCGCGGCTTCCGAGGAACCGCCGAAATACAGCGGCGGGTGCGGCTTCTGCAGGGCCGGGAACAGCTGCTTCGCGCCCTTGACCTTGAGGTGCTTGCCGTCGAAGTCCACCTTCTCGCCGGCCAGCAGGCGGCGCCAGATCTGCAGGAACTCGGCCGCGTGCTCGTAGCGTTCGTCGTGGCTCAGGAAGGTGCCGTCGGCCTCCAGGTCACCCGCGTCGCCGCCAGCCACCACGTTGACGAGCAGCCGGCCGCCGCTGAGGCGGTCGAAGGTCGCCGCCTGGCGCGCTGCCACCGTTGGCGAGATGGTGCTCGGGCGCAGGGCCACCAGGAATTTCAGGCGCTGCGTCACCGGGATCAGGCTGGCGGCCACGGTCCAGGGGTCTTCGCAGGAACGCCCGGTGGGTATGAGCACACCGCCGT
This sequence comes from Hylemonella sp., assembly GCA_034366585.1. Taxonomy (GTDB): domain Bacteria; phylum Pseudomonadota; class Gammaproteobacteria; order Burkholderiales; family Burkholderiaceae_C; genus Hylemonella. Next base: position 16,838 of record JAXMMJ010000130.1, read on the forward strand.
AGCCCAGGCGTTCGGCCGCCTGGGCGATCTGCTGCAGATAGGCCTGGTCGACGGCGCGCGCCAGGTGCGAGGTGCCAAGATAGTGGCCATCGCCGTGGATGGGCAGGAACCAGAAAACGTTCATATCAGTTTCTCCTTGATGTCGGGATGGAAGTTCAGGCGCGGCGCGTGTCGGGTGACCACACGATCTCGGCCACGGTGACGGGTTTGGGAATCAGCCCCAGCTTGAGGAAGGCATCGGCCACACGCTGTTGGTCGGCCACGGTCTGCGCGTTCAGCGGCCCCACGGGCGACTTGGGCCGGCGCTGCAGGAAGAGGCTGACCACGCCGGCGTCCAGGCCGCTGAAACCGGCGATCAGCTTGATCACCTCCTTGCGGTTCTCCTGCGCCTGGCGATCGGCACGCGACAACTCGTCGAACAGCACGGCCACCACGGCGGCATGCTGCGTGGCGAAGGGACGCGAGGCCAGGTAGAACGAGTTGTTGCTGGACAGCTCGCGGCCAGTGGCCAGCACACGCGGCTGCAGGGCCAGTTCGGTCGCCGCGTAGTACGGGTCCCAGATGGCCCAGGCGTCCACGCTCTTGCGCTCGAAGGCGGCGCGCGCGTCGGCCGGCGCCAGGTACACGGGCTGGATGTCGCTCCACTGCAGGCCGGCTTTTTCCACTGCACGTACCAGCAGGTAGTGTGCGCTGGAGCCCTTTTGCAGGGCGATCTTGCGGCCCTTGAGGTCGGCCAGCTTCTTCACCGGCGAGTCCTTGAGCACCAGGATGGCCGAGCTGTCAGGCTTGGGCGGCTCGGCCCCCACGTAGAGCAGGTCCTTGCCGGCCGCCTGCGCGAACACGGGTGGTGAATCGCCGGTCAGGCCGAACTCCAGACTGCCGACCGACAGGGCTTCGAGCAACTGCGGTCCGGCCGGGAATTCGATCCAGCTGACCTTGGTGTTCGGAAAACGCTTCTCCAGCACGCCCTGCTGCTTGAGGATGACCAGGTTCACGGCGGACTTCTGGTAACCGATGCGCAGCAGCTCCGGGTCCCTGGCCTTGAGGGTCTGGGCGCTGGCGATCTGGCCGGCCAGGCCCCAGTTCAGGGCCGTCAGGCCGACGATCTGCAGCAGGCGGTGACGCAGGGAATTCGAGGCTTGGTTCATGGTGCATGTCCTCCTGTTTCAGCGCGCCGGATGCCAGGCCGCGTCGCGCACGGCGATGGCCTTGGGGATCAGCTTGAGTTCGAAAAAGGCGTCGGCGAGCTTCTGCTGCTCGGCGAGCACGGCATCGGTCAGCGGCGTCACGCCATACTGGTAACGACGCAGGTTGAGTTCCACCACGTCGGCGTCCAGGCCCTGCAGCGGCGCGATGATGGCCGCGGCCTGCTTGAGGTTGGCCTTGAGCCACCGTCCCTGGGCCACGATGTCGGCGAACAGTGCGTCGATGACTTCGGGGCGCTTCTCCACGTAGCTGCGTTCGGCCAGGTAGTAGGCGTAGTTGTTCACCACGCCCTTGCCGTCGGCCAGGATGCGCGCGCCGGTCTGCTTCTCGGCCGCGGCCAGGAAGGGGTCCCAGATGGCCCAGGCATCGACCGCGCCGCGTTCGAAAGCCGCGCGCGCGTCAGCCGGCGGCAGGAAGACGGGCTGGATGTCGCCGTACTTCAGGCCGTGTTTTTCCAGCAGCTTGACCAGCAGGTAATGCACGTTGGAACCCTTGTTCAGGGCGACCTTCTTGCCCTTGAGTTGGGCCACGGTCTTGAGGGGCGAGTTCTTCGGCACCACCAGGGCCTCGGCCTCGGGCGCGGCCGGGTCATTGCCGATGTAGACGAACTTGGCGCCGGCGGCCTGCGCGAAGATGGGCGGCGCCTCGCCAACGAAACCCACGTCGACCGAGCCGACGTTCAGGCCTTCGAGCAGCTGCGGGCCGGCCGGAAACTCGACCCACTTCAGGCTCACGCCCTGCTGCGCCAGCCGCTTCTCCAGCGTGCCCTGGGCCTTCTGCAGCACGAAGAGGCTGGCCGATTTCTGGTAGCCGATGCGCAGCTCCCCCTTGCCCTGGGCTTGCGCCACGGGCAGCAGGAGCAGGAAGTTGAGCACCAGCACGCCGGCCACGAGGCCGATGGCCGTGAGGGCGCTGTAGAAGAGATCGGACCACCAGTACGGGCCTGGGTCCGCGTGATCAAACGGTTCGCTCGAATGTTCTTGTGTCATGACGATGTCCTTGTCGCTGTGCGCGGGCCAAGGCCGTCCCGGCCCCGCCGCGCGGAGATCAAAAAAAGTGGAAACAGGGGGAGGCGTCGGCCCTGCTCAGGGCCGCGCGGGGTGCGTCAGACGCTACATCGCACGCGCGAGAAGGCAATGGGCTCGAAACCCGCGGTGGGCGGCAGGCGCAGGCCCTCGCTGATCAGCGTGGTCGTGGCTTCGTCGAGGCGGGCCTCGATGTCCGGGTGGATCACATAGGCCTCCTCGGGCGTGAGCGTCACCTGTGCATCGGTGGCATACACGCCCGGCAGGATGTGGCGCGCGCCCAGCGACTGCAGCACCGGGCGCAGCGCATAGTCCAGCGCCAGCATGTGGTGCGGGCTCCCGCCGGTGGCCAGCGGCAGCACGGCTTTTTCCTTCAATGCCGTCTGCGGCAGCAAGTCCAGCAGCACCTTGAGCACACCGCTGTAGGCCGCCTTGTAGACCGGCGTGGCCACCACGATGGCTTGCGCCCGCGCCACCTGGCTGATGGCATCGACCACCGACCGGTGGCCGAAGTCGGCCAGCAAGAGCGCTTGCGGCGAGAGATCGCGGATGCGCAGGCGCTCCACGGTGATCCCGCGCTGGGCCAGTTGCTGCCCGACCCGCTCCAGCAGGGCCGCCGAGCGGGACCGCTCCGTGGGGCTGCCTGCAATCAGAAGTACCGACATATTTTTTCTCCCTGAACCTGATGTGTGCAGCGTCGGACTTACTTCTTGCTGTAGATCTGGTCGAACACCCCGCCATCGGCGAAGTGCTCTTTCGCCGCCTGGTCCCAGCCGCCGAAGGCCTGGTCGATGGTGAACAGCTTGAGCTTGGGCAGCTGCTTGGCGTACTTGGCCTGAGCCTTGGCCGAGGTCGGGCGGTAGAAGTTCTTGCCGATGATGTCCTGCGCTTCCTCGGTGTAGAGGTATTGCAGATAGGCCTCGGCCAGCTTGCGCGTGCCCTTGCGGTCCACGTTCTTGTCCACCACGGTCACCGGCGGCTCGGCCAGGATGCTCAGGCTCGGGTAGATGAAGTCCACCTTGCTGCCGAACTCCTTCTCCAGCAGGTAGGCCTCGTTCTCCCAGGAGATGAATACGTCACCCTGGTTGCGTTGGGCGAAGGTCACCGAGGAACCGCGGGCGCCGGTGTCGAGCACGGGCACGTTGCTGTAGAGCTTGGCGATGAACTCCTTGGCCTGGGTCTCGCCGCCGTACTTGCGTTTGGCGTACTCATAGGCGGCGAGGTAGTTCCAGCGCGCGCCGCCCGAGGTCTTGGGGTTGGGCGTGATCACGCTGATGCCGGGCTTGACCAGGTCGTCCCAGTCCTTGATGCCCTTGGGGTTGCCCTGGCGCACCACCAGCACGATGGTGGAGGTGTAGGGCGAGGAGTTCAGCGGCAGGCGCTTCTGCCAGTCCTTGGGAATCCAGCCGCCGTTCTTGTACAGGGCATCCACGTCACCGGCCAGGGCCAGCGTCACCACGTCGGCGTCCAGCCCGTCGATGACCGAGCGGGCCTGCTTGCCCGAGCCGCCGTGCGACTGCTTGATGGTCACGTCCTGGCCGGTCTTGGCCTTCCAGTGCTTGCCGAAGGCGGCGTTGACCTCGACGTAGAGCTCGCGCGTCGGGTCGTAGGACACGTTGAGCAGGGTCTGGGCCGGCTGGGCCCAACTGGTAAAGGCCACCCCTGCCAGGGCGAAGGCCAATGAAAGCTTGATAAAGTCGCGGCGTTGCGTCATGTTTCTTCCTTTTTGAAAACCATCACGTTGTGGTGAAAAGAATTCTGGAGAGACATGCTCAAAACTGGAACCAATAAGATTTCAGTTGCTTATTACTTAAACATCCGAACACTGAAAGAAGCTGCATATGGCACGCATGGTCAACTGCATCAAGCTCGGCAAGGAAGCCGAGGGCCTGGACTTCCCGCCTTACCCCGGTGAGCTGGGCAAGCGCATCTGGGAAAGCGTCAGCAAGGAAGCCTGGGCCGCCTGGCTCAAGCACCAGACCATGCTGGTCAACGAGAACCGCCTGAACCTGGCCGATGCCCGCGCCCGCCAGTACCTGGCCCGCCAGATGGAGAACCACTTCTTCGGCAGCGGCGCCGACGCTGCGGCGGGTTATGTCCCGCCCAGCGCCTGAGCGATACACACCCCCACCGTGAACGCAGCGGCGCGCACTTTGCTGCCGCCGCAAGCGGCCGGCCTGCCGGCCTGGCGCGTGCTCGACACGCGCTTCGATGCAGCACGCCTGTACGCCCTGTGGCAACGCTGGCGCGACGATGCGCAGGCCCCCCGGGTACTGCACGTCGTCGCCTTCTGCGCCTCGGCGCCGGACCGTCCCCCGCAGTTCGCAACTTCCGCACTGGGCGAGGAGTTGGGGCAGCAATGGTCGGGCCTGCTGCCCGGCATGCACCGCCTGTCCCTCGCCGAGGGCCGGCTGCAGCTGACCCTGTGCATCGGTGAACTGCAACCCCTGTTGCGTGAACAGCAGTTCGAAGCCGATACCGTGTTGCTCGACGGCTCCTTGCCCTGGGACCGCTGGAGCCTCAAGGGCCTGGCGCGCTGCTGCCGGCGCGGCACGCAGCTGGCCTTCGACACCTTGACGCAAGATCTGCACAAGCTGCTGCCCGAAAGCGGTTTTGTGCTGGAGCCCGGTCACGCGCGCTACGACCCGCCCTGGGACCTCAAGACCAGCCGCGAAACACTACGCACCGAGGCCGCCACACCCGGCACTTGCGTGGTGATCGGCGCCGGCCTGGCCGGTGCCAGCGTGGCCGCAGCCCTGGCGCGGCGCGGCTGGTTGGTGCAGGTGCTGGACGCCGCGCCTGAGCCTGCAGCCG
>JAXMMJ010000131.1:0-72331 GCA_034366585.1 Hylemonella sp.
TGCCGCTGGCGGCCTGAGCGGCGCTCAGGTCTTGGGCAGCGTCACGCCCCGTTGCCCCTGGTACTTGCCGCCGCGGTCCTTGTAGCTGGTCTCGCAGACGTCGTCCTTGTCGCTCTCGAAGAACAGCACCTGGGCACAGCCCTCGCCGGCGTAGATCTTGGCCGGCAGCGGCGTGGTGTTGGAGAACTCCAGCGTCACATACCCTTCCCACTCGGGCTCGAAGGGCGTGACGTTGACGATGATGCCGCAGCGCGCGTAGGTGCTTTTGCCCAGGCAGATGGTCAGCACATTGCGCGGGATGCGGAAATACTCCATGGTGCGCGCCAGCGCGAAGCTGTTGGGCGGGATGACGCAGACGTCGCTCTCGATGTCCACGAAGCTCTTTTCGTCGAAGTTCTTCGGATCGACCACCGTGCTGTAGATGTTGGTGAAGACCTTGAACTCGGGCGCGCAGCGGATATCGTAGCCGTAGCTGCTGGTGCCGTAGCTCACGATCTTGTTGCCGGCGGCGTCCTGCCGGATCTGGCCCGGCTCGAAGGGCTCGATCATGCCGTGCTGCTCGGCCATGCGGCGGATCCATTTGTCGCTCTTGATGCTCATGGTGGTTTTTCCTGGGAATGCCGAATTGTAGGCAGTCGCCTTAGGTCACTGAAAAGAGCTCGACGAGGGTCTCGCGCAGCCAGCGGTTGGCGGGATCGGTCTCGAAACGGCGGCTCCAGTGCAGCGAGACCGTGAAGTCGCGCAGAGGAAAGGGCGGCTCGATCAGGGTGTAGGCCCCGCTGGCCGCGAAACTCTGGGCGATGTTGCGCGGCATCACGACCGCCAGGTCGGTCGCGCCCACGATGGCCGGCAGCACCATGAAGTGCTCGGCCGTCAGGCGGATGCGGTCTTCCAGCTTGAGCAGCTGCAGGATGCGCAGCGTGTCGGAGTGCGTGCGCCCGGCCACGAACTCCAGCTCATGCAGGGCGGCCAGCAGGCCCGCCCCCTTGCGCCGGCGCGCCGCCGCGGCAAAGGGATGGCCCGCGCGCAGCATGACGATGTAACGGTCCTTGAGCAGCTGCACGCGCTGCGTGTCCTTCACGGTGGGCAGGAAACCGAAGGCAAAGTCCACCTGCCCGCTGTCCAGCGCATCGGCGATGCCGGCCGCGGGCACGGGCAGCGTCTCGATGCGCACGCCGGGCGCGCGCTCGCGCAGGGCCACCATAAGGTCGGGCAGGAAACGGCCCTCGCCGATATCGCTCATGTGGATGCGGAAGGTCTTGTTCGAGAGCTGCGGGTCGAACTGCGCCGCCTCGCCCAGGGCCTGCTCCAGCGTGGCCAGCGCACTGCGCACGGCCGGCGCCAGGCGCTCGGCGCGCGGCGTGGGCAACACGCCGCCGGCAGCGCGCATGAAGAGCGGATCGTTCAGCAGCAGGCGCAAGCGGGTCAAGCCCTGGCTCACGGCGGGCTGGGTCAGGTCCAGCATCTCGGCAGCCCGGCCGACCTTGCGCGCGCGGTAGACCGCGTCGAACACGCGCAGCAGGTTGAGGTCCAGGTCCTTGATATGCATATATCTAATAAACGATAGTCACGTTATTTTATTGATTAATGATCGACAGGCGAGGACACTCATTGGCTGCTCCCAAAAAATCGAGGACGACACGTGGAAGTTTCATTCAGCCAGGAAATCAAGTCGCTGGCGCTGGGCCAGGGCCAGACCTTTCATGGCGAGGGCATCCTGGCCATCACCAAGGGCCTGCTGCAGTCCGGCGTGGCCTATGTAGGCGGCTACCAGGGCGCACCGGTCTCGCACCTGCTGGACGTCATGGTGCAGGCCAAGCCCTATATGGATCAGCTCGGCGTGCACGTCGAGGCCTGCTCCAACGAAGCCTCGGCCGCCGCCATGCTGGGCGCTTCCATCCATTACCCGCTGCGCGGCGCCGTGACCTGGAAATCCATCGTCGGCACCAACGTCGCGGCCGACGCGCTGTCCAATCTCTCGTCCCCGGGCGTCACGGGTGGTGTGCTCATCGTCGTGGGCGAGGACTATGGCGAGGGCGCCAGCGTGATCCAGGAGCGCACCCATGCCTACGCGCTGAAGTCCGGCATGGTGCTGCTCGACCCGCGGCCCGATCTGGGCCGCATGGTCGACATGGTGGAACATGGTTTCGCCCTGTCCGAGGCTTCCAACATGCCGGCCATCCTGGAGCTGCGCATCCGCGCCTGCCATGTGCGCGGCAGTTTCCAGGCCAAGGACAACCGCATCTCCAAGGTCTCCACGCGCGATCTGATGGAGGAACCCGCCAGCTTCAACTACGAACGCCTGGCCCACCCGCCCGTGACCTTCCGCCACGAGAAGCTCAAGAACGAACAACGCGTGCCGGCCGCGCGCCAGTACATCCGCGAACACAAGCTGAACGAACTCTTTGCCGGTAAACACAGCGATCTGGGCATCGTGGTGCAGGGCGGCCTGTACAACACCCTCATCCGCACCCTGCAGCAGTTCGGCCTGGCCGACGCCTTTGGCCAGACCGACATCCCGCTGCTGGTGCTCAACGTCACCTACCCGCTGGTGCCAGAGGAGCTCAGCGAGTTCTGCATCGGCAAACGCGCCGTGCTCATGGTGGAAGAAGGCCAGCCCGAGTACATCGAGCAGGAACTCGCCACGATGCTGCGCCGCGCCGACATCCAGACGCCCCTGCACGGCAAGGACATGCTGGCCCTGGCCGGCGAATACTCGGCCGAGGTCATGGCCGGTGGCCTGGAGAAATTCCTGCGCCGCTACCGCTCCGAGTTGCTGCCCGCCACCGTACCTCAGTGGCTGCAGGGCAACCGTGACCGCCGCGCCGCCATCGCCGCCGAAATCACGAAGAACAGCGGCCAGCCCCTGCCAGCCCGTCCGCCGGGCATGTGCATAGGCTGCCCGGAGCGCCCGGTGTTCTCGGCGCTCAAACTCGCACAAGAGCAGGTGGGCCAGGTGCACATCGCCGGCGACATCGGCTGCCACGCCCTGGCCACCTTCGAGCCCTTCTCCTTCGGCCATTCCATCCTGGGTTACGGCATGAGCCTGGCCAGCCGCGCGGGTGTCTCGCCCATGATGAACCGCCGTGTGCTCTCGGTCATGGGCGACGGCGGCTTCTGGCACAACGGCCTGCTGACCGGCGTGCAGAGCGCGCTCTTCAACGGCGACGACGCCGTGCTGCTGATCTTCAAGAACGGCTACACCTCGGCCACCGGCACGCAGGACATCATCTCCACGCCGGGCGACGAGGCCAAGAACGACGCCAGCGACAAACGCGCCAGTGTGGTCCACACGAACCAGACCATCGAGACCACGCTCAAGGGTCTGGGCGTGCAGTGGCTGCGCACGGTCACCACCTACGAGGTGGAGCACGTGCGCAAGACCCTGATCGACGCCTTCACCTCCGACTTCAACGGCCTCAAGGTCATCATCGCCGAGGGAGAATGCCAGCTGGAACGCCAGCGGCGCATCAAGCCCTGGCTGGCTGGCCTGCTGAAAAAAGGCAAACGCGTGGAGCGCGTGAAGTACGGTGTGGATGAAGACGTCTGCAATGGCGACCACGCCTGTATTCGTCTCTCAGGTTGCCCTACGCTGACGCTGAAGGACAACCCGGATCCTTTGAAGGTCGACCCTGTGGCTACTGTCATTGACGGCTGTGTGGGGTGTGGCTTGTGTGGGGCCAATGCGCATGCGGCGACTTTGTGTCCTTCGTTCTATCGGGCGGAAGTGGTGCAGAACCCCTCCTGGCACGAGCGCTTGCTTGCTTCGGTTCGCCGTAGCGTTGTGCGCGTGTTGCAACCTGCTTGAGGTGGTTTGTGGCTCTCCAACCTTTTCTACCCCCCACTCTCCCCCCCGCCCCTCTCTGCCCCCCGCCGGGGGCAGAGAGGGGCGCTTTGATTTGGTTGCGTCGCGCCGGCTACGCTTCTACGGCGCGGGGCGTCGCCACGGCTTCTTTTCGCCCAGACTTGGGAGCCTGCGGTCGTAGAGAACTCGCACAGCTCTGCACGCCACGGCTGGCGGCTGCGCCGGCCAGTAACAAAACCGGTCTCGCCCACGGCAGGCCGAGTAGCGGCCGCCGTCGTTGGCACACGAAGGTAGAGCCCTTTACTACGACCACTGGCGCGGAGTGTCAGCCTTCCAGCCACAGGGGCGACGCCTCGCTCCATAGAAGCCTGTCCAAAAAGCAAACCACCAAACCCAGGCTCCCCTCTCTGCCCCCGGCGGGGGGCACTGAGCAACGGCGTTGCCGTTGCGTGCCCATACGGGGCAAAACGGCCCGCACGCGCGACCGCGCGTGCTTGGGGCGGGGGGGAGAGTGGGGGGAAAGAAAAAGCCTCCTTATCCAACGCCTCTCGCAGAAGAAACAAAAGACATGAACCAACAACCCATATCCCTCCTCCTTTGCGCCCTGGGCGGCGAAGGCGGCGGCGTCCTGACCGAATGGCTGGTCGAGACCGCGCGCCATGCCGGCTACCCGGTACAAGCCACCTCCATCCCCGGCGTGGCGCAGCGCACCGGCGCCACAACCTACTACCTCGAAGTCTTCCCCGTGCCGTTGGCCGAACTCGGCGGCCAACGCCCGGTGCTGGGCCTGTACCCCATGCCGGGGCGGCTCGACGCGCTGGTCTCCAGCGAGTTGCTGGAGACCGTGCGCCAGATCAGCCTGGGCCACGCCAGCAGCGACCGCACCCTGGTGCTGAGTTCCACGGCGCGTGCGCTCACCACGATGGAAAAGATGCAGATGGGCGACGGCCGGCGTGATGCGCAGGGGCTGCTGAACCTCATCACCGCGCACAGCCGCGCCCACCACGTGCTGGACATGGCCGAACTCACGCGCCAGGCCGGCACCATCGTCAGCGCCGTGATGCTGGGCTGCATCGCCGCCAGCGGCCTGCTGCCCATGGGCCGCGCCGAGTACGAGGCCATCCTGAAGGACAGCGGTGGCAGCGCCCAGGCCAGCCTGCGCGGCTTTGCCCTGGGCTTTGACGCCGTGCAGGCCCAGCGCACGCAAGCGCAATTCATCGAACAGGTGCTGGCGCCCAAGCCGGCTACCCCCGTTGCTCCGGCGGCCGAAGTGCCGGCCCTGCCGGCTGCCGTAGCCGCGCTGTTCCCCACCGTGCTGCACGAGATCATGGCCCTGGGACATGCGCGCCTGGTCGAGTACCAGAACGCCGCCTATGCGCAACGCTACATCGAACGCCTGCAGCAGGTGCTGGCCGCCGAGCGGACCAGCGACCCGCAGGGCACACACGGCTGGGCCGTCACGCGCGAGATGGCGCGCTGGCTGGCGCTGTGGATGGCGTTTGACGACATCATCCGCGTGGCCGACCTCAAGAGCCGCGCCAGCCGCTGGGCGCGGGTGCAGGGCGAGGTCAAGGCCGGCGAGGCCGACCTGCTCAAGCTTTACGACCACTTCAAACCCGGTGCGCCCGAGTTCGCCGCCCTGCTGCCCACGGGCCTGGCGCAACGCGTGCTGGCCTGGGACCGCCGTCGCGTGCTGGCCGGCAAGACACCCTGGGCCCTGCCGCTGAAGATCGGCACCCATTCGGTGGCCGGCATGCTGGCCCTGCGTGGCCTGGCCCTGTTGCGCGCGCTGCGCCCGCTGGGCAGCCGCTTTGTCACCGAGCAGGCGCTGATCGACCAGTGGCTGGCCGCGGTGGTGGACAGCACGCGGCGCCATTGGGCCTGCGGCCACGAGCTGGCCTTGTGCGGCCGCCTGATCAAGGGCTACGGCAGCACCAACGAGCGCGGCAAGGACAACCTGCTGCACGTGGTGCAGCACCTGGCTGTGGCCGGCCACTTCGAAGATGACGAAGCGCGCGTCGCCGCGATCGCCGCCGCACGCCAGGCGGCACTGGCCGACGACGCGGGCAAGGCGCTGGACCGCGCCCTGCAGCAGCATGGCGCACCGGCCCGCCCCGTGAAAGAGCAGCCCATCCGCTGGATGCGGCGGCGCCAGGCCTGAGGAGGCCGTCACAGGCAGTGATTACGCTGATATACAAGGGACCGGACGGGCTGTACATTGGTCCGGTCGAGATGATTCCAACCACCACAAAGAGGAGACCCCGCGTATGCAACAGCCCACCCACGTACTGACCCGTCTGGCGGCGGCCTGCGCCACTGCCCTGCTGCTGGCGGCAGCCCCGGTCCAGGCCCAGGACAAGCCGGTGATGTTCCGTTTCTCCAGCTGGGTGCCAGCCCAGCACCCGCTGAACCCATCGCTGATCGCCTGGGGGGAAAGCATGAAGAAGGCCTCGGGCGGCACGCTCAGCGCCACCATGTTTCCGGCCCAGCAGCTGGGCAAGGCCTTCGACCACTACGACATGGCGCGCGACGGCATCGCTGACTTCGCCTATGTGAACCCGGGCTACCAGCCGGGCCGCTTCCCCGTCTTCGCCGCCTCGTCCCTGCCCTTCCTGGTCGCCAACGGCAAGGGCGGCTCGGCCGCGGTCGATGCCTGGTACCGCAACTACGCGGCCAAGGAAATGAAGGACGTGAAGTTCTGCTTCGCCTTCGTGCACGACCCCGGGACCTTCCACTCGCGCAAGAAGATCGTGCTGCCCACCGACATCAAGGGCATGAAGATCCGCCCGGCGCACGAAGGCATCGGCCGCATGGTCACGCTGCTGGGCGGCACCAACGTGCAGTCCTCGGCACCTGAAGTGCGCGAGATCATCGAGCGCGGCGTAGCCGACGCGGTGACCTTCCCCTGGGGCTCGATCCCGCTGTTCGGCATCGACAAGGTGGTCAAGTACCACATGGACGTGCCCCTGTACGTGACGCCCTTCGTCTGGGTCATGAACCAGACGAAGTACAACGCCCTGTCGACCGCGCAGAAGAAGGTCGTGGACGACCACTGCACCACGGAGTGGGCCGAGAAGGTGGCCAGCCAGTGGGCCGACTTCGAGTACGCCGGCCACGCCAAGCTGGGCGCCATGCCCGACCATGAGGTCTACAAGTTGACCCCGGACCAGCTCGACGCCTGGCGCAAGGCCGTGGCCCCGGTGGAAGCGGAGTGGGCCAAGGACCTGAAGGAAAAGACCGGTCAGGATCCCAAGGCCGCGCTCGACGGCCTGAAGCAGCAACTCGTGAAGTACAAGGCTGCGATGTAATCGGCAAGCAGACGGGCGATGCCAGCCGGCATCGCCCGCGGCCGGAATTCCCTGTATCTGGAGCACTGCGTGAAGCGCAATTCTATGGATCGTGTCATCGACACGATCGAGTGGCTGGCTGCGATCTTCGTCGGCATCGTCGCCCTCAACATCTTCGTCGCGGTCATCCTGCGCAAGTTCTTCGACACATCCATCCCCGATGCCTACGACTTCGGTTCGCTGCTGCTGGGCATCCTGATTTTCTGGGGCATCGCTGCCACCAGCTACCGCGGCACCCACATCACGGTGGACCTGCTGTGGACCGCCGGCAGCAAGCGCACGAAACGCTGGATCGACATCTTCGCCACCCTGGTGTTGCTCTTCGTGGTGGTCGTGCAGACCTACACCCTGTTCGACAAGGTGCTGGTCACCTGGCGCGACAACGTGCTCACCTACGACCTGCACCTGCCGACCTGGCCCTTTTTTGCCGTGGCCTGGCTGGGTGATGTCGCAGCGGTGCTTCTGATCGCCATCCGCACCTGGCGCCTGATCTTCCAGCCCGAGCTGATCGAAGACCATCCCGAACAACACACCAGCGAATGAGGCTCCCGTCTTGAATACCGATCTCGTGGCCGGCATCGGCTTTGTCGTCCTCTTCGTTCTCATGCTGCTGCGCGTGCCCGTGGGCATGGCCATGGGCCTGGTGGGCGTCACCGGTTATGGTTACATCGTGGGCATGGACCCCGCACTCAAGATGGTGGGCCAGACCACCATGCGCACGGTGACCGACCAGAACTTCGCCGTCATTCCCATGTTCATGCTCATGGGCGCCTTCGTCTCCATCTCGGGTGTGAGCCGCGAACTGTTCCGCGCCGCCAACGCCTTCATGGGTCACCTGCGCGGCGGCCTGGGCGTGGCCACGGTTCTGGCCTGCGGCGGCTTTGCCGCCATCTGCGGCTCCTCGGTCGCCACGGCGGCCACCTTCTCCAAGGTGGCCTACCCGGAGATGCGCCACTACAACTACCCCAAGTCCTTCGCCACCGGCGTGATCGCCGCCGGCGGCACCCTGGGCATCATGATCCCGCCGTCCACCGTGCTGGCGGTCTACGCCATCCTGACGCAGCAGGACATCGGCAAGCTCTTCATGGCCGGCGTGCTGCCAGGCCTGCTGGCCATCGCCATGTATATCCTGACCATCTCGCTGATCGTGATGGCCCGGCCCGGTTTTCTGCCGGCCGGCGAGCGCAAGTCCTGGAGCGAACGCCTGGCCAGCCTGAAGGACGTGTGGGCACCGCTGGCCCTTTTCGTCTTCGTGATCGGCGGCCTCTACGGCGGCCTGTTCACGCCTTCGGAAGCCGGCGGCATGGGCGCGGCCGGCGCCTTCATCCTCGGCGTGGTGCGCCGCCGCCTGAACCTGGCTCAGATCCGCGAGGCCCTGCTGGAGGCCACACGCACCTCGGCCGCCGTGTTCACGGTGCTGATCGGCGCCCTGCTCTTCGGCTACTTCCTGACCATCACGCAGACGCCGCAGAAGGTCACCGAATTCCTCACCGATCTGGGCCTGAGCCGCTACGCCCTGCTGGCCATCATCATGGGCATGTACCTGGTGCTGGGCTGCCTGATGGACGCCATGGCCATGATCATCCTGACCGTGCCCATCATCTACCCGCTGATCGTCCAGCTCGGCTTCGACCCGATCTGGTTCGGCGTCATCATCGTAATGACGGTGGAGCTGGGGCTGATCCATCCACCCGTGGGCATGAACGTCTTCGTGATCAAGAGCGTGGTGCAGGACGTGACTTTCACCCAGATCTTCCGGGGCGTGCTGCCCTTCATCGGCACCGACCTCATCCGCCTCGTCATCCTGATCGCCTTCCCGGCCATCGCCCTGTGGCTGCCCGGCCGCATGGGCTGAAGCCGCCCCGTTTCATTCGATACTTTCCGGTCTTCACCGAGTCCCTCAAGGAGTACACCACCATGCCTGGCATCCCGACACTCTCCCGCCTGAGCCGCCGCACCCTGCTCGCCGCATTGCTGGCCACCGCTGGCGCCCTGCCCGTGGCACACGCACAAAGCTATCCCAGCAAGCCGATCAAGGTCATCGTCACCTTCCCGCCGGGCGGTGTGGCCGACGTGCTGGCGCGTCTGGTCGCCGCCCCGCTGCAGGACGCGCTGGGCCAGCCCGTGGTGGTGGAAAACCGCGCCGGCTCCGGCGGCAACATCGGCGGTGACGTGGTCGCCAAATCGCCCGCCGACGGCTACACCTTGCTGATGAGTTCCGGTGGCCTGGTGTCGGTGAACCCGCACATCTACGACAAGATGCCCTTCGACCCCACCAAGAACCTGACCCCCGTGGCCTCGGTCGCGCGCGTGGCGGTGTTCCTGGTCGTCAAGCCCGCGCTGCCGGTGGCCAACGCCCGGGAGTTCGTGTCCTACCTGAAGGCCAACCCGGGCAAGCTGTCCTACGGCACGCCGGGCAACGGCAGTTCGCCGCACCTGGCCACCGAGATGTTCAAGAGCATGACCAGCACCTTCGCCGTGCACGTGCCCTACCGTGGCGCGGCCCCGGCGCTCAACGACCTGCTGGCCGGCCAGATCGACTTTGCCTTCGATCCGGGCATCGCCCTGCCGCACGTGCGCGCCAACCGGCTCAAGCTGCTGGCCATCGGCAGCCCCAAGCGCTCGCCGCTGTTCCCCGACGTGCCCACCGTGGACGAAGCCACCGGCCTCAAGGGCTTCGACGCTGATAGCTACTTCGGTTTCTACGCCCCGGCCGGCACACCGGCCGCCGCGATCACGCGTCTGAACACCGAGATCAACAAGATCCTGAACAGCCAGACCGCCAAGGACCGCATTGCCGCCCTCGGCGGCGAAGCGACCGCTATGAGCCCGCAGCAATTCGCCGCCAAGGCCACGAGCGACTCCAAGCGCTTCGGCGCCCTCATCCGCGAACGCGGCATCAAGGGCGACTGAGCCCCGATCTGCATCCGGCCCCTCTCCCATGTGGAGGGGCTTTTTTTCTTCCCCGCCATGACCGACACCTCTCCTCCCCAGCCCCGCACCGTCGTCTACACGCAGCGCGTCGAGTTCGGCGACTGCGACCCCGCGCGCATCGTCTGGTTCCCCAACTTCTTCCGCTGGATCGACGCCGCGTCGCGCCATTTCTTCCTGCAGTGCGGTGTGCCGCCCTGGCACGAGACCGAGAAAGCCAGCGGCCTGATCGGCACGCCGCTGGTGGACACGCACGCGCGCTTCGTCAAGACCGCCAGCTACGGCGACACGCTGCAGATCCACACCCACGTGGCGGAATGGCGCGACAAGAGCTTCGTGCAGCGTTACCAGATCAAGCGCGAGAACGCCGATGGCTCCGTGGACCTGATCATGGAATGCGACGAGGTGCGCATCTTTGCCGCGCACCGCCAGGACGGCAAGGGCATACGCGCCATCCCGATTCCGGCCGATATCAAGGCCTTGTGCTCCTGAAAGACAAAAACCGCCCCCGGGGCGGTTTTTTTATGGGAGGGCGTGGGGTCAGACGCCGGCCAGC
Source organism: Hylemonella sp. (assembly GCA_034366585.1). Taxonomy (GTDB): domain Bacteria; phylum Pseudomonadota; class Gammaproteobacteria; order Burkholderiales; family Burkholderiaceae_C; genus Hylemonella. The sequence continues at coordinate 10,640 of JAXMMJ010000131.1, forward strand.
ACCCGCAAGCCACCCGGGTCCAGCAGATTGAGCACGCGGCCGGTGCCGCTGATCAGGCTGCGCTCGCGCAGATGGCGCAGCACACGCGACAGCGTCTCCGGCGCAATCCCCAGCTGCGCAGCGATCAGGCGCTTGCGCTGCTCCAGCGGTACTGCCAGCGCCCCCTTCTCGCCAGGTTGGGCATGGCGCAACAACCATTCGGCACAACGCGCCTCGGCATCCTTGGCCAGCCGGCTCACGGCCAGTTCGGTCTGGCGCCGATGCGCCGTGGCCACGTCCTGCAAGACAGTGCGTGCCGCCACCGGCATGGCACCCAGCGACTGGCGAAAACGCGCCAGCGGAATTCGACGCAACACCACCTCGGTTTCGGCCACCGCGTCCACGACGCTGGGCAGGCCCAGCACGGCGGCCGTGGCCTCCAGCCAGAACGGCCCCTGGATCTCGCCGAGCTGATGCGCCAGGACTTCGCCTTCCATCACACCCAGCGCCACGCGACCGGACTCCACATACAGCACCGCGGTAGGTGTGCTGCCACGCTTGAGCAGCACGGCGCCCGCCGCCGCCTTGCGGCGTTCGGCACTGGAGTCCATGAATTCGGGTGGCAACATGGGAGCCACTGTGCCGCCACGCCGCCCCGCCGACCTTGAGCCAAGTCAAAGACCAGGCACGAAAGACGGCCGGCGCGGCCTACAAAACCAGCAGGGCCCGGAAATCGTTCACATTGGTATGGGTCGGGCCGGTCACCACCAGATCGCCCAGGGCCTGGAAATAGCCGTAGGCGTCGTTGCGGTCCAGGTAACGCTCCACCTTCATGCCCAGCGCCTGGGCGCGCGCCAGCGTGCCGGGCTCGACCCAGGCGCCGGCGTTCTCTTCCATGCCGTCGATGCCGTCGGTATCGGCCGCCAGGGCCCAGACACCGGCCTGGCCCTGTAGCGCCAGCGCCAGCCCCAGGCAGAACTCGCCGGCGCGGCCACCCTTGCCGCGCTGCTCGCCCGCGGGCACCGGGCGCACCGTGACCGTGGTTTCGCCGCCGCTGAGGATGACGCAGGGTTTGGCAAAAGGCTGGCCATGCTGCGCCACCGCGCGTGCCAGGGCCGCGTGCACCTTGCCCACCTCGCGCGATTCGCCTTCCATCTCGTCACTGAGGATGTAGGCCTGCAGGCCGGCGGCACGCGCCGCCGCGGCCGCAGCCTCCAGCGACTGCTGGGGCGTGGCAATCATGTTGACCTGGTGGCCCTGAAAGATGGGGCTGCCCGGCTTGGGCGTTTCCAGTGCACCCTGCTCCAGCGCTGCCTGCACCGGGGCCGGCACCTCGATCCGGTACCGCTTCAGGATGGAAAGCGCATCGGCGCAGGTGGTGGCGTCGGGCACGGTGGGGCCGCTGGCAATCACCGAGGGGTCGTCGCCCGGCACGTCGCTGATGGTCAGCGTCACCACCTGGGCCGGCGCGCAGGCCGCGGCCAGGCGCCCGCCCTTGATGCGCGAGAGGTGCTTGCGCACGCAGTTCATCTCGCCGATGTTGGCGCCGCTGGCCAGCAGGGCCTTGTTGATGCGCTGCTTGTCCTCCAGCGTCAGGCCCTCGGCCGGCAGCGTGAGCAGGGCCGAGCCGCCGCCCGAGATCAGGCACAGCACCAGGTCATCCTTGGTCAGGCCCTGCACCAGCTGCAGGATGCGCTGCGAAGCGCTCATCCCGGCGGCATCGGGCACCGGGTGCGAAGCCTCGACCACCTCGATGCGCTGCGGCAGGCCCGCCGGGCGCGGCGGCGTGTGGTGGTAACGCGTGACGACCAGGCCCGACAGCGGGGCATCGGCCGGCCACAGGGCCTCCACCGCCTGGGCCATGGCGCCACCGGCCTTGCCGGCACCGATGACGACGGTGCGGCCCTTGGGCGGCGGGGGCAGATGCGCTGCCGTGTTGTGCAGCGGCAGGGCGCGCCGCACGGCGGCCTGGTAAAGATGTGTCAGGAACTCGCGTGGCTGGACGCGGGGATCGGGGTGGCTCATTCAGTGGGTCTCCAGCCGCCATTGTGACGTCGTAACCCGGCGGTAACCGGCCCGGGCCACATCACCAGCAGATCCCGTGCATGCAGACTAAACTGGCACGCTGCCTTCCACAACACCCAGAGAGAGACACATGAACCCACGCCACCTTGCCCTGAGGACCCTGGCCCTGCTGGCCGCCACCACCCTGCTGGGCAGCCTGGCCACCGCCCAGGTCTACCCTGCCAAGCCCGTCACCCTGGTGGTGCCCAACCCGCCTGGTGGCTTCGTCGATGCCTCGGCCCGCCTGCTGAGCGAGCCGCTGTCGCGCGTGCTGGGCCAGTCAGTGGTGGTGGACAACAAGGGCGGGGGCAGCGGCAACGTGGCCTACGGCCTGGTGGCGCGCGCCAACCCCGACGGCTACACCCTGCTCACCTCCTACTCGGCCTACCACGTGGGCAACCCCGCGCTCAACCCCAAGCTGCCCTGGGCGCAGAAGGACCTGGCCCCGGTGGCCTTGGTCACGGTGGCCACCAACGTGATCGCCGTGCACCCCTCGGTGCCGGCCAACACACTCGCCGAATTCATCGCCTACCTCAAGGCCAACCCCGGCAAGCTGAGCTACGCCTCGCAGGGCAATGGCTCGCTCTCGCACATCGGCACCGAGATGTTCAAGGGCCAGACGCGCACCAGCATGGTCCACATCCCCTACCGCGGCTCCGGCCCGGCGGTGCAGGACGTGCTGGCCGGCCAGGTGCAGGTCTTCATCACCACGCCGCCCTCGGTCATGGGCCATATCCAGGCCGGCAAGCTCAAGGGCCTGGCGGTGGCCGGCAAGGCGCGCCACCCCGGCATTCCCAACGTGCCCACCACCGACGAGGCCGGCCTCAAGGGATTCGAGCTCGAAGCCTGGGTTGGCATCTTCGCGCCGGCCGGCACGCCACCCGAGGTGATCGCCAAGCTCAGCAGCAGCATCAAGCAGGCCATGGAGCAGGCCGAGACCAAGACGCGCGCCAACGCCGCCGGCATCGAGATCCGCTACCTGCCGCCCGAGGCGCTCGACGCGCTGGTCAAGCGCGAGACCGTGTTCTGGGCCAAGACCATCCGCGAAGGCGGCATCACGGCCGACTGAGGCAGGCGCGCGCTGTTGCACCCCGGGCACACATCCGGGAGCCTAGGGCCGGAAAACCGCCACCCAGGGCCCGGAATTTGTAACAGTTGCTGACATTTGTGGCACAGTAGGCGCATCACTGCCTGCAGGCTGGGCCCCGTTGGGATAACGGGTCCGGCCGACCCTTAGCCCATGAGCCAGAACCTACGCCTTCGCCCATTCCTGTCCATCGCCTGTGCCCTGCTGCTGACGGCCCTGGTGGCCGGCTGCGCCAACGCGCCCGCCCCCCGTGCCAGCGTCGCACCGCCGGCCCCGGTGATCGCCCTGCCACAAGCCCTGCCGCCCATGGGCCCGGTATCCAGCGCCGACACCGTCATCGACTACCGCTTGGACGCGGCCTACCACCTCTATGACAAGAACAACAGCCGCATCTTCAAAGGTGTGATGCCGCACTTCCTCTACGCCATCGGCGTGCTGGAGCTGCAGGTGGACAGCCGCGGCAACCTGCAGTCGCTGAACTGGATGCGCGCGCCCGAACACGCCCCCGAGGTCATGGCCGAGATCGAGCGCACGGTACGCCAGGCCGCCCCCTTCCCGGCGCCGGTGCGCTTGGGGCAAGCGACCTACATCGAAACCTGGCTGTGGGATGCCAGCGGCAACTTCCAGCTGCACACCCTGAGCGAAGGCCAGGGCCCCAGGAACCAGCCCCGCCGCGCCATGCCACCGAACCCGAACACCGTGCGACTGGTGTCCGGCCCGTCGGCTGCAGGCAGCCAGTAATTCGCAAGCTTTAGGCTTTGGGCAGGTCGTCCCACCAGCGCTCGCCCAGGCGAGACTGCAGGTAGGCGATGAAGGCCAGCACCTTGCCTGGTACCAGCTTAGGGCTGGGAAAAACCGCGTGGATCTCCTGCTCCGGCAGCGTGTGCCCGCGCAGCACCTCCACCACATGACCTGATTTCAGCGAGTCGCTGGCCACGTAGTGCGGCATGGCCGCGATGCCGAAGCCGTTGCGCGCCGCCGCCAGCACCGCCGACAGGTTGTTGGAACGCAGCCGCCCGGCCACCGGCACGGTGATGGTTTCGCCCTTGGGCGTGCTCATGCGCCAGACGTCGTCCCCCAGCACGCTGCTGTAGATCAGGGCCGGATGCCGGCTCAGGTCGACGGCCTGTTTGGGCACCCCCTGCTTGCGCAGGTATTTGGGTGAGGCCACCATCAGCCAGGGGTTCACGCCCAGGAAACGCGCGCCCAGCGTGGAATCGGCCAGCTTGCCCATGCGGATGGCCACGTCGATGCCATTGGCCACGAGGTCGATGTAACGGTCCTCGAAGCTCAGGTCGATCTGCACCTGCGGATGCTTGGCCATGAAATCCAGCGCCAGCGGCGTGACCACGCGCCGCCCGAAGGCCACCGAGGTGCCGATGCGCAGCAGGCCCTGGGCCTGGGTCTGGCGCAGGCGCACGATGTTGTCGGCCTCGTCCGACTCGCGCACGATGACCTTGCACTTCTCGTAATACAGCGCGCCCGATTCGGTGACGCTCACGCCGCGCGTGTTGCGGTTGAGCAGGCGCACCTTGAGGCGCTCCTCGATGGCCGCGACCAGCTTGGTCACGGTGGGCTGGGTGATGGCGAACTCCTTGGCCGCTTTCGAGAAGCTGCCGGTCTCCACCACCCGTACGTACACCTCCATCGCATGCAATCGATCCATGACTGACGCCTTATTTATTCCGATATGGAATAGATGTTATGGACTCCAGCCGTCTTCCGCAAGTGCCCGGGAATTTTTACAGTCCGGCATCGATTTTGATATTCAAGGAGAACTCCCCATGGCCAAAATGAAAGCGATCGAAGCCGCCGTCTGGGTGATGGAAAAAGAAGGCGTCACGCAGGCCTTCGGCGTCCCCGGCGCTGCCATCAACCCGCTGTACGCCGCGCTGCGCAAGCAGGGCACCATCAGCCACATCCTGGCGCGCCACGTGGAAGGCGCCTCGCACATGGCCGAGGGTTACACCCGCGCCAACGCCGGCAACATCGGCGTGTGCATCGGCACCTCCGGCCCGGCCGGCACCGACATGATCACCGGCCTGTACTCGGCCCAGGCTGATTCCATCCCGATCCTGTGCATCACAGGCCAGGCCCCGCGCGCCCGCCTGTACAAGGAAGACTTCCAGGCCGTGGACATCGAGTCCATCTCCAAGCCCGTGACCAAGTGGTCGGTCACCGTGCGCGAGCCGGCCCAGGTGCCGCGCGCCTTCCAGCAGGCCTTCCACCTGATGCGCTCGGGCCGCCCGGGCCCGGTGCTGATCGACCTGCCCTTCGACGTGCAGATGGCCGAGATCGAATTCGATCCCGAGACCTATTCCTCCCTGCCCGCCTACAAGCCGGCCGCCACGCGCGCCCAGGTGGAGAAGGCGCTGACCATGCTCAACGAGTCGGCCCGCCCGCTGCTCGTGGCTGGCGGCGGCATCATCAATGCCGATGCGTCGGACCTGCTGGTGGAGTTCGCCGAACTCACAGGCGTGCCCGTCATCCCCACCCTGATGGGCTGGGGCACCATCCCCGACGACCACCCCCTGATGGCCGGCATGTGCGGCCTGCAGACCAGCCACCGCTACGGCAACGCGACGATGCTGGCCTCCGACTTCGTGCTGGGCATCGGCAACCGCTGGGCCAACCGCCACACCGGCTCGGTCGAGGTCTACACCAAGGGCCGCAAGTTCGTGCACGTGGACATCGAGCCCACCCAGATCGGCCGCGTGTTCTCCCCCGATTACGGCATCGTGTCGGATGCCAAGGCCGCGCTCGAACTCTTCGTGCAAGTCGCCAAGGAATGGAAGGCCGCCGGCAAGCTGGCCGATCGCAAGACCTGGGCCGCCGAGTGCCTGGAGCGCAAGGCCACCCTGCACCGCAAGACCGACTTCGACAACGTGCCCATGAAGCCGCAGCGCGTCTACCAGGGCATGGTGGAAGCCTTCGGCAAGGACGTGTGCTACGTCAGCACCATCGGCCTGTCGCAGATCGCCGGCGCGCAGATGCTGCACGTCTACAAGCCCCGCCACTGGATCAACTGCGGCCAGGCCGGCCCGCTGGGCTGGACCGTGCCCGCCGCCCTGGGCGTGCGTGCCGCCGACCCGAGCCGCAAGATCGTGGCCCTGTCGGGTGACTACGACTTCCAGTTCATGATCGAAGAGCTGGCCGTGGGCGCGCAGTTCAAGCTGCCCTACATCCACGTCGTGGTGAACAACTCCTACCTCGGCCTGATCCGCCAGGCGCAGCGTGGTTTCGAGATGGACTACTGCGTGCAGCTGGCCTTCGAGAACATCAACACCCAGGGCGACCCGGTGGCCCAGGGCTACGGCGTGGACCACATCAAGGTGGTCGAGGGCCTGGGCTGCAAGGCCATCCGCGTGCACAGCCCCTCGGAGCTGGCCCCGGCCATCGCCCAGGCGGAAGAACTGATGGCGCAGTTCAGCGTGCCGGTGGTGATCGAGGTCATCCTGGAGCGCGTGACCAACATCGCCATGGGCACCGAAATTGACAATATCATCGAGTTCGAGGAAACAGAAAACCGTCGCGTCGGCGCGCCGGCCTGAACCTGAGAGCCTGAGACCCCGGGGCCGGCAATGCCGGCCCTCTTTGATATGGACGGAGTAAAAAGATGCCCAAATTTGCAGCCAACCTGACCATGCTGTTCAACGAAGTGCCCTTCCTGGAGCGCTTCGCGGCAGCCAAGGCAGCCGGCTTCGAGGCGGTGGAATACCTCTTCCCCTACGCCTTTGACAAGAACGAACTGGCCGGCCTGCTCAAGACCCATGGCCTCAAGCAGGTGTTGCACAACCTGCCGGCCGGCAACTGGGACGGCGGCGAGCGCGGCATTGCCTGCCACCCGGACCGCGTGGAAGAGTTCCGCGCCGGCGTGGACCAGGCCATCGCCTACGCCCAGGCCCTGGGCTGCCCGCAGGTCAACTGCCTGGCCGGCAAGCTGCCCGCCGGTGTGAGCCGCGAGCAGGCACAAGCCACCTTCGTGGCCAACCTGAAGTTCGCCGCCGACAAGCTCAAAGCTGCCGGCCTGCGCCTGCTGATCGAGCCGATCAACAGCTACGACATCCCCGGCTTCTTCCTGAACACCACGGCGCAGGCCGCGGCCATCCTGGACGCGGTGGGCAGCGACAACCTGTACATCCAGTACGACATCTACCATGCCCAGCGCATGGAAGGTGAGCTGGCCGCCACGGCCCAGGCCTACCTGCCGCGCATCGGCCACATCCAGCTGGCCGACAACCCGGGCCGCAACGAGCCGGGCACCGGCGAAATCAACTATCCTTTCCTGTTCCGCCACCTCGACGCCATCGGCTACACCGGCTGGATCGGCTGCGAGTACAAGCCCCGCACCAAGACGGTCGAGGGCCTGGGCTGGATCAAGACTTTGACGAAATAAGAAACAAGAGAACGACATGACCAAATCCGGACTGAAATTGGGCTTCATCGGCCTGGGCATCATGGGCACCCCCATGGTGATGAACCTCATCAAGGGCGGCCACGTGCTGTTCGTCAACACCCGCAGCAAGGTGCCGCAGGAGCTGGTGGACGCCGGCGCCACCGTGTGCACCTCGCCCACCGGTGTGGCCGAGCGCGCCGACATCATCTTCACCATGGTGCCCGACACCCCCGACGTGGAGAAGGTGCTGTTCGGCGAGAACGGCATCGCCAAGGGCCTGTCCAAGGGCAAGGTCGTGGTGGACATGAGCTCCATCGATCCGATCGCCACCAAGGAATACGCCAAGAAGATCAATGCCCTGGGCTGCGACTACGTGGACGCGCCGGTCTCCGGCGGTGAAGTCGGCGCCAAGGCCGCTTCGCTGACCATCATGGTCGGTGCCGACGAGGCCGTCTTCGACAAGGTCAAGCCCCTGTTCGAGCTGATGGGCAAGAACATCACGCTGATCGGCGGCAACGGCGCCGGCCAGACCTGCAAGGTGGCCAACCAGATCATCGTGGCGCTCAACATCGCCGCCGTTAGCGAAGCCCTGGTGTTCGCCTCCAAGGCCGGCGCCGATCCGGCCAAGGTGCGCCAGGCCCTGATGGGTGGTTTCGCCGCGTCGCGCATACTCGAAGTGCACGGCGAGCGCATGGTCAAGCGCACCTTCAACCCGGGCTTCCGCATCGCGCTGCACCAGAAGGACCTGAACCTGGCCCTGCAAGGCGCCAAGTCGCTGAAGATGGCCTTGCCGCAGACCGCCAACGCCGCGCAGCTGATGCAGGCCTGCGCCGCCCTGGGCCACGACCAGGCCGACCACTCGGCCCTGGTGAAAGCCATCGAGGCCCTGGCCAACCACAAGGTCGCGCCCGACGCCTGATCTGCTGCGGGGTCCGTGCCCTGCATCGCCCCACGAACACCAGCCCCGGTCCGCTTCAGCGGGCCGGGGCTGGTTGCTTGATGGCATCAGGGCTATCATCCCCGCATTCCCCACCGGAGACCGGTCCGCGCATGGCGCTGTACGACGACGATCTTTCCAACACCCGGGCGCTGGTCGTTGACGGCAACCCGACCTCGCGCGCCATCCTGGTCAACCAGCTGCGCGAGTTCGGTGTCGGCGCCGTGGAGCAGGCCACCCGTTCCATCGATGCGCGCAAGGTGCTGGAACTCAAGACCTTCGACATCGTGCTGTGCGAACAGTACTTCCAGCCCGGCACCCCCACCGGCCAGGACCTGCTGGACGACCTGCGGCGCAACCAGTTGCTGCCCTTTGCGACGGTGTTCATCATAGTCACCGGCGAGGCCACCTACGCCAAGGTGGCCGAGGCCGCCGAATCTGCGCTGGACGGCTACCTGATCAAGCCGCACACCGCCACGCGCCTGGCCGAGCGCCTGTACCAGGCGCGCCAGCGCAAGGCCGCGCTGGCCGACATCTTTGCCGCCATCGAGGCCGAAGAGTTCGAAAAAGGCGCGCGGCTGTGCCTGCAACGCTTCGAGGTCCGCGGCCCCTTCTGGCTTTATGCCGCGCGCATCGGCGCCGAGCTGCTGATGCGCATCGAGGACTACGCCCAGGCCCAGAAGCTGTATGAAGCGGTGATCGCTGCCAAAACCATGCCCTGGGCCAAACTGGGTGTGGCGCGCGCACTGCTGGACAACGGCGAGCCCACCCGCGCCATCAGCACGCTGGAAAACCTGATCAGCGACGACCCGCGCTACGCCGACGCCTACGACGTGCTGGGCCGCGCCCAGTTCGAGCTGGGCAACCACGAGCAGACCCTGGCGGCCTACCGCATGGCCTGCGCGGTCACGCCCTTCTCCATCTCGCGCCTGCAGAACCTGGGCCTGATGATGTACTACAGCGGCGACCGCGTGGAGGCCGAGAAGATCCTGGGCCAGTGCGCGCGCCTGGGCCTGGACTCCAAGATGTTCGACGCCCAGACCCTGGTGCTGCTGGCCTTCACCCGGCTGGAATGCAGCGACCGCAAGGGCCTGCAGCATTGCCGCGACGACTTCGTCAAGCTGATCGACCGCGACGAGAAGAACCCGCGCCTGCAGCGCCTGGCCGCCATCACTGACGCGCTCATCCTCATCATGGACCGCCAGTTCGCACGCGCCGTCGATGCCGTGCGCGACCTCGCCGGCCAGGTGAAGGACCCGGCCTTCGATTTCGAATCCGCCACCAACCTGGTGGCCCTGATGGCCCAGCTGGCCAACAAGGCCATCCAGCTCGACGACGTGGAACCCGCCATCGACGCCCTGGGGCTGCGTTTCTCCACCGGCCGCTCCATGAGCGAGCTGCTGGCCGGCGCTGCCGGCGTGCACCCGGCCTATGCCGAGCGCCTGCGCACCGCCAGCGCCGAAGTGCTCAAGCTGGCCGAGACCGCCATGGCCCTGAGCCTGGGCGGCGACCCTGCCGGCGCCGTGCGCAACCTGCTGATCCATGGCAACGAGACACTCAACGCGAAGCTGATCGAGACAGCCCACCTGGTGCTGCAACGCTACGGCGCCAAGATCACCGAGGCGGCCGAGCTGCAGGCTGCCGTCCAGCAGTGGCGCGCGAAAAACGGCAACCCCAACCTGCGCCCTGCCCTGGGCGAGCAGGGCCGACCCGCCGGGGGCTTGAGCCTGCGCACCGGGCGCAAGGCCGACGGCTCGCCCGCAGCCGTGTTTGCTGCCTCCGCGGCCAGTGCGGTGAGCGAAGGCGGGGACGAGACCTCGGGCTGAGCAGCCCAGACGCTAGAATCGGTGCGTCGGAAGCGTGGCAGAGTGGTCGATTGCACCGGTCTTGAAAACCGGCAACGGGCAACCGTTCGTGAGTTCTTATCTTAATCTGTTTTGTGTGCATCTAATCGACCACACTCCTGCGTGATTTTCATTACGTCGCACATCTAGAGCTTGAGTTAGTTGCTCAGTGTGCATCTAATCGTGACTAACCTGTCCGCAAGGGCAACACGATTGGAGCCACTATGGCCAGACGAGGCCTCAACAACTTCGTTCGCGAGAAGCATGTCCTCAATGGGCAGGAAACTTGGAAGCTGTCGACGCTCGCAGGAGACCCGGTCCCGGCGTTCAACTACTTCTGCGAAAAGAACGCCGACTACAGCTTTCGAACGCAGAAGCGGTACGCGGAAGTCGCGTCGCGGTTCATCGACTACCTCTGTGAAGCGAAGGTCTTCGACCAGGCCGTCAGGCCTGGTCACTTGAATGCCGTCATCGAGGCGTTTCCAACCTTGCTCCGGGATGGCTCTGCCATCACGGCAACGCGCGCCCGCAGGGGCAAGAACGACCTGTGGTTGGTAGATGCCGCTGATCGGCTCGACTGGGCGCCGCTGGCGCCAAAGAGCTTCGACAATACCATTGCAGCCGTCAACCGCTTCCTTAGGCTCTCGGAAAGCCTAGCTCGCGAAGCGGGTGAGAAAGCAGCCCTTCTGGGCGTTGACCTTCCACGACGAATCACTGCTGTCGCCTACTTAATCTGAAAATCCAGGGTGGAACAGGGCGTCTGTCTGCCCAAAGTCCTCTTCGATCGTCTCGCGCCTCTGTCTCGACACGATCGTAGATCTGTTGGTCCACGATCGAGAGCTCCGCCTAGTAGTATCGGTAGAACCAGGCGAGTCCACGCTTGACTTGCTCGAGGTTGACGTCCGATCCATTGATGATCAATTTCCCGATGTGACGTCCATAGCGGTCCTTCTTCTGCGTTTCAACGACGACCAACGACCAGTTCGGACAAAGAGTCACCTGAGGCTCGGTAATAAGGCTGGCTCTTCTCTGGTGCGTTAACGCCGGCCAAGCGTACCTTGTGCTGGACCTTGTCGGCATCCAGAACCGTGATGGTGTCCCCGTCCGTGACGTGCACCACCCGACCGATGATCTCTTTGGCCTGGCGGATTCAACCGGTCGATGCAACACATGCGCTGACCGCTTGACGTCCGGGAACAGTCGCTAGACCAAGAACGACGAATACATCACACTAACAGCAGAACTAGTGCCCACTGTGCACTCGCTTGGCGGCATAGAGTCAAACTTTACAAGCTACCGGCACACAGCGTCGCCATCGATTCCGCGTCGTTACTTACGAAGATAGAGTTCTGCTTGGTCATCTAACCGCGCCTTAACCCGTTCCCAATCGGGCAGATGCCGGGACAGGGTTCTATAGAACGCACTCCCATGATTATGGTACTTGAGGTGGCACATTTCATGGAGCAATACGTAATCGATGGCTTCGCGCGGTGCCGCCACAAGCCAGGGGTTGAGAGTCAGTCGCCCACTTGGGGAACAACTTCCCCACTGCCTGGTCATGAACTGCAAGCGAAACGGTGGCATCTTGCGTACCCATCGCAAAGGTTCTGCAAGTACCTTGAGACGATCCTTGAAAACTTCTCGAGCTCGATCACGGTACCAAGTGTCGATACATACCCTGATCAGCGCAACGTCGAGGTTGGCGACAATGACCACCACAAACGCACCCCGTAACTTTGCCTCGGGCGCGACTCCCTCCTGAACGATGACTTTCAGTCGATACCGTTTGCCAAGATAGTGGATTGACTCGCCGCTCACATACTCTCGCGGCAATACATGCGCCAGGCGAGCCTTGGCCGCAGAGACGTGCTGGCTGATCCAGCGCGAGCGCTTGCGCACAGCAGCCAGTACGTCAGCCAACGGCGTTGACGTTGGTGCATCAACTTCCACACAACCATTGGGTTCAACGTGAATGGCGATACGCGGAACCACCCTTCCGGGTTGCCTGCGCAGCGTGAAGACGATCTGCTCGTCACCATAGGCCACATGGTGCTGGCCTTCCGAAACCTCCGCCATCATGATCAAGCCTTGCCGAGTCCAATGCGGGTGATCTGGATGACCTGCTCCACCACTTGCTTAGCGTTGTCCAGGCCCAAGCTGCCAAACAGCAGCGGCAGTAGCCCCTTACCAGCGCGGGCTTGCCGCCTTCGTCCACCCCATGCAGGGCAAACACGGACTTGGCCAGATCGATGCCGAGATAGACAATAGCCATGGACTTCCCCTTCCGGATGAGTTGATGAAAAGTTCGCACTTCCCATCGTGGCACTCTGTTGCCGTTTGCCGCAAGTCGCGGCTAGTTCGGGACGGGGAAGTCCCTTTCATTCGTTAGGTTTCAGCGATGACCGTTGACCACGATCCGCAGAAGCCGACCGACGAGGAGGTCGGACAGATGCGTGCCGCCACACCAGCGGAGGCGCAAGCGGTTGACCGGCTCATCGTTGGTAATTGCACCGCGCAGTGGCGCAAAGTTGCAATGGTCGTTGCGAAGTGCATGAAGGCATTTGACGAACAGTTCCCGCATTTGCCGTACATCTACATGCAACTGCGCGTCATTGACCTAGAGGAGCGCGGAATTCTCGAGACGGCTGGAGATGTCATGTCAATGCGCACTTCAGAAGCTCGTCTGATTAGGGACTTGCCTCATGAAACCTAACAATCCAATCGAGAGTGGATCGCCTGCGGATCACACTCATCTCAAACGTTATTCCGCATGAGTAACTATCTACGCGCCTTAGACCTGAAGGTCCTAATATTTGCGCTGGTGGCCTGCTTCTCCGTTCCATGGCTGGTCGTCGGTACGATTTCGATACTGATGACAAAGGACATGGGGCCTTTGGGTGAGACTACTTCCACCCTTGTTCTACTCGCCTTTTTTCTGCTCCCCCCGGTGTTGGCGGGCTACTTCACCGCCAGGTACTCTCGGCAATTGCCACAGTTGCACGTGGCGCTGGTGACGGCGGTTGGGCTGCTTTCCTCTGCGCTGTGGATCCGTGGGCCTTGGCTTTTGTATCTAGCCTATGGAGTGGCGTTCATCCTATTGTCTGCGCTTGGAGCATTCCTCAGGTTGAGGGCCGTGTCGAATGCGGGATAACATTTCGGTCCATCAGACTGCCCTCGACGGCCGCTGGCCTCCACGTTAGATCTCGCGGACACCCCATGAGACACCTTGCACTTTGGCTTTGCGCAATTTCGGCTTTGGGCGGCGCCGTCCTGGCTCGGACTGTCTCCTCAGACTACGTTCCCCATGTAGTCTTCGGACTGTTCGCGGTGTGCATCGCGCTTTCTTGGTCGGTGGTTGGGGAAAACGGCGCACTTGTAAAGGGACCGGGCGTACTTCTCGGCCAATTTGACCCAATGGTGAAGACCCGACGCTCATGGTTCCGCACCGGTTTCTTCTGCGCTGCAGCGTCCGTCGCAGGTGCATGCGTGGGCCTGATTCTCAGAGTCACGGGGATCGTGTGAGCACGAGAGCTAAATCAAGTTAGGCCGCAAAGAACACACTCCTGCACGTATGCGAGTTCTTCTAGTCCTTTCACTGACTCTTCTTGTCGCGGGCTGCGATACAGATCGCAGGGCTACACAAGCTGCGCCGGCGGGCTCCACTGTGAGCATCGTTGAAATTCAGCCCAGCACAGGTGTCCCATTGATCAAGGGGCAGATCGTGGAACTGAAAGTCAAGGTTGCATATACGCTGACATCGGAGTCTGGAACCCTTGGAAGCCGGGCAGGTTCATCTCCTGGTGCACTTCCTTGGCGATCACCTCGGCCATCTGGAGCGCCTGCGCCCCTGAGGGCTGCTCGATCCAGAATTCCTGGAAGCGCGAGCGCAGCGATGACGGAATCCGGTCCAACTCATTGGCCGTGGCGATCCAGACCACCCGGCTGGCGTTGAACTCGAAGTCCAGGCTGATGTCTCGTACCCGCTGCGAGGTCACTGGCTCCAACAAGGAGTGCAATGAAGCCAGAGGGTCGCCCTCGAGCCGCTTGCTGGCCTTGTCGATCTCGTCGAGCAGGATGACCGGGTTGGCGTAGTGGCCCAGAACCACCATCTCGAAGACGGAGCCATAGGTGGTGTTGGCCCAGTTCCGGTCTGAGCCCAGCAGGCGTGAACCGGTCTGCCCGTTGTCGAAGGGCATCCGGAGAATGTCGGTGCCCAAGGCCTTGGCGAGCTCCTGGGAAAACCTGGTCTTGCCGATGCCCGGGTCCCCGCCCAGCAGGATGGGCGGGATGAGGAAGGGCTTGCCCGTCAGCTGGGCGAAGGCGAACCGATCCCGGACCAGCTCCAGCACGGACATGAAGTGCGGGAAGGCCTGGCAGAGGCGCTTGAAATCCCGCCGGCCGATTACAGGCTGGGCCAGGGCGCGGTAGTGCCCTTTGGTCTTGAGCTGTTTGTAGAGCAGCTCATTGCGCTTGTGAATTTCCTTGTCGGGCGTTCGGGTCTTGAGGTCTTTGACGAGCTTGAGGGGTTCCAGCACGTCATGGACGGCGATGAGCTCTCCGGTCTCTACCGCCCTGGCGGAGTCGGCGGCTGCCTCTTCCAGCTCCCTCTTCTCCCGGTTCGGGTCAATTTCGCTGCTGCCCAGGGCTGGGCGCGGTTTGTAGCCCGTGGGCAGAGATGACTCGTCGACCGCCTTGCGCTGTCGGAGGTCTTCGTCTTCCTGGGCCTTGAGGGCTTCAGCGGCAAGCCGCTCCTCGGTCAGGGCCTGCCGCAGGCGGTTGGGCAGGACGAGCGTGACGCCGCTGTAGGTTTCGTCTTCCTTGAAGGAGTAGTCGCCGTAGCCTGGAAGGGCCGCGTCGTCTTTCTTGGCGTTGTGTCTCATGTTGGGCTCCTGTGACTGGTGAGTCAGGAGCCCTGGCGTCTACGCGTGAAGTGGTGTGTTTCGCGTGAGCCGGAACTCCTGGACGGAATTCGAGATGGAGGTGGTGCAACTGCCGGTCCATATGTGGTGTATGGATCGACGGCTACTTACCGCTTCGGGAAATCGCGCGTCGTAGGAGGTCATGTAGAGTTTTTTTTGGATAGTTTGACAAGGAGGGTGAGCCTCTCCATAGGAATCGGACCCTCCACCGGATAGCAGGGGAGCATCTGCCCGTTCTCAGTCTCAATGACCTCGATCGGGACTTCATCTGCTCCATCGTCAGAGTCAACCTGGTACTGCCAAATTGCAGATACTTCGCTCATCTCCCAGTCTTCTCCGATGCTGTTGAACTTCGGAATAACCGCCCGAACAGCCAGGATGGTCATCGTGTCAGGTGGTGAGTCAAACAGCTTGACCACCTCATTGGGCTCGGCGATCAGGAGCGTCGTGGTGCTCTCAATATTTAGGCCAGATCCGCGGGCGCGCTTACGAACGCCTGTATGGCCAATTGTCACGATGAACCAAACCTGGGTAACGGCCAGTTCCGCGGCCCGCCAGTAAGTCCGCATTCCACCGCCGAGGTCTACGGAAAATGGCGCTTGGTAGGATTTCTGTGTGACAAACATAATGAATGCACACTATAGGGTGTAGCCTTATAGGAGTCAATAGGCCGTAATCGGGGCATGCGAAAGTCGGTTCCGATTAAAAATGACTTCGCGGCATCACTACGTCGCGCAAGGCTTTTCATTGGACTTCCTCAGGAGGGCTTTGCGCCTGTGTCTGGAAGGACGTATGTGAGTGCGCTCGAGCTCGGACTTAAGAGCCCGACGCTCGGCAAGGTGGATGAACTTGCAGAGGTGTTGGGGGTGCACCCGTTGACGCTGCTGGCATTGGCCTACACAAGCGAGGACTCACCCATCGCCAGGCGAGCTACGTTTTCGCGGGTTACCGCCGAGCTTGAAGAGATTGTCCGAGGGAGAGGCTGAATACCCTGTGACTATGACAGCTGTATCGTCTCTTCCCACTGGCCGACCCTGCCGGGCGCGCACTCGGCCGACCCCGTTCATTGGAGTGCGGTGCCGCGTGTACACTAACGGCCTCAAATCTGGGGAAGGCTGGCCGAGCGGTTTAAGGCACCAGTCTTGAAAACTGGCGAGGGCGCAAGCCCTCCGTGGGTTCGAATCCCACGCCTTCCATATTAGATGCACAGATGTGCAACGAGTTCGAATGGGGATGCTTACTCGTTCACCAAGTGAGTGAACGAGTAAATCGGTTTAGATAAGAGTTCGAATCTCACCGCTTCCGCCAGAACAGCACTCAGGCGGGCCGGTTCAAGGGTGTACAGGCAGGTTGCGCCACCGCACGGCGCAAGAACTCCGTCACCTCCGATGCCGGCATGGGCCGGGCGAAGTGGTATCCCTGGGCTTCGTCGCAACCGTAGCGGCACAGGCTGGCCACCATCTCTTCGGTTTCCACGCCCTCGGCGATGGTCTTGAGGCTGAGGCTGTGTGCCATCTGGATGACGGCACGCACGATGGCCGCGTCGTCCTCGTCCTTGTCCAGGTCGCGCACGAAACTCTGGTCGATCTTGAGCTTGTCGATATCGAAGCGCTTCAGGTAGGACAGGCTGGAATAACCGGTGCCAAAGTCGTCGATGGAAAGTTTCACTCCCAGCTGCTTGAGGCGTTTGAGGCTGGCCAGCACCCCCTCGGCGTTCTGGATCAGGATGGACTCGGTCAGTTCCAGCTCCAGCAGCTGCGGTGACAGCCCCGATTCTTCCAGCGCACGCAGCACCGACTGCTCGACGTCGCCGCGCTTGAACTGCACGGCCGAGAGGTTGACGGCCATGGTCAGCCCGGGCAGGCCCTCGCGCTGCCACGCGACGGCCTGGCGGCAGGCTTCGCGCAGCACCCAGACGCCGATGGGCACGATCAGGCCGCTCTCCTCGGCCACCGGGATGAAACGGGCGGGCGAGATCAGGCCGCGATCGGGGTGGCGCCAGCGCAGCAGCGCCTCGACGCCGATGACGGCGCCACTGGAGAGATCGAACTGCGGCTGGTAATGCAGGGTGAGTTCGCCGCGCTCCAGCGCACGGTGCAGGCCGTTGCGCAGGCTGAGGTGTTCGAAGGCCTCCAGATTCATCGCCGCGTCGAAGAAACGGTAGGTGTTGCGGCCGGCCTGCTTGGCCTGGTACATGGCCACGTCGGCCTTCTTGCGCAGGGTCTCCAGATCGCCACCGTCGTCGGGGTAGATCGCCACACCCATGGAGGCCGAGGTGACGATCTCCTGCCCCCCAGCATCACCGGCTCCTGCAGGCTCTCCATCAAGGCGGAAGCCAGCAGGGCCACGTCATCGGTATGCCGCAGGCCCGGCATCAGCACATAAAACTCGTCGCCGCCCTGGCGGCTCACCACGTCCACGTCACGCGCCTTCGCCCGCAGACGCCGGGCCACTTCGCGCAGCAGGGCATCGCCGCTGTCATGCCCGAGGATGTCGTTGATGCCCTTGAAGTTGTCCAGGTCCAGCAGCAGCAGGGCGGCCCGCGCCTCGGGGTGCAGGGACTGGGCGGTCAGCTGCGCAAACTGCTCCTGCAGCAGGCGGTGGTTGGGCAGGCCGGTCAGCGTGTCGTGATAGGCCAGGAACTCGATACGCTTCTCGGCCGCCAGCTGTTCGGTGATGTCCCGGCCCACGCCCTGGTAACCGAGAAATTCTCCGTCTTCGCCGAACAGGGGGCTGCCGTTGGCCGCCAGGGTGCGGACCCTGCCGGGGGTCACCTCGACCTGGTAAACGAAATCCCGGAAAGGTTCGTGCCGCTCCAGCTGGGCACGGTGCGCCTGCCACTGCTCGGGGCTCACCCCCAGCACGGGCAATTCCCAGCGAGCACGGCCGAGCATGGCCTGCATCTCCATGCCATTGAACGACTGGGACACCTGGGTGAAACGGAAGTTGCGATCCTGCTCCCAGTAGCCATCGACGGACAGCTCAGTCAGCGCCCGGAACCGCCCTTCGCTCTTGCGCAGGGCTTCGTAAGGCTGGCGGATCGCCAGCACGAAGACGTTCTGGTACAGGAAGGCATAGGACACGAT
Source organism: Hylemonella sp. (assembly GCA_034366585.1). Lineage (GTDB taxonomy): Bacteria > Pseudomonadota > Gammaproteobacteria > Burkholderiales > Burkholderiaceae_C > Hylemonella. The sequence continues at coordinate 28,952 of JAXMMJ010000131.1, forward strand.
CTTGAAGACGTGGCCGAAGATGTTCAGGAAATCCGACGGCGCCTTGTAGTTGGAGAACACGATCTCGCCCATGGCCATGATCAGGCAGGACGAGGCAAAGGCGAAGGAGCGCTGTCGGTTGTCTACCCCAGCGCGGTAGACGAAAAGAAGGGCCAGCGCCCCATAACCCAGGAACAGGCCGTACTCGTAGTTGCGCTTGAAGGTCGTGACGCCGCTGCCGGTCACGAAGGTGGTCGGCACCCAGTCCAACCCCCAGGTTCCCAGCCAGAACAGGGCGGCGCTTGCCAGGGCGGCGATGCCCAGCCAGACGTAGCGCGAGAGCTGCAGGCGCAGGCGCAGCGCCACCAGCAGCAGGGTCAGCAGCACCAGGGTGCGACCGGCCAGCCAGAAGAAGATGGCGCGGGGCGTGGAGCTGTCGGTAACCAGCCTGGGCATGCCGTCATAGGTCAGGGCATGCACCAGGTCCACGAAGGCCACCACGGTGAAGCCGGCCAGCAGGACACCCGACTCCGGCCGGCTCTGGTGCTTGAGGTCGTGCCAGGAGACCACCACGATCAGGATCGCGACGATGACGGCAAACAGCTCCAGCAGCAGGTGCAGCTGCAGCATGCTGGAAGCCCGGTCTTCGAAAAGGGGGAAAGGCGGCAAGGCCATGGCCACCATGAACCCCAGCACGGCCGGCAGGAAATACCGGGCGTCGCAGCGCCAGTAAGTCTTCAGGTTTGCGAGCACCGAATATGTCTCCCCGTCATGGTTCGAGTGCGGTCATCTTGCGGCGTTCCATCAGGACACGACAGGCAGTGCCTGCTGATCGGTGGATGGTAAGCGATGGTGCAGTGGCTTTCCAGGCTCAACTCCACAGATCCAGCGGTGGATCGTGCACTACCGCACGCAAAATGTCGCTGCGCGAGATAAAGCCGGTCACCTGCCCCTCCTCGGCGACCACCGGCAGGCCGGGCAGCCGGGTGTCGAGCAGCACGCGGGCGACACGGCGCAGGTCGATATCCTCAGACACGGCCGGCACCGGGCTGAGCATGACCGCCGAGACCGGCTGCATCAGCAGGGCGCGCCAGACCAGGCTGGGTGCATCGGGCTGGGGCAGGCGATCAAGGTTCAACAGCTCGGCCCGTGTCAGCAGGCCGACCAGTTCGCCCAAGGCATTGGTGACAGGCGCCTGACCCAGGCCGGCACGCCCCAGCATCTGCCAGGCCTGCAACACGGTCAGGTCCTGCCCCACGGTGGTGGCACCCCGGCTCATGACGTCGGCCACCCGGGTCAGGGGATGCCGCGCCGGCTGGCCGCCGCCGGCCTGCGCATAAGCCGACAGGGCGGTACCCGCCAGGCTGTGGGGCGCTGCCGCGTCGCGGGCCGCCACGGGGCTGACCGGTGCCGTCTGATGCTGGGCTTCTAGGCGGCGCGCGTGGGTGACCGCGCGCAGGGCCTCGACGCGCCAGAGGTCTTCCATCGCACCCTTGAACAGGCGCCCGCTTTCACCGTAGATCGAGAACATGCCGGTCCTTCATGCACTGTCGTGCACAGACTATAGCCGGCGTCAGGCGGGATCGGGAAGGAACAAACCCTGCAGATCGCTGAGGAAGTCGAAGCCGCGCGCGGTGGGCTGGACACGCTGCAAGTCGCGTGTGATCCAGCATTTGCGCTCCGCTTCTTCCAGCTGGTGCGCGATGGCCGTGATGGCCAGGCCGGTGCGTTCGCTGAACTCACTCAGGGCAAAACCCTGGCGCAGGCGCAGGGCGTTGAGCATGAACTCGAAGGGCAGGTCCGCGCGCTTGATCTCCTCTTCCTGGGAGACGGCGTTGCCGGCCAGCGCGCGCTCCATGTACAGGCGCGGTTCGCGCGTGCGCACCTGGCGCACGATGCGGTGCGCAAAACTGATCTTGCCGTGCGCGCCCGCGCCGATGCCCAGGTAATCGCCGTACTGCCAGTAATTGAGGTTGTGCCGGCAATGGTGGCCGGTGCGCGCATAGGCCGAGACCTCGTAGCGCTGCAGGCCGGCCAGGCCGGTGCGCTCGGTGATCAGGTCCAGCATGGCGTAGGCGGTGTCGTCCTCGGGAACCTGCGGCGGGTGCTTGGCGAAGTAGGTGTTGGGCTCGATGGTCAGGTGGTAGATCGAGAGGTGGGGCGGCGCAAAGGCCAGGGCCTGGTCGATTTCCTGGCGCAGGTCTTCCAGGCTCTGGCCCGGCAGCGCATACATGAGGTCGAGGTTCCAGGTGTCGAAACTGCGCGCGGCTTCTTCCAGCGCGGCGATGGCCTGGGCGCTGTCGTGCACCCGACCGATGCGCTGCAGGTGCTCGTCCTTGAAGCTCTGCACGCCCACCGACAGGCGAGTCACACCCGCATCGCGGAAGGCGCGGAAGCGCTCCTTCTCGAAGGTGCCGGGGTTGGCTTCCAACGTGATCTCGCAGTCGGCCGAGAGCTTGAGCCGCGCGCGGATGTCGGACAGCAGGCGGGCGATGGACTCGGGTGCGAACAGGCTGGGCGTGCCGCCACCCAGAAAGATGCTGTGCACGGTACGCCCCCAGATCAGCGGCAGCGCGCTTTCCAGATCGGCCACGAGAGCGTCGAGGTAACGTTGCTCGGGCATGTCGGCCGCGCGCATCTCATGCGAATTGAAATCGCAATACGGGCACTTCTTGAGGCACCAGGGCAGGTGCACGTAGAGAGAGAGCGGCGGCAGGCTGGCCAGCTGCAGCGTGCCGGGGCGCAGGTAGTGCTGGATGTCGTGGGCCATGGTCTGTCTACAACCAGCGTTCGCGCATGAGTGCCACCATGGCTTTGGCGGCACGGCCACGGTGGCTGTTGGCGTTCTTGACCTCGGTCGGCAACTCGGCAAAGGTTTTACCGAACTCGGGGATGTACATCACCGGGTCGAAGCCGAAGCCGTTCGTACCCAGGCGCTCCCGCGCGATCTCGCCGCTCACACGGCCCACGGCCACCAGGGGCTCGGGGTCGTCGGCCGAACGCAGGGCCACCAGGGTGCTGACCATGGCGGCGCGGCGATTCTCCACGCCCTTCATCTGCTCCAGCAGGGCCGTGACGTTGTTGTCGTCGCCCTTGGCGTAGCCGAACTGCGTGGCATAAAAAGCCGTGTCCACACCCGGCAGGCCGTCAAAGGCGTCCACGCACAGGCCGGCGTCATCGGCGATGGCGGGCAGGCCGCTCAATTTCGCCGCATGACGCGCCTTGGCCAGGGCGTTTTCCAGGAAGGTGCGAAACGGCTCCTCGGCTTCGGGGATGTTCAGTTCACCCTGGCGCACCAGCGCCAGGCCGAGCGGCGCCAGCATGTCCTGCAGCTCTCGCAGCTTGCCGGCGTTGTTGGAAGCGAGGACGATCTTTTTCATCAGGACTTCAATGCCTGGTCTTGCAGGCGCACCAGTTCCTTGACACCCGACTCGGCCAGGGCCAGCAGGCGGTCCATCTCCTGGCGGCTGAAGGCCGCGCCCTCGGCCGTGCCCTGCACCTCGATGTAGTGGCCGGCGCCGGTCATCACCACGTTCATGTCGGTATCGCAGGCCGAGTCTTCGGTGTACTCCAGGTCCAGCAAGGGCGTGCCCTGCACGATGCCCACCGAGATGGCAGCCACGTGACCCGTGATGGGCGAGGCGGTGAGTTTGCCGGCGGCCAGCAATGTGTTGACCGCGTCCTGCGCGGCGACAAAAGCGCCGGTGATGGCGGCGGTGCGCGTGCCACCGTCGGCCTGCAGCACGTCGCAGTCCAGGGTGATGGTGCGCTCGCCCAGTTTCTTCAGATCGAATACGGCACGCAAGGAACGACCGATCAGGCGCTGGATCTCCTGGGTGCGACCGGTCTGCTTGCCGCGTGCGGCCTCGCGGTCGCTGCGGGTGTGGGTGGCGCGCGGCAGCATGCCGTATTCGGCCGTCACCCAGCCCTCGCCGCTGCCCTTCTTGTGCGGTGGTACGCGCTCTTCCACCGAAGCGGTGCAGAGCACCTTGGTATTGCCGAACTCGATGAGCACCGAGCCTTCGGCGTGGATGGTGTAGCTGCGTGTGATGCGCACCGGGCGCAACTGGCCGGCAGCGCGACCGCCGCTACGTGCAAATTCAGTCATGGCTTCACCTGAAGAAGAAAGGGCGGTGCCGCCGGGGGCGCGGCACTCAGTTGTTGCGGCGCGCGGCGGTACGGCGGATGGCTTCGTTGATCTCGGCGATCGAGCGTTCGATGGCCTCGTCATCCAGGTCCTCAACGAGGCCTTCGACGCCGCCGGCCTGCACCGTGGAGGCAAAGACGCCGTCGTTGATGCTGTCGGTGGTGACACTGCCACGGGTCTCCTCGAAGCCGTCGGGCGTCTCCCACTCCATGGCGATCACGGTCACGTTGTCACTGCTGGCGCCGGCTTTCTCCAGTGCCTTGTCGACCAGGTCGGGCACGGCGCGCGCGACGGGCTTGAGTCCCAGGTCATAGGTGATTTCGATATCCGACAAGGCGCTCCACAGGCCGTCCGAGCACAGCAGGATGCGGTCGCTCTGCTGCAGGTTGATCGGCCCCATGACATCGAACACCGGGTTGGCCGGCGAGCCCAGGCAGGTGAAAAGCACGTTGCGATTGGTCTTGTCACCGTTCTTGGCCCCGGGCGGCACTTCGTCCTGGCGCTGCTCCATATAGGAATGGTCGCGCGTGCGCGCCAGCATCTCGCCGTCGCGCACCATGTACAGGCGTGAATCTCCGCAGTGCACCCAGCACACGCTGTCGCCCTGGATCAGGGCCGCCACGAACGTGGTGCGCGGGGTGTCCAGCATGTTCTTGCTGGCGGCATACGACAGGATCTGGCGGTGCGCCAGCAGGATCGACGACGCCAGGAAGGCGCGCGGGTCCTTGATGCCGGTCTTGGTTTCCTGCTGGAAGGCGGCCGAGACCACCTGCAGCGCGAGCTGGGCCGCCACCTCGCCTTCCGGGTGGCCGCCCATGCCATCGGCCAACAGGAACAGCGCAGCGTCACGCGTGTAGCAGTAGCCCATGCGGTCTTCGTTGGTGCCTCGCCCGCCCCTGCGGCTGATCTGGAAAACGGAAAATTTCATTTCTGTCTGGCGACGGGCGCGCCGGTCACGCTTTTGACGCTCTTCTTGGTGTCGGCCACCATGGTATCGAACTGCAGGCGCATCTTCTCGGCCATGCTGAGCTTGGTGTAACGACGCTCACCCTCGCGGCTGAGTTCTTTCTGCAAGGCGAATACCGATTGCGGGCGCGACAGGGGGTCCAGCGCCATGGTCCATTCCACCACCTCGATCAGGTTGTCGGAATAGACGCCACGCAGGCGTGCCAGCGCCGTGGTCAGGCGGTCCTTCTCGAGGCGCTGGGGCGCCTCGTTGGGCGGGTAGCCCTGCATGCACGCGTAGATGCAGGCGCCGATGGCGTAGATGTCGGTCCACGGCCCCATGGCGGCGTCGCGCCGGTACATCTCGGGCGCCGCAAAACCGGGCGTGTACATGGGACGGATGAAGTTGCCTTCCTTGCTCAGCACCTCGCGCGCGGCGCCGAAGTCGATCAGCACCGAGCGGTTGTCATCGGTGATGAAGATGTTAGCGGGCTTGATGTCCAGGTGCAGCATCTTGTGCTGGTGCACGATGCGCAAACCGCGCAGGATCTCGTCGAACAGCGAGCGGATGGTGGACTCGCGGAACACCTTCTGCTGCTTCTGGTCGCGCGCGGTGATGATGAAATCCTGCAGGGACGCGCCCTCCAGGTAGTTCATCACCATGTAGACGGTCTCGTTCTCGCGGAAGAAGTTCAGCACGCTGACCACCGAGGGGTGGGAGATCTGTGCCAGCGAGCGGCCTTCCTCGAAGAAGCTCTTGAGGCCCAGACGATAGAGTGAGAGTTTTTCGGTCGTGACCTGGGGCAGCAGTTCGCCGGGCCCACGGGCCACCAGGGAAGCCGGCAGGTATTCCTTGATCGCGACCTGCTGGCCCTCCGGGTCGATGGCCAGGTACACGACGCCAAAGCCTCCGGCCGCCACCTTGCGGACGACACGGTAACCGCCGATCAGGGTCTCCGGGGATAGGGGTGCTGGTTTGACCTTGGACATCATTCTCGTTGGGCTACTCCGATGACCGGGCCCAATCCGGTTATTCTCGGGGTCGTTATACAGATCAAGAAATCGCCATGCCAGTTTACAGCATGACCGGCTACGCCAGTGCCCAACAGGGCGCAGGCACCGGCACCGACAGCACCACGGCGCCGGTGCGCCTCGGCCTGGAAATCCGCTCCGTCAACGGTCGCTTCCTGGACTTCAGCCTGCGCCTGTCCGAAGAACTGCGCACGCACGAGCCCGCCCTGCGCGAACTGGTGCAGGGCCGGCTCAAGCGCGGCAAGGTCGAACTGCGCGCCTTCGTCGAATCCACCGTGGCCGGGAACGTGGCAGAGCCCAGCCCGCGACTGCTGCAGCGCCTCAACACCCTGCAGGACAGCGTGAAGTCCTGGCTGCCTGATGCCCGGGGCCTGAGCGTGGCCGACATCCTCAAGCTGGCCTCCGGCGAACAGGGCGCCGGCCAGGACTGGGGCCCGGCCCTGCAGGCCCTGGCGACCGAAGCACTGGACGCCCTGGTGCAATCCCGTGCGCGCGAAGGCGCGCGCCTGGCCACCATGCTGCTGGGCCACATCGCCCAGCTGCGCCAACTGGCCACCCAGGCCGGCCCCATGCTGCCCCTGCTGGTGGAGCAGCAGCGGCAACGCTTCCTGGAACGCTGGCAGGAGGCGATGGCCCTGACCGACGGCGCCACCCCGCCACAGGCCGCCCAGGAGCGGGCGCTCACCGAAGCCACCGCCTACGCCATCCGCATCGACGTGGCCGAGGAACTGACGCGCCTGGCCTCTCACCTGGACGAAATCGAGCGCCTGATCAAGAAGGGCGGCGAAGTCGGCAAACGCCTGGACTTCCTGATCCAGGAATTGCACCGGGAAGCCAACACCCTGGGCTCCAAATCGGCCGCGCTGGACCTGACCCGCATCTCGGTGGACATGAAGGTGCTGATCGAGCAGATGCGCGAGCAGGTCCAGAACCTGGAATGAAATGAGACCCCCACGCTGCGCCGCTGCGCGGGTCGCTGCACCCCGAGGGGGCGCGTTTCACCTTGGGGCGGCCCGGCGGCGAAACCTCCCGCATTAAGATTCGCCCATGGAACACCCCGGCAACCTCTACGTCATCGCCGCCCCCAGCGGGGCCGGCAAGTCCACCCTGGTCAAGGCCCTGCTGGCGCAGGACGACCGCTTGCAACTGTCGGTCTCGCACACCACGCGCTCGCCGCGCGGGCAGGAACAGAACGGGCGCGAGTACTACTTCGTCTCCCCTGCCGCCTTCGACGCCATGGTCCAGGCCGACGCCTTTGTCGAATGGGCCCATGTGCACAGCCACCGCTACGGCACCTCGCGCCAGGCCATCGAGGACCAGATCCGGGCTGGCGCCGACATCGTGCTGGAAATCGACTACCAGGGCGCCATGCAGATCAAGAAGCTGTTCCCGGACGCCGTCACCATCTTCATCCTGCCGCCGAGCTGGGAGGAACTGCGCGCCCGGCTGGTCAAGCGCGGCGAGGACGCCGCCGAAGTGATCGCCCTGCGGCTGGAGAATGCCACCACCGAGGTAGCCCAGGCCCCGAATTTCGATTTCGTTATAATCAATGACTTGTTCGAGCGCGCGCTGGCCGACCTCCAGTTGGTGGTCCATGCCCAGCGGCTCCGGTATCCGGCCCAGCGCCGGGCCCGGCCCGACACTTTCCAGGCACTGCGCCTGCCCTGATGCCGGATTCTCCCGGTCCACTGGAGTAAACACATGGCCCGTATCACCGTCGAAGACTGCCTGCAGCAGATCCCCAACCGCTTTCAGCTCGTGCTGGCCGCAACCTACCGCGCCCGCATGCTCAGCCAGGGCCACGCGCCCAAGATCGAGAGCAAGAACAAGCCTGGCGTGACCGCCCTGCGCGAGATCGCCGAAGGCAAGATCGGCCTGGAAATGCTCAAGAAGGTCCCGATCTGAGGCCTTTGCCGCCTCCCCCAAAAAAAGCACCGTCCGCGGTGCTTTTTTATTGCCCGGCCCCTGAATAGTGCGCGTCGCTATATATTCGAGGGGTGAGCGCCATCCTCCAGGCCCCAGCCGCCAGTCCCAATAACCCGAGTCCTCCTGGCCCGGCCGGACCGGCTGCGGCCAATGCGGCGGCGGCAAGTTTCGCCAGCCTCACGGCCCGCCTGGACTACCTCTCGCCCCCGGACCTGGAGCAGGTGCGCCAGGCCTACCGTTTCGCCGACGAGGCCCACCTGGGCCAGCTGCGCAACAGCGGCGAACCGTACATCACCCACCCGATCGCCGTGGCCGCCCAGTGCGCCGAGTGGAAACTCGACGCCCAGGCCCTGATGGCCGCCCTGCTGCATGACGCCCTGGAAGACTGCGGCGTCAGCAAGGCCGAATTGATCGAGCGCTTCGGTTCGCCGGTGGCCGAACTGGTGGACGGCCTGACCAAGCTGGACAAGCTGCAGTTCAACACGCGCGAGGAAAGCCAGGCCGAATCCTTCCGCAAGATGCTGCTGGCCATGGCGCGCGACGTGCGTGTCATCCTCATCAAGCTGGCCGACCGCAGCCACAACATGCGCACCCTGGCAGACGTGCCGCGCGCCAAGTGGGCGCGCATCGCCTCTGAGACGCAGGAGATCTACGCCCCCATCGCCTACCGCCTGGGCCTGAACCAGACCTACCGCGAACTGCAGGACCTGTCCTTCCGCCACCTGCACCCCTGGCGCCATGCCGTGCTGGAGAAGGCGCTGGAGCGAGCCCGCAACCGCCGCCGCGACCTGATCCAGAAAGTGCGCAAGGAAGTCGAAACCGCCTTCGAAAGTGCCAACATGTCGGTGCGCATAGGCGGGCGCGAGAAAACGCTGTATTCCATCTACCGCAAGATGGACGAAAAGCACCTGAGCTTCGCGCAGATCACCGACATGTACGGTTTCCGCCTGCTCGTGCCCAACCAGTCCGACTGCTACACCGCCATGGGCACCCTGCACCAGCTCTACAAGCCGGTGCCCGGCAAGTTCAAGGACCACATCGCGATCCCCAAGCTCAACGGCTACCAGTCGCTGCACACCACCCTGGTCGGCCCTTCGGGGGTGAACATCGAGTTCCAGATCCGCACCGAGGCCATGCACGTGGTGGCCGAGTCGGGCGTGGCCGCGCACTGGCTCTACAAGGCCAACGAACCCGACAGCCCCATGACCGCACGCCTGGGTGCGCAGTGGTTGCAGTCCCTGCTGGACATCCAGAACGAAACCCGCGACGCCGCCGAGTTCTGGGACCACGTCAAGGTGGACCTGTTCCCCGACGCCGTGTACGTCTTCACGCCCAAGAGCCGGATCATGGCCCTGCCGCGCGGCGCCACCGTGGTCGATTTCGCCTACGCCATCCACAGCGACATCGGCGACCGCACCATGGCCGCACGGGTCAACGGTGAGCAGGTGCCGCTGCGCACCGAGCTCAAGAACGGCGACGTGGTCGAGGTGGTCACCGCATCAGTGTCGGCGCCCAACCCGGCCTGGCTGAGTTTCGTGCGCACCGGCCGCGCCCGCTCCAAGATCCGCCACCACCTCAAGACCCTGGCGCAGACCGAGTCCGAAGGGCTGGGCGAAAAGCTGTTGCTTCAGGCGCTGCGCGCTGAGGGCATCGAACGCTTCCCTACCGACGACAGTACGAGCGCGGGCATCTGGGACAAGCTGCTGCGCTTCACGGGCAACCGCAACCGCTCGGAACTGCTGGTCGACATCGGCTTGGGCAAACGCATTGCCGGCATCGTCGCCAAGCGCATGGCCACCCTGCTGAGTGAAAGCGGCGAGAAGCCCAATGCCGTACTGATGACCCGCGAACGCTTCAATGCCGAATCATCGGGGCACAGCACGGTGATCGTGGATGGCAGCGAGAACGCTTCCGTCCAGTACGCCAGCTGCTGCCGCCCCATCCCGGGCGATGTCATCGTCGGCTACCTTGGCCGTGGCGAGGGCCTGGTGGTGCACGCTGAAGACTGCGCCGTGGCACGCAAGCTGCACAACAAGGACAGCGAACGCTTCATCGGCGTGGAGTGGTCGGATGAGCCGGCGCGCGCCTTCGAAACCGGCATCGTGGTCACGGTCAACAACGGCAAGGGCGTGCTGGCCCGCGTGGCGTCGGCCCTGGCGGCTTCGGAAGCGGACATCATCCACATCGACATGGGCCAGGAAGCGGCCCAGGAAACCACCGACTTGCGTTTTGTCATCGCGGTGCGCGACCGCCAGCACCTGGCAACCGCCTTGCGCAACCTGCAGCGCACCTCCTCGGTGCTGCAGGCCCGACGCAGCACAGCGGCAGGCGCCTGATCAGCCCGCCGCGACCGGCGCCGGGTACTGCACTGCCAGCACCTCGATCTCTTCCACCCCGACCGGCGTCACCAGCTTGAGGACATCGCCCACGCGCGACTTGAGCAGGGTGCGCGCCACCGGCGCCACCCAGCTGACCTGGCCCTGCAGGCTGTCGGCCTCGTCGATGCCCAGGATGGTGATGGTGCGCTCCAGGCCGGCCCCATCGGCATAGGTGACGGTGGCGCCGAAAAAGACCTGGTCGCTGCCATGGTGCACGCTGGGATCGGTGACCTCGGCAATCTCCAGCCGCTTGGTCAGGAAACGGATGCGCCGGTCGATCTCGCGCAGGCGCTTCTTGCCGTAGAGATAGTCGCCGTTCTCCGAACGGTCGCCATTGCTGGCCGCCCAATGCACGATCTCCACCACCTTGGGCCGTTCGCTGTCGATCAGCTCCATCCACTCGGCGCGCAGCCGTGCATAACCGGCGGGCGTGATGTAGTTCTTGCCGCCGACCGGCAGGGCGGGCAATTGCGCCTCGTCGTCCTCGTCGCTGTCGGATTCTCGGGTAAAGGCTTTGCTCATGGCATCGTCCTGTGGGCCGGAAATTGTCTGGCTAAAGAAAAAAGCCTGCAACTTTGCAGTTGCAGGCTTTTCCGTTTTGGTGCGGCTGGCAGGAATTGAACCCACGACCCCTTGGTTCGTAGCCAAGTACTCTATCCAACTGAGCTACAGCCGCGAAGAGCGCAATTGTAGCATGACTTTCCCACGGTTGCACCTGGCACCCGGATGAAATGGTAGGGCGTGCAGGACTTGAACCTGCGACCAAGGGATTATGAGTTCCTCAGCAAAGCTGCGTGCAGAGAGAAGTCGACAAAAGTGTACCGTAACCTAGAACAGAAGAAAGTACTTTGCCGACAGTAACTTAGCGGAATTTTCCGGAACCCATCAAACCTGATGGATGTACCGTAGCTGTACCGATTTCCGACACACTCGGGGCCACAGATCTAGCTCGTGCTTCTACTGCCAACAGCATTATCAGCAACAATTGCACTCAAAGCCCCATATTGGAGGCTAGGCGGGGAGGACAAGCATGCAGGTTCGAAACCTAAAAATCGCCAGCTTCCGAGGCATCGCGTCTTTGGACTGGTCGCCAGGTCTTGCGTTCTGCTGCCTGATCGGTTCTGGCGACTCAGGTAAATCGACCGTACTCGACGCCATTGAGGCCGCGCTTTCCTCGCGTTGGTTCGCTTTTTCCGAGGCTGATTTCATCGGCGGCGACACGACCAAGGCGATCCAGATCGAAGTCACTATCGGCGAGTTGTCCAAAGCCCTCAAATCCGATGAGCGCTTCGGACTCTACATTCGCGGTTGGACGCCGGAGGGACTGATTCGCGACGAAGCCGACGACGGAGATGAGCCGGTGCTGACCGTGCGTCTCACTGTCGACGCGACCCTGGAACCCGCATGGGAGGTCGTGTGCGACCGTATCGAAGACACACGCACACTCTCCAACCGCGACCGCGCGTTGTTCGGTTTGGTCCGCCTCGCTGGCGAAGACGCCCGGCATCTGGCTTGGGGGCAAGGGTCGGTGCTTTCGCGTCTCACCGGGGACAACGAGGAAGCATCGGCCAGGCTGGCCGTGGCTTACAAAGCCGCACGCGATAACGCGAATCTTGGTGGCATCGAAGCCCTCATGACCGCCGCTAATGCGGCCCAAGGCTTCGCCAAGGGCATGGGCGCCTACGTCGAAGGCGCCTATGGCCCCGGCTTGGAGCTCGGTCGAGGCGGGCTTTCGTCCGGCTCCATCGCCTTGCACGACGCGGGAGTTCCCTTGCGCCTGGCGGGGCTAGGCACCAGACGACTGGCGACCCTCGCCATCCAGAAGTCAGCGATTTCTGAAGGCGCCATCGTGTTGGTCGATGAGATCGAGCACGGTCTCGAGCCTCACCGGATCATGGGGGCCATCTCCCAACTTAGGCGAGACCAGGCGGCTGCGATCGAAGCGCGTCGTCCAGTTGGACAAATCATTCTCAGCACCCATTCCGAAGTCGCGCTAGGCGAGGCTGGCGCCGCTACGCTGTTCGTGTGCCGGACAGCTCGGCCAGCGCGGGCGACTGCAATCTTGAAGCCCGGAGCGGTCGAGCCGATGCACGTGCTGATGCGGTTCAACCCGCGCGCGTTGTTCGCGAGGCGCATCCTGGTCAGCGAAGGAATGACCGAGGTAGGAATGCTCAACGGAATTCGAGAGAACTGGCCCGCGCGCCATGGCGGCGTGCCGATCGAACATTTGGGGGCCGCGATCGCGGACGGGAATGGGGGTCAAACGGTTGGTATCGCCCTGAACTTAGCTGGGCTCGGCTATCAAGTTGCCATTTACCGCGACTCCGATGTGCCGCTACCGCCTGCGCACATCGCGAGCTTGGCAACAGTCGGTGTGCTTGTCATCGAATATGGCGGAGGAATGGATGTGGAGCACGCCTTGTTCATGGCCGCCAACGACGACCACGTGCAGCAGCTTCTTGACTATGGTCGAACCGAGCGGGGAGCGGACGCGGTCGACAACAATTTGGTCAATGCTCTGCCCGGTTCGACGGCAGCGCTCATCCGAAGCCCGTTCGCGCAGTGGCCGGCGCTGAGCGGCCAGCCCGGCGACCAGCTTAGACACATCGTGGCAACGGTCTTCGCTCAGCGGAAATTCTTCAAAGACCAGCGGATCGGACGGGGCTTAGCGCCGTTGGCCTGGAGCATCGCAGCAACCAATCACGAGTCGCCCTTGACGAAAGCAATCTTGTTGGCGGAAAGCTGGCTGTATGCCTGAGGCGCAAGACCTCGCGCGCTTGGGCAACGGAGCCATTGTCGCTCCAGCGGGCCATGGCAAGACGGAACTGATCGCCAAGGTTGCGGCCCTTGGACGTCGCTCGCTCATTTTGACCCACACACACGCCGGAGTGCACGCTATTAGATCCCGCCTCAAACGGCTCAAAGTCCCGCACGCAGCGGTCGCCGTAGACACCATTGCCGGGTGGTCCATGCGCTACTCGCACGCGTTTCCCGGTATTGCGCGGCCATGCGAAGGAATGCCCCAAGGCCGTCAGTGGGACGATCTCTACGAGGGGTCGAGCCGCGCTCTAAGCGTTGGAGCGGTCCGTCAAGTGGTAGAGGCATCATATGACCGCATCTTGATCGACGAATATCAGGATTGCCACGCCTTGCAGCACGAACTTGCGACGAAACTTTCTGGCATCGTACCCACCCTGATCTTCGGTGACCCCATGCAGGGCATCTTCGAGTTCGCGGGCGCGACCCTCAGTTGGCAGAACACGATTCATCTCCAATTTCCGCTTGTTGCGACCTTGGACGTGCCTTATCGCTGGCGGGACAAGAATCCCGCGCTGGGCGAGTGGATCGCCCATGTTCGCGACCAGCTTGTTAAGAGCGAAGCAGTTGCGCTCTCCGCCGGCGCGGCGGCCTTTCGCGTGGCTTCAGACGCTTTCGATATGGGTCCACTGTTTGATGGCTTTGAAGGAGTCGAGGGCAGCTTCGCCGCCATCCACTGCAACAAGGGGATCTGCTACCGATTGGCGAGCGCAGCTGGGGGAGGCTATCAAGCGATCGAGGAGGTAGCTGCCAGACGCCTCCAAGAATTCGCCGCAGCATGGGACCAGGACGACACCTTGTCTTCACACACGGCAGCCATCAAGGCGCTGGTCGCTGACTGCTTCAAGATCAAGCCTCTAGCCGAGGGCGAGGAAGAGTCGCCAGCAGACGTGGCGATCAACGTGCAAATTCGAGCTGCGGGCGCCGAGATGCACGGCCCCACCGCTGCGTCGGCCGCGGTCGAAGCCATCTCGCAACGTGAACAGGGACTCGAAAGTGGCATCGGACTTCAAATTCAGTTCGTGAGCCAACCCAAAATCGAACTCGCCTTCCAGAGCCTGGCTAATGAAAAAAGCAAAGATGGCACAAAAAAAATCGAATTACTGAGTGTTTCTCATGAAGGTGATTACACATATGCAAATGTGTTTGTACCTGATGGCAAGCTCGATCATTTCGAGAAATATGTCGCCGAGTATTTGGAGGAAAAGAAGGACAAAAAAGGGAAGCCGCGCGACCACAAACCGCTACTAAACACTATCGAATCGATTCGTTCAGCGGAGTTGCGAGCACTGTGGACGGATGAACCCGCATTGCTACCCAATAACCCCGATGAAGCATTCTGGTGGGAGGTTTGGTTGCCTGTTCGCGGAAATCGCCAAGCTGTCGTTGACGATTTCAAAACGCTTGCCGGTCTCGCCGGATGCCAAGTGGGTGAACAACAGGCCAATTTTCCCGAAAGAACGGTTATGTTGATGCATGGTTCGACGCGTCAATTTTCTGCGTCAGTAATGACATTGAACTGTGTTGCCGAACTCCGCCGAGCGAAAGAAACGGCAGAATTCTTCGATGAGATGGACGTCGAGGAACAGCAAGAATGGCAGGCCGACGTACTGAGGCGAACTCAGTTCGCTCCCGAAGCAGACAGAACACCCAGGGTCTGTTTGCTTGATTCTGGTGTGAACCGTGGGCATCCACTACTCGCGCCGCTGATTGATCCCAACGACATGCACACCGTCGACCCGACCGGATTGACAGATGATGCGGCAAATCACGGAACAGGAATGGCCGGCTTGGCCGCATATGGTGACCTTGTTAGCCCCGTCGCCTCCACCGCGCCAATTAGTATCGAACACCGTCTAGAGTCGGTCCGGCTTGTAGCCGCCGGGGGAGCCAATGCCGGCCCGGCAACGCTTCATGCCCAACTTTTCAGCGATGCCGTCGCTCGCCCCGAAATCTCTCATCCCCGCCGAAAGCGGATCTTCTGTTCAGCCGTAACTGCGTCTGACTATCGCGATAGAGGACGCCCATCGTCTTGGTCTGCGGTAGTCGACAGCCTAGCGTCCGACCCTGAAGGTTCGGGACAGTTTCCACGCCTGTTTGTACTCTCTGCTGGCAATACAAACGACACAGGAGCATGGGCCACGTATCCAGCTATCCACGGAACCGGCAGCAGCCCACTCCGTCTCACTCTCTCGCTGCCGGACCCAGCCCGCACTCTTCTTCTGCTTGCGCTCGGGCTGGCTTTTCCGCCAGGCCTCCCACAACTCACGCCGTGGTGTGTTTCGCACCTGCGGCTCATGCTCCTGGCCAAGCTGCTCTGCATAGGCCAGCCGGCTACACCCAACAGGAGATTGGCAAACGCTGCGGCCTTTCCCAGCAAGCCGTTTCCAAGACCCTCAAGTCGATCCCTTCAGCTTACCAACCTTCCTCCTAGGAAGATTATCCAATCGGCTTACAAGATCTTCCGCTCTCAGATGCGTATATCGCTTGAGCATCTGCATTGACTTGTGCCCACTGATTGCTGAGACCTCTTGATCACTCAAACCAGCTTCGACGAAGCGACTCACCGCCTCATGACGTAAGTCGTGGAAGCGAAAATCGGCACACCCGACAGAGCGTTTGATCGCCGACCAGGTCTTATTGAAGTTGTACGGTCGACGCTTTTTGTCTTTGCCTGGCTCACCAAAGAAGATCAAGTCTGTATCTATGGCGCGAACTGGATTTTCCAAAGCTCGCCGGAAAATTGTTGTCGCTGTAGCTGTGAGGGGGACGGTTCTAGTCTCGCCATTCTTAGTCTCATAAAGGCGCACTACCCGGCGCACAACATCAACCTGCCCCCGACGAAGAGTCGCAATCTCTGACGATCGCATACCCGTCTCAATCGCGATACGAACGATCCAGCCCAACATCGGGTTGGAGTGCTTCTCAATGGCCGCGAAGAGATCCTTCTCTTCCTTGGAGCTCAAGCGACGGTTACGCCCTGGACCAGGCGATGGCCTACGGACATTGAGAACCGGGTTGTAGGTGAGCCCTAGACCCCACTCCTTAACAGCCACAGTGAAAAGGTGACCAAGGAGAGCCATTTCTAATCGAACGGTGTTCTGCGAGCGAGGAACAGGTTTCCCAAGCTGATCAACCCGGTCCTCACCAGCTAAACGCTTGTCGCGATACTGAGCGACCAACTCTGACGTCACGGCCGCAAGGGAATACTTCCCAAAGAACGCGATGAGTGGCTCAGCACGGCGGTTCTCCGCCTCTTGCGTCGATGGGCGCTTGGTCGGAGTCACCTCTCTCAAGTACCGCCGCATGGCGCTCTCGAAAGTCATTCGCTCTGAGGGCGCGCGCTGAACATAGAGCCCGCGGACCATCTCATCTTCGGTCCGTCGCGCCCAATCCTCTGCGTCCTTTTTCAACCGAAAAGTCTTGATGACAGAAGGAAAACCGGTCTTTCGAATGACCGCCTTCCAGGTTCCCGAGGGTGTTTTGACGAGGGTAGGCATCAGCGCAAATTGGTAGGTTGCTCGCGACGACTGTACCGCAACTGTACCGAGACCCATTTTCGAAGCACTCAAAAGAGGCTCGGACCCTTGGAAACCCGCATGAATAGTGGTAGGGCGTGCAGGACTTGAACCTGCGACCAAGGGATTATGAGTCCCCTGCTCTAACCAGCTGAGCTAACGCCCCGACCGAAGGGACGATTGTACGGGTCTACTTCTGGTGGCTCAGGGCGTTGCCCAGCAGCTTGGACGTGATGTCGACGATCTGGATCATGCGCTCGTAGGGCATGCGCGTGGGGCCGATCACGCCCAGCGTGCCCACCACCTGGCCATCCACCTCGTAGGGGGCACTGACCACGGAGAGCTCCTCGAAGGGCACCACCTGGCTTTCGCCGCCAATGAAGATGCGCACGCCCTCGGCCTGACCGGCAATATCCATCAGGCGCATGAGTTGGGCCTTCTGCTCGAACAGGTCGAAGGCCCGACGCAGGTGGCTCATGTCACTGGAAAAATCGGAAACAGCCAGCAGGTTGCGCTCGCCGGAGATCACCACCTCGTCCTGCGCTTGCGTCATGGCCTCGGTGCCCACCGTCACCGCGGCCTGCATCAGCTTGGCGATCTCCCCGCGCAGCGTGTCCACCTCGCCCTGCAGGCGTTCACGCACCTGCTCCAGCGTCAGGCCCATGTAGTGGGCATTGAGGTAGTTGGAGGCTTCCGCCAGCTGCGACGGCGAATAGTCGGTCTCGGTAAAGATGACGCGGTTCTGCACGTCGCCCTCCGGCGAAACCAGAATGACCAGGATGCGGCGCTCGCCCAGGCGCAGGAACTCGATGTGGCGAAACACCGAGGAGCGGCGCGGCGACATGACCACCCCGACGAACTGCGACAGCGAAGACAGCAGGTTGGCGGCGCTGGAGATGACCTTCTGCGGCTGGTCCGGCGCCAGGCTGGGCGTGGCGATCTGCTCGCGCTGGGCGGTGAGCATGGTGTCGACGAACAGCCGGTAACCACGCGCCGTGGGCACGCGCCCGGCCGAGGTGTGCGGGCTGGCGATCAGACCCAGCTCCTCCAGGTCGGACATCACGTTGCGGATGGTGGCCGGTGACAGCTCCAGACCGGACGCACGCGAGAGCGTACGCGAGCCAACGGGTTGCCCTTCGGCAATGTAGCGTTCCACCAGCGTTTTCAACAACAACTTGGCGCGGTCATCTAGCATGGGATCATTTTAATGATGTAATTTGCGAATGAACTCCAGATTCCGCCAGGTAGCCCTCATCGGCAAGTACCAGACCGTCGCCGGCGGCAGCCAGGGCAGCCGTGCGCGCCCGGCGCTGGCCGACATCGCTGCCTTCCTGCAGTCGCAGGGTTGCGCCGTGGTGGTGGAGGATCAGACCGCGACCAACGCCGGGCTGGACGGCCACCCGGTGCTGGATCTGGCCGCCATCGGCCAGCAATGCGATCTGGTCCTGGTGGTGGGCGGTGACGGCACCATGCTGGGCATCGGCCGTCAACTGGCCAGCTCCGGCGTGCCGCTGATCGGCATCAACCACGGCCGGCTGGGTTTCATGACCGACATTCCTTTCGGCAGCTTCGAGACCGTGCTGCCGCCCATGCTGCGCGGCGAATACGAAGAGGAAAAGCGCCAGCTCATGCACGCCCGCGTGCTGCGCCAGGGCAACTGCGTGTTCGATACCCTGGCCATGAACGACGTGGTGGTGCACCGCGGCAACTCCTCGGGCATGGTGGAGCTGCGCGTCGAGGTGGATGGCCACTTCGTGGCCAACCAGCGCGCCGACGGCCTGATCATCGCCACCCCGACGGGCTCCACGGCCTACTCCCTGTCGGCCGGCGGCCCCATCCTGCACCCGGCCATTGCCGGCTGGGTGCTGGCGCCGATCGCGCCGCATACCCTGTCCAACCGTCCCATCGTGCTGTCCAGCCAGTCCGAGGTGGCCATCGAGATCGCCTCGGACCGCGAAGCCATCGCCAACTTCGACATGCAGTCCCTGTCCGCGCTGCACCACGGCGACCGCATCATCGTGCGCCGCTCGGAGCACAGTGTGCGATTCCTGCACCCGCGCGGTTGGAGCTATTTCGACACCCTGCGGCAGAAGCTGCACTGGAACGAAGGGATCACGAGCTCATGAGCCTCAAGCGCATCGTCCTGCGGGATTTCGTCATCATCAGCGAACTCGAGCTCGATCTCGAGAGCGGTTTCAGCGTGCTGACCGGCGAGACCGGTGCCGGCAAGTCCATCCTGATCGACGCGCTGCAGCTCGTCACCGGGGCCCGCTCCGATACCGGCCTGATCCGCGAAGGCGCCAGCCGCACCGACGTGAGCGCCGAGTTCGGCGAATGCACCGCCCTGCTGGGCTGGCTGGAAGAAGCCGGCTTCGACCCGGGCTTCGACCCCGGTTTCACCCTGCTGTTGCGCCGTACCGTGGACACGCAAGGCAAAAGCCGCGCCTGGATCAACGGCAGCCCGGCCACCGCGACCCAGCTGCGCGAGCTGGGCGAGCGCCTTTTCGACATCCACGGCCAGCATGCCTGGCAGAGCCTGACACGCGCCGAGGCCGTGCGCGGCCTGCTCGACGCCTATGCCCGGCTCGACACCAGCGCCTTGAGCCACAGCTGGGGGCTATGGCGCGAGGCCCAGACCACGCTGGACGAAGCCCGCAAGGCCCAGGACAGCCTGCAGCGCGAACGTGAGCGCCTGGGCTGGCAGATCGGCGAGATCGAGAAGCTCGCACCCCAGGTCGGCGAATGGGAAACGCTCAACACCGATCACAGCCGCCTGGCTCATGCCCAAGCCCTGCTCGATGCCGCCCAGGGCGCACTGGACGCGCTCGAGGGCGAGGACGGCGGTGCCGCACACGCCTTGGGCAGCGCCCGCCAGACGCTACAAAATCAGGAGCATCTGGAGCCTGAATTCAAATCGCTGGCGGAGGTATTGAACTCCAGCCTGGCGCAGGTGGAAGACAGCGTGCACACTTTGCGCGCGTATCTGCGCCGCACCGACCTGGACCCGGAGCGCCTGGCCGAGCTGGACGCGCGGATGACCTCCTGGATGTCGCTGGCGCGTCGTTACAAGCGCCCCCCGGAGGAACTGGCGACCACCCTGACCGGCTGGAAGGAAGAACTCGCCAAGCTCGACGCCGCCGCCGATCTGGCCGCACTGGAAAGCGCCGAACAGCAGGCCCAGGCCGCCTATATGAAACAGGCGCAGGCCATCTCCAAGGCCCGCGCCGTGGCCGCACCCAAGCTGGCCCAGGCCATCACCCAGGCCATGCAGGGACTGGGCATGCAGGGCGGGCGCTTCGAGGTGACCTTGCAGAAAGCCGAACACCCCATGCAAAGCGGGCTGGAAGAGGTGAACTTCCTGGTGGCCGGGCACGCGGGCAGCACGCCGCGCCCGGTGGGCAAGGTGGCTTCGGGCGGGGAGCTCTCGCGCATCGCCCTGGCCATTGCCGTCACCACCAGCCAGCTCGGTACGGCCCAGACCCTGATCTTCGACGAGGTGGATGCCGGTGTGGGCGGCGCCGTGGCCGAGACCGTGGGCCGCCTCATGAAACAGCTGGGCCGCGACCGCCAGGTCATGGCCGTCACGCACCTGCCGCAGGTGGCGGCCTGCGCCGACCACCATCTGGTGGTGGCCAAGCAGCGCCAGGGCCAGGTCACGCTGAGCACAGTGACACCGGTGCAGGGCGAGGCGCGTGTGGCCGAGATCGCGCGCATGCTGGGCGGCGAGCGCCTGTCCAGCACCACGCTGGCCCACGCCAAGGAAATGCTGCAGTCCGGCAGCTGAGTGCATCGGGCGCAAGACCATGGCCATGGAAATCGTCCTCATCACCGGCATGTCCGGCTCGGGCAAGTCGGTGGCACTCAACGCGCTGGAAGATGCCGGTTATTACTGCGTGGACAACCTGCCACCCGAACTGCTGCTGCCCTTCGTGACGCTGGAGCAACAGCACCAGGCCAGCCGTGTAGCCATTGCCATGGACGTGCGCAGCGCCACCTCGCTGCCGCAGGTGCCGGCGCTGCTGGCCACGCTGCGCCAGCAAGGCATTGCGATCAAGCCGCTGTTCCTCGACGCCTCCACCGACACCCTGGTGCGTCGTTACTCCGAGACCCGGCGCAAGCACCCGCTGTCGCAGGCCATGCGCGAAGACGTCGACCTGAACCGCGTGTTGGTGGAAGCCATCGAGCTTGAACGCGAATTGATGGGGGCCCTGCGCGAACAGGCCCACGTGATCGACACCAGTCTGATCCGTCCTTCGCAGCTGCAGGGTTACATCAAGGAAGTGATCCAATTGCCGGGCAGCCAGCTCACGCTGGTGTTCGAGTCCTTCGCCTACAAACGCGGCATCCCGGTCGACGCCGACTATGTGTTCGACGTGCGCATGCTGCCCAACCCGCATTACGAACCCGAGTTGCGCCCCTTGACCGGCCGCGACGAGCCGGTGGCGACCTTCCTGCGCGCCCAGCCCGAGGCGACCCGCATGCTGGAACACATCGAGGCCTTTCTCGCGCACTGGCTCGACGCCATGTCGCAGAACCACCGCAGCTACGTGACCGTGGCCATCGGCTGCACCGGTGGCCAGCACCGCTCGGTCTATCTGGTGGAGGAACTGGCACGCCGTTTTGCCACGCGCTGGGCCACGCTGCGCCGCCACCGCGAAATCGGCGGCTGAACCCCGGCCTCAGCCCTGCAGCAGCTTGCGCACCGGGGCCGGCAGCCCCAGCTTGGGCCAGACATCCGGCGCCTGCCAAGCACCTTCTGGCGACAGCTTCGTGCGGGCCGGCAACTGCACGCAAACCGGATGCAGGTGCAGGTCCTTGTGTGTGAGCACATGGGTGAACATGGCCAATTCCTGTAACCGGTCCCGGTAAGCCACGGGCACAGCCGCCTGCAAGGCCTCAAAACTGTCGAACAGCTCCATGCAATACAGACCGGCCCAGACGCCGGGCGTGGGCCGCTGGCGCAGCCAGACCGCCTCGTCGCGGGTCTGCGCCCACAGGAGCCAGAGTGACTGTGCGCTGCGCTTGAGCTTGCGTGTCTTGACCGGATAGCTTTCGGGCCGGCCTTCGCGCCGCGCCACACAGATGTCCAGCATGGGGCAGGCCTCGCACAGGGGCTTGCGCGCCAGGCAGACGGTGGCGCCCAGGTCCATCACGGCCTGGGTGTAGCGCGGCATGGCGTGCGCCGGGTCGCGCTGCGGCAGCAGTTCTGTGGCCAGGGCCCAGAGGGCGCGTTCGTTGGCGCCCACGGCCAGGTCGGCACCAAAACCCAGGGCGCGCGTGAGCACGCGCTTGACGTTGCCATCGAGGATGGCCACACGTTCGCCGAAGCAGATGGAAGCGATCGCCGCGGCCGTGGACGGGCCGATGCCCGGCAAGGTCTGGAGCAAAGCCGCCGTGCCGGGAAACGCGCCACCATGGACCTGCATCACCTGGATGGCGCAGCCGTGCAGATTGCGCGCACGGCTGTAGTAGCCCAGGCCGCTCCACAGGGCCAGCACGTCGTCAAGGCTTGCGGCCGCCAGGGAACTGACATCGGGGAAACGCTGTAGGAAACGCGCGTAGTAGTCGCGCACCGTGACCACCTGGGTCTGTTGCAGCATGATCTCGGAAAGCCAGACCCGGTAGGGATCCTGCGTGCCCTGCCAGGGCAGGTCCTTGCGGCCGTGCACGGCCTGCCAGCGCAGCACCCGGGCACTCCAATCGGCCGGCATGGCAGAAGGAGCTGCCGGAGACAGGCGCCGGGGCCGGCTCACGAAGCCTGCAGTTCGGCAGCTACCGTGTCCTTGGGCTTGGTGACGTCCTGCGCCCGGATCAGGTAGGCCGTGAGTTCAAGCAGCTTGGAATCGAGCTGGGCCAGCGCACGGAATTGCTCGTTGATTTCTGCGATGCGCTCGTCCAGACCGCCTGCGGCCTGCTGGATGCGGTCGATGGCCTCGAGCCGGCGGCTGAAGTTGCGACGACGCTCGCGCAGCTGGGCGTCAAGCTGGGCCGCAGCCGACTTGCTCCACAGTTCCACGTCACCGAGGGCCGACTGGTAGACGCTGCGCAGGCGCGTGGCCAGGGCGCGCACCAGACGGTCGGCAAACTCGGGCTGGGCCAGGCGGAAGGCGTTGCCCAGACCCAGGTACTGCAGATGGCCACGCTCGACCTGGTCGAGGCTGTCGATGTAGGCCTGCAACGAGGGCTCGGCCGGCGGCTGCAGCGAGAAGCCCTGTTCGGCATTGAGCTGCTTGAAGGAGGTGGCCAGCATGATCTGGATCTCGCCCATCAGCGACTGCACCCGGCGCAGGTTCTCGCGCAGGCGATCGAAGGTGTCGCCGTAGGATTTCTTGACACCCAGCTTGAGGCCGGTCTGCAGCAGCGACTGCATCAGCTGGTTCATCTCGGCGCGCAGGCTCTTGGTGCTCAGCAACGCGAACACGTCGCGCAGCAGCTTGAGATGCACCGAGCGCACGGCATGGATCTTGGCGCCGGCGCGGTCGAACTCGGCCTGCTCCTGCGAGATGCGCAGGCGCATGTGCTTGATGACGGCGGCGTTCTTGCCCTGCAGGCCCTTGAGTTCGAGCATCTGCTCGTTGAGGTCGCGGCGGCGGATGTTGAGCACCCGGCCCACTTCGAGCTGCAGGTCGGAGATGCCGACCGCCACGGCCGCGCCCAGGATGCGCTGGCGCTGGCCCATGATGCGCTGGGCCAGCGCTTCTTCCAGCGCGGGCAGGCAGCTGGCCTGCAGCAGCTTGGCGTCGTCGGTGACCTTGGCGACCAGGCCCTTCTGGGCCGAGACGGGCAGCACCTGCTCGCGCGACAGGCCGAGGATCTCGGCCGTGGTGGCGCGCTGGCGGTCGATCTGCATCTGGATCTGCGCCGGCGAACTCAGCGCGTCCCAGAGCGAGTCGATCTTGTTGAGCACGACCAGTCGGGTGTCAGTCCCGACCGCGGACTCGGTGATCAGGTGTTCGCGCCAGATCTCGAGGTCGGACTTGGTGACGCCGGTATCGGCCCCCAGGATGAAGACCACGGCATGCGCCTGCGGCACCAGGCTGACCGTCAGCTCGGGTTCGGCACCGATGGCGTTGAGACCCGGGGTGTCCAGGATGACCAGGCCCTGCTTGAGCAAGGGGTGGGCGATGTTGATAAGGGCGTGGCGCCACTTGGGCACCTCGACCTTGCCCTGGGCGTCCATGAGCGGGCTGTCGTTCGGGGACTGGCTGCTCCAGAAACCCAGGGCGCGGGCTTCTTCCAGCGTCACGCGGCGGGTCTCGGAGACTTTCTCCAGCGCCATGGCCAGCTGCTGCGGGTCGTTGACGTCGAGGTCGACGCGGGTCCACTTCTCGGGGACCATGCGCCATTCCATCAGGGACTGGGGCTGCAGGCGGGTCTCGATGGGCAGCAGGCGCAGGCAGGGCGGCACCTCGGCGTCGTAGCCCATCTCGGTCGGGCACATGGTGGTGCGCCCGGCGCTGGCCGGCATGATGCGCCGACCGTAGCCGGCGAAGAAGATGGCGTTGATCAGCTCGGACTTGCCACGCGAAAACTCGGCGACGAAGGCCACCATGACCTTGTCCGCACGGACCTGCATTTCCAGCCGGTGCAGACGCTCCTCGACGGCAGCGTCGAGCAGGTCATGGTCTTTCATCCATTCGCCCAGCAGCTTCAGGCGCAGGGCGAACTCACGCCGCCACGTGCCGTGCTGGTCAAACTGATCGTTGAAAGATGTAGCCAAATCTGCCCCCTAGACGCACTTCAGGTCATTCTGCAAAACAATCAATATAGCATCCATCCCATTGATTAGCCTCATGTTTTCTGACAGCTGGGGCAGAAAAACGTCGCCCGCTGGCCCTGTCGGATGGCCTTGACCGCCGCGCCGCATACCCTGCAGGGTAGGCCCTCGCGACCATAGACCATGGCCTCGAACTGGAAATTGCCGCGCTCCCCCACCGCGTTGGAGTAGTTCCTCAGCGTGGTGCCGCCCGCCGCCAGGGCCCGCCCCAGCACATCGCGAACGGCGGCATGCAGCTTTTGCGCCCGCGGGCGGCTCAGACGGGCGGCACTCAGGGTGGGGCGGATGCCGGCCAGGAACAGGGCCTCGGACGCATAGATATTGCCCACGCCCACCACCACATCACCAGCCAGCAACACCTGCTTGATCGCGGCCTTGCGCGTCTTGAGGGCAGCATGGAAATCCGCGGCATCAAATTCCTCCGACAGCGGCTCCACGCCCAGGCCTCCGAGCAGCTTGTGCGCCAGCGGTGCGTCCTGGTCCGGCGCCCAGACCACGGCACCGAAGCGGCGCGGGTCGTTCAGGCGCAGGGTGCCATGGGTGGTGGTGAGTTCAAAGTGGTCATGCGCACCACGGGGCGGCAGGCTGACGCCAAAACTCAGGCTGCCCGACATGCCCAGGTGCAGGAGCAGCAGGCCGGCATCCAGATCGAGCAGCAGATACTTGCCGCGCCGGCGCACCCCCCGCACGCGGCGCCCGGCGAGCCGGGCCACGGGCAATCCGAGCGGCCAGCGCAGGGGCTTGCCACACCAGGCCGAGACGATGCTGGCCCCGGTGATGCGGTCGGCAAAACTCAGGCGCGTGGCTTCGACTTCGGGTAATTCAGGCATGGCAGTAGGCAGGCAGGGGGATAGCTGGCTTGGATTATTATGGTTCGATGTTCCCACGCCTACGTCTCCTCCCCCTGCTGTTGACGGCCGCCCTGGCAGTCCATGCGCAACAGCCGGGCCCGGCCCCCAGCACGCCGCCTGCCAATTCGGCACTCGATGGTGAGCTCTTCTACCAGTTGCTGGTGGGCGAGTTCAGCACGCAACGCGGCGACGCCGGCGTCGGCTACTCCCTGATCCTGGATGCCGCGCGCAAGACCAACGACGCCCGGCTGTACCAACGCGCCATCGACATCTCGCTGCAGGCGCGCGCCGGCGATTCGGCGCTGCAGGCCGCACGCGCCTGGAAACAGGCCCAGCCCACTTCGCGCGATGCCAACCGCTATGTGTTGCAGATCCTGATCGGGCTGAACCGTCTGAACGAGACGGTAGAGCCGCTCAAGCGAGAAATCGCCCTGGCCGAGGCCAAGGAACGCGCCCTCACCATCCTCACCCTGCCGCGTTACTTCGCACGCAGCAGCGACAAGAAGCTCGCCACCGAGATGCTGGAACAGGCCCTGGCCGAGCACCTGGTCAACAGCAGCACAGGTGCTGCCGCCTGGAGTGCCGTGGGCCGCATGCGCCTGGAGAGCGGGGACAACACGGGCGCGCTGGAGGCTGCACGGCGCGGCCAGGCACAGGATGCACGCGCCGAAGGGCCCGTGCTGCTCGCCCTGGCACTGATGTCGCCCCAGCAACCCGGGGCGGAAGCCGTGGTGCGCAAATACCTGGAGGGCCGCCCCCTCGTGGAAGTGCGCCTGGCTTATGCGCGCGCGCTGCTCGATGCCCAGCGCTACGCTGAAGCCGGCACCCAGGTCCAGATCGTCACCAGCGAAAAACCAGATTACGCCGAGGCCTGGCTGATCCGCGGCACGCTGGAGTTGCAGGACAACCGGCTCGACCCAGCGGAGCGCTCGCTCAAGCAGTTCCTGGAACTGATGCAGACGCGCCGCGGCAATGGCGTGGATGAGCCCAGCCGTGCGCTGGCCCAGGCCTACCTGTCGCTGGCCCAGATCGCCGAACAGCGCAAGGACTACAAACAAGCCGAGGCCTGGCTGGCCAGGATCAGCAGCCCGGAAGATCTGGTGCGAACCCAGAGCCGGCGCGCCGGCATCCTGGCGCGCCAGGGCAAGATCGACGAGGCGCGCGAACTGATCCGTAACCTGCCCGAGCGCTCACCGGCCGACGCACGCGTCAAGCTCTCCAGCGAAATCCAGCTGTTGCGCGACAACCGGCTCTATGCGCAGGCCTACGCACTGCTGGCCGAGGCCACGCAACGCGATCCGACAGACTACGACCTGGTCTACGACCAGGCCACGCTGGCCGAGAAGCTGGGACGGCCGGATGAGATGGAACGCCTGCTGCGCCGGATCATTGCCGAAAAACCCCAGTACCACCACGCCTACAACGCGCTGGGGTATTCCTTCGCCGATCGCAGCGTGCGCCTGGGCGAGGCGCGCCAGCTCATCCTCAAGGCGCTCGAATTCGCACCCGACGATCCCTTCATCAGCGACAGCCTGGGCTGGGTCGAATTTCGCGAAGGCAACAAGGCCGAGGCCCTGCGCGTGCTGCAGAAGGCCTACCGCGCGCGCCCCGACGCCGAGATCGCTGCCCACCTGGGCGAGGTGCTCTGGAGCATGGGCCAGCGTGAACAGGCCCTGAGCGTCTGGCGCGAGGGTCTGCAGCTCAACGCAGAGAACGACACGCTGGTCGAGACGCTCAAGCGCCTGCGCGTCAAGCCGTGAAGTCCGCGCTGCGCATTCTCGCGGCCGGCCTGCTCTGCACCCTGGCCGCCCTGCTGGCCGGCTGCGCCCAGCCTGAGGTGCGCCCCCCGCCCCCCGATGGCCAGGCCCAGACCTACTGGCGCGGCCGCCTGGCACTCAAGGTGGACAACAGCCCGGAGCCGACGTCCTTTTTCGCCAGCTTCGAACTCAGCGGCCAGCCCCGTGCCGGCGAACTGATGCTGTCCTCCCCCCTGGGCACCACGCTGGCCCAACTGCGCTGGAGTCCGCAGCTGGCCCTGCTGCGCAACAATGGCCAGACCCGCGCCTTCGATTCTCTGGACGCCCTGGCCACCGAAGCCACCGGCACGGCCATCCCGATTGCAGCGCTGTTCGAGTGGCTGCAGGGGCGGCCTGCGGCCGCCGACGGCTGGTTGGCAGACCTGTCGCAACTGGAGGCCGGCCGCCTGGTGGCCCGGCGCAGCCAGCCTGCGCCGGCCGCCGAGCTGCGGCTCATCATCGAACCATAATCCCGGGCATGCAGTCGCTCCACGACATACCGGCCCCGGCCAAGCTCAACCTCTTCCTGCACATCACAGGCCGGCGCGCCGACGGTTACCACCTGCTGCAGTCGGTCTTCATGCTGATCGACTGGGCCGACACCCTGCATTTCGAAAAGCGCGCCGCCGGGCTGAGCCGCGAGGACCTGCTGGCGCCCTTGCCGGCCGATGACCTGATCCTGCGGGCCGCGCGGGCCTTGCAAAGCGCTACTGGCACATCCCATGGCGCACATATCGCCATCGAGAAACGCCTGCCGGCCCAGGCCGGCCTGGGCGGCGGCTCCTCGGATGCCGCCTCGACGCTGCTGGCACTCAACCGCCTGTGGCAGCTCGGGCTCAGCCTGGAGCAGCTGTGCGCCATCGGCCTGCAGCTGGGCGCCGACGTGCCCTTCTTCCTGCGCGGACACAACGCCTGGGTCGAGGGCATCGGCGAGTCCATCACCCCGGTCGAACTGCCACGCCGCCACGTGCTGGTGGTCAAACCGCAGGCCGGGCTGGAGACGCGGGCGATTTTTTCAGACCCGGCTTTGAAGCGCGACAGTATTCCTGCTACAATTTCAGGCTTTGCTGCAGACCCGCCAGCTTTTCTGATGGAAGCTCGCAACGACCTGCAGCCTGTCGCCCAGCGGCTCTGCCCGGGTGTCACGCAAGCGCTGGATTGGCTCGCCACCCTGGGACTTGCAGGACGGATGACAGGCTCAGGAAGTGCCGTGTTTGCGTGGGCACCGCCCGACCTGCGTGTTCCGAAGGCGCCGGAGACCTTGCAGGCCCGGTTGTGTTGCAGCCTGGAGGCGCACCCGCTTAGCGGTTGGGCGGCCAGCGAAAAGAGTTAGTCGGTGGGCAGCTGTACTCAGCTGTTGACCTGTGTAGGGGAGTCGCCAAGTTGGTTAAGGCACTGGATTTTGATTCCAGCATGCAAAGGTTCGAATCCTTTCTCCCCTGCCAAATTTTTCTGGGTCAATAGTCACTCATCGCTGGATCGTTCATGCAGGTCGCTCCGCCCCCCGATTTCATGCTCTTCACGGGCAATGCCAATCCGGCATTGGCCGCCGACATCGCCAAGCACCTCGGCATCTCGCTGGGTGCCGCCACGGTCGGTCGTTTCTCCGACGGCGAGGTGACCGTCGAGATCAACCAGAACGTGCGCGCCCGCGACGTCTTCGTCGTGCAGTCCACCTGCGCGCCGACCAACGACTCGCTGATGGAATTGCTCATCATGGTCGATGCGCTCAAGCGCGCCTCGGCCGAGCGCATCAGCGCCGTCATCCCCTATTTCGGCTACGCCCGCCAGGACCGCCGCCCGCGCTCGACGCGCGTGCCGATCACGGCCAAGGTCGTCGCCAACATGCTGCAGACCGTGGGCGTGGCCCGCGTGCTGACCATGGACCTGCATGCCGACCAGATCCAGGGCTTCTTCGACATCCCGGTGGACAACATCTACGCTTCGCCGGTGCTGCTGGGTGACCTGCGCCTGAAAAAGTACGAAGACCTGATCGTGGTCTCGCCTGACGTGGGTGGCGTGGTGCGCGCCCGCGCGCTGGCCAAGCAGCTGGGCTGCGACCTGGCCATCATCGACAAGCGTCGCCCCCGTGCCAACGTGAGCGAAGTGATGCACGTGATCGGCGAGATCGAAGGCCGCAACTGCGTGATCATGGACGACATGATCGACACCGCCGGCACGCTAGTGAAGGCAGCCGAGGTGCTCAAGGAGCGCGGCGCCAAGAAGGTCTACGCCTATTGCACGCACCCGATCTTCTCGGGTCCGGCGATCGAACGCCTGTCCAAGGGCACGGCCCTGGACGAGGTGGTGGTGACCAACACCATCCCGCTGAGCCCCGCCGCCACCGGTTGCGCCAAGATCCGGCAGGTGAACGTGGCACCGCTGATTGCGGAAACCATCCACCGCATCGCCAAGGGCGAGTCGGTCATGAGTTTGTTCTCGGACCAGGACGATCTGTTCTGATCCGGGCAAAAAGCCGGCCTGCACGCCTACAGCCGCAGGCCTTTGTTGAAACGGAGTCTCACTGGTCGCGGTGGACTCTTAATGGAGTGAACTATGAAATTCGTCGCTTTTGAGCGCGCCAAGCAGGGCACGGGTGCGAGCCGCCGTCTCCGCAATACGGGCCGCACGCCCGGCATCGTCTACGGTGGCACGGTTGAGCCGCAGCTGGTCGAGCTCGACCACAACGCGCTGTGGCATGCCCTGAAGAAGGAAGCCTTCCACTCGTCCATCCTCGAGATGGAAGTGAACGGCAAGAGCAACAAGGTGCTGCTGCGCGACGTGCAGATGCACCCCTTCAAGCCCCTGGTGCTGCACATCGACTTCCAGCGCGTGGACGCCAACACCAAGCTGCACATGAAGGTGCCTTTCCACTTCAGCGGTGACGAGAATTCGCCGGCCGTGAAGAACGATGGCTGCATCGCCAACCACGTGCTGACCGAAATCGAAGTGCTCTGCCTGCCGGGCGATCTGCCCGAGTTCATCGCCGTGGACCTGAGCGGCCTGAAGAAGGGTGCTTCCCTGCACCTGTCCGACATCAAGCTGCCCAAGGGCGTGACTGCAGTGACGCACGGCAAGGCCAACCCGGTCGTGGTGTCCGTGGTGATGGTTGCCGGTGCGGACACCGCCGAAGCAGCACCCGCTGCCGAAGGTGCTGCACCTGCTGCCCCGGCCGCCGGCAAGGCTGCCGCTCCGGCTGCAAAAGCCCCGGCTGCCAAGGCGCCCGCCGCCAAGAAATAAGCCTCCTGGCTTTGCGTCAACGGCCCACCTCGGTGGGCCGTTTTTCTTTGGAGCCCGACCCGCCGGACTCCCCCGCGATGCATTGATAATCCGCGCATGATCAAACTGTTTGTCGGCCTGGGCAACCCCGGCCCCGAATACGAGGCCACCCGGCACAACGCCGGTTTCTGGTGGATCGACGCCGTGGCGCGCGAACTCAAGCTCGGCCTGAGCATGGACAAGAGCTACCACGGCCTCATGGCACGCACCACCATCAAGGGCCAGACAGTCTGGCTGCTGGAGCCGCAGACCTGGATGAACGAATCGGGCAAATCGGTGGCAGCGCTGGCGCGCTTCTTCAAGATCCAGCCCGAGGAAATCCTCGTCGCACACGACGAACTCGACATCGTGCCGGGCCAGGTCAAGCTCAAGTTCGGCGGCAGCCATGCCGGCCACAACGGCCTGCGCGACATCCATGCCAGGCTGGGCACGGACGACTACTGGCGCCTGCGCATCGGCGTCGGCCACCCGGGCGTGAAAGCCGAAGTGGTGAACTGGGTACTCAAAAAACCCTCACCCGATCACCGAACCGCCATCGAGGACTGCATCGCACGCTCGATCAAGGCCCTGCCCGAGCTGTTGGCCGGCGAGATGGAAAAGGCCACCATGCTGATCCACACCAGCAAACCGCCCCGGCCCAAGCCGCCGCGCCCGGCCGATCTGCCCCCCAAGGAAGGAGAGCCTGTATGAAGACCGTGTCCCTCATCCTCGCGATCGCTGCCATGCCGCTGTGCACCGGACTGTCGGCGCAGACCGTCTACCGCTGCGGCAGCAGCTACAGCCAGACGCCCTGTCCCGGCGGCGGTACCGTGGACGCCGCGGACAGCCGCACGGCCGAGCAACGCAAGGCCCACGAGGCCAGCGTGAAACATGAAAAGCGTGCCGGCGACACGCTGGAGAAGACCCGGCTGAAGGAAGAAGCGGCCGCACAACGTGCTGCAGAAAAAGCCGACAAGGCCCAGCGCGATGCCGACAAGGCAGCACAGAAAGCCGCGGCCAAGAAGAACGCCAAGGAAAAACTGCCGGCTTACCGCGTGCCTGCCGCGCCCAAGTAAACCCGGTGCTCAAGCGGAAGGTGGCTTGCTGGCGACAGCCGCTGTGGCCTCGGCCTGCAGGCGCCGGTACTTCTGCCACAGGGTTTCGCGGTCTTCCACGCAGTCAGGATTCACGGGAATACAAGCCACCGGGCAAACCTGCACGCACTGGGGCTGGTCGAAATGGCCCACACACTCGGTGCAGCGGGTCGGATCAATCTCGTAAATTTCGATCCCGAGATAGATGGCCTGGTTGGGGCACTCAGGCTCGCAGACATCACAATTGATGCATTCGTCGGTGATCATCAGGGCCATGGTGGGCCTGATTATCCCCGCTCGCCCAAAACCCTGGGGCGAGAGATCCTTCAGGCTTGGCCGGCTTCGGAGCTGGCGGCAGCGCGTTCACGGGCCAGGCGCTGCTGGTCATAGACCGGCTGCGGAGGCAGATCGGCCAGGTGGCGGGTATCGGCCCAATCGACGATCTCGATGACCTCGCCCGACAAACGCACGCGGTTGATGCCGGCGTTGGGAATCTCGCTGACACGCGGACCGGACAGCGAGATTCCCAGCGCACTGCGGTAGACCATGTCCAGCACACCCCCGTGCGTGACCACCGCCACCGTCTGACCCGCATGGCGCTGCGCCAGGGCACGCAGGGCCGCCAGGACACGGGCATGGAAATCACGGGTGCATTCGCCCCCCTCGAAAGCATAGTGCGCGTCGAAACGCACCCACTGCTCCCAGGCCTGCGGGTAGCGCTGCTGGATGTCGGGCACGCACAGGCCTTCGACCACACCGAAATGCTGTTCACGCAGCGCAGCATCCAGCACCGGCTCCAGTTGAGCGGGGATTTGTCCGGCGACGGCCTGGGCCGTCTGCAAGGCACGCTGCAGATCGCTGCTGACCAACTGGTGCATGGGCTCCCCGGCCAGACGTTCTGCAACGCGACGCGCCTGCTCCAGTCCGGTGGCATTGAGCGGCACATCCAGCTGGCCCTGAAAACGCAGTTCGCGGTTCCAGTCGGTTTCGCCGTGGCGAATCAGGATGAGTTCGGTCATATGGCAATTATGCGGCGCGCGCGTGACGGCAGCGTGGCGGTTGCACCTGGAAACACCAGGTCATCCTGGAGGTGCCGTCACCGGGGGCAGCACCCCGGCCGACAGCGACAAGGCCCTACTCGCGACCCAGGCTGCACACCTTTTCAGCCAGGCGCTGCGCCACCACCGGGTCGACAAACTTCTCGGCCTCACCGCCCAGGATGGCGATCTCGCGCACCAGGGTGCTGGAGATGAACTGGTAGCTCGTGCTGGGCGTGAGGAAAACCGTCTCGACGTCGGGCATGAGGCTGCGGTTCATGCCGGCCAGCTGGAACTCGTAGTCGAAGTCGGTCACCGCGCGCAGGCCGCGGATGACCACCTTGGCACCGCGCCCCACGACAAAATCACGCAACAGGCCCGAGAAACTCTCGACCACCACATTGGGCTGGTCGTGCATGACCTCGCGCACCATGCCCATGCGCTCCTCCAGCGTGAACATGGTCTTCTTGTGATGGGCCGCCGCAACGCCCACGAGGACGCGGTCGAACAGCTGGGCCGCCCGGCGTATCACGTCGGAATGGCCCAGGGTCATGGGGTCGAAGGTACCGGGATAGACGGCAAGCACGTTGCGGGACATGGATCAACTCCTTGTTCGCGCCGATTATGCCGCCGTACTCAAGCTGCGCCGATATTGGGCACCAGGCCGGCGACCGGTTGCCCGGCCTTGAGCGCCGCCGTGAAGGCCAGCATGCGGTCGATCGGCACACGGGCGCGCGGGATCAAGGCCGGGTCCACGTGAATCTCGTTGGCGCCGCTCTCCAGCACCCGCGCCACGCCCGCCAGGCCGTTCATGGCCATCCAGGGGCAGTGCGCGCAGCTCTTGCAGGTGGCGCTGTTGCCGGCGGTAGGCGCCTCGATGAATATCTTGCCGGGGTTGAGCGTGCGCAGCTTGTGCATCATGCCCTTGTCGGTGGCCACGATGAACTCCGGCGCATCCATCTCCTGCGCGGCCTTGAGAATGCCCGAGGTGGAGCCCACCGCGTCGGCCAGGGCCACCACGGCGGCGGGCGACTCGGGGTGCACCAGCACCTTGGCTTGCGGATGCTCCTTCTTGAGCTCTTCCAGCTCGAAACTCTTGAACTCGTCGTGCACGATGCAGGAACCGTTCCACATCAGCATGTCGGCCCCGGTCTCGCGCTGGATGTAGCCGCCCAGGTGGCGGTCCGGCGCCCACAGGATCTTGTGGCCCTGATCTTTCAGCGCGCGCACGATGTCCAGCGCGCAGCTGGAGGTGACCAGCCAGTCGGCGCGCGCCTTCACGGCCGCGCTGGTGTTGGCATAGACCACGACGGTACGGTCCGGATGCGCATCGCAGAAGGCCGAGAACTCTTCGATGGGGCAACCCAGGTCCAGCGAACAGGTCGCGTCCAGGTCGGGCATGTGCACGCGCTTGTGCGGCGAGAGGATCTTGGAGGTTTCGCCCATGAAGCGCACGCCCGAGACCACCAGGGTCTGGGCCGCGTGGTCGCGGCCGAAACGTGCCATCTCCAGCGAATCGCTGACGATGCCGCCGGTTTCCTCGGCCAGGTCCTGCAGGTCCGGGTGCACGTAGTAGTGCGAGACCATGACCGCGTTCTTTTCCTTGAGCAGGCGACGGATCTTGTCCTTGAGCGCAGCACGCTCGGCCGGGCCGGGCTCCACCGGCACGCGCGCCCAGGCGTGGTGGGTGGAACAGGCCGCGCCCTCACCCTGCGCTGTCTCGGGCTGCTCGTATTCGACGTCGATCACCTGACTGGTCGTGTTCATCACAACTCCGTAAACCGCATGGAGAAATCAACGGCCTTCACATCCTTGGTCAGGGCCCCGATCGAGATGCGGTCCACGCCTGTGGCGGCAATCTCGCGCACCGTGCCCATGTTCACCCCGCCCGAAACCTCCAGGATGGCGCGCCCGGCATTCAGGCGCACGGCCTCGCGCAAGGTCGGCAGGTCCATATTGTCGAGCAGCACCATGGTGGCACCGGCCTGTAGGGCTTCTCGGAGCTGGGCCAATGTCTCGACCTCGATCTCGACGAACTCGGCCGTGGGCGCCACGGCGGCGGCGCGTTGCAGCACCGCCGTCACGCCGCCTGCGGCAGCGATGTGGTTTTCCTTGATCAGCACGGCGTCGTACAGGCCGATGCGGTGGTTGGTACCCCCACCGCAGTGCACCGCGTACTTCTGCGCCAGGCGCAGGCCAGGCAGGGTCTTGCGCGTGTCCACGATCTGCGCGCGGTTGCCCGGCACGCCCTGCACCACCTGCACATAGGCCGCGGTGTGCGTGGCCACGGCGCTGAGCAGTTGCAGGAAGTTGAGCATGGTGCGTTCGGCCGTCAGCAGGCCGCGCGCCGGCCCGGTCATCTCCAGCACCACCTGGTCGGCCTCGCAGCGCTGGCCGTCACGCACGTGCCATGTGACGCTGGCCTGAGGCACCACCTGCTGCAAGGTGGCTTGCACCCAGGCCGCACCGCAGATCACGGCGCTCTCGCGGGCCAGGATGCGCGCATGCGCCTGGCGCGCCGGATCGATCAGTCCGGCGGTCAGGTCGCCGCTGCCCACGTCTTCCTGCAGGGCACGGGCCACGTCGGCCTGTGCCAGCTGGTGCAGGAAGGTATCGGAATAGTCAGAGACAGAGTTCATCTGCGAATCAGCCCGGCGAAGCCGGGATCACTTGAAGCGGTCGAGCAGTCGGCGGCTCTCGCGGTCGAGCGCCGTCATGTCGCGGATCAGGAACTGGATACCGTGCGAGTCGGTCACCAGCAGGGTGTTGCCCGCCAGACGGCGGATATCCTCGTCGCCCTTGAGCACGAAGGAAGTGTCGCCGCGGTCGGTGCGCACCTGCCAGGTGCTGGGCGTGGAGAAGCTGCTGACGCCGACGATGGCACGGATCTCGGGCATGAACTCGCGCTCGGCCAGCGCAGCGCGGATCAGGGCCTGGGCCGGCTCGGGCACACGCGCCAGCTCCTCGATCCAGGCCACCTCGTGGCCGTCGGCATCCAGCAGGGAGATGTCGCGCTCGGGCGCCTGGATGGGAAAGGCGCGTACCGGCACCACGCCGGTACGGATCTGGCCATCGGCCAGGGTCAGCGCCAGCTTGCCATAGGCATTGCGCGACAGGGCCGCCGCAAGCTGCATCTGGTTCAGGATGGGGCGCGAGTTCATTTGGCGTCGTCCTTGCGTTCGGGGTTCACTTCCGCCTCGGCGTCATCCATGTCGGTGTCCACGTTGCGCGCTTGCGCCTGGTAGAGGTTGTAATAGGCGCCCTGGCGTGCCATGAGCTCATCGTGCGTGCCCTCCTCCACCACCTGGCCGCGGTCCAGCACGATCAGGCGGTCGGCGCGTTGCAGGGTGGACAGGCGGTGGGCAATCGCGATGGTCGTGCGGCCCTGCACCAGGTTGTCCAGCGCCTTCTGGATCTCCTTCTCGGTCTCGGAGTCCACCGAGGCCGTGGCCTCGTCCAGGATCAGGATGCGCGGGTCGATGAGGAGCGCGCGTGCGATCGAGATGCGCTGGCGCTCGCCGCCCGACAGGCCCTGGCCGCGTTCGCCCACGATGGAGTCGTAGCCCTGGGGCAGGCGCAGGATGAACTCGTGCGCGTGCGCGGCGCGCGCAGCCGCCATGACCTGCTCGCGTGTGGCGTCAGGTTTGCCGTAGGCGATGTTCTCGGCGATGGTGCCGAAGAAGAGAAAGGGTTCCTGCAGCACGAGGCCGATATTGCGGCGGTACTCGGCCACCGGCAGGGAACGGATGTCGACGCCGTCAATGCGGATCGAACCCTCGGTCACGTCGTAGAAACGGCAGATCAGGTTGACCAGAGTGCTCTTGCCCGAGCCGCTGTGACCGACCAGGCCCACCATCTGGCCCGGCTCGATGGTGATGTTGATGCCCCGGTTGACCTCGCGGTTGCCGTAGCGGAAACCCAGGTCGCGCACCTCGATGCGGCCCTGCACCTGCTTCAGGTGCACCGGTTGTACCGGCTCGGGCACGCTGGAGACGTGGTCCAGGATGTCGAAAATGCGCTTGGTGGCCGAGGCCGAGTGCTCGGTCCAGGAGACGATGCGGCTCATGGAATCCAGGCGCCCGTAGAAACGGCTGATGTAGGCGATGAAGGCCGTGAGCACGCCCACCGAGGTCTCGCCTTTTGCGATCAGCCAGACGCCCACTCCCCAGACCACCAGCAGACCGACTTCGGTCAGGAAGGAGATGCTGGGCGCGAACAGGGACCAGATCTTGTTGATGCGGTCGTTGACCAGCAGGTTCTGGCGGTTGGCCTCGTGGAAACGCGCCG
The DNA here is from genome assembly GCA_034366585.1 of Hylemonella sp. Classification (GTDB taxonomy): domain Bacteria; phylum Pseudomonadota; class Gammaproteobacteria; order Burkholderiales; family Burkholderiaceae_C; genus Hylemonella. The sequence continues at coordinate 65,794 of JAXMMJ010000131.1, forward strand.
ATTCGCGCTTTTCCTGGGCAAAGGCCTTGACCACGCGGATGCCAGGAATGGTGTCGGCCAGCACGCTGGTGACTTCGGACCAGACGCGGTCGATCTTCTCGAAGCCGGTCTTGAGGCGGTGGCGCACCGCATGGATCATCCACATGATGATGGGCAGCGGGATCAGCGTGGCCAGCGCCAGCCAGGGGTTGATGGAGAAGAGGATGGCCGCCGTCATCAGCAGCATGATGAGGTCGGTGAAGAAATCCAGCAGATGCAGCGAGAGGAAGACGCAGATGCGGTCGGTCTCGCTGCCGATGCGGGCCATCAGGTCACCGGTGCGCTTGCCGCCGAAGTATTCGAGCGAAAGGCGCATCAGGTGGTCGTAGGTGGTGGTACGCAGGTCGGCACCGATGCGCTCGGACACCAGGGCCAGGATATAGGTCTTGGCCCAGGTCAGGCCCCAGGCCAGCACGGCGGCCCCCAGCAGGCCGCTGAGGTAGAGCACGACCAGCATGGGGTCGACCTGCTTGCCGGCCTCCAGCGGCACCAGCACCTCGTCCATCAGCGGCATGGTCAGGTAGGGCGGCACCAGGCTGGCGGCCGTGCCCAGCAGCGTGAGCACGAAACCCAGCAGCAACTGGCCCTTGTAGGGTTTGGCGAAGCGCCACAGGCGCAGCAGGGTCCAGGTCGAGGGCGGGGTGTGGATGACCTTGGCGCAGATCGGGCACTCGTCCTGGCCGGGATCGAGGGGCGCCTTGCAGATCGGGCAATCATGGCCGACCGGGACGGGCACCGGCTGGCCGGTGCTCAGGCTGCGCAGCTGGCGGCCCACCTGCTCGGCCAGGCGCACGGCCTGAAGATTTTGTCCCAAGGTGTAACACCAGTGCGCCAACCGGCCCTGGCCGTCCAGCAGCTCCAGATGGCCGACACCGGCGTGGTCGTGCTGGTTCAGTTTCAGGGCGGGGTGGTACGCCCAGGCCTGCCAGTCAGACTGGCCCGGCGCCCGGGCCAGCAGGCGTTGTCCGGTGGCCACCAGCAGGCCGCGGCCGAACTGCAGGCGGGTGTCGAGGTCAACCTCCAGCACCGCCTGGACGTTCTCATCAGGGTGCAGTTGTGTGCGTATTTCAGCCAGCCATTCCGCCGGAACGTCGCTGAAAGATAATAGAGCTGCTGACGGGGTAGAGCGAGTCATGGAGTCCGGAACCTGGGTAAGGATTTGCTGATGTCGATTGTCCCCGTTTTATGCACGGCACCTTGGAGACATACCGCAGCCATCGCCCGATCTGGCCCTGCCAGCGAGCAAGACCAACGCAGGGACCGATAGTTCACCCTGCCTAGCTTCATGACTCAAAAAAACCTTCAAATTCTGCGGGTCAGCCATCTGCGCGGTCCCAACATCTGGACCTATCGCCCGGTCATCGAGACCTGGCTGGACCTGGGGGACCTGGAAGACCGGCCTTCCAATGTCATCCCCGGATTTTACGAGCGTTTGACCGGCATGCTCCCCGGCCTGGCCCAGCACCGTTGCGGGGTGGGCGAACCCGGCGGCTTCCTGGAGCGGCTGCGCGACGGCACCTGGGCCGGGCACATCCTGGAGCACGTGGTGCTGGAGTTGCAGACCCAGGCCGGCATGCAGACCGGCTTCGGCAAGACACGCATGACCTCCAAACATGGCGTCTACAAGATGGCCTTCCGGACCCGACAGGAAGAAGTTGGCCGGGCAGCGCTGGAGGCCGGGCGCGAACTGCTGCTGGCCGCCATCGAGGACCGGCCCTATGACGTGTCCACCACCGTCGCCCGCCTGCGCGAGCTGTGTGACCGGCTCTTCCTGGGACCGAGCACGGCGCACATCGTCGAAGCCGCCACCGACCGCCGCATCCCGCACATCCGCCTGAACGACGGCAATCTGGTGCAGCTGGGCTATGGCGCGCGCCAGCACCGCATCTGGACCGCCGAGACCGACCAGACCAGCGCCATCGCCGAGAGCATCGCCAGCGACAAGCAACTCACCAAGGAGCTGCTGCAATCCTGCGGCGTGCCGGTCCCCGAAGGCGAAGAGGTCGACAGCCCCGAGCAAGCCTGGAGCGTGGCCCAGGATATCGGCGTGCCGATCACCGTCAAACCGACCGACGCCAACCACGGCCGCGGCGTGTTCACCGACTTGCACACGCGCGAGGACGTCGAGAAAGCCTGGCATGCCGCCGATGCCGAAGGCAGCGGCGTGCTGGTGGAAAAGTACATCGAGGGCGAGGCCCATCGCCTGCTGGTCGTGGGCCGGCAGGTGGTGGCCGCCACGCGCGGCAAGAAGCAGGTCGTCACCGGCGACGGCCGCTCCACCATCCTGCAGCTGATCGACAGCCAGATCAACAGCGACCCGCGCTGCGGCGAGGAAGAGGAATTCCCCCTGGAGCCGCTGATCCTGGACAAGGAGCCGATCGCCCAGCTCGAACTATCGCGCCAGGGCTACAACGGCGCCTCCGTGCCGCCGCCCGGCCAAGTGGTGCTGATCCGCCGCCACGGTGACCTGGCCTACGACGTGACCGACCAGGTGCACCCTCAGGTGGCTGCAGCCGCCGCGCTGGCCGCGCGGGTGGTCGGGCTGGACATCGCCGGTATCGATCTGGTCACACCTGACATCTCCAGGCCCCTGGCCGAGCAGGGCGGCGCCATCATCGAGGTCAACGCCGGCCCTGGCCTGCTCATGCACCTCAAGCCCGCCGAAGGCCAGCCGCGCAACGTCGGCCAGGCCATCGTGGCCCACCTCTTCCCCGGCGAAGACCAGGGCCGCATCCCCATCGTCGGCATCACCGGCACGCGCAACACCACCCGCATCGCGCGCATGGTGAACTGGCTGCTGCACATCAACGGCACCCAGGTCGGCCTGGCCTGCCGCGACGGCTTCTTCCTCGGCCCGCGCCAGGTCGAAGCCCGTGACGGTTCGGACTGGGAAACCGGACAGCGCCTGCTGATCAACCGCTCGCTGGAAGCGGCCGTGTTCGAGCACACCCATCGCGCCATCCTGTCCGAGGGCCTGGCCTATGACCGCTGCACGGTGGGCGTGGTGACCGATCTGGACGGCCTGGAGGACCTGGCCGAGTTCTATATCGACGACGCCGACAAGCTCTACAACGTGGTGCGCACCCAGGTCGACGTGATCCTGCCCAGCGGCACGGCGGTGCTCAACGCCGCTGATCCGCGCGTGGTCGAGATGGCCGCGCTGTGCGACGGCAAGGTCATCTTCTACGGCTCCGACGCCCAGCTGCCGGCCATCGCACAGCATCGCCAGCAGGGCGAGCGCACCGTATTCCTGCGCGACCGCCACATCGTGCTGGCCCAGGGGATGGACGAGGTCAGCGAAGTGCCGCTGGACTCGCTCAACCCGACCAAGGCCGCCAAACCCGACATGGTGATGGCCGCCGTCGCCACCGCCTGGGCGCTGGACGTCCGCCCCGAACTGATCGGCGCCGGCCTGCGCACCTTCAAGGCCAACCTCACCAACGACCACTGATATGGAAGTCAAACGCATACGCGCCCTGCGCGGCCCCAATCTGTGGAGCCACCACACCGCCATCGAGGCCGTCGTGCACTGCACGCCGGCGGAATGCGAGCTCAGCGCACGCCAGAACTTCGGTCTGCGCCTGCGCACGCGCTTCCCGCAGATCCTGCCGCTGAACCCGACCGGTCATGACGACACCGTGCCCCTGGCCCATGTGCTGGAACTGGCTACGCTGGGCCTGCAGGCGCAAGCCGGCTGCCCGGTAACCTTCAGCCGCACAACGCCCACGGTCGAGCCCGGCGTGTACCAGGTGGTGGTCGAGTATTCCGAGGAAGCTGTAGGCCGCATGGCCCTGGAAATGGCCCAGAACCTGTGCCGCGCCGCCCTGGAAGACACGCCGTTTGACCTGGCCGCCGCGCTGGGCCAGCTGCGCGAACTCGACGAGGACGTGCGCCTGGGCCCGAGCACCGGCTGCATCGCCGACGCGGCAACGGCCCGTGGCATCCCCTACCGCCGCATGACCTCGGGCAGCATGATCCAGTTCGGCTGGGGCAGCAAGCAGCGCCGCATCCAGGCCGCCGAGATGGACGTGACCAGCGCGATCTCCGAATCGATCGCCCAGGACAAGGAACTGACCAAAAAGCTGCTGGCCAGCGCCGGTGTGCCGGTGCCGCTGGGGCGTGAGATCACGTCGGCCGAAGAGGCCTGGGCCGCGGCCGGCGAGATCGGCCTGCCCGTGGTGATCAAGCCCAAGAACGGCAACCAGGGCAAGGGTGTCACCGTCAACATCACCACCCGCGAGCAGTTGCTGAAGGCCTATGCGGCCGCCTCCGAGTTCGACAACGAGATCCTGGTCGAGCGTTTCCTGCCGGGTAACGATTTCCGCCTGCTGGTGGTGGGCAACAAGCTGGTCGCTGCCGCACGCCGCGACCCGCCGACCGTGGTGGGCGACGGCGAGCACAGCGTGCGCCAACTGGTCGACCAGGTCAACCTGGACCCGCGCCGCGGCACCGGCCATTCGACCTCGCTGACCAAGATCCGCTTCGACGACATCGCCCTGGCCTGCCTGGCCGGCCAGGGCCTGAACGCCGATTCGGTGCCAGCGCGCGGCCGGCGCGTCGCGCTGCGTCACAACGCCAATCTTTCGACCGGCGGCAGCGCCACCGACGTCACCGACGACGTGCACCCCGAGGTGGCGCACCGCGCCATCATCGCCGCCAAGATGGTCGGGCTGGACATCTGTGGTGTGGACATGGTCTGCGACAACATCCTGCAGCCGCTGGAGGAAACCGGTGGCGGCGTCGTCGAAGTGAACGCCGCACCGGGCCTGCGCATGCACCTCTCGCCTTCCTATGGCAAGGGCCGTGCGGTGGGCGAGGCCATCATCTCCACCATGTTCGCGGAACATGAGAATGGCCGCATCCCGCTGGTGGCCGTGACCGGCACCAACGGCAAGACCACCACCGTGCGCCTGATCGCCCACCTGCTCACGCAGAACAATCTGCGCGTGGGCATGACCAGCACCGACGGCGTCTACATCGCCGGCGAGCGCATCGACACCGGCGACTGCAGCGGCCCCAAGAGCGCGCGCAATGTGCTGCAGCACCCCGACGTGGACGCAGCGGTGCTGGAAACCGCACGCGGCGGCATGCTGCGCGAAGGCCTGGCCTTCGACCGCTGCGACGTGGCGGTGGTCACCAACGTCGGGGCCGGCGACCACCTGGGCCTGAACTTCATCACCACGGTGGAAGACCTGGCCGTGCTCAAGCGCGTGATCGTGCAGAACATCTCCGACAAGGGCACCGCCGTGCTGAACGCGACCGATCCCATCGTCGCGGCCATGGCCAGCCAATGCCGCAGCGGCCTGGTCACCTACTTCGCCGCCGACCGCCATAACCCGGTCATGGCCACGCACCTGGCCCAGGGCAAACGGGCCGTCTACGTGGAGGATGGTCATCTGGTGGCGGCCGAAGGCAAGGTCCAGCACCGGCTGCCGCTGGCCGGCGTGCCGCTCACCCTGGGCGGCGCCATCGGCTTCCAGGTCGAGAACGTCATGGCCTCCGTGGGTGCCGCCTGGGCCCTGGGCCTGGACTGGGAGTTGATCCGCCAGGGCCTGGCCACCTTCGACAACGACGCCAACAACGCCCAAGGCCGCTTCAACCTGTTCCGCTACCGGGGTGCCACGGTGATCGCCGACTACGGCCACAACCCGGACGCCATGCTGGCCCTGGTGCAGGCCGTGGGGGCCATGCCGGCCCAGCGCCGCTCGGTGGTCATCAGCGGTGCCGGTGACCGGCGCGACGAGGACATCCGCGAACAGACCCGCATCCTGGGCGACGCCTTCGACCAGATCGTGCTGTTCGAAGACGCCTGCCAGCGCGGCCGTGCCGACGGCGAGGTGCTGGCGCTGCTGCGCTCAGGCCTGGCCGAAGCCAAGCGCGCGCGTGACGTGCACGAGATCCGTGGCGAATTCCTGGCCATCGACACGGCCATGGACCGCCTGGGCGAGGGAGATCTGTGCCTGATCCTGGTGGACCAGGTGGAAGAAGCCATCGCCCACATCAGCGCGCGCATCGCCCGCGACGGCGCCTGACGGCAGGCCAGTCCGGGCCCGGTCTTATTTCGCTTCGGAACCGGGCGTGCGGCCCATCAGGGCCGCCACAGCCTGGGCCGGCTGCATGCGGCCATCCAGCAAGGCCACCACGCACTGGGCGATGGGCATGTCCACGCCCAGGCTTTGCGCCCGCTGCACCACGGTGCGGGCACAGTAGACCCCCTCGGCCACATGGCCCAGCGAGGCCACGGCCTGCGCCAACGTCTGCCCCTGGGCCAGCAGCAGGCCCACCTTGCGGTTGCGGCTGAGGTCGCCGGTGGCGGTCAACACCAGGTCGCCCAGCCCCGACAGGCCCATGAAGGTCTCGGCCCGTGCGCCCAGGGCCAGCCCCAGGCGCGTCATCTCGGCCAGGCCGCGGGTGATCAGCGCGGCACGGGCGTTCAGGCCCAGGTTCAGGCCGTCGCACAGGCCGGTGGCGATGGCGAGCACGTTCTTGACGGCCCCAC
>JAXMMJ010000132.1:0-51311 GCA_034366585.1 Hylemonella sp.
CTTCGGAGCACTCAGGGCTTTGGAGATGGCGTCCATCTCGGCGGCCAGCAGCGGGCCGGCGCAGGCGGTCTTGGCGTACTGGGCGATGCCGTAAGTGCTTGCTTCGGCGCGGTGGGCGGTGCCGAAGGCGTCATGCACGAAGATGTCGCACAGGGCGGCCATTTTTTTGCCGAGTTCTTCGCTGTTCTTTTTCTCGCCCTTGTTCAGGCGGCAGTTCTCCAGCAGGACGAGCTGGCCGGGCTGGACGGACACGCCGTCGACCCAGTTGGCCACCAGGGGGACCTCGCGACCCAGCAGTTCGGCCATGCGTTGGGCCACGGGGGCCAGGCTGTCTTCGGGTTTGAATTCGCCCTCCACGGGGCGGCCCAGGTGGGAGGTGACCATGACGGCCGCTCCCGCCTCCAGGGCCATGCGGATGCAGGGCAGGCTGGCGCGGATGCGGGTGTCTTCGGTGATGGCGCCGCTGTCGTCCTGCGGGACGTTGAGGTCGGCGCGGATGAAGACGCGTTTACCTTGGGCCTGGCCCTGCTCGCACAAGGTCTGGAATCGGAGAAAGTTCATGGTGGTCTAGGCGGAGAGTTTGGAAGCTGGCTTGCAGGCCTGAAACCTGCATGTAACCCGCAATTTTAGGCCGCCGCGCCTGTCAAGCGGCTTACCAGCCCAGGCCCAGGTGCAAGGACAGATAGACGGCCATGCCCACCACGATGGTGCCCAGCATGGCCCAGGAACTCTTCTTGCGCCAGAAATACCAGGCGGCGCCGGCCGCTACCGCGAACAGGCGCGCATCCTGCCAGGTCTGCACCAGATGGCCCTGTGTCATCACGATCTCGGGCACGATCACCGCCGAAAGCGCCGCGATGGGCGCGTACTGCAGGCCACGCTGGGCCCAGTGCGGCAGGCTCCAGGGCTTGCTGGAGATGAAAAAGAAGGAACGCGTGATGACGGTCACCGCAGCCAGGCCGACGATGACACCCAGGGTCCAGAGATCGGTCTCCTTCATCGTGTCGCCTCCCTTCGGAACGGCGGGGTCTTCTCCAGCAACAGGCACAGGGCCACGGCAGCGGCGATGGCCACCACGATGTTGAGCTTGAAGGGCATGGCAAAAGCCGCCACGGCCGCAGCACCCGCCACGCCGGCGGAAACGATGCGCAGCCGGCTGCTGGCCAGCGAGCAGCCCACGCCCAGCAGGGCGAGGATGCCGGCAAAACCCAGGCCCCAGTGTGCGGGCACGGAATGCGCCAGAAAGATGCCCAGCAGGCTGGCCGCCTGCCAGCTGCTCCAGTTGGTCGCGCAACCGCCCATGAGGTAGGCCAGCTGGGTCTGGCTCTCTTCGGCCGTCTGCGGCGGCTGGTGGAAACGCTTGGTGAACATCACGTAGCTGATGTCGGCCGTGACGTAACCGGCCAGCAGGCGCCAGCGCCGCGGCAAGTGCATGAGGTAGGGCCGCATATGCGCGCTGAACACCACGAAACGCAGGTTCACGCAAAAGCCCGTGGCCCAGATCACGAGCACGGGCGCACCGGCCGCGATCAGCGGAATGGCCGCCAGCTGGGAACTGCCGGCATAGACCAGCAGGGTCATGGCAATGGACTCGAACAGGCTCATGCCGGACTTGACCATGGCCACGCCGGTCATCATGCCCCAGGCCGCCAGGCCCGGCGCGACCGAACTCATGTCGCGCATGCCGCGCTGGAACTCGGGATGGCGGACGATCTGGCGCAGGCTCATGCTTCAGTTGCCCAGCACAGCACCCGGGGGCAGATCAAAACCACGCAGGAAATCCGCCGCCGGCAGGCGCTTGCCGCCAGCGCGCTGCAGCTCGGTCAGGCGCAACACGCCCTGGCCACACAACACGGCGATACCCTCCGGGCCAGCGGCCAGCACCGAGCCCGGCGCCTGATCACTGTTTAGCTCTTGCTCGACATGGCACTGCCAGAGCTTGATGGACTCACCCTGCCAGGCGGTTGCGGCACCAGGGAAGGGATTGAAGGCGCGGATCCGGCGTTCAATCACCGTCGCGGGCAGGCGCCAGTCGACGGCGGCTTCCTGTTTTTCAATCTTGTGCGCATACGTCACACCCTCGGCCGGCTGCGGCACAGGCCGCAGGCCGCCACAGGCCAGCAGCTCCAGCGTCTCGACAATCAGACGACCGCCCAGAGTCGCCAGCTTGTCGTGCAGGCTGGCCGTGGTGTCGTTCGCCGCGATCGGCAGGCGTTCCACCAGCAGCATGTCGCCCGTGTCCAGCCCCGCGTCCAACTGCATGATGGTGACGCCGGTCTCGGCATCGCCTGCCTCGATCGCGCGGTGGATGGGCGCCGCACCGCGCCAGCGCGGCAGCAGGGAGGCGTGGATGTTGAGACAACCGTGCGGGAAGACATCGAGCACCCACTGCGGCAGGATCAGGCCGTAGGCCGCGACGACCATCACGTCCGCCCGGGCCGCCTCGATCGCCGCGCGCGCGGCCGCAGCTTCCTCGGGGTACTTGCCATCCAGACGCAGGCCGTGCGGTTGGGCCACGGTGATGCCGCGCTCCAGCGCAAACTGTTTGACCGGCGAGGCCTGCAGTTTCATGCCGCGACCAGCGGGCCGGTCGGGCTGGGTCAGGACGAGCGGGATCTCGAAACCGGCGGCGTGCAAACGCTCCAGCGCCACCCGCGCGAACTCGGGCGTGCCCGCATAGACAACCCTCAACGGCGCTCCTCGCGCTGGGCCTTGAGCATTTTGGTCTTGATACGGTTGCGCTTGAGCGGCGACAGGTACTCCACAAAGACCTTGCCCAGCAGGTGGTCCATCTCGTGCTGGATGCAGACCGCGAGCAGGCCATCGGCCTCGATCACGCGCGTCTTGCCGTCGCCGTCCAGCGCGCGCACGTGCACGCGCTCATGGCGCTCGACGCCGTCGTAGATGCCGGGCACGGACAGGCAGCCCTCGTCATTGACCTTCTTCTCGGGGCTGGCCCACACGATCTCAGGATTGATCAGCACCAGGGGCTGGTCGCGCCCCTCCGAGGCGTCGATCACGATCAGCCGCTCATGCACGTCGACCTGGGTCGCAGCCAGGCCGATGCCGCTGGCCTCGTGCATGGTTTCGAACATGTCGGCGATCAGTTGCTTGATGCGTGCATCGACCGTCTGCACCGGCTTGGCCACCGTGTGCAGGCGTGGATCGGGAAAAGTGAGGATGGGTAGCAGTGCCATAAAAAAAGCTCGTCGATGTCGCTATTTTCGCCACTTTTGGCCGGCGAGTTTGCAACAAAGTTCAGAAAACATTGCCCAATCAAGGGCTTGGGCGCAGAATCGTGCGTGATTTATTAAGTTTTCCGGGGGCAGCGGGCGGTCAGCCCGCGTCCGGAGCTAGCCGGGGGCAACGTGAAACAGCAAGACATGACGCATAGCAGGATGGGGGTCAGCGCCCGAATTTCCACAATCACGGCCCTGGGCCTGTGTGGCCTGCTGGCCCAGCCCGCCTGGAGCCAGAAATTCCCCAACTACCCGATCACGTCCGAGCAATCCGCGACCGCGAAAAGAGTGGCGGAGGCCGGCGTACCGCTGTCCGAGCTGGTGCCCGACGCACCTGACAGCTACGTCATCAAGTCCGGCGACACGCTGTGGGCCATCTCCAAGCTGTTCCTGCGCAGTCCCTGGCGCTGGCCCGAACTCTGGGGCATGAACCTGGAGGAGATCCTCAACCCGCACCTGATCTATCCGGGACAGACCCTCTACCTGGACAAACGCGACGGCCGCGCCCGCCTGACGGGTACCGCGCCCGGCACCGAAGGCGGCGCCCCTGTCGTCGCCGGCAGCGACAGTGGTTCTGTGGCCGTGAGCACTGGCCGCGATGGCGCCAGCGGTATCGAGACCGTTCGCCTGTCGCCGCGCATCCGCTCCGAAGAGGCACGCAGCCCCCTGACCACGCTGCAAACCCGTGATATCGAAGCCTTCCTGGCCGAACCCTTGATCGTCGAGGAGTCCGAGTTGCAGACCGCGCCGCGCATCGTGGCCGCTGGCGAGAATCGCGTCATCATGGGTCGCGGCGACCGCGTCTACGCGCGGGGCCCGGCCAGTGCGCCCCTGGTGGACGACCAGCAGAAACTCAAACAGTACCGGATCTTCCGCAACGCCAGGCCGCTCAAGGACCCGGACACCGGCGAAATCCTGGGCTATGAGGCCGAGTTCCTGGGCAAGGCCGCGCTGGCACGCGGCGAAAGCAGCGCTGAGCTCTCCTCGACCACCGGCAAGACCAGTACCGTTCCCGTGCCGGCCACGATCGACATCCTGTCGGCGAAAAGCGAGATGCTGGTCGGCGACCGCATGGCGCCCGAACCCGAGCGCGAGTTCCTCAGTTTCACGCCGCGGGCTCCGGCGGGGGCCGTCACTGGCCGCATCGTCTCGATCTACGGCAGCAACGCCGTGGCCAACGCCTCGCAGAACCAGGTGGTGGTCATCAACCGCGGCAAACGCGACGGCATGGAAAGCGGTCATGTGCTGGCCATCCTGAAAGACGGTCAGCAGCTGGTCGACAAGACCGACGCTTCCCGGCCGCTGATCAAGCTGCCCAATGAGCGCAACGGCCTGATGATGGTGTTCCGCACCTACGAAAAGCTGTCCTACGCCCTGATCCTGGACGTCACCGACAGCGTACGGGTCGGCGACCGCCTGGCGTCGCCGCAATAGGGGTTTCGGGCCCCAGCGGCGCGTGCAGCCATGGAGCGTGATGAACTGGGCGCCTGGCTGCGCCTGACACTCACGCCTGGCATCGGCAACGACAGCGCACGCCGCCTGCTCGCGGCCCTGGGCCTGCCAGCCCTCATCTTCGAGCAAGACCCGGCAGCGCTGCAGCAATTGCTCAAGCCCGCGCAGGCCCAGGCCCTGCAGAAACCCCCCGAGGATCTGCCGGCCTTGCTCGACAGCACCTGGACCTGGCTGCAGGAGTCGCCACAGACGCGCGCGCTCATCGCGCTGGGTGATGCGCGGTATCCGGCCTCCCTGCTGAACATCGAAGACCCGCCCCTGCTGCTCTACCTGATGGGCCGGCTGGACCTGCCGCTGGACACCAGCCACAGCCTGGCCATGGTCGGCAGCCGCAACCCGACGCCCCAGGGTGCCCTGAATGCCCGCCATTTCGCGCAAGCCCTGGGCCAGGCGGGCCTGACCATCGTCTCCGGGCTGGCGCTGGGCATCGATGGCGCGGCGCATGAAGGCGCCTTGGCCGGCCATGCCCAGGCGCCCGATCGGCTGGCCACCGTGGCCGTGGTCGGCACCGGCCTGGACCGGGTCTATCCCAAGGGCCACCGCGAACTGGCGCACCGCATCTGCGGGCACGGCCTGCTGGTCAGTGAATACCCGCTGGGCACACCGCCGCTGGCGGCCAATTTCCCGCGTCGCAACCGCTTGATCGCCGGCCTCTCCAAGGCCACCCTGGTGGTGGAGGCGGCCCTGCAGTCCGGTTCGCTGATCACGGCCCGGCTCGCCGCCGAACAAGGCAAGGACGTCTTCGCCATACCCGGCTCCATCCATGCCGCGCAATCGCACGGTTGCCATGCCCTGATCCGCCAAGGCGCCAAACTGGTCGAATCGGCGCAGGACATCCTGGAAGAATTTCCTGGCGGGTCCACGCCGCCCGAACCAGCTGCCCCGCACCATGACACGACGGAGGACGGCGTCTTGCAGGCAATGGGGCTGGACCCGGTCAGCCTGGATGCCTTGCAAGCCCGCACGGGCCTTGACATTGCGCCCTTGCAAGCCCGCCTGATGGCGCTGGAACTCGATGGCCAGGTGGCTCGCCTGCCCGGCGGCCTGCTGCAACGCCTGGTGCGTGCCTGAGAGGCTGACAGACTCTTAGACGCAACAGCACCGGCAACACCCGTAAATTCGAGGCTTGCCCTGGCGCTTTCTGCGCTATATTGAAGTCATGTTTGAAGTGCTTGTGTATGTGTACGAAAACTACTGGCGCGGTGATGCCTGTCCCGAGCTGCCGCAACTCGAACGCAAGCTCAACGCCATCGGCTTCGACGCCGACGAGATTCGCGATGCGCTGCTCTGGCTTGACGGCCTGAACCTGGCCGCCCAGAGCACCCTCTGGCTGGATGCAGCCCCAAGCACCCGCCCCGACACCAAGCTGCCCAGCTTCCCGGCGACGGACAGCATGCGCGTGTATTCGGTCGCCGAGCAGAACCATCTGGGCGCGGAATGCCTGGGCTTCATCAGCTTCCTTGAATCGGCCGGCGTATTGCCCCCGCCCATGCGCGAGGTCATTCTTGACCGCGCCATGGCGGTACCGGGCGAGCCCATGGCCCTGGACGATCTGAAGATCATCATCCTGATGGTGTACTGGAGTTTTGGCGAGGAACCCGACACGCTGGTGCTCGACGAACTCTACGACGACAGCGCCGAGCGCATCGCTCACTGACGCTGGCGCTTGAGCGCACGCGCCACCCGCGCAAACCAGAAGGCCCCATGCGAGGGGCCTTTTGCTTCAGGTAAGCAGGCGCTCCGGGTGGGCTTCCAGCCTTGTGAGCGCCTCGCGCGTAGCACGCACGGTCAGCGTCTCCTCTTCCTGCGGCAGCAGCAGACCAGCCTGCAGATAGGCCGCCAGGCGGCCGGCCTGGATCAGGTAGCTGTGCCCGTCGCTCGAGGCAAACAGGTTCAGGTGCTTGCGATCACTGCGCCAGACAAACTGCACCTGGTTGACCTTGCCGTTGTGGTCCAGTGTGAACCAGGAGCCCAGCTGCAGCTCCTGTGCCCAGGCCACCATGGCCGGGGTCGGTTTGGAACCGCCGTTGGTCACCACGTCGATGGTGGAGGCGTCGATGCCCAGCATCATCTCGATGCTCTCCGCATCCAGCGGCAGGTCACCGAGCCCGTCCTCGCTGACGAAGTCTTCCAGGTTGGCCAGGCGCTGCGTCATGGCATCGATCTGCGCCTGCGGGATGGCCTGGGTCTTGGACATGAAGGCATCGGCCATGGTGTCGCTGACGATCTTGATGTGTGCGTCCTGGTCGGTCTGCGACATGCCCAGCAGGCTCATGCCCGCGCGCAAACGCTGCAGCAGCTGCGGCAGGTCCTGGATGACACGCGCGCGGTCATTGCGATTGGGTTTGGCGCTGGCTGACCAGACCAGATCGGCGGCGGCCTTTTTCATGGCCACGGTCTCGCTGTCCTTGGGCCCCTTGCGCACGGCCGACACCGCCAGCACCTCGGCCCAGACCTTGAACAGGAAAGTGCGGATTTCGTCGCGCACCGGAATGTCCTTGAGCATGTTGCGCAGCTCGATGGTGTACTGGATCGCCAGCGTTTCCTTCTGCTCGACCTGCTGCGCAACGCTCACGACCTTCTGCGTCTTCTCCTTGCCCGTCAGGAACTTGGCCAGGAACTTCTGGAATTCGTCATAAACGATCTGGAAGACACGTTTGCCGGTTTCCGGGTACTGCTCGATGACCTGCACGATGCGCTTGATCTCGGCCTCGAGTGCTCCGCCTGTGATGCTGCTCGCTTCGAAACCCATGACGCAGGAACCCATGCGGTCGATCAGCTGGCGCGCCGGATGGTTCAGCGTGCCGAAGAACTCGGGCTCGGCCAGCGCCACACGCAGCACCGGCATCTGCAGCCGGGCAAACCAGACCCGGATCGTCGTGGGGATGCGCTCTTCGGCCAGGATCGCCTGGAACATCAAGGCCACCATTTCGATAATGGCCTTTTCACTCTTGGTCTCAGCCTTTTTCTTGAGCTCGTCGGTCTTTTCGCGCAGCTTGTCGGCCACCTTGACCACACCGGCCGGGCTGTAATCCTCGTAGATCGTGCCACCGCCGCCGCCAGCGTAATAGGGCGGGCGCTCGGCCATGGCGGCGACCAGGGCCGGCGAGGGGGGCTGCGACGAAGTCGCCGTGAAATCACCGCCGCCCTGCCCGACGAGCATGCGCTTGAGCTGGCCAAACATGCCCTGGGCACGACTGCGCGTGCGCGCCAGCGGAGTGGTCTGCGTCATCAGACGCGTTTCTTCATGGGCGCCGCCGAAATTGGAAGGCGTGCCCTGCGCTGCCAGCGCGTGCTGCATCTGTGCGGGGGACTGCCCCATTCCCGCAGGGATAGCAGCGCCGGCGGGCGGTACGGGTGCCAACCGGCCTGGCGTCAGCGGACCCTGTGCATCGTCCCAACCCAGGCGGCCGCCAAATAGATTGCCCGCACTGCGCCCCGCTGCCGGCCCCGGCGGCATCGCTGGCTGACCCGGATAGCCCGCCTGGGGCGCGCCGACGGGCATGCCGGCCACCATGCGACCAGGCGCCGGCTGGCCGGGATAGGCTGCCGGCGCGGAGCCGGGCATGCCTGCGGAACCCGGCTGACCGGGATAGCCCCCAGGCCCAGGGGGCATCGCCCCAGGTGCGCGCGCCATGGGCATGCTGCCCAAAGGGACCGGCGCCGACACCGGCTGTCCAGGATAACCAGAGGCCGGTCCATACGCCCCGGTCGAACCGCCCCAGGCCGCGTCAGAACCGCCGGCATCCCCCTGGAACTGAGAATCTGGCAGCACCGAGTCGGGTCCGCCACCGCCCGCCGATGCTGGACGCCGCCCAACCGCGGCGCGCTTGACGCGGTCCTTGAGATCGATCGTCGGCATCACACCTTGCTGGATCAGGAATTCGTTGCCATTGGCGTAAGCGGTCTTGAGTTTTTCAATGAGATGCTTCTGCACCACATCGTTGACCATGACCCAGGACTCGCGCGGCATGCCGCTGGTGGTCCACTGTTCGATCATCAGCAGGATCAGGACTTCGGGACGAAAGATGTCGTGGCCTTCGAGATCATCGCGGCTTTCCAGCGTCTTGATGCGCACGCGCAGATCATCGAGCTCACCACTCATCTTTTCCACCACCGCCAGCACCAGACGTGAGGAAATGATCTTGTCCTCGACCGCATCGGTGCCCACCAGGGACAGACCGCCGTCACCTGCCAGCCCGAGCTCTTCCTTCTTCTCGGCCTTCTTGCCAGCCGGGGACTTGAGCGACGCCTGCCAGACCTTCATGGTGCTGTCGATCCAGGGCCCGCGCTGCTTCTGGTACAGCATCCAGGCGTCACGCCGGTTTTGCATGTCGCGGGTCGTGCCTTTTTCGTTGAGCAGCGTGGTCAGCCGATCCTGGACCAGCCCCGCCAACTCGACCAGGATCTTCTCCACGTCGCCAAGGAAGCGCTGGCGCGTCTTCTCCGCCAGCTGCATACGCTGCATGTAGGAGAGCTGGGTCGCCATCTTGCTGGTCCCTCTGGCTCAGACCACAGCGCCCGCGTTCGGGTCATTGGGGTCCGTCTCACCACGCTTGGGTGCGCCGCCCTTGATCAGGTCTTCACGCTTCACGCCCAGCCACATGGCGATGGCGGCAGCCACGAAGACCGAGGAATAGATGCCGAAGAGAATGCCGATGGTCAGCGCCAGCGCAAAGTAGTGCAGCGTGGGCCCGCCAAACAGCAGCATGGACAGCACCATCAGCTGCGTGCTGCCGTGCGTGATGATGGTGCGGCTGATGGTGGACGTGATGGCGTTGTCGATGATGGCCACCGTATCGAGCTTGCGCAGCCGGCGGAAGTTCTCGCGGATGCGGTCGAAAATCACCACCGACTCGTTGACCGAGTAGCCCAGCACGGCCAGCACCGCCGCCAGCACGGGCAGCGAGAACTCCCACTGGAAGAAGGCGAAAAAGCCCAGGATGATGATGACGTCGTGCAGATTGGCGATGATGGCTGCCACCGCAAACTTCCACTCGAAGCGCAGCGCCAGATAGATCATGATGCCGCCCACGACAAAAGCCAGGGCCATCAGCCCGTCCACGGCGAGCTCGTCCCCGACCTGCGGGCCGACGAACTCGCTGCGGCGCAGGGTGGCGCTGGCGTCGAGCGACTTGAGCGTCGCCATGACCTGTTCGCTCTGCTGGCCCGAACTCACGCCCTTGGCGGCCGGCATGCGGATCAGCACGTCACGGGCGGTGCCGAAATTCTGGACCTGCACATCGCTGTAGCCCAGCTTGGCAATACCGCCGCGCACCGCCTCCAGATCCGCCGGCTGCGAATAACTCACCTCGATCAGCGTGCCGCCGGTGAACTCCACCGACAGGTGCAAGCCACGGGAAAAGAGGAAGAAAACGGCCGCCAGGAAGGTGACGAACGAAACGATGTTGAGCACCAGCGCATGCCGCATGAACGGAATGTCGCGCCGGATCTTAAAAAACTCCATGTTCTTCTTCCCTCAATCCACTTTGGCCGGGACTTGCCCGTCGGGCCGCCAGACCGTCCCGATCGAAACGGTCCTGAGCTTTTTACGGCTACCGTACCACAAATTCACCAAGCCGCGGGAGAAGAAAACCGCCGAGAACATGCTGGTCAGGATGCCCAGGCAGTGCACCACGGCAAACCCCCGCACCGGCCCTGAGCCGAAAGCCAGCAGGGCCAGGCCGGCGATCAGGGTGGTGACGTTGGAGTCCAGGATGGTGGCCCAGGCGCGGTCGTAGCCGGTATGGATGGCAGCCTGCGGCGAGGCGCCGCCTCGGAGCTCCTCGCGCACCCGCTCGTTGATCAGCACGTTGGCATCGATGGCCATGCCCAGCACCAGGGCCATGGCCGCCATGCCCGGCAGCGTCAGGGTGGCCTGCAGCATGGACAGCACGGCCACCAGCAGCAGCAGGTTGATGCCCAGTGCCACGCTGGAGATCACGCCGAACAGCATGTAATAGACGCACATGAAGGTCGCCACGGCGACGAAGCCCCAGGTCACGCTGGCGAAGCCCTTGTCGATGTTCTCGGCGCCCAGGCTGGGGCCGATGGTGCGTTCCTCGATGATCTCCATGGGTGCGGCAAGCGCGCCTGCGCGCAGCAGCAAGGCCGTGTCGGCCGCCTCCGTGGAAGTCATGCGGCCGGAGATCTGCACCCGGCCACCGCCGATTTCGGTGCGGATCACCGGCGCCGTGACCACCTCGCCCTTGCCCTTTTCGAACAGGATGATGGCCATGCGCTTGCCGACGTTCTCACGCGTCACATCCTTGAAGATGCGCGAGCCCTTGGCGTCCAGAGACAGGTTGACGGTGGGCTCCTGGGTCTGGCTGTCGAAACCGGGCTGGGCGTCGGTCAGGTTGTCGCCCGTCAGCACGACCTGCTTCTTGACGATCACGGCCTGGCCGCTGCGGTCCGGGTAGCGCTCGGTGCCAAACGGCACCGCGCCAGAACCGGCCTCGGCCGCGCGGCCTTCGACGCTTTCGTCCACCATGCGCACTTCCAGCGTGGCGGTGCGGCCCAGGATGTCCTTGGCCTTGGCCGTGTCCTGCACGCCAGGCAGCTGCACGACGATGCGGTCCAGGCCCTGCTGCTGGATCACCGGCTCGGCCACGCCAAGCTCGTTGATCCGGTTGTGCAGCGTGGTGATGTTCTGCTTGAGGGCCTGCTCCTGCACCAGGCGCGCGGCCTGGGGCTTGATAGTGGCGCTCAGCTTGAAGTCGCTGCCTTCCTGAGTTTCCGTGGTCTGCAGATCGGTGAACTGCTCCAGCAGCACGCGCTTGGCGGCGGCCAGCGTGGCCGCGTCGCGCAGGCGCAACTCGATGGCCTGGCCGTTGCGACTGATGCCGCCGTGGCGCACGTTTTTCTCGCGCAGCACGGTGCGCAGGTCGCCCGCCAGCGACTCAGCCTTCTTGCTCAGTGCGGCCTCCATGTCGACCTGCAACATGAAATGCACGCCGCCGCGCAGGTCCAGGCCCAGGTACATGGGCGCCGCGTGCAGCGCAGACAGCCAGCCCGGTGTGCGCGGCAGCAGGTTGAGTGCCACGATGTAGTCGGGGTCGGCTGCATCCTTGACCAGCGCGCGCTGGATCGCGTCCTTGGCCTTGAGCTGCGTATCGGTGGAATCCAGCCGCACACGCAGCGACCCAACCTCCAGGCTGATGGCCTCGGGTCGAATACGGGCTTCCTGCAAGGCCGCTTCCACCCGCGACTGCGTGGCGGGATCGACCTTGAGGCCCGTCTTGGCCGCCGAGACCTGGACGGCGGGCGCCTCGCCAAAGAAATTCGGGGCGGTGTAGATCGCCCCCACCAGCAGCGCGATCACGATGATCGCGTACTTCCATACCGGATAACGGTTCATTGTTCGCTCGCGTCTGCGTGGCTGGAAAGTCTCTTACTTCATCGTGCCCTTGGGCAGCACCTGCACCACAGCCTGGCGCTGTAGCTGCACCTCGACACCGGACGCAATTTCCACGCCGACGAAGTTCTCGTTCAGGCTGCTCACGCGGCCCAGCACGCCACCGGCGGTCACCACCTCGTCGCCCTTGGCCAGGGCTTCGACCATGGCGCGGTGCTCCTTCTGCTTCTTCATCTGCGGACGGATCATGATGAAGTAGAGCACCAC
The DNA here is from genome assembly GCA_034366585.1 of Hylemonella sp. Classification (GTDB taxonomy): domain Bacteria; phylum Pseudomonadota; class Gammaproteobacteria; order Burkholderiales; family Burkholderiaceae_C; genus Hylemonella. The sequence continues at coordinate 12,376 of JAXMMJ010000132.1, forward strand.
GAACATCAGCACGATGGGCAACATGCTCATCAGCGAGGACTGGATGTCACCACCGGCGGCGGCTGCGGGGGCGGTCTGGGCAAAAGCGGAAGAAATAAACACGGCTTACTCCACGTCAGGGGTTCAAAAATCGGGACACGCCGGCATCCAGGAGTGCACGGCAGGCACCCCGGAACAGGCGGCCGCCCATTGTACGGGGCCGGGGTATGCGGATTTCAAGCCCCGCAGCGCCGTCCGGATTAGGCGGCCCGCCAGGCCGCCATGCGTTCATCCCACAGGGGACGGACGGTCGCCAGGTGCCGCGCCTTGACGTGGCCGTAGCCGCGAATCTGCTCGGGCAGGCGCGCGATCTCGACGGCCGCCGCATGGTTGGCCGCGCTCAGGCCGGCCAGCAGCTCCTCGATGCAGGCACGGTATTCGGCGACCAGGGCCCGCTCGGCTCGGCGCTCCTCGGTACGGCCAAAAGGATCGAACGCCGTGCCCCGCAAGCCCTTCAGCCGCGCCAGCAGGCGAAAAACCGTGCCCATGGCGGGGCCGAAAGGCCGCTTGATCAGCTCGCCCTTTGCGTTTTTCCTGGCCAGCAGCGGTGGCGCCAGATGGTAGTGGAGCTTGTACTCACCCTCAAACATGCCATTGATCCGCGCGAGGAAAGTGGTGTCGCCGTGCAGGCGCGCCACCTCGTACTCGTCCTTGTAGGCCATGAGTTTGAACAGATAACGGGCCACCGCCTCGCTCAGCCCGGTCTTGCCCAATGGGCCTTCGACCCCCTGCACCCGGGACACAAAGGCCCGGTAGGTTTGCGCGTAAGCCTCGTTCTGATAAGCACGCAGGAACTCGACCCGCCGCGCCACCAAACTCTCCAGCGTCTCGCGCGGCTGGAACTGGATGGTTTGCGCCGGTGTCAGCAGCTGTTGCACGCGTGCCCAGTCATGCGCCGCCTGGCGGCCCCATTCGAAGGCAGCTTTGTTCGCCTCCACCGCCACGCCATTGAGCTCGATGGCGCGCTGCAGCGACACCCGGCCCAGCGGGATCCAGCCCTTTTGCCAGGCGTAACCCAGCAGCATGGGGTTGACATAGATCGAGTCGCCCATGAGCCGGGTCGCCACGGCATCGGCGTCAAACACGCCCATGCCGGGAGCGCCCACGGCGGCGCTGATGTCGGCCACGCAGCGCTCGGCCGGGTTCTGCCAGTTGGCGTTCTTCACGAAGGCGGCGGTCGGCGTGCTGTGTCCGTTAAGCGCCACGCGAGTGCGTCCTTCGCGCATGCGCAGCGTGGTTTCCTTCGCTGCCGTGACGATGGGGTCACAACCCAGGATCAGGTCGGCCGCGGCCATGCCCACACGCGTGGTGCGGATCTCGTCGAGCGTGTCGGCGATCAGCACGTGGCTCCAGGTGGCACCGCCCTTTTGCGCCAGGCCCGCCGCATCCTGCGTGACGATGCCCTTGCCTTCGATGTGCGCGGCCATGCCCAGCAATTGTCCGATGGTGATGACGCCGGTGCCGCCCACGCCCGCCACCACAATGCCGTAAGCCGTGGCCGCTGCGGGCAGGGCAGGTTCGGGTAAAGCACCCAGCGCATACGGCGAAGTCGCCTGGCCTTTGGCCTTTTTCTTGAGCTGCCCACCCTCCACCGTCACGAAACTCGGGCAGAAGCCCTTGAGGCAGGAAAAATCCTGGTTGCACGTACTCTGGTTGATGGTGCGCTTGCGGCCGAACTCGGTTTCCAGCGGCTCGACCGAGAGGCAGTTGCTCTGCTGTCCGCAATCGCCGCAGCCTTCGCAGACCAGCTCGTTGATGACGACCCGCTTGGCGGGCGTCACCAGGGTGCCGCGCTTGCGGCGGCGGCGTTTCTCGGTGGCACAGGTCTGGTCGTAGATGATGACGGTACAGCCCTTGAGTTCACGGAATTCGCGCTGGATGCGGTCCAGTTCGTCGCGGTGCTCGATGGCGATGCCCGCAGGCAAGCCTTGCACGCCCTCGTACTTCTCGGGCTCGTCGGTCACGACGGTGATCTTGCGCGCCCCCTCGGCCCTCATGCTCTGCGCGATCTGGATCACACTGTGGCCTTCGGGCCGCTCACCGACCTGCTGGCCACCCGTCATGGCCACTGCATCGTTGTAGAGGATCTTGTAGGTGATGTTCACGCCGGCCGCGATGCTCTGGCGGATGGCCAGGATGCCGCTGTGAAAGTAGGTGCCGTCGCCCAGATTGGCAAACACATGGCCTTCCGTGCTGAAGGGCTGCTGGCCCACCCAGGGCACCCCCTCGCCGCCCATCTGCGTGAAACCGATGGTGCTGCGGTCCATCCAGGTCGCCATGAAGTGGTAGCCGATGCCAGCCAGGGCGCGCGAACCCTCGGGCACGCGCGTGCTGGTGTTGTGCGGGCAGCCCGAGCAGAACCAGGGCTGGCGTTCGGCCGCCGGCCCGGCCAGCAACAGGGCCTGCATGGACCGCTCCTTGGCGTCCAGCACGGCCAGTTGGGCATCCACGCGCGCCGCGATGTCGCTGCCGGCCGGCAGGATGTTGTTTTTCTTCAGTCGCCCGGCGATGGCGCGCGCGATCATGGCCGGCGTCAGGTCGGCATTGGCGCGCAGCAGCTCGTTGCTGGAGGGATTGGCCTGCGACCACTCACCGCCAGCACGGTCGCCTTCGTTGAACTTGCCCAGGATGTTGGGACGCACGTCGTCGCGCCAGTTGTAGAGCTCTTCCTTGAGCTGGTATTCGATGAGCTGGCGCTTCTCTTCCACCACCAGGATTTCCTGCAGGCCGGTGGCGAAGTCGCGCGCGCTCTGCGCCTCCAGCGGCCAGACCACGGCCACCTTGTGCAGGCGGATGCCCAGCTGGCGGCAGGTGCTGTCGTCCAGCCCCAGGTCCAGCAGGGCCTGGCGCGTGTCGTTGTAAGCCTTGCCGCTGGCGATCAGGCCGAACCTGTCGTTCGGGCCTTCGATGACATTGTGGTTCAGGCGGTTGGCACGGATGTAGGCCAGGGCGGCGTACCACTTGTGATGGAACAGCCGGTCTTCCTGCTCCAGCGCATGGTCGGGCCAGCGGATGTGCAGGCCGCCGGGCGGCATCTGGAAATCGATGGGCAGCCGGATCTGCACGCGCTCGGGATCAATCATGGCCGAGGCACTGGACTCGACAATCTCCTGGATGGTCTTCATGCCGGCCCAGACGCCGGCGTAGCGGCTCATGGCGAAGGCATGGATGCCGAGGTCCAGGATTTCCTGCACCGAGGCCGGGAAGAACACCGGCAGGCCGCAGGCCTTGAAGATGTGGTCGCTCTGGTGCGCGGCCGTGCTGCTTTTGGCCACGTGGTCGTCACCGGCCACGGCGATCACGCCGCCCCAGGGCGTGGTACCGGCGTTGTTGGCGTGCTTGAACACATCGGAGGTCCGGTCCACGCCTGGACCCTTGCCGTACCAGATGCCGAACACGCCGTCGAACCTGTTGCTGCCCGGCGGGGCAAACCCCAGCTGCTGCGTGCCCCACAAGGCCGTGGCCGCCAGCTCCTCGTTGACACCGGGCTGGAACACGATGTTCTGCGCCTTCAGGTGCGGCGCGGCCTTCCACAGGGCCTGGTCATAGCTGCCCAGGGGCGAGCCGCGGTAACCGCTGATGAAACCCGCTGTGTTCTTGCCGGCCTGCTGGTCGCGCAGGCGCTGCAGCATGGGCAGCTTGACCAGGGCCTGGACCCCGCTCATGAAGGCGCGGCCATGGTCCAGCGTGTACTTGTCGTCCAGGGTGACGGTTTCCAGCGCCTGGCGGATGGATTCGGGCAGGGGGGCATTCATGGGCGGCTTGTCTCCGGGCGCTGGGCCTCGCTTGTTGTGATCGGTCGCAGTGTATGCCGCAGGCCCTGATAGGTCTTTGCTTTCTTTGCCTGATTTGCGGGTGTTTTTGAAAGGAAATTGCTGGAAAATCCAATTTATGGAAACACTCGACAAATTCGACCTGGCCATCCTGAGCGAATTGCAAGCCAACGCCCGGCTCACCAACGCCGAACTGGCCAGCCGCGTGGGCCTGTCGCCGGCGCCCTGCTGGCGCCGCATGCGCACGCTGGAGCAGCAGGGCTACATCAAGGGTTACCACGCCGAAATCGACCGCCACAAGATCGGCCTGGGCGTGCTGGCTTTCGTGCGCCTGGACGCCGAGCGCAACACGGGCGACGCCACGCGCGTGCTGGAGGAAGCGGTGCGTGCCCTGCCCGAGGTGGTGGCCTGCCACTACATCAGCGGCACGGGCACCTTCGAGCTGCAGGTGGTGGCGCAGGACCTGGACAGCTTCTCGCGCTTCGCGCTGCAGCGCCTGATCAACCTGCCCAACGTGAAAGACCTGCACACCAGCTTCTCGCTGGGCGAAGTCAAGGCCAGCCCTACACTGCCCCTGGGCCATCTGCAGGCCCCCACACCGAAACCGCAAGCCCCTGCCGTCAAGACCCGCCGGAGATCACGATGAAACACCGCCGCCTTTTGCTCCTCGCCCTGCTGGGCCTGCCGGTCCTGTTGCAGGCCCAGACCTCCGGGGTGGTCGCCCCGCTACCGTTGCGCAATCTGCTGATCGAGGTGCGCCAGGACGACGGGGAAAGCAGCTCGCGCGAGCGCGTGGCCGGCGAGGTGGCTGCACGCGCACAGCCCGGCAGCACCGAGGCCCGGGTGTCCATCGATGCGCAGAGTCGCCAGCAGGATCGACGCGGCAGCGCGCAGCAGCAGGTGCTGGTGCTCAACGGCCGGCCCGCGGCCATCGTGCTGGGCCTGAACGTGCCGCTGCGCCTGCGCCAGCTCGTCACGCAGGGGGGCGTGCGCAGGAGCGTGCCCGGTACCGTGTGGCTGCAGGCGGGCACCGGCTTCACGGCCACCCCGGTCTGGGAAGGCGGCGACTCGGTCTACCTGGAACTGGCCGCCACCCAGGGCCGCCAGCCCTTGGGGCAAAGCGCCAGCACGTCCACCACGCTGCTGCTGCCCCTCGACGAATGGATGACGGTGGCCGACAGCGAGGACGTACAGGACAACCGGCAGGGCGCCGCGGGCCTGGGCGGCGGCGGACGCGACACCCGCAGCAGCCGCCAGTCCCTGCGGGTGCTGGTGCGCGTCAGCCTGCGCTAGGGTCTGCTCCCCCTCATTTCTCAAGATGCGTTGCGGATCAAAAAAGCCATGCGGTAGGCGCGTGGACGCCGCCGGGGTGATCCCAGGCAAGTTCGCGCAACACCCCGCATGGCTTTTTTGACCGCAACCCGAAGGGAACGTGGTGAAAACCGTGCCACTCGTTGTTGCACTCCTCGCCCAGGCGGCCAGCCTGGGCGTCGTCGCGCGCCTAGATTGGCGCGGTTTTCACCACGTTCGCACTTGAAAAATGAGGGGGAGCAGGCCCTCGCCTCAACGCGGCCAGAGCACCCACAGACGCAAGGGCTGCTTGAGCCGTCCGGCAATCAAGGAGGCTTCGGGGCCGGTGCCCACGAAGTAGTCGGCGCGCACCGCGCCCGTGATGGCGCTGCCTGTGTCTTGCGCCAGCACCAGGCGCTGCAGCTGCAGCTGTGGGCCGGCCGAGGCCAGCCAGACCGGTGTGCCATAGGGAATGCTGCCGGGATCCACTGCGATGGAGCGCCCGGCTGTCAGCGGCACACCCTGCGCGCCGCGCGGGCCCACGGCAGTCTCGCTCTCGGGCAGGGGCTGCTCGCGGAAGAAGGTCACCCGCGGGTTGCTCCACAGCATCTCCTGCACGCGCCCCGGGTTCTGGGACACCCAGTTGCGGATGGACGGCCAGGAAGCGTCCCGCACCTCGCGACGCGAGAGCAGCCAGCCGCCCACGCTGCGGTAGGGCTGATCGTTGGTGCCGGCGTACCCCAGACGCACCATGCGCTGGCGGCCGTCGGGTTCGGTCACCAGCAGACGGCCTGAACCCTGGATCTGGAGATTGAGCGCGGCCACCGGGTCGGCCAGCCAGGCGATCTCGCGGCCCTTGAGCGCGGCCTGGGCTTCGGGCAGGGTGTCGATCTCCTGGCGGCTGTACCAGGGCTTGCGCAGGTGCAACTGGGCTGGCAGCCCGTACAGGGGCACGGTATGGTTGGCCGTGGGCAGGCGCGAGGCCTCGACCACCGGCTCGTAATAACCGGTCAGCAAACCCACCGGCTCGCTCTGGAAAGTCTCGACACGGTAGGGCTGCAGACGCTCCAGCATCCAGCTGCGCCGCTCCTCGTCACTGCCCTGGCCTAGGCGTCGCACATCGGCGCACAGGGATGCGAAGGCAGGGCCAGGCCGCTCGCAGCTACGCGCCCAGGCCGCCCAGGCCTCCCCCAGGGGATCCTCAGCCAGGCCGGGCAACTCGGCCCAGCCTACCGGTGTCCAGCGGCTGCGCGCCTGCTGCAGCACGGCGCTGCTGGCGGGTTGGCTGGGGAAGGACAACCTCGAAGCTGGCGCAGCAGGCTGCTCCACGGCGATCTGCGGGCTCCCCGACTCCGGGGCCATCTCGCCAACCGGAACGCCGCCGCAGCCGGCCAGCGTTCCTACAATGAGGAAGTTGAAGACACAATAAAGTCGTTGGAGTCGTTTCATGCTGCTGATTTTCCTCGAAGCCCTGGCGGCCCTGCTGTTACTGGTGCTGATCGTGTGGTGGACCATGTTCTCGGGTCGCAAAAAGGGCGAACTCGCCCCGCCCGAACAGGGCGGTGAAGCCCCCACCCGGCCCCCGGCACGTGAGCCGGAACGGCCAGACTGACAGTCCGCCCTGCACAGAAGGCTCAGAACTCGCGCAGCAGATTGGCCAGTTCGACGGCCGACTTGACTTCCATCTTGTCGAACACGCGCGCGCGATGCACCTCCACCGTACGCACGCTGATGTCGAGCTGGTCGGCGATGCGCTTGTTGGGCAGGCCTTCGATCACCAGCTGCATCACGGAACGTTCTCGGTCGGTCAGTTCGCCCAGGCGCTGGCGCAGGCGCGCACGCACCTGCTGGGCCTGCACGATGGTGGCCGACTGGGCCAGCGCCTGCTCGACGCGGTCCACCAACGCATTGTCGGAAAACGGCTTCTCACAGAAGTCGAAGGCGCCGCGCTTGACGGCGCTCACCGCCGTGGGCACGTCGGCGTGCCCGGTGAGGAAGATCACCGGCAGGGCCTGGTGCAGGCCACGCTCCACCAGACGCTCGAACAGGGCCAGTCCGCTCATGCCGGGCATGCGCACATCCAGCAGCAGGCAGGCCGGGCGCGGCGGCAGGTGCGCGCCCTCGATCATCTCGAGAAAAGCCTCGGCACTGTCAAAGGCCTGGCTGCCCAGGCGACGCGAACGCAGCAGCCAGGCCAGCGCTTCGCGCACGCTGGCGTCATCGTCCACGATGTATACGGCGGCGTCGATTACAGGTTGCATGGCGTGATGGTAAGGCAGTGAAGGCTAGGGCCTGTTCGCCGGCAGGGTGAAGGTGAACACGGTGCCCTGCGGCGCGTTCGGCCCGAAGGCGAGTGTGCCGCCGTGCTGCTCGATCACGGTGCGGCACAGGCTCAGGCCCAGCCCCATGCCTTCGGCCTTGGTGGTGAAAAAGGGCGTGAACAGCTGCTGCGCCACTTCGGGCGCGATACCCGGCCCGACATCGGTCACCGAGAATTCGATCCAGCGCGGGTCGGCCGCGACACGTTGCACACCCAGCTGCAACACACGCCGGCGGATCTCGGGCCGGTCCATGGCCTGCATGCCGTTGCGCGCCAGGTTGAGCAGCACCTGCTCGACCATGGTGCGGTCGCACAGCACCTGCGGCAGACCGGGGTCCAGACGCAGCTGCACCTGAACGCCCAGCTTGCGCGCCTGCAGGTTGACCAAGGGCAGGATGGCGTCGAACAGGGCCTGGGGCGCGACGACCTCACGCGCCTGGTCGCGCCGGCGCACGAAATCGTGAACGCTCTTGATGACCTTGCCGGCACGCTCGGCCTGCTCGGCAATGCGGTGCATGGCCAGTTCGACGTCGGCCAGGGTGTGCACGCCCTGCTGCAGCAGGTTGCGCGTGCCCGTGGCGTAACTCGCGATGGCCGCCAGCGGCTGGTTGAGTTCGTGGCTGAGCAGCGACGCCATCTCGCCCACCATGGCCAGGCGGGCGGTGGCTTGCAGGCGATCCTGGCTGGCGCGCGACAGCTCCTCGATGCGGCGCTGCTCGCGGATGTCGAGAAAGGCACTCATCCAGCCAGTCTGCACACCATGGGCGTTGATCAGCGGCGCCTCGATGATGAGCACGGGAAAACGCGTGCCGTCCTTATGCATGAATACCGACTCGAAGCCTTCGCGCGGCGGCACATTGCCGGCAAGCCGGATTTCCTGGCGTTTCTTGTACTCGTCGGCCAGCTCGGGGGGCCAATAGGGCGCATTGGCACTCTGCCCCATCAACTCCTCGGCGCTGAAGCCCACCATCTGGCAGAAGGCAGGGTTGACGTAGGTGATGCGCCCTTCCAGGTCGCGGGCACGCAGCCCGGTCACCAGCGAGTCCTCCATCGCCTTGCGAAAGGCCAGCGCGTCGGCCAGGTCGTTCTCGGCCTTGAGACGGCGGCGCATGTCCTTGCCCAGCAGCAGCAGGATGGAGACCAGGGCGATCGACATGGCCGTGACCAGGGCCGTCAGCACATTGGGGAAGAGATCGGGCGCGCCACGCCAGCTGTCCATGCGCAGCACCAGGGTCGTGCCGGGCAGGTCCAGCAGGTGCTGGGCCGAGAACACCCGGCTGGTCCGGCGTGCCGTGCCGCGCATGGCCAGCCGGGTGCCGTCGCCCTCGGTGAAGGCGACCTCCTGGCTGCGTGTGAGCTGGCGCGCCAAATCGTCCAGCAGGTCCTGCAGGGAATAGGTGGCCACGAGGTAGCCCATGACGACCCCGGCGCTGGCCAGCGGCAGGCACATCTCCATGACCTCGATGCCCAGGCCGTCGGTCAGGGGCACGAAATAGCTGGTGGAATAGGCCGGTCCGCTGATGCGACGCGCGGCATTGCAGACCTGTGTCACCTCGGACTGCACGCTGTCGCGTCCCAGTCGCTCGAACACCGGCGGGCGGTAGGGCGTGCCGGCCTGCGCCAGGATGCCGAACTGGCTATCGCGCCATTCGATGCGCAGCAACTCGCGTCGCTCGCGCAGCAAGGCCGTGGCCTCGCCGGTCCAGGCCACCGGCTTGGGATCGCCGAACTGCAAGGCCTGCAGGCTCTGCAGATTACGCGTCAGGCGCGAGCGGATATCGCCCACCGCATCAGCGGCATCGCGCTCCAGCCGGCTCTGCACCTGGCTGGCCTCATATCGACCAGCCAGCCACACCAGCGTGACCAGCAGGGCCACCACCAGCGCCGCCAGCGCCGACCACAGCACACGGCGACGCCAGCTGGCACGCCAGCGTTTGGCCAACAAGGGACGGGCCAAGGTGTTCAAAGGACGCGGTGCTCCAACGCCGGCAGCTGCTGACGGCACTGCTGCTGCAATGCCGCATCGAACTCGGCCAACACCACGCCCTCGCCCTGCGGCTGCACGCCCAGCACCCGCCCCCAGGGATCGACCAGCATGGAGTGCCCCCAGGTGCGTCGCCCGTTCTCATGCAGCCCGCCTTGCGCCGCAGCCGCGACGAAGGCCAGGTTTTCGATGGCGCGTGCGCGCAGCAGCAGCTCCCAGTGCGCCTGGCCGGTGGTGTGCGTGAAGGCGCTGGGCACCAGCAGCAGTTCGGCGCCGGCCTGGGCATGCGCACGGTAGAGCTCGGGGAAGCGCAGGTCGTAGCAGACACTCAGGCCCACCCGCCAGCGGTGACCGTCGCGCGAAGGCAGCTCGAAGGTGACCGGCGCGCGCCCGGGGTGCAGGGTGCGCGCCTCGTCGTAGCGTTCGCGCCCGTTGTCGAAACGGAATAGGTGGATCTTGTCGTAATGCGCCACCCGTTCTCCATCAGGCGCATAGACCAGCGTGCTGTTGTAGGCGCGCGCGGAACCATCACCTGTCGGCGCCCCCCCATCCAGCGGCAGGGTGCCGCCAACGACCCACAGGCCCAGTTCGCGCGCAGCGCGTGCCAGGAAGTCCTGGATCGGCCCCTGACCCAGGGTTTCGCGCAAGGCCAGCTTGTCGCTGTCCTGGCGCCCCAGCACGCAGAAGTATTCGGGCAACACGGCCAGCTCGGCGCCCTGGCGCGCCGCGTCTTCGAGCAGGGCGCGTGCGCGCAACAGGTTGGCGTCGCGGTCGACACCGGAAACCATCTGGATGGCCGCGATCTTCATGGTGTGTTGCCCGCCGGGTTGCTGGCCGCTGGCGCCGGGGTTTCGATCTTGCTCATCTGGGGGTCGCTCCAGCTGCCGGTGATACGAAACTCCTGTGTGGTCGCGGCGATCATCGGCCCGCGCAGCAAGACCTGGGCGAGGAAGGTGCCCAGGCCCACCGCCGGGTTGATCCAGGTGGCGATCAGAGACGCGGTGCCGGCGTTGATCTCGGGCACCACCACGACGCGCAGGTCCTGCGTCTCGCGCGCCAGATCGGCCTGGCCGTCCATGAGCACCGCGGCATTGACGCCCTTCATCTGCAGGTTGTTGGTCCTGGCGATGCCCTGCTCGACCTGGACGTCGCCGCGCACGAAGTCAAAGGCAAAACCTTCAGTGAACACGTCGCGGAAATCGAGCGTCAGGCGCCGCGGCAGGGACTGCAGGCTGAGCACACCCATGAGCTTGGCAATGCCGGGGTCCGCCTTGAGAAACTGGCCGGTCTCGACATTGACGTTGAAGCTGCCGCCCAGGCTCGGATAGTCGAGGCCCATGGGCGAACCGATCCAGCTGGCCTGGCCCTCCATGCGGCCCTTGCCCACGCGAATCAGGCCGGGCATGCCCAGACGGCTGAGCAGGCCGCCGGCATCGCTGATCTCGAGCCGGAAATTCATGGTGGTTCGCCGCCGCTCATTGCGCGCAGCGCCAACCCCTGCGCGCGGCGCAGCCAGCCGGCCCAGGGGCTCGCCGGCCTCCTGGTAAACGGCCCAGTTGCCGGAAGCCGCGAACTCGGCCTCCGGCATGCTGATATTGAGCTTGCTCAAGCGCCATTCGCGCGCGCCCGCATCGCGCCGCGCCAGGCCGCGGTTGACGGCCTCGACCTCTACCCGGCCCAGGTTCTTGCCGCGCAGCTCCAGGCTGTTGATCACCACGTCGAGCGCGGGAATGCTCACCGGCTGCTCGTCCAGCAGGTGCTCCACACCGCTGGCGTTCTCCTGTGCCAGCACCAGGCGCGCCAGCCGCGCATAGACACTGCCAGCCCCGACATTGGTGGGCATGCGGTATTCCAGATACCCGCTGAGTTCGCTCGCGTCCAGGTTGACACGCCAGGTCTGGCCTTCGCGCGTACCCCCTGCCACCAGCTGGCCGAACTTCTGGCCGCCCACGCGCAGGGTCCCACCCTGCACCATGAGGCTGGTGGGCAAATAGTCCCTCAGCGCGGCTGGCAGGGGCGGGCCACCAGGAGGGGCCGCCGGCGCGGCGCCAGCGGTAACGGGTGCTGCAGCCGCCTTGCGCCAGGCGTCGAGGTCCAGGTCATCGAACTGCACACTGGCCACCACGCCGGCATCGGGCATGGGCAGGCTCTCACCCGTCGCCAGGCCGATACCCAGGGTGCCGCGCAAGACCTGCGTCGTGCCCCGGGCATGTTCGCGCTCATACCGCAGCGCGACCAGGCGCCCAAGATCGAAGCGCAACAGATCCCGGCGTGCGCCTTGCGCGGCGTCTCCCGCTTCGGCCCCCATCAGGGCGGCCTGCAGGCGCAGGGGCAGGGCCGCCTCGGCCGACTTGGCCAGCGGCGCCGGCAGGTTCAAGGCCAGGCCCTGCAAAGTGGAATTGAACTGGAACTCAGGCACGCCCTGGCGCAGGCTGAAGTCGGCCGTGTAAGCAGTGCTCCCGCTCATCTGCTGGGCCAGGCGGGCCACGACACCGAGCTGCGTTTCCTGCCGTAAGCCCTGGGCCGTCAGCGTGCCCTGCACACGCAGGCGGGCCGGGGCATCGGCGGTGGTCCCCGGCAGCGCCATGGTTCCCCCCTCGGCGCGCACATCACCACCCAGCAGCCGCGCCTGCACGCCGGCCAGGGCAAAACCGCGCTCGCTGAAGTGCAACAGGCCGCGCGCCCGTGTCAGGCGGGGCAACTCGGGCGCGAGCTGCAGTTCGTTGCCAGCCAGCTTGATCTGCCCCTGCACGGTGGAACGCTCCAGGTGCAGCAGCGGCAGATCCAGCTTGAGTTGCACGTCGGCATTCCCGGCGGCCCGCGCCTGGCCCAGCAGGCCACCCAGCATCGCATCGAGCGGGGAACTGCTGATCAGGCTCCGTAGCGCGTCGTCAAGCGGCCCGGCAAGCTGCAGACTGGTCACCACCCGCGCCTCATGTCCCATGTCCGGAATACGGGCTTCGCCCTGGCTGATGCGCAGCTGTGGCGCACCCTGGACCCTGGCGTTGATGTTGCGCAGCTGCAGGCTGGCATGGTCGATCAGCAGTTCACCGCGCAGGTCCGTCAAGGCCGGCCATGGCAACTGCTGCGCAGGCTGCAGACTGGTCGGCACATAGACGAAGCGTGTGTCGAACACGCTGGCCGTGATACGGAACTCCCCCTGCCCGGGCTGGCTGAAGGGGAAGTCGCGCAGATCCCCCTTGACCTGGAACCGCGCCCCGCCGGCCCGGCCCTGCGGCAGGGCCTGGCGCAAGTAATCGCGCACGCCGGGATTGATGGCCTGCGGCAGATACCGGTGCAGGGACGCGAGATCGGCCCGGCTCATGCTGCCTTGCAGCTCCAGCACCCCGGGCAGATGGGTGTCGGCCGCGGCGCCGGTATGCCACTTAAGCTGGAACTCGCCCTGGGCATCGGCATTGGCAAAACGCGCATTGCTGATCTGCAGGCTGGTCTGCGCTCCCTGCAATTTCCACTGCAGTTCGGCAGCCAGCTGGTCCAGCGCGATGCGCGGCTGCTCGAACACCCCCGGCAACTCCAGATGCCCCTGCTGCACGACCACGCTGGCGCGCCCGCCATCCTGCGTCAGTTCGAAGTCGACGTTCAAGCCGCGTACACCGGGCGAACCGATGGGAGAGGCGGGTTCCGTATCAGGCAGCCGCGGGTCCAGGTGTGGCCGCGCCGCCACCTCGAGTTTCTGCAGGCGGCCGCGCGCATCGAAGCGCGTGGGCGCCTCCCACGGCCCCTGCCAGCGGGCCTGCAGCTGCTCGATCAGGCCCTTGGGGCCATAGAGGAGCAGCATCTCGTGCATGCGCCGCTCCAGCGGCAGGCGCTGGGCCAGCTGGGCCAGGGTCGCCAGGTCCAGCCGGGTGGCCCGGATTTCACCGCCGGCCGCATCCGGCGTATCGCCGCCGTGGTGGCTGACGCGCACATCGCCCCCCGGCCAGTGCAGGCCGTCGACCGTGTCGAACTTCAGACCCTGGGTGTAGGCCTCGAAACCGTTGTCCAGCCGGCTACCGCCCAGCCGGCCGGTGAGGCGTGCCAGGTCCAGCGGCGGCAGCCCGGGGCCCAGCTTGAGGCCGAGCTGCGACAGCGCCACGTCCGCCGTGACCCCGCTCACGCGGCCTGCGTCCACGTCGATCCAGGTGCGCAAGGCGCCACTGCCGCCGGCCACCTCCAGTTGCAGCGGCACATGGCGACGCAGCTGATCGATGTCGACGCGCTCGAACACGGCATAAAACTGGCCCTGCCAGCGCTGCCACTCGCCAGCCCGGGTGAAAAGCAGCGGCTGGCGAAAACGTCCGCGCAAGCTGAAACGCCCCCCCAGTTCGGGCGGTGGGGTGGCGTCCAGCCGCAGTTCATGCAGGCGCGCTCCGTTGTGCATGCGCAGGTCGACCTCCTGCAGCTGCAACAGCGGCGCACCGCGAAGTTCGTCGCGCCACTGCACACGACCGCCGCGGATGATCCATTCGGTTTGCGAGAACACCCAGTCGGCCGCAAGGCCGTCGCCGTCCTGCTGCTGCGGGATCTCGATGCCGGCCACGAAGATGCGCCCATCGGCGGCGCGGCGCACGTCCAGCTCGGGCCCCTCGATGGCCAATTGCTCGAACCCGAGGTTCCAGAGTGAACGCGGCGAGAGCGTGGCCGTCACGCGCGGCAGCTGCAATGCCACACGCCCCTCGCGATCAAGCAACTGCACGTTGCTCAGCTCAAAGGAGGGAAACAGGCTGTCGGAATGCGCCACGATGGCGCCGATGCGCACCGGCACGCCCAGGGCCTGGCTGGCCCGGGATTCCATTTCCGGGCGCAGCTCGCCGATTCGCGGCACAATGACCAGATGCAGCGCCGCCCAGGCGGCGCCCAAGATCAGCCAGGCCAAGACAACCAGCCACAGCAGCGCACGCGTCGAAATCGTCAGGACTTTGAGCGACAGGGATGGGCGGCGCGGCAGGGTAACCATTTTGCAGATCGAGAACTCGACAGGAATTATGACCCGCAACGATGCATGCGGCCCGATGGCGGGCGCGACCACCGCGCCGGCAATGTCCCCGGTCTGTGCCGACCACTCCCGTTTTGTCCAGCGCATACGGCGTCGTTATGCCACGCTGCTGGCGCAACTGCCCCCGGGCCGCCCGGACCTGCAGGCCATGCAGCAGCTCTACGCCCACCTGCGCGACAACGGACACGACAGCGCCGCCGCCCTGCGCGTGCTGCGTCAACTTGTCATGGAACGCCTGGCCGTGCTCGACTGCGAACAACAGGCCCCGCTGCGCGACGTCACCGCCAGCATGACCGAACTTGCCGAGTTCGCGCTCGACATCGCCTGCACCGAGGTCATGCAGGCCCTGGACGAGAGCCACGGCATGCCGCTGACGCCATCGGGCAAGCGTGCCCTGTTCTGGGTCCTGGGCATGGGCAAGCTCGGCGCGCGCGAACTCAACGTCTCCAGCGACATCGACCTGATCTATATCTACGACCAGGACGGCGAGACCGCCGGCAACGCCGAGGGCCGCAACCGCATCTCCAACCACGAATACTTCGCCAAGGCGGTGCGCGCCATCTACAACCTGCTGGGCGACACGACGGAGCACGGCTTTGTGTTCCGTGTCGACCTGGCGCTGCGGCCCAACGGCAACTCCGGTCCGCCCGCCGTGTCGCTGGGTGCCCTGGAGGAATATTTCCAGGTGCAGGGCCGCGAGTGGGAACGTTTTGCCTGGCTCAAGAGCCGCACAGTGGCGCCCCGGCGCCAGCTGCAGGACGGCTCGGTCATGCAGCTGCGCAACCTCGTCGTCCCCTTCGTCTTCCGTCGTTATCTGGACTACAACGTCTTCGACTCGCTACGCGTGCTGCACCGGCAGATCCGCGAACACGCCGCCAAACGCAGCGCCGGCCACCCGGAGCGCAGCAACGACGTCAAGCTCTCGCGCGGCGGCATACGCGAGATCGAGTTCACCGTGCAGCTGCTGCAAGTGGTGCGCGGCGGCCAGTTCCCCGAACTGCGCACGCGCCCCACGCTCGACGCCCTGCAACGCCTGGTCAAGGCCGGTCTGATGCCGGCGGCCACAGCCGAGGCCTTGGCCCAGGCCTACGAGTTCCTGCGCCGGGTCGAACACCGCATCCAGTACCTGGACGACCAGCAGACCCATGTGCTGCCCACCCGCGATGAAGATCTGGACTGGATCGCGCGCAGCATGGGCTACCCCGATGCCTGCCGCTTCCTGACCCAGCTCGACGCCCATCGCGAGGTCGTCGCCCAGGAATTCGACATCCTGCTCGGCGGGTCCGGCCAGAAGGAATGCAAGGGCTGCAACAACGGCAGTGGCAAGAATGGAAGCACGGGTACCGCCTCGCCGGACTTCGACAGCCTGATCGAACAGTTGCCGCCGCAGTTCCGCGAGCGGGTCAGCGCCTGGCGCACACATCCGCGCGTGCTCGCCTTGCGCGAGGAATCCCGCGCTCGCCTCATCCGGCTGGTGGCGCGTACGGCCGAGTGGCTGCGTGAGGGCCGCGCCAGCGACCTCGCCGCCAGCCGCCTGGTGGACTGGATGGAGCCGCTGCTGCGCCGCGAAAGCTATCTGGCCATGCTGCTGGAGCGTCCTGCGGTGCATGAGCGCCTGCTGCGCCTGCTCGGTGCAGCGCGCTGGCCGGCGCGTTACCTGCTCCAGCATCCCGGCGTGATCGACGAGCTGGCCAGCCGCACCATGATGGACGAGCGCTTCGATCCGACCGCCTTCGAGGCCGAACTCGATGCCCGCCAGAAGGCCCTGCAGGCTTCCGGCGATGACGATGAGGAGTCGCTGCTCAACCTGCTGCGCCGTGCCCACCACGCCGAGGTGTTTCGCACCCTGGCGCGCGACGTCGAGAGCGTGCTGACGGTGGAGCAGGTGGCTGACGACCTCTCCGCCCTGGCCGATGCCATGCTGCGCATCACCACCCGCTGGTGCTGGGCGCGCCTGAAGAAGAAACACCGCGAGGAACCGCAGTTCGCCATCATCGGCTACGGCAAGCTGGGCGGCAAGGAGCTCGGCTACGGCAGCGACCTGGACATCGTCTTTGTCTATGAAGACGAGCATGAGGATGCGCCCGAGGTCTACGCCCTGCTGGTGCGCAAGCTGATCAACTGGCTGACCGTCAAGACCGGTGAAGGCGACCTCTACGAGATCGATACCGCGCTGCGTCCGAACGGCAACTCGGGCCTGCTGATCACCACTTTCGAGGCCTATGCCAATTACCAGCAGCAGCGCGGCAGCAATACCGCCTGGACCTGGGAGCATCAGGCCATGACGCGCGCGCGCTTCGTGTTGGGCAGCGCCGCACTGCAGCAGCGTTTCGACACCGTGCGCCAGGCCGTGATCGCCGCACCGCGTGACGCGCAGGCCTTGCGCCTGGAAATCGTCGCCATGCGCGAGAAGGTAAGACTGGCGCACCCGGTGCACGGGGAGCAGTTTGACGTCAAGCACAGCCCGGGGGGCATGGTCGATGCCGAGTTCGCTGTGCAGTACCTGGTGCTGTCACAGTCGGCTGGCCACCCCGAGCTGGTCGCCAATGTCGGCAACATCGCCCTGCTGCGCGCCGCCGAAGCGGCTGGCCTGCTGCCCACTGGGGTCGGCAGCGCAGCCGCCGACGCCTATCGCGAACTGCGGCGCGTTCAGCACCGCGCACGCCTCAACGAGGAGCCTACCCAGGTCCCGACCGAGGCCATGGCCAGCGAGCGCGCGGCAGTGCTGGCGCTGTGGAAGGCCGTGTTCGACCGCTCCTGAACGCCCGGCTCAGGGCGTGCTGCGGATCTTGCGCACCAGTGCGGTGGTGGAATAGCCGTCGACAAAAGGCAGGGCCAGGGCCCGCCCCCCCCAGGATTCGACCAGGGCCGTCTCGGGCAGCTTGCGCATGTCGTAATCGCCGCCCTTGACCAGGATGTCGGGACGAATTTCTGCGATCAGCGCCTGCGGCGTATCCTCGTCGAACCAGGTCACCAGATCGACCGCACCCAGGGCCGCCATCATCGCGGCGCGGTCCTGCTCATTGTTCAAGGGCCGCTCCGGCCCCTTGCCCAGGCGGCGCGCGGACGCGTCGGTGTTGAGCGCGACGACCAGGCTGGCCCCCAGGGCCCGGGCCTGCGCCAGATAGATGGCGTGTCCCCGGTGCATGACGTCGAATACGCCGTTGGTGAAGACCAGCGGCCGGGGCAGGGCCGCCAGCCGCATGCCGAGTTCGGCACGCGCACAGAGCTTGCCGAGAAAGGCCGGCAGCGGAAACGGGGCGGAGGCTTGCGTCATGGCCCGCATCCTAGCAGCCAGGCCCCGGCGGGTGCGGCGACCTGCTGCAATCCGTGAAAACGGTGGCAAATTACCCCTCAATCCAGCCCCTTCGCCAGACCTGCACGGGCATAATTGTTCAGCTCATGTCCAACAAACTCGTCTCTGTCAGCCTGGATTCGCTTCGGATCGGTGAGCCTCTGCCTTTTCCGCTGATGGATGCCGAAGGGACGCTCTTGGCCAACAAGGGCTATGTGATCGCGTCGCGCAGCGAGTTGCAGTCGCTCGTGGGCCGCGGCGTCACGCTCTACATTGATGTCGCTGACTCCGAGGCCCACCACCGTGCCTACGTGGGCATGCTGCACGACTTGGTGCGCAAGGAAAAAACCCTGGGGCAGATTGCCGGCGTCCAGGTATCGCGTGCCGATGTCGATGCCAGCCGCAATGAGCCGGACCTGGCCGACGGCCCGCCAGACTGGCTGGACTACCAGGTGCAAGCCAACAGCATCCTGCGCGACTGCGGCTCGCCGCAATTCCTGCAGCGCCTGGTGCGCCTGCAAAAACAATTGCGCCAGCACTCAATCGGCAATCCGGACGGCGCCTTGTTCGCCTTGTTCCACCTCTCGGCCAGCGAGATCAGGATGTACAGCGCCACCCATGCCATGCTGGTCAGTGTGATGTGCGGCTTGGCGGCGCGCGAGGTGCTCAACTGGCCGGCGGAGAAAGAGCAGGTCATGTGCCTGGCAGCGCTGACCATGAACATCGGCATGACCGACCTGCAGGACAAGCTGGCCCAGCAATTGACGCCGCCCACCGTGGAGCAGCGCCAGCAGATCGACCAGCACGCCCTGCGCTCGGTGGCACTGCTGCAGAAGATCGGGGTCGACGATGCGGTCTGGCTGGAAGCCGTGCGCCACCACCACAGCGTGCCCCCCGGGCCGCTGTCCGCCAAGACCGAGGGCCAGCGCATGGCCCGCCTGATCCAGCGCGCCGACATGTTCGGTGCACGGCTGGCGCCACGCGCGTCGCGCACGCCCACTGCACCGGCAGCGGCCATGCAGGCCAGCTATTTCGACGAAAACCGGCAGGTGGACGAAGCCGGCGCCGCCCTGATCAAGGCGGTAGGCATCTATTCGCCGGGCTCCTTCGTTCGGCTCAACACCGATGAGGTGGCTGCCGTAATCCGGCGTGGCGCCAACACCACCACACCCCGGGTGGCCGTGCTGATCAACCGCGAAGGCATGCCGGTGGCCGAGCCGGTGATCCGCGACACGTCCCTGCGGGACTACCGCATCGTGGCCAGCGTGCCGCACCGCGAAGTCAAGGTACAGCTCAACCTGCAGCGCATGCTGGCGCTGACCACCGCGAGCGGTTCAGACCGCGCCTGAAGCCGGCACCGGTGCCAGCGACGCCATCTGCTCCTTGCGGAAGCGGTTGAGTTCCTGCACCGACTGGAAGCTGCGCCCGAACAGCAGGCTGAGGTTGTGCAGGATGCGTTCGACCACCTTGCTCTCCCAGGTCGCGTCGAAATTGATCTGCTTGTCCAGCCAATGTTCCAGCCATTCAGGATCGGGCAGGCGGCTCTGGATGGTGTCGTTCGGGAACAGGGCCTTGCTCACGTGCAGGTTGGTCGGGTGCAGGGCCTGGGCGGTGCGCCGGGCACTGGCCATGAGCACGCCGACCTTCGCAAATGCGGTCTTGGCCTCGGCACCAAAGCGCCCGATGGCGCGTTTCATGTAGCGCAGATAGGCGCCCCCATGACGGGCCTCGTCCTGGCTCAGCGTGGTGTAGATGTGCTTGATCACCGGCTCGGTGTGCCACTCGGCCGCGCGGCGGTACCAGTGGTTGAGGCGGATCTCGCCGCAGAAATGCAGCATCAGGGTCTCCAGCGCCGGGGCCGGATCGAACTCGAAACGGATGTCGTGCAGCTCCTGCTCGGTGGGTACCAGCTCGGGGCGGAAACGGCGCAGGTATTCCATCAGCACCAGCGAGTGCTTCTGCTCCTCGAAGAACCAGATCGACATGAAGGCGGAAAAATCGCTGTCGTCGCGGTTGTCGCGCAAGAACATCTCGGTGGCCGGCAGGGCGGCCCACTCGGTGATGGCGTTCATCTTGATGGTCTGGGCCTGCTCATCACTGAGCCGGGAGGCATCGAACGTGTCCCAGGGGATGTCCTTTTCCATGTCCCAGCGCACGGCCTCAAGCTGCTTGAACAGTTCAGGGTAAAGCATGGCGTTCCTTCACGGTGCAAGGATTCTAGGCCGACGCGATGACAAACGCCTGACAGGTCGGCGTTTCCGCACGCCGCCCGGGGGAATCGGTGCTGCTCTACCTCAGTGCGGCAAGGTGTCGGCAAAGCTGTGGCGCTGCATGAGCTTGTCCTGCAGGCGCACCAGAGTGGGGTGCGCATCGCGCCAGCCGATCTGGGGGAAACGGAAATCGAGGTAGCCCAGGGCCGATCCCACGGCCACGTCGGCCAGGCTGAAATGGGTACCGGCGCAGAAGGGTTTGTCGCCCAGGCCACGGCTCATGGCCTCCAGGCTCGCATTGATCTTGCCGAGCTGGCGCTCGATCCAGGCCGGGCTGCGCTGGGCCTCGGTCCGCTGGGGCCACACGGCCTCCATGCGGGCCAGCAGGGCGGCGTCCATGACGCCGTCGGCCAGGGCCTCCCAGGTCTTGACCTCGGCGCGTTCGCGGCCGACCGGCGGGATCAGCTTGCCCACCGGCGACAGGGTGTCCAGGTACTCGACAATCACGCGCGAATCAAACAGGGCTTCGCCGCCTTCCATGATCAGGCAGGGGATCTTGCCCAGCGGATTGGCGTCCACGATGCGGGTCTGCTCCGACCACACGTCCTCCAGCACGAAGGCGTATTCCAGTTTTTTCTCGGCCATCACGACGCGCACCTTGCGCACGTAGGGGCTGGTATGGGAACCGATCAGTTTCATGGGTCTTTTCGTAGTCCAGGGGGCGGATTCTAGCGATTCAGACCCGCCCTGTGCTTTTCCTGGGCCCCGCGCGGCCGTCAAACTACAATCCGGGCATGACTTTCTCCACGATTTCAGCGCTGTCCCCGCTGGACGGGCGCTATGCCGCCAAGCTCGCCTCCTTGCGCCCGCTGATGAGCGAACAAGGCTATATGCACCGCCGCGTCCAGGTCGAAGTGGCCTGGTTCATCGCCCTGAGCGACGCCGGTTTCAAGGAATTCCCGCCGCTGTCGCCCGGCGCGCGCACCTACCTGCTCAACCTGGTGAAGAATTTCTCCGAGGCCGATGGCCACGCCATCAAGGACATCGAGAAAACCACCAACCACGACGTCAAGGCCGTCGAATACTGGATCAAGTCACGCTTCGAAGCCCGGCCCGAACTGGAAAAGTCCAGCGAGTTCGTGCACTTTGCCTGTACCAGCGAAGACATCAACAACACCAGCCACGCCCTGCAGTTGCGCAGCGCACGCGACACCGTGGTGCTGCCGGCGCTGGACAAATTGCTGCTCAAGCTGCGCGACATGGCCCAGGCTTATGCCGAGGTGCCCATGCTCAGCCGCACCCACGGCCAGACCGCCAGCCCCACCACCGTGGGCAAGGAAATCGCCAATGTGGTGGTGCGCCTGCAGACCGCCTGCGAGCGCATCGCCGCCGTCAAGATCCTGGGCAAGATGAACGGCGCCGTCGGCAACTACAACGCGCACCTGGCCGCCTGGCCCGATTTCGACTGGGAAGCCTTTGCGCGTAAAGTGGTGGAAACGCCCGAACCCCTGGGCCTGGGCCTGAGCTTTCAGCCCTACAGCATCCAGATCGAGCCGCACGACTACATGGCGGAGTTGTACGATGCCATCGCGCGGGCCAACACCATCCTCATCGACTTCTCGCGCGACATCTGGGGTTATGTCTCGCTGGGCTACTTCAAGCAGCGCCTCAAGGCCGGCGAAATCGGGTCCTCAACCATGCCGCACAAGGTCAACCCGATCGACTTCGAGAACGCCGAGGGCAATCTGGGCCTGGCCAACGCCCTGCTACGCCATCTGAGCGAGAAGCTGCCGATCAGCCGCTGGCAGCGCGACCTGACCGATTCCACCGTGCTGCGCAATATGGGCGTGGCCGTCGGCTACGCCGTGCTGGCCTACCAGTCCCTCTCGTCCGGCTTGGGCAAGCTCGAACTCAACCGCGAGGCGCTCGCCGCCGACCTCGATGCCTCCTGGGAAGTGCTGGCGGAGCCGATCCAGACCGTGATGCGCCGCTACGGCGTGCAAGGCGCCTACGAGAAGCTCAAGGAAGTCACGCGTGGGCAGACGGTCACACCCGAAGACCTGCACAAGCTGATCCGCAGCCTGGAGATACCTGACGCCGACAAGCAACGCCTGCTGGCCATGACGCCGGGTAGCTACACCGGCAAGGCCGCCGAACTGGCGCGCCGGGTCTGATGGCCATCAAATCCACGGTCTTCAAGGCCAATCTGCAGATTGCGGACATCGACCACGGCTATTACGCCGACCACGCGCTGACGCTGGCCCGCCATCCGAGCGAAACCGACGAGCGCATGATGGTGCGTCTGGTCGCGCTGGCCCTGCAGGCCCACCGGTTGCAGACCGTGTGCGGAGGCGACGGCACGCTGGCCTTTGGCGCCGGCCTGTCCGACCCCGACGAACCCGATGTCTGGCTGCGCGACTACACCGGCCAGACCCGCCTGTGGATCGAGGTCGGCCAGCCCGAGGACAAACCCCTGGCCAAGGCTTGCAGCAAATCGGATGCCGTGGTGGTCTATTGTTTTGCCCACGCCGCAGAAGTCTGGTGGCGCGGCATCGAGAACAAGCTCACGCGGCTGGACAAGCTGCAGGTCTGGCGCGTGCCGACCGAAGCGTCCCAGGCCCTGGCCGCGATGGCCGAGCGCAGCATGCAACTGCAAGCCACGATCCAGGAAGGCGCGTTGATGCTGGGCAACAGCCGGCATCAGGTGACCATCGAAGCGCAACGCTGGAAGTGAGCCGGAACGGCCTCAGGCTTCCACCGGCGTCTCCACCTGGCCTTCGGCCGCCCGTTCGGCATACCGGTTGAAACGCCAGGCGCCGCCATGCAGAGAGATGCGGCGCCAGGTCTGCCGCTTTTGTGCCGGTCGCATCTCGGTCCACAGCTGCACCTCGTCGAAGGTCCGGCCGCAGCCCTTGCATTCGGGGTCGCCCTGGCTGGTGGAACAGATCGCAATGCAAGGCGTATCAGGCGTGCTCTCGTACCAGCCCATCCAGGCCTGCAGCGCCGGCGCCGGCATGCTGAACTCGTCTGCCTCCTGTTCCCGGTAAAAGACCATCAGGGCGTAGACCTCGGCCAGGGCGCGCACCGGCCTGGCCAGCGTGATGCCGTCGGGCGAGGGTTCACGGTCGCGCCAGTAGTTGATGGCCGCTTCGATATCGGTGATGTGGATGCCTGCCATGGTTGCTTCTAATGGGAGCCGGATCATAGCGCCTGGCCCGCCTCATGTTCGTTGTTTTGCTGACCCGCCTCAAAACCATACATCTTGCATGGTTGATGCCATCCGTGTTTCAATCCGCTTCACGAAGGGGAGTAGCTCCCATTTGTTGCGACACAGGGAGGTGGTCAAAAAGACCATCGTTGCAACAGATATCAGCAAGTCGTCATTACGAAGTATGACTTCCGGCTTGTTGGGCAAAAATCTGCATGACACCATGCCGAGCAAGACCTTCGATTGGAGCCTGTTTCAGGTTTCGTCGAAGTGCGTCTTGGTCCTTCTCGGCCCTAAGACTCCGTTGACGTCGCCTGTTCCAGGTTGTTGATCGAAACAACTCGGAGCTTAGTCATGGAGTTTTTATCCGCCGCCTGGTGGTCGGCGCTGCTGGCCATCATCCTCATCGACCTCGTGCTCGCTGGCGACAACGCCATCGTGATCGCGCTGGCCGCCCGCAGCCTGCCACCTCATTTGCAAAGAAAAGCCATCGTCTGGGGCACCGTCGGTGCAATCGTCGTGCGCTCTGTCATGACCATCGGAGTGGTCTGGCTGCTCAAGGTCCCGGGGCTGATGCTCGTCGGTGGACTCGGCCTGGTCTGGATCGCCTACAAGCTGCTGGCCGACCAGGAAGGTGGCGAGCAACATGGCGTGGGCGCCCAGACCTTCTGGGGGGCCATGAAAACCATCGTGGTCGCTGATGCCCTGATGGGCGTGGACAACGTGCTGGGCGTCGCCGGTGCCGCCCATGGCGCCTTCGACCTCGTGGTGTTGGGCCTGCTCATCAGCGTGCCGATCGTCGTGTTCGGCAGCTCGGTGGTGCTCAAGCTCGTGCAGCGCTTCCCCATCATCATCCAGCTCGGCGCCGCCGTGCTGGCCTTCACGGCCGCCAAGATGATTGTCAACGAGCCGCTGCTGGATGAGGTGTTTGACCCGCACACGGCCGCTCGCTGGGCTCTCTATGCACTGGCCGTCTTGGGTGTGCTCGCTGCCGGCTGGTGGAATGCGCGCCGCCAGAACCAAAGTCATCACTCTGGCCAGGCGGCCTGAGTCTGACAACCCTGTTCCCCCCGTCCCTTAATCAACAAGGAGTAGATCATGGACAAAATCATTGTGTATGTGGACGATGTCGAGTACGCACAGCATCAGCTGGTGCCGATGGAAGGCAAGTTGCCTGGCCAACAGCAGGCGACCCACTGGATCGTGGTCGCCTGCCCGCCACGGATGACCCGCCATATCAGCAAATGGGTCAATCACACGGCGCGCGAAAACTGGCGCAACAAATGGGCAGAAAAGCTGTTCTCCCAGATCACGCCGGACCTGCAGGCGCAGGGCCACAAGGTCACGCCGGTTCTGTCCCGCGGCCCCTTGGTCGAAATGACCCGCGAGCTGCTGGAGAAGCATGGCACCGCTCGCGTCCTCGACGCACGCCGCCCGAAGTTTGGCCAGGATATGGCGCCGGTCACACCGGACCAGCCCGCCACCCAGGAGGCGCGTTGGGCCGTCCCCGGAGCGGTCGCCGGCATGGGCGCCTTCCTGGTTCTGGCCAGCGAATAGCACCAGCGGACGACTTCATGCGCGGGTGCTATGCTTGCCCGCCATGAAACTCCTGATCAAGTGGCTACTGAGCGCGACCGCCTTGTTGGCGGTCGCGCATCTTTACAGTGGCGTCGAACTCCAAAGCTTCACCGCCGCACTGCTGGCGGCCTTCGTCATCGGGTTGTTCAACATCTTCCTGAGACCCATCCTCGTGCTGCTGACACTTCCTGTCACGCTGCTCACGCTCGGCCTCTTTCTCTTTGTCATCAATGCCCTGCTGTTCTGGGCTGCGGCGAGCGTGCTGGACGACTTTCAGGTGCGCGACTTCGCAGCCGCCCTGCTGGGTTCGCTGCTGTACTCGATGTTCAGCCTCGTGATCGACTCAGCGCTCGAGCGCCTGTTCCCGCAAAAGTAGATCGATCTGCCGGCTACGCGTGTCGATGATCGACGCCTCGACGTGATCCACGTTGGGGCCCTGTCGCGCCAGCTCCTGCGCCGCGCGCAGGCGGTCGCGGGCAGCGGCATAGTCCAGGCGGGCAGCATGCACCTCGGCCTCGGCCCGCACGGCCCGCAAGGTCTGGCCCTGGGTAGCATAGGCCTGCGACAGCAGCTGCCAGGCTTGGGCATCCCGTGGCCGGCTGGCCAGCCAGACCTGCAGCGACTCGGCCGCCTCCCGCGGCTGTCCGATCTGCGTCCGGGCGCGGGCCCGCAAGAACAGCAGGGGTCGGGTCATGGCACCGCCGGCTCCAGGCGCAGCCCCTTCCAGGAAGGTGCTGGCGCGACGCGGATCGCCGGCTGCCAGAGCGATCTCGGCACCCAGCAAGCGCGCCTGGTAGGCCGCCCGCGCATCATCGCGCACCGTGCCCTGCAAACGCTCTTGCAAGCGCTGGGCCTGCTCGAATTCACGCAGCCCCAGCGCGCCCAGAGCCCCGGCATAGAACACGCCGGCCTGCTCAGCCGGTGACATCGCCGCCATTTCGCCCTGCGCCCGCAGCAGGGCCGCACGCAGACTGTCAACTTCCGGATTCGCCAGCATGCGCGCTCGCGCCGCCAGCATGGCATGCGTCATCGTGAGTTGGGGTACGGCGGTGTGTGTTTGCAGTTGTTGGCGTGCCTGCATGTCAGCAATGCGCTCGGTGGTCAGCGGGTGGCTGCGCAGGTAAGGAAAGGCGCCCGTGTCGTTGAATCGGTTGGCTTGCTGCAGCTTTTCAAACATGCCGACGAAACCTCGGGCGTCGAAGCCGGCCTGCGTCATCACGCCATAACCCACACGATCGGCTTCACGCTCCATGTCACGCGAAAAATTGAGCTGCCCCTGCACGGCAGCTGCCTGACCGCCCACGATCATCGCCCCTGCAGCCCCCGGATTGCTGGAGGCCGCCAGCGCGCCCAGGATCATCGCGCCGATCAACCAGGGTGCTTGATTGCTCTGACGGCTGATGATGCGCACGATGTGACGTTGCGTCACGTGACTCAACTCATGCGCCAACACGGAGGCCAGCTCATCTTCGCTGCTCACCACGGCGATCAGGCCCAGGTGCACCCCCATATAGCCCCCAGGCAAGGCAAAGGCGTTGACGCTGCGGTCCCGTCCCAGAACGACATCCCAGGCAAAACGCTCCTCCAGTTCCGGCTGCAACTCACCGCGCTGGCGTGCCCCATCCATCAAGCGCAGCCAGATGCCCTGAACATATTCGCCCAGGATGGCATCGTCGAGATAGTCGGGATCGCGGTAGAGTTCGCGCGCGATCCGGTCGCCCAGCCGGCGCTCGGCGCTGCTGCTCATCTCCACGCCATCGCCCAGTGCAGGCAGCGAGGTTTGCGCAGCGACAGGCGTCAGGCCCTGGAGGAGTGCCAACAGCCCGACCAGAAACTTCCGCGCTGTACGCGGGCTGAAAATTGGGGGTCTTTTCAAAACGAATCCAACGGTACAAAACCGCGCAACTCGGCGCTCTGTGCATCGAGCAGCACGGTCCAGAAGGACTTGCGAGCCACCATGGGGAGATAAACGAGCTCCCCCGCACTCTTGCCCGTTTGCGCTACGCCCGCACTGATCGCCGCAGCCTGCTGCGGAAAGCGCGCGCTCAGTTCAGCCAGTGGTTTGGCGGTCGCCAGGACGCGCACCCGCGCCTGCGGATAGGCCTGCCAGAGATCAGGCCGTGCACTCAACGGGAGACCTTGCAAGGCCATCAGGGTGGCCGTACTCTCTTCGTTGACGTCGCGGAAGGGCCGCAGCGCCAGAATGGTGGGCCCGGTCAGTGGCATCCCGCGCACATCTCCCGGCGCCTGGCCCATAAGCTCCTCGGGCACCTCGATGGCGTGCACCACGCGAAAACGGTCGTATTCGAACACCAGATGGACCGGCCGCGCCACAAAAACCGTCCACAGACCGTAACCCAGCGCCGCCAGCTGGATCAAGCCCACCACGGTCAGATCCCGTACCAGTTCGCTGCGGGGCTTGCTGCGGTTGAAGACGGTGAAGGTGATCAGTGGCCCCAGAATGACATCGACCGCTATCACGATCAGGAACAGCTCACGCCCCCCCGAGGTATCGCGGTAAGGATAGGGGTACCAGAGACCGAACACCAACAGTGCCGCCAGGGCGGCAATGATCAGGCTGAGGCCCAGGTGGATGGCACTGGCTTTGAGTCGGTCTTGCCAACGGAGTGCGCTCGTCTGCGTCATGGACGTATGATGCTCGAGTTATGTAGAGGTTTCGTAAACCCGGGATTTTCCATGAGTTCTTTGACCCATTTTGATGCCCAGGGCCAGGCCCATATGGTGGATGTGGCCGCCAAGGCAAGCACCCACCGGATTGCCGTGGCCACCGGCCGAATCGAGATGCTACCGGCCACCCTCGCAATTATCGAGTCCGGAACAGCCAAAAAGGGGGATGTGCTGGGGATCGCGCGCATCGCGGGCATCCAGGCTGCCAAGAAGACCAGCGACCTGATTCCTTTATGCCACCCTCTCGCGCTGACACGCGTCGCGCTGGAGTTTTCGTTACCCCCTGCCACGGCTGCCGCACCAGCTCATGTCGTCTGTACAGCCACGGTGGAAACCGTCGGTCCGACGGGGGTTGAAATGGAAGCCCTGACGGCCGTGCAGGTCGCCCTGCTGACCATCTATGACATGTGCAAGGCTGTGGACCGCGGCATGACCATGACCGACGTCCATCTTCTGGAGAAGCATGGCGGAAAGTCCGGCAGTTACTTGGCTCCTTGAGCTTTTGTCATTGCCCTACGTCTGGCTCGAGCTGCCTTGCTGCCCAGCTCGCAGGCCCCTGCTGTTAGGCAGCTTTGTATCGCGCCGGATGAAAACGCGCCTCCTAGTCTTGGCCTAGCAGGACAGCGCTTTCGATCAGCTTCTCCACCCACCACCCAGGCCTCAGCTCAATAGTGCAAGAGCTTCAAGCCCATGGCATATAGCTGTTCAGCATTGTCTCGTGTCAACGGTATGAGGGTGTACTCGGCAAACCGCCCCCGAGCCGTGCGCTGCGGATTTTCTCCAGGGTACTCTCGATACGCTAGCGTTATTTGCTCTGGTGGAAGGTATATCTGACTGATACGTTGGTAATCCCAGGTTGCATATGCCGCAGCAAGCTACCGCAATCCTCCCAAAACTCCGGCGCCGATGACAGCCCCACGTCATAGTCGCTGTCCGGTTTGCAAAGCAGGAGCACGCACAGCCCTGTCGTCATTGCGGACGGTCGGAACCAGAGGGATACTCGACCGTGCTGTACAACGCGATCAGCGCGAGAACCAGCCACGCCATCTGACCTACAGGTTCATTTCACGCCAGGGTCGTGCCCGCGCGATGGGCTAAGCTTGGCTCCTGTCATCAATACCGTCCTCGGAACCCCAAATACAACCGCCAAATGTAACGGCAAGTTATGTGCGTCATCAATACTCACACTGGCGTGATCCCGAAAAGTTACTTGTGAAAGTAGCAAAATCGAGTCCCCCCATCCCCAGCCCAGCAACGTTTTTTGCCAATGAGTACCAGCATGTTTTTCCACATATTCAGACGGCTGGCCCAATCCATTGCCGTGGTCGCGAATCTCGAATAGGCGTTGTTGCTTCCAGTGTCGTCTCGGGCCAGCATTCTCAGAAGCCCGCTTCCCGCGGCGTAGGCCCTTAGCGCCGGGATCAGAACACCCAGCACCGATCATCCCCGCCAGCGGCCCCAGACTCAGGCTAATCCGATGACAAGCAAAGCCCCGGCAAACCGGTAAGCCATCCCGATGCAGCATTGCCCATGGCAAGCAAGACCGCCAATGCCGACAAACCCGTTTCCTACCAGCCTCTCACGTCGCGGAAGTGCAACCTCAAGTACATCAGCGTAGCCACGCCGATATTTGTCAATGTCGCGAAATGGCCGCACTGGTGCATGTTGCCATATGCCTCGCCAAGTCTCGCATCGACGATGCCGTGATCGGAGGTATTCATCAGACTAGGTACTGGTACAAATCGGTGAGACTGTTCAACACTGCTGCAAGCGGCCAGGCTTGCATTTCAGCTATAGGCCAGTTGGTACTTGCATCACCAGCCAAGTGGGACGTATGCAGCAGGAGTGCTACGCATACTGGCGTCACTAAACGGTACGCGCTAGGACTGCGCCCCCAAGTGCGGCGGAACCATCCAAGGCAGTAGCGCCACCGATATCAGCAAGCTGTAGTGCCAAGTTTGTATTTTGGCTTGGCCCATTGCCCGGCACAATCAAGGCAGATGAAGTTCACGCAAGGCGGCATGCTTCTCTTGGCCAAGCGTTTGCCAATTTCCGCGTATCACGCCATACATTCGCTCTCCGTGCTGTGCACGTATCACTCGCAACTGGCGCAGTGCCTCTTCAGGTCGGCCATTCAATGCCAACGAGAGGGCATACCGGTTCTGCGTTGCTGGCCATGGATATCGCATAGCGGCCTTACGTGCCAATTCGATCATTTCAGGTGGCATCTCCGGCCTTGGTTCAATCCGTCCTGCGTGCAACAGCGCGTCTAGCTGGGTCAGCAGCAACACCTTGGGACGTTCATGATCCGCGGGGGTCTTGCCCAGGCGCAAGGACTCGAACCGGACCACACGGAAATCCTCTTCTATCCTGACGTACTCGATAACCGACCAGGCCGCGACGGCCGAAATGAGAGCCACAAAGGCTGCCGCTGTCTTGATACGGATATGTAGACACGCCTTTGCGCCTGTCATCGCTTCCCAGCTGCCCAGCAGGAACATGGCTGGCGCAAGGAAATAAGCATAGGCGAACGGGAATTCCAACATGGAGTGTACGGCGATCGGCAGCACTGCAGCGATGCAGTACCAGGCCTGGATGTTGGCGCTGGCCATCAGCCTTCGCCGCAGCCAGAGACCTACCACCCCAAGGATCATGATCGTCAAGGGTACGCCCACGCCGAGCGCCAGATCCAGCACAATATTGTGTGCATAGCTGTAGGGTTCGCTAGTGGCGTGTTCACTGACAACGGCATTGTGAGCTGCCGGCACTTCGCGCAGACCCCAGCCTGCCCAAGGATGCAATGTAATGGCTTCCACTAATTGTGGCCACACTACAAGGCGCATGCCCGCCTTTGTCTTGACCTGGGCAGCCTGTGCCATGGAGTCGGCTTGGCTCATCACAGAGGACCAACTCACATACAAGACCAGAAAAACCATAAAACCCGCGATGACGGACCAAGGCTTGACGCGCAGACTCATATGACCTCGGCCTATCTGCCACCAAAGTATCACCAGCACGGTCATGCTCAGTAAGCCGGTACGAGATTCGGTGGCGGCAAGACCTACTGCCAGTAAAAGCAGTAGCATTCCCGCGGCATAGTGCCCCATGCGTTTGTACTGATGCAGAAACAGTATGCTGGCCATGCCCATGACCAACAGTGTTGCCAGCTGATTCGGCTGGCCTATATTGCCACCAGGTCGGCGCAGCTGCGGCATGCGGTTGATCCAGCCTGCCGTTTCCCACACGTCAAAAGCCTGCACCATCGCGATCACTGCGGAGGCACTTGCGCCCGCGAGCAACGTCCACGCCACGACCTCTAAGCTTGGCTCCAGCAAAACATCTTGCCCACGGTCTGCCAGATTCGCAACATAGCCCAAGCCCCAGGCCAGCGAACACAGTGCGAAATACAGACCCAGTACCAGCGCATCTCCTGCAAAACCGATCTGCCCGCAGATCCATTGCACCAAGACCAGCAGGCACAGAGCCAGCCAGAGCAGCATGGAGGCGGGCAGCGAGATCCGCAACGCTGTACCGCGTGTGCGCCACACCCAGGCCGTCAAACCACCCAGAACCAGCAGAAAGACCGCCAAGAAAGCGGGTACCTCGCTATGCCAGCTGACCCAAGGCAAGATGTGCAGAGGCATCAGCCAACTGGCCAACATCAAGACCATCCCAGCCAATGTCAAGAGACTGATTTGCATCCCGGAAATAGAAAAAGAAAACGCCCCGTAAGGGGCGTTTTATCATCTGCTAGTGTCTTAGCAAGATCAGAGACCGCGGCAAGAACCCGGCAGGAACTTGGCGGGCACGGTAGTGACGGCAGTACCGCCGATAGCAGAGCGGTTGCCGCAGACCCAGCCCTGCAAAGGAGCGGTCGGAGAGACAGCCACGTTGCCAGCAGCGACCGGAACCAGGCTTACGGTCCTGCCGTCGATCTGGTCAACGCCAGAATCATTGAAACCCCGAGCCGTCACGATGATGCCGCCGGCGGCATCGGTCGCCACGCTAGCCACGTATTTGGAAGTCGCGGTGGAACTCTCGCAACCCCAATTGCCAGCGGTCGGCAGGCTGGCGGCATTTTGCGACTGATAGACCTCAGTGATCGAGGTACGGCAGGCCGACGAAGCCAGAATCACTTCGGACAGCTTGGCACGCTTGGTGTAGTCCTGATAGGCCGGCAGGGCAACGGCGGCCAGAATGCCGATGATCGCAACCACGATCATCAGTTCGATCAGGGTGAAACCCTTTTGCATAGAACGCTTCATGTATAGCTCCTTGGTTAAAGAAATGGATACAGCAGGGCCGTATGGTCTAGATCAGCAGTTTCTGTGCCAACCGGAAACCGTGAATTAAGTTGTAGTTTTACGGCGAATCGCCGGAAAGACGACCGTTTTCTGGTTCATTTCTGTCGAATCACGTCCTGAGCTGACATTTTTGTTCAACCAGCTTTGTCACTTGATGCAAACCTGCCGCACCTGCTTCAGGTCTGTCACGCCCAGCATGATCTTCTCCATACCGTCCATTTTCAGGGTTCGCATGCCGCTTTCCACGGCGGCGGCGAAGATTTCGGCCACGCGGGCACGTTCCTGCACCAGCTTTTTGATATGGTCATCAGCGATCAGCAATTCGTGCAGACCCAGCCGGCCTTTGTAGCCGGTCTTGTTGCATTTGTCGCAACCCACCGGTTTGTAAAAGCGCAGCTTGCCGTCTTCACCGTAGTTGACCACCCATTCTTCATAGAGTTTCTGCGCTTCGCCGCTGAAGTCGGCCTTCCAGGCCTTCGTGTTGCGCAGTTCCTGGGCGTATTCGGAGATGAAGCTGTTGACCTCCGATGTTCCTGGGTTGTAGGGCTCCTTGCAGTCGCACAGCTTTTTGGCCAGGCGCTGGGCCAGGATGCCCAGCAGCGCATCGGCGAAGTTGAAAGGGTCCATGCCCATGTCCAGCAATCGGGTGATGGACTCCGGGGCGGAATTGGTGTGCAGGGTGGAGAACACCAGGTGACCGGTCAGCGAGGCCTCCACGCCCATGGACACGGTTTCCTTGTCGCGTGACTCGCCGACCATGATGATGTCCGGGTCGGCGCGCAGGAAGGCGCGCATGATCAGGGCGAAGTCGATGCCGGCCTTCTTGTTGATCTGCACCTGCCGCAGGCCTTTTTGCGTGATTTCCACAGGATCTTCGGCCGTCCAGATCTTGGTATCCGGCGTGTTGAGGAATTTCAGGATGGAGTGCAGCGTGGTGGTCTTGCCGGAACCGGTCGGGCCGCAAACGTAGAACAGGCCGTAGGGCTTGCTGACGGTGGCCTCCAGCCGTTCTCGGTTGTGCGAGGTCAGGCCCAGTTTTTCCAGCGGTATGGGTTCGCCTGCGGCCAGGATACGCATCACCACGTCCTCGACACCGCCCGCCGAAGGGATGGTCGCTACGCGAAGCTCGATGTCCAGCGGACCGTATTTCTTGAACTTGATCTTGCCGTCCTGCGGCTTGCGACGCTCTGAAATATCGAGGTCGCACATGATCTTCAGACGCGTGACCATGGCCTGGCGGAAATGCGCCGGCACCTCGATATAGGGCGCCAGGGTACCGTCGATACGGAAACGGATGCCGGTCTTGAGCTTGCCCGGCATGGGCTCAATGTGGATGTCCGAGGCCTTCTGCTGATAGGCCTCGATGATGATCTTGTTGACGAACTTGACCAGTTCGTTGTCAGCCGCGGCCGATTCCAGCGAATCATCGTTGCTGCCATCGTCATCGAGCGGGCCGCCCATGTCGGCCAGCAACTGATCGATTGTGGTGCCATCGACGACGGCACCAAACAGCTGGGCCAGCGTCTGCTCAAACTCCGTCTGCGTCGTGACGCGGTAGGAGAACTTGTTGATGCGAGAGAAAACCTGCGGCACGACGCGGGCACCACGCGTGGCCTCAGGGTCCAGACACATGATGACAAGACCTTCAGGCGATTCTTCCAGCGGGATCCAGCCCTGGCCCTCGGCGAATTCGCGCTTGAGCGAACCATGCAGCATTTCGGAACGGATGCGGCCGGCATTGAACGGCTCGTAAGGCACGCCAAAGAACCGGGCCAGCGAGGGGCCGACCTGGGCCGGCGTGATCTGGTGCTTACTCAGCAACAAATGCTCGACCGGCTGGCCTTCGTTGCGCGCCTCCTGTACGCAGTCCTGCAGCTGGGTACCGCTCAGCAGGCCGTCAGCGACCAGGCCGTCATACTTGGTCGCCCGGATGCGCTGCGGCTCATCCACCTTCTGCAGGCGCTGGCGGATGGCCGTCGCCAATGTCTTGCAGAGCTGGATGACGCCCTTGATATCCAGCTCGCCGAAGGGCTGGTCGCTCTTGTTGTTGATGACCTGCAGCACACCATAAAGGTTGCCGCCCTCAATGATGGGCGACACAAGCATCTGCTTGGTCCGGTAACCGGAACGCTTGTCGACCTCCTTGAGGAAGGCCAATTGGGGATGAATCTGCTTGAGTGCATCCTCGTCGTAGACGTCCGCCAGGTTCAGCAGCTTGCGGCTGAATGCCACGTAGCCGGCAATGCTTTGCGGGCTGATGGGCAACTTGAGCTCGCGGCTGCTGGTCAGGCCGGTCTTGATCTTGGAAACGATCGACGTCTCGTCATCGCTGATCGCATACAAGGTCAACCGGTCGGCGTTGAACAGCTTGCAGATCTCGGGGCTGACCTCCAGCATAATCTGTTCGACATTTTCAGTCTCGTGAATGCGCAGCACCACCTGCTTAAGCTGGCGCACAAACAAGGCCTCGAAGGACTTGTCCTGCTTGTCCGATGCCGACTGCTGGGAGTCGCGGAAGGCCTGCTCGGCGGGGGTGCCTCCACCCGGGGGTTTCATGACGGCGCTCATAGTTCAAACTCCTGCCCGGCCTGCAACCAGCGTATGTCATGCGCTGCCTGCCTGACACCGGGACGATGGCCTTCCAGTTTGCGGATTTCAGACATGATCAACTCGGTTTCTGCTGGCTTGGTATGCGTGATGTAGATCGGGTATTTTTTGTCTGCCGCAATGCAATCCAACTCTTGAGCAAGCACTTCGGGCGAGAGATGCTGACTCATTTCTGCGAGCTGGCTCTCGCGACTGCTGAAGGCCGTTTCAATCACGAGCATGCTGACGTCCAACTGATTGACCCTGCGCCAGAAAGCCGGGTTACGCCCCGTATCGCCCGAGAACACCCAGCAGGCCTGCTGCGCCAACACGGCATAACCGACCGCCGGCACCGTGTGCACGGCCGGCAGTACTTCGATACGCTTGTCCCCTATGTGCAGCACCTGCCCCACCCGGATTTCCTCGAATCGTATGAATGGGACATTGACCGTGGGCAGGCGCGTGAAATCCGGCCAGATAACATCGTTGAAGATGTGCGCCTTGAGTGCCTCGATGGTGCCCGCCAGCGCGTATACCAGCACCGGGCTGCCACGACGCGTTGCAATCGCGTCAAGCATCAGAGGCAAGGCGGCCACATGGTCGAGGTGGGCATGCGTCAACAGCACATGGTCGACACGCAACATTTCGTCCAGGGTCAGGTCGCCGACGCCAGTCCCCGCATCCACAAGAACGTCGTCATCGACAAGAAAGGACGTGGTGCGGCACTCCCTGGCAATCGCGCCCGAGCAGCCCAACACACGCACCTTCATGACCACTCCTTAGTCTGCCTGCGCCAGACGCAGGCTTGCAGGGTTGGGCGGATCCAGCCGGGCCCGCCGCAAGCTCAATTCTGGATGAATTGCATTTTCGTGCCCGCCAGTTCGATCACGTCGCCACTCTTGAGCGCCACGGGTTCGTTGCCGATCGGAGCACCGTTGAGCAGAGGAATACCGGAGCCCTCGACATGCGCCACGACAAAACCCTGGGAGCGGCGCGAAATCGACGCCACCGCCACACCCGGCTTGCCCACCGTCGTGACCGCCTTGGTCAGGGGAACTTCACGGCCAGAAGCCGTGCCGGAGAGTACGCGCAGCGCGCCATTCAGGTTACCGCCCTCTACGGCTGCCGGTGCCGGCACCGGAGTTTCTCCCGGCTTGAAGAGCATGGTCTTGTCGAAGCCCGGGGCCTCGGCCTCGTTGACGAACTTGATCTTGTACTTGCCAACTTCAATGGTGTCGCCGTTCTGCAAAGCCTGCTTCTTGACAGCCTTGCCATTGACATAGGTGCCATTGGTGCTGTTGAGATCTTCCAGTGTGACCTCGTTGCCCGACATCTGCAATGCTGCATGTTCACCACTGACGGCCAGATTGTCGATCACGACGTCGTTGTATGGTCGCCTCCCAAAGGTCGTGCGCTCCTTGGTCAACTGCACTTCCTTGATGACAACACCGTCGATCGATACGATCATTTTCGGCATGCCCGACTCCTATTCCTGTTGCTCGTTATAAATATACCTTCGCTATTTTCCCAGCAATCGCGCCATCAGGCCGCGCTTTTCTGCACCCATCTCAGCCTGGACCAGCAGGACCGTGATATTGTCGCGACCGCCATGTGCATTCGCGGTGTCGACTAGGGCTTTTGCTCGCAGCTCGGTGGCCAGTGGCATCTGCAGGATTTTCGCAATGTCCTGATCCCTGACCATATCGGATAGACCATCCGAGCACATCAGGTAGACGTCGCCGGGTTCAACAGCGTGCTCATGCACCTCCAGCAGGACCGCATCGTCCACCCCGAGGGCACGCGTCACCAGATTCTTGTTCATGGACAAGGCCGCCTGCTCGGGTGTCAACAGACCGGCGTCGATCTGCTCCTGCAGCAATGAATGATCCCGCGTGATCTGGACCAGTTCCCCCTGGCGCAACCGGTAGCAGCGTGAATCGCCGATGTGCCCGATCACCAGGTCTGCACCACGAAACACGCCGGCCACCAGGGTGGTGCCCATGCCGGAATAGTGCGCATTGGCGTGCGCGGCCCGGAAAACCGCCGCATTGGCATTGCCCACGCAGATTTCAAGCGCCCGGCGGATGTCCTGTACGGTAGCTGTCGTCGCCGATTCGGCGAGCCAGCGGCTCATCTCCGACTTGATGATGGACGTGGCCATGCTGCTGGCCACTTCCCCGGCGTTGTAGCCGCCCATGCCGTCAGCCAGGATGGCGACACCCGTGCCTTCGTCAAAGCCGACTGCGTCTTCGTTGTTTTCCCGCGTCAGACCCGAGTCGGTCTGCGCACAAAACCTGTAAATCATGGCTTCTGTCGTCATGGCTCAATGATTTACCCGGAGGAGGATCGGACCTGCAGAAAGGCCATGCCGCACGCCCGAATTCAGGAGGGTTGCTCGCAAAGGCACGGCAAACGCCGGCCTCGATTCCGGTGGAGACCGCCTGCTGGAGTATGAAGTTGCCAATTCGTGCCTGTTCAGATCCGCGGGGCTCTTGCTGTAGATATTCAGGAGCCCACCATGAAACCAGCGTACTAGGCGTACGCCATACAAGCTATAGACCTTAGCAGAGCAACTCCCGGCCGGCAAGGTAGTAATGCGCAGGCTTATGTCTTTTTTTTGCAAAGCCCCGGACCTGGCCGGGATATGGGCCGGTCCGGAATCCAGGATACCCCGGAAACCGGCTCCGGCCCAGCCGAAATCAGATTTCTGCCGTCGGTTGCTTATGTCGCTTCTGCAGAGCGCGCCCCAGCAGGACAACGAAGATCGCGCCAGCTGCCGCCGCAACGTAGTGCAGCCAGGGATTTTCCATGGCGATTTCCTTGAGCGCCACGTCGCTGACGATGGTTTCGCCACCGACCCAGCCAATCAAGGCCGCGCCCAATGTCACGATGATCGGGAAACGCTCCATGAGCTTGATCATCAAGGTGCTGCCGAAAATCACCAGGGGAATGCTGATGGCTAGACCGATCATGAGCAGCAGGTTGCTGCCCTTGGCAGCAGCCGCGACGGCAATCACGTTGTCCAGGCTCATGACCACGTCGGCGATGAGGATGGTGCGTACCGCAGCCATCAGGCCGCCGCCCTCCTTGCCGTGCCCCTCTTCTTCGTCGTCGTCTTCACTGAGCAGCTGCACGCCGATATACAGCAGCAGCAGACCACCGACCACCTGAAG
Source organism: Hylemonella sp. (assembly GCA_034366585.1). GTDB lineage: Bacteria > Pseudomonadota > Gammaproteobacteria > Burkholderiales > Burkholderiaceae_C > Hylemonella. Next base: position 49,820 of record JAXMMJ010000132.1, read on the forward strand.
GAAAGACATCTGCAGCAGCTGAGCCGCCACCAGAGTCAACGCGATACGCAATACAACGGCGGCGCCCGAGCCAAAAAGAATGGCTTTTTGTTGCTGATGCGGCGGCAGCGATCGGGCCGCCAGCGCAATCACCACGGCGTTGTCGCCGGACAGAATGATGTTGATCCAGATGATCTTGAGCAGACCGATCCAGAAGTTGACATCCTGTAAGAATTCCATCGAAGTGCTCCTGAAGTTATATCTGTAATGAAAGAGCGCCCCAGACAGTCCGTCTGGAGCGCTCCCAGGGATCTTTCGACCAAGTGTGCCTTAACTGCACACACTTATGGATGCGTATTTTTGCTTACAGCAGCGCTTTCAGCAGCTTGCCCATCTCGGACGGGTTGCGGGTGATCTTGAAGCCACATTCCTCCATGACCGCCAGTTTGGCGTCGGCCGTGTCGGCGCCACCGGAAATCAGGGCGCCGGCATGGCCCATGCGCTTGCCGGGGGGGGCCGTCACGCCGGCAATGAAGCCGACCACGGGTTTTTTCATGTTGGCCTTGCACCAGCGAGCGGCTTCCGCCTCGTCCGGGCCACCGATCTCGCCGATCATGATGACGGCATCCGTGTCCGGATCGTCGTTGAAGGCCTGCATCACGTCGATGTGCTTCAGACCGTTGATCGGGTCGCCGCCGATGCCGACGGCGCTGGACTGACCCAGGCCGATTTCGGTCAGCTGCGCCACGGCTTCATAGGTCAGCGTGCCGGAGCGCGAGACCACGCCGATGCGGCCCTTGCGGTGGATATGTCCGGGCATGATGCCGATCTTGATCTCCTCGGGGGTGATCAGGCCGGGGCAGTTGGGGCCCAGCAGCAGGGTCTTCTTGCCACCCGCGGCTTCCTTGGCTCTCATCTTGTTGCGCACCATCAGCATGTCGCGCACCGGGATGCCTTCGGTGATGCAGATCGCCAGGTCCAGGTCGGCCTCGACGGCTTCCCAGATGGCGTCGGCGGCACCGGCCGGCGGCACGTAGATCACGGAGACGGTGGCGCCAGTCTGCTTGGCAGCTTCCTTGACGGAGGCGTAGATCGGGATGTTGAAGATCGACTCGCCCGCCTTCTTGGGGTTCACGCCGGCCACGAAGCAGTTCTTGCCGTTGGCGTATTCCTGGCATTTTTCCGTGTGGAACTGGCCGGTCTTGCCGGTAATGCCCTGGGTGATGACTTTGGTGTCTTTGTTGATGTAGATCGACATGACGGTTCCTTTACTTGGCGGCCTTGACGGCAGCGACCACCTTCTGGGCAGCTTCGGCCATGGTGTCGGCACTGATGATGGGCAGACCGGACTCAGCCAGCATCTTCTTGCCCAGCTCTTCGTTCGTGCCCTTCATGCGCACCACCAGCGGCACGCTCAGGTTCACTGCACGGCAGGCCGTGATCACGCCGGTGGCGATGGTGTCGCACTTCATGATGCCGCCGAAGATGTTGACCAGAATGGCCTTCACCTTGT
>JAXMMJ010000133.1:0-28661 GCA_034366585.1 Hylemonella sp.
GGAAGGCCGTGAGGATGGCCGGGCCGATGCCGATGCCTTCGTTGGCTGCGGTCATCTCCGACACCGTGGTGCCCACGAAGGCCAGGGTGATGGCCACCTTGAGCGAGCCGAAGAAGTAGGGCATGGAGCGCGGCAGGCCCACCTTGATGAGCACGTCCCAGCGTTTGGCGCCCAGCACGCGCAGCACATCTTCCAGCTCGGGCTCCAGCGTGGCCAGGCCGGTGGCGATGTTGACCGTGATGGGGAAGAAGCTGATCAGGAAGGCCGTGAGGATGGCCGGGCCGATGCCGATGCCGAACCACACCACGAGGATGGGCACGAAGGCCGCCTTGGGCAGGGCGTTGAAGGCGGTCATCAGCGGGTAGACCGCTGCGTAGGCCAGGCGCGAACTGCCGATCAGGAAACCCAGCAGCACGCCCACCACGATGGCGATGCCGAAGCCTGCCATGGTGACCCAGAAGGTGCGCCAGGCATGGCCGGCAATCGTGGTCTTGTGCTCCAGCGTCTGTTCCCAGATGCGAAGCGGGCTGGGGAAGATGAATTCCGAGACGTTGAAGGCCGAGGTGATGATCTGCCAGAGGATGACGATGGCGACCAGCAGCAGCAGGGGGGACCAACGTTCGAGTTGCTTGCGGTTTTTCATGTCGGGCTCCTCACTGGTTGATCACGGCGCCGGCCTTGCGCATGGCACCGATGTGGCCGCGCAGTTCGTGCACGATGCCGGTGAACTCGGGGGTGTAGGTGATCTCCAGGTCGCGCGGGCGCGGCAGGTCGATCTCGCGCTGCACCACGAAACGGCCCGGGCCCTTGCTCATGACGTAGACCGTGTCGGCCAGGAAGACCGATTCGCGCAGGTCGTGCGTGACCAAGATGACGTTGAACTTCTGAGCCTGCCAGAGGTCGCGCAGGGTGCACCAGAGTTCCTCGCGCGTGAAGGCGTCGAGCGCGCCGAAGGGCTCGTCCAGCAGCAGCATCTTGGGCTCGTGGATCAGGGCGCGGCAGATGCTGGCGCGTTGCTGCATGCCGCCCGAGAGTTCCCAGGGGAATTTCTTGGCGTAACCACCCAGGCCCACGGTTTCGAGCAGCTTGAGCGCGCGTTCCTCGAACTCCTTGCGGCGGTCCTTGAACTGCGAGCGGTAGGGCTCGACGATCTCCAGCGGCAGCAGCACGTTGTCCAACGTGGTGCGCCAGGGCAGCAGCGAAGGCGCCTGGAAGGCCATGCCCGAAACCTTGAGCGGGCCGGTCACGGGCTGGCCGTCGACACGGATGCGGCCCATGCTGGGCATCTTCAGACCGGTGGTCAGCTTCATGAAGGTGGACTTGCCGCAGCCCGAGGGCCCGACGATGGCGATGAACTCGCCCTGGCTCACGTTCAGGTTGATGGCCTCGACCGCGAAGTTGTTCTGGGCCAGCAACTCGTCGTTGTAGGCCAGCCAGACGTCGTCGAACTGGACGAAGGGGGGAGAGGTGGATTCAGTAGCCATGGTCTGCACAAAAAAATGGCCAGACGAGCTGGCCAGGGGAGTTAGGAACGCATGCCAATCACTTCCTTGCCGGGGGCAGGATGTTGAGCTCGGCCGCCGTCGGCAGGAAAGAGCCGTTCCAGATCGCACCAGCGTCCACACGGGTCTTGGTTCCGAAGGCGTCGGACACCTGCGAGGCCATCAGGGCCAGGCGGCCCGGGTTGACCTGGCCGAAGCCTTCCTTGCGTGCGTCCGGGCTGGCGACCACCGAGTCGATGGCCATCTGCAGACGGCGGGTTTCCAGCGCCACATTGATGATGCCGTCGCGCGCCTTGACGGTCTCGATGCCGGCGGCCGGGTTGGCCATCACTTCCTTGGCGCCCTTGGTGAAGGCCTTGAGGAAAGCCTTGATCAGCTCCGGGTTCTCCTTGATGAGCTTGGGGCTGGCGATGATGGCATTGCCATAGAGCTTCACGCCGAAATCGGCGTAGGGCATGACGACCACGTCCTCGGCCTTCACGCCGCGCGCTTCCAGGTTGAGCAAGGAGGTGAAGGAGAAGCCGGTGATCGCATCGACGTCGCCGCGCACCAGCATGGTTTCGCGCAGCGGCGGGTCCATGGCGGTCCAGGCCACGTTCTTCACGTTGTTGGCCTTCTCGAAGATCGGGAAGGCCTTGCGGCCGGCGTCGAAGACCGGCGCGCCGAGCTTCTTGCCGTTCAGATCCGCCGGGGTCTTGATGCCGGATTTCTTGAGCGCCAGTACGGCGGCCGGCGTGTTGTTGTAGACCATCATGACGGCCACCGGCTTGTTGGGGGCGTCCGGGTTGTTCGCGTGGAACTCCATCAGGGCGGCCATGTCGGCGAAACCGATGTCGTAGGTGCCCGAGGCTACGCGCGTGACGGTGCCGCCCGAGCCGTTGCCGCTGTCCACGGTCACGTCCAGGCCGACGTCCTTGAAATGGCCTTTGGCGGCCGGCAGGGTGAAGAGGGCGGCGGGGCCTTCGAAGCGCCAGTCCAGCTGGAACTTGAGGGGCTTGGTCTGCGCCTGTGCGGTGGCGAAGCTGGCCGTCAAGGCGAGAGCGACGACGGTTTGGAGGAGGTGGCGCTTGGACATGGGGAGCTCCTTGGGGTTAGCTTGTCTGCAGGCAATGGGAAAAAGCGATGGCCGTCATCACGGTACCTAGGTCTTGAGCAAAAAGGGTGCCAGTTCCAGTCCCCGGGGTCTTGAGATTGAAAACATAGCTGTATACAGATTGTCTGGTCGATTCGGGCCCCAGATATTCAGACAAACCCTAAACGGTGCGCACCGGGGTGGTGCAACGCACGCTGCTTGTGCGGTGGGCGGGCTTCATGAGTCGTGGGCGCGCCGGTCCAGCCAGCGCTGCAAGGTGCGTTGCAGGCGGGGACGCAGGGGCAGGAAGAGACGATAGGCGCCCTCGGCCAGCCAGGACAGCGGCGGCACGGCGCACAGGCGGCCCAGCCAGCGCCAGCCCGGCAGTTCGCGCCAGAGCCGCGCGAAACCCGCCGCGCCGTGGTGCAGCCGGCCTTGCGCATCGCGCACGTGAAAGCGCCGCAGGGCGGCCTGGCAATCGAGGTCGGGCCCGAGCTCGGTCGACTGGCTCACGTCGACCCAGTCCAGCCCGGCCGCAGCGGGGGAGCGCCGATAGAACGCGATCTCGCGTGAGCACAAGGGACAGCTGCCGTCGTAGTAGACGGTCAGGGCGGCGGATGTCGTCGTTTCAGGCATGGTCACATCATGCCGCGCCCGGCGCGCGCGGGTGGGGCACCCGGGGATGGCCCCTGAAGCCGCAGGCATGTTGCAAGGCGACCCGGCGGGACATCCGGGCCTTCATGCGGGCGCGGTGAAGGTGAAAACGCCCTCGCGCATGAGTCGCGAGAATTCGGCCTCGATCATTTCCTGCACGACCGGAATGGCCAGTTTGCCCTCGGGCTCCAGCCGGGTCGCCAGCACCAGCAGGCGGTTGAGCTGGATGCCCGTGATCTGGGACATCACGACCTCGGACGAGGTGCCGGCCTCCTTGTAGACAGAGACCGGCATGATCGTGGCCCACGGCCCCTTCTGGACCAGCGCGCGGATGGTGTCCACCGAGTCCAGCACCGCCTGCACGTTGAGCGTCTTGCCCAGCGGCAGCAGTTGCCGTTCGACCAGGTCGCGGTGCAGGCTGGTCATGAGCAGGGGGATGCGGGCCAGCTGGGCCACCGACACCAGCGGGCCCATGCCCATGGAGGCGTGGGTGACAAGCGCAAACGGTTCGCCGATCAGGGGCTGCAGCGAGACGGAGCGTCCCACCCCCGGGTTGGTGACCACGGCCATGTCGATGATGCCGCGCTCCAGCCAGTCCAGCAGCTCCGGCGTGAACGCTTCGCGCGAGCGCAATTCCACCTCCGGCAGCGTGCGCAGGCAGTGCTCGAACAGGCCCGGCAGCAGCACCCGCGCCAGTGTGGGGGAGACGCCCAGGACCACGGTGGTCTTGGTGTCGCCGGTCTTGCCGGCCAGGCGCTGGCGCACGCGCTGTGCTTCGCCGAGGATGCGCTGCGCCGACTCGTAGAAGGTGACACCCGCCTGGGTCAGCCGTACGCCGCGCGGCATGCGGTGAAACAGCGCCACGCCCAGGTCGGCCTCGAGTTCCCGCAGCTGCCGTGTCAGGGCGGGCTGGGCGATCGAGATGGCGGCAGCGGCGGCGGTCAGGCTGCCGGCATCCGCAATGGCCACGAAGTAGCGCAGGGTTTTCAGGTTCATACGGCAAAAATGAGGCAATCAATAGCAAGATGATATGGGCTTGCGAGAAATCAGTATTGGACGGGTCGCCCCGGCCTTCCTACACTGCGGGACTTCAGCACACCTGAGAGCGACCTCGGGCCGACCCACAGCAGGCACCCGGGCGCAATCCTCGCACCGATAACCGATTGAGATTCCATGGCCAGAGCCGGCGCACACCCGGGCCCACCGGGCAGCCGCTACTTGCCATCCAGGATCCAAAGAAAGAACGCCACTTGAACGCGCCCAGCAACAACTTCACGCCGGTCCTGCCCGACACCCTGCGCAACTTCATCCAGGCGGCATTTGTCAGCCAGGGTTTCCCGCAGGCGGACGCCCTGACCATCGCCTCGCTCATGGCTGAAGCCGACCTGCAGGGTTCGGATGGCCACGGCGTCATCCGCCTGCCGATGTACATGAAGCGCATCCGCGCCGGCGGCATCAACAAGCACCCCGACATCAAGGTGGTGCGCGAACGCGCCGGCATGGCCGTGCTCGACGGTGACAACGGCATGGGGCATCTGGTGATGTCGCGCGCGGTCGATCTGGCCATCGAGAAGGCACGTACCTGCGGCGTGGCCTGGGTCAGCGCGCGCCACAGCAACCATGCCGGCCCGGCCTCGCTGTATGCACGCAAGCCCCTGCAGCACGACATGCTGGGCCTGTACTTTGCCGTGGGCAATGCCAACCACCTGCCGCCATGGGGCGGCACCGACATGCTGTTGTCCACCAACCCCATCGCGGCCGGCATCCCCGCCGGTGCAGAGCCGCCCGTGGTGCTGGACATGGCCACGACGGTGGCGGCCTATGGCAAGGTCAAGGCCAAGGCCAAGCGCGGCGAGATGATGCCCGAGGGCTGGATGATCGACCGCCAGGGCAAGCCCCTGACCGATCCCAACCGAGCCAGCGAAGGCTTCCTGCTGCCCATCGGCGACTACAAGGGCTACGGCCTGGCACTGGTGGTCGGGCTGCTGGCCGGCACCCTGGGCGGCGGCGCCATGGGCAAGGACGTGGTCGACTTCAATGCCGACCATGTCAGCGTCACCAACACCGGCCAGGCCATCCTGGTGATCGACCTCAGCGCCTTCGGCGACGTCGCGGTCTTCAAGGGCGCGGTCGATACGCTGGTCAGGGACATCCGCAACAGCGAGCGCCTGCCAGGCGTGGAGCGCATCTGGCTGCCGGGCGAGCAGAGCCATGAGCGCCGGCAAAACTACCAGGCCGGCATCCCGATCGCCAACAGCCTGGTCCAGGAACTGGCCGTGCTGGCCAAGGACCTGGGCATTGCGCCGCTGGTCCAGGGGAGCGCCGCATGATGATGAACTCCTTCAACCCGGCCACCGACACCCTGCTGGGGAAATTTTCCATCCATGATGAGCGGGCCATCGAATACCGGCTGCGCCTCGCGGCCGAATCCCAGAAGGCCTGGGCCCGCCTGGACGTACGCCAGCGCCTGCCCTATCTCCTGCAGGTAGCGACCATGCTGCGTCGCAAGAAGCAGGAACTGGCCCTGCTCATCACGCAGGAGATGGGCAAGCCCCTGAGCGAATCGCTGGGCGAGATCGAGAAGTGCGCCTGGAATTTCGAGTACTACGCCCAGCAGGGCGAGACCTTCCTGGCGGACCAGGTGGTCGCAAGCTCGGCCGCCGACAGCCGCATCGTGTTCGATCCGCTGGGTCTGGTGCTGGCCGTGATGCCCTGGAACTATCCCTTCTGGCAGGTCATGCGTGCGGCAGCCCCGGTGCTGGTGGGCGGCAATGGCATGGTGCTCAAGCACGCCAGCAATGTGCCGCAGTGCGCGCTGGCGCTCGAGCAGGTGTTCAAGGACGCAGGCCTGCCCGAAGGCCTGTTCACCACGCTGCTGGTCGAGTCCTCCGCTGTGCGCGGGCTGATCGAGGATGAGCGCATCGCCGCGGTCACCTTCACCGGTTCCACCCCCGTGGGGCGCAGCATCGCTGCGCAGGCCGGTCAGGCGCTCAAGAAGCAGGTGCTCGAACTCGGCGGCTCGGACCCCTTCATCGTGCTGGCCGATGCCGACATCGAGGCAGCGGCCGCGGTCGCCGTCAAGGCGCGTTTTTCCAACACGGGGCAAAGCTGCATCTCGGCCAAGCGTTTCATCGTCGAGCAGGCCGTGGCGGATCGCTTCGCGGAGGCTTTCGTGGCCGGTGCGCGCAAGCTGGTGGTCGGCGATCCCCTGCTGCCGGGCACCACCATCGGTTCCATGGCGCGCGGCAAACTGCGCGAGGAACTGCATGCCCAGGTCATGGCCTCCATCCAGGAAGGTGCCAAGGTGCTGATCGGCGGCCAGCCGCTGCCGGGCCCCGGCGCCTACTACCAGCCGACGATCCTGGACCACGTCACGCCGGCCATGACCGCCGCGCGCGAAGAGACCTTCGGCCCGGCCGCCGCCATCCTTCGTGTGGTCTCGGCGGATGCGGCCGTCGCCGTGGCCAACGACTCGCCGTTCGGCTTGGGGGCTTCGCTGTGGACCGGCGACCTGGACCGTGCGCGGCAACTGTCGCGGCGCATTGAGGCCGGTGCCGTCTTCGTGAACGGCCTGGTGGCTTCCGATCCCCGCCTGCCTTTTGGCGGCACCAAACAATCCGGCTACGGTCGCGAACTCGGGCATCTGGGTCTGCATGAATTCATGAACATCAAGACGGTCTGGACCGGACCTGCTACAAACTGAAATTGACAGCCACGCTCAATGGAGAACACCATGACCACTGCCACACCCACGCGCACCCCCACCGTGCTCAAGCCCGACCAGATCAAGAGCCACGACCGCGGCGGCGGCGCCCGCACCACCCCGCTGGTGACACCCGCACTCGGCGCGCAGAGTTTCATCAACGGCATCACCGAGTTCGCGCCCGGCACGGCCATCCCCTTCCACAGCCACAACTGTGAAGAGAGCGTGATGCTGCTCTCGGGCAACGCCGTCATGGATGTCGCCGGGCAGGAGTCGCATGTGCTCAAGCCCCTGGACACGACCTGGATCCCGCCGAACGTGTCGCACCGCTTCCGCAACATGTCGACCACCGAGCCCATGAAGATCCTCTGGATCTATGCCTCCCCGAACGCGACGCGTACCCTGACCGAAACCGGCGAAACCCGGATGGTGTCGGTAGAACACAGCAAGTGATTTTCCGAGTGTCTGGGGCGTACGTTTTATGCGCCGCCACCAGGCTGAATGCATAGACCTACAAGGAGACAAGATGATGTTGCGTAGAAACAGCCTGCGTCTGCTGAGCGGCGCGGCCCTGCTGGCCCTCACCGGCCTGGCCCTGGCCGACAACTACCCCAGCAAGACGATCCGCATGATCGTGCCGGCCTCGCCCGGCGGTGGCGCTGATTTTCTTGCGCGTGTCGTGAGCCCCAGCCTGGGCGAAGCCCTGGGCCAGAGCGTGATCGTGGACAACCGCTCGGGTGCCTCGGGCACCATCGCGGCCGACCTCACGGCCAAGGCGCCCGGCGACGGCTACACCATGCTGCTGGGCCAGTCCACCAGCATCGCTGTGGCGCCGCACATGTACGAGAAGCTCAGCTACGACACCCTGCGCGACCTCAAACCGGTGACGCTGGTGGCCGAGGTGCCCAACATCCTGGTGGTCAATGCCAAGGTGCCTGCCAACACCGTGCAGGAACTCATCGCCCTGGCCAAGTCCAAGCCCAACAGCCTGAACTACGGTTCCGCCGGCAAGGGCGCGCCCAGCCACCTGGCTGGCGAGCTGTTCGAGATGGCCACGGGCGCCCAGATCACCCACGTGCCCTACCGCGGGGCCGGTCCCGCAGTGAACGCCCTGCTGGCCGGAGAGATCGACATCATGTTCGCGCCCATGGTGGCCGTGCTGCCGCAGGTCAAGGCGGGGCGCATCCGTGCCCTGGCCGTCACCTCGTCGCACCGCTCGGCGGCGGCTCCGGAGCTGCCGACCCTGGCGGAATCCGGCCTCAAGGACTTCGAGATCTCTTCCTGGTTCGGTTTCTTCGTGCCCGCCAGCACGCCCGCGGCCATCGTGGACCGGCTGCAGCGCGACACCGCCAAGGTGCTCAAGCAGCCCGGCGTGATCGAGCGCATGGGCAAGGAAGGCGCCGAGCCGGTGGGTAGCACGCCCGCCGAATTCAACAAATACGTGCGTGCCGAATACGCCAAGTTCGGCAAGCTGGTCAGGGACAAGAACATCAAGCCCGAGTGACGGCCCATCGCATATTTCCATCACGCATATTTTTTCGAGTAGAGCATGAACAAACCTGATTTGACGACCCTGCGTCCCCGCGCCGACCAGCCCATGGCGCACAACATGAAGCTGATCTCGCACAACGAGCTGCAGGGCTTTGGCGGCATGGGCGAGGGCATCGCCATGCAGCTGGCCGACGACGGCCGGCGCATCCTGTGGATGGCGCACGAGTCGGCGCCCAAAAACTTCACCGGGGTCGATGTCACCGACCCCAAGAACCCGCGCGTGATCGTGCAGACCGAGCTGCCGCACATGAAGGTGCGCTCCAACTCGCTGGACGTGGTGGGCAACATCATGGTGGTGGCCAGCCAGGTCAAGGAACTCGGTGCCAAGCCGGCCGGCCTCAACATCTACGACATCAGCAAACCGGAAGAGCCGCGCCTGCTCTCGCACTTCGACTGCTCGGGCCCGTACTCGCGCGGCGTGCACGCGGTCTGGTTCGTGGACGGCAAGACCGTGCACATCTCCTCGGGCGCAGCGGACTTCCAGCCGCGCAACCCCAAGGACGACCAGATCTACCGCATCATCGACATCTCGGACCCGACCAAGCCGTTCGAGAAGGGCCGCTGGTGGTATCCCGGCACGCGTGAGGGCGATGTGGCGCCCCCGCCGCCACGCCTGCCCGCGCAGTTCGACACGGGTTTCCGCGCGCACAACACCAACGTCTTCCCCCAGCGGCCGGACCGCGCCTATGTGGGTTACATCGATGGCGGCGCCATCGTGCTCGACATCAGCAACCCCGCGGACATCAAGGTGGTGTCGCACTGGAACCACTCGCCGCCTTTCAACGGCTTCACCCACACGGTGCTGCCGTTGTTCGAACGCAATCTGTGGATCGTGTCCGACGAGTGCGTGCAGGACGACGGCGCCGACTGGCCCAAGCTGGTCTGGGTGGTGGATTCGCGCACCGATGCCAACCCTCTGCCCATCGGCACCTTCCCGGCGCCGCCCTACGACACCTTCGCCAAGCGCGGCGGGCGTTTCGGCGCGCACAACCTGCACGAGAACCTGCCGGTGCCCTGTTCCTTCCGCTCGGAGACGCTGTTCATCGGTACCTTCTTCAATGCCGGCGTGCGCGTTTACGACACCAGCAATCCCTACCAGGTGCAGGAAGTGGCCTACTACGTGCCGCCGACACCGGCCCTGTCCCCGCGCGGTGCGGTGCAGCTCAACGACGTTTACGTTGACGAGCGCAAGCTGGTCTACACGGTCGACCGCTTCAGCGGCGGGCTCTACATCCTCGAAATGAATGTCTGAGTGGTCTGCAACTTCCAGCGGGCGTGACGCGCTCGCCGGCAAGATCCCGGTCACGCTGATCACCGGCTTCCTCGGTGCGGGCAAGACCACGCTGATCAGCAAGCTTGTGCGCCACCCGGAGATGGACCGGGTGGCGGTGGTCATCAACGAGATCGGCGAGATCGGGATCGACAACGACCTGGTCAAGATGTCGACCGAGAGCGTCAGCCTGCTGGCCAACGGTTGCCTGTGCTGCTCGGTGCGCACCGACCTGCAGGACACCCTGCGCGAGCTCTTCGGCGACCGCCGCGCCGGGGTCATCCCCGACTTCGACCGCGTCATCATCGAGACCACCGGCCTGGCCGACCCGGGCCCGGTGATCCAGACGCTCTCCAGCGACACGATGCTGGGCGCGCACTACCGCCTGGACGGCGTGGTGACGCTGGTGGACGCGGTCAACGCGCGTGACCAGCTGGCCCAGCAACCGGAAGCCCAGCAGCAGATCGCCCTGGCGGACCGCATCTTCATCACCAAGGGCGACCTGGTGCCTGCCGCAAGCGTGGACGAACTCATGGCCGAGATTGCCGCGGTCAACACGCGCGCCGACATCCGCCGCTGCACCCAGGGCGAACTGCATCCCCGCGACCTGATCGGGCTGGGCCTGCAAAGCGAGCGCGCCGGCCCCGACACCCTGCGGTTCCTGGGTGAGATGGCCGCGCGCGAGGACCATGCGAGCGGGGAGGAGGGCGCCTATCTGGCGGGGCGCCTGCCCGGCCGGCACCACCCTTCCGTGCGCAACCTGTCCTTGCGATTTGAGACGCCGTTCACCTGGCCCGCGTTTTCGGCGGCCATGGAACTGCTGATCTCCTTGCGCGGCCAGGACATGCTGCGCGTCAAGGGCATCGTCAACGTCGAAGGCCGTCCCGTGGTCGTGCAGGGCGTGGGCCATGTGTTCCACCCGCCGGTCACGCTGGACCGCTGGCCCAGTGAAGACCAGGGCAGCCGCATCGTCTTCATCACGCGCAACATCGATGCCGACAAGATCAAGGCCCTGTTCCAGGTGGTTGGCGGGCTGGGATCTGCCGCCTAGCTGGGGCATCCCTGGCTACACTGACCGCATGATGTACTTGCGCCTGCCTGAACGCCCGGTGCGCCACTTGCTGGCGGCTATGGGCTTGTGGCTCGGCCTGTTCATGCTGCCCGCGCTGGCGCAAACCGGTGGTTCCGCTGCGCCGGCCCCCACGCACGATCCCAGCACCTCCATGCTGCCCGATGCCCCCGGCGCCGTGCCCTGGTCCGTGCTCAGTGCGGCCACCATCAAGATGAGCCAGGGCAAGCTGGGCCCGGCTTTTCCAGAGGCCTTGCGGCCCCTGCAGGGCAAGACCGTCAAGCTGCAGGGTTACATCCTGCCCATCGAGGCCGGTCAGACCCACAGCTACTTCCTGCTCTCGGCCTGGTCACCCACCTGTCCCTTCTGCCTGTCGGCCGGGCCGGAGGCCATGGTGGAGGTGCGTGCGCGCAAGGCGGTGAAATATTCGAACGACCCGGTTGTGGTCGAAGGGCGCCTGCTGCTGCTGGACAATGATCCCGGCGGCGTGTTTTACCGGCTGGTCGAAGCGGTACCCGCCAGCCTTCCCTGAACAAGAACGGAGATCCCATGCTACGACGTCTTTTTACGGCCGCCACGCTCACGTTGGCGGTCAGCGCCGCCTGGTCCCAGGCGGCTTTGCCGCCGCTCCATCCTGCGACCGAGGCTGCATTCGTCAAACTGACGGCACATGCCGGCGTCAAGCAGGCGGTGGACTTTCTGCGGGCGGACGACGAACGCACGCTCAAGGACCAGATCGAGCTGACCGAAATCCCCGCGCCGCCGTTCAAGGAAATGGTGCGCGCCCAGGAATACCAGAAGCGGCTCAAAGCCCTGGGCCTGGGCGACGCGCGTATCGACGCCGAAGGCAACGTGATTGCCGTTCGCAAGGGCAACGGCAAGGGCCCGGTGCTGGTGCTGTCGGCGCATCTGGACACGGTGTTTCCCGAAGGCACCGATGTGAAAGTCAAGGTCAAGGGCAACCGGTATGAAGCCCCCGGCATCTATGACGACGGGCGGGGCCTGGCCTCGCTGCTCAGCGTGCTGCGTGCATTGAACCAGACCGGCCTGAAGACGGTGGGCGACATCGTTTTTGTCGGCACGGTGGGCGAAGAAGAACTCGGTGACCTGCGCGGCGTCAAGGCGCTGTTCCGTGACAACCAGGGCATCGACGGTTTCATCTCCCTGGATGGTCTGGACATCGGCCGCATCGTGAACCAGGCCACCGGCAGCCGGCGCTTCCGCATCATCTACACCGGCCCGGGCGGGCACAGCTTCTCGGCCTTCGGCCTGCCGTCGGCCACCCATGCGCTGGGCCGTGCGATTGCCAAGATCAGCGAAGTGCGTACCGTCGATCAGCCGAAAACCACCTTCACCGTAGGCACGCTCAAGGGCGGCACCTCGGTCAATGCGATTGCGGCCGAGGCCGAACTCGGGCTGGACATGCGCTCCAACAGCGCCGTCGAACTCAAGAAGCTGGAAGACCAGATCATGGCACTGGCCCGGGAGGCCGCCGATGACGAGAACAAGCGCTGGGACAAGAAAGACGTGATCAAGGTCGAGTTCAAACTGGTGGGCGACCGCCCGGCCGGTGCCGGTCAGCTGGACTCCCCCATGGTCCAGGCCGCACGCCGCGCCGTGGCCACGGTGGGCGGCGAAGTGAAGACCATCATGGCCTCCAGCACCGACTCCAACCTGCCGATCAGCCTGGGCATTCCCGCTGTCACGCTGGGCAGCGGTGGCGTGGGCGGCGGTTCGCACGGCCCGGGTGAGTGGTTCTCGCCCATCAATGCCTGGCTCGGCCCGCAGAGCACCTTGCTCACGGTCTTGTCGTTGGTAGGGGTGGAAGGCGTCACGGAGCCTTTGCTGCCGGTGCGGGCGCGCTGAACTGCCGCGATCAAGAACTCGAAAGCCCCGGGCAGCGCAGGCTGCCCGGGGCTTTTTTGTGGGTGTGGTGGAGAGGAGGAGGATCGAACTCCCGACCTTCGCATTGCGAACGCGACGCTCTCCCAGCTGAGCTACCCCCCCACACGTGAGGAAATTCTAGCCATCCTTGGCCGCTCCGGCCAGTGGGGCCGTGAGCAGGCTCTCAAGCCCAGGAGACCAGTTCCCAGCGGTGCCAGTCTTCGCGCTGCCAGCTGAAGCCGCGGCCGGTGGACAGGCGGTAGTCGCCGGTCGTTTCGCGCGCCACCCAGCGACCGATCTCCGGTGCCAGCCAGAGCGTGTCACGCCGTATGGTTTCCGCGCGGGCGATGTCGCGGTGCTGCAGGCGTGTGAGTTTCTCGATGCGCAGGGCCAGCTGGGGCCCGTTGGCCAGCATCACGCGTTCCCAGCCTTGCACGGTGGTGTGCTGGGTGATCCAGTAGCGGAAGGAATCGTTGTCGATGCGGTAATGGGTGCGGTGCACGCTGCCGCTGCCCGGGCGAAGGTCGGCCGGCCACAGGGGCATGGCCTGTTCGTAGTTCAGCACATCGTCCCGGGCGAATTCGCGCAGCACCTGCCCCCAGGGCTGGTGCAGTTCTTCCAGCTCGGTGGCGTTGGCATCGTTGAGGATGCGCACCCGCACCCGGGGCTCCAGGGCTGTCACCTCATGGGTTTCCGTGGCGAGCAGGGCGCTGTTGTAGCCGTTGTACTTGCGGTAGGTCCAGCGCTGGCCGGCAGCCGGCGGGCGCAGGCCCACGGGCTGGGCCGGTGCGGCCGCGGCTTCGGTGCGCAGCCCGGCCAGGGGCTGGTAGGCGCAGCCGGCGGGCAGCGCCAGCAGGGCCAGGCTGAGTTTTCGGCGGGTGAGGTTCATGGACTAAGCTCCAAGTTCTGGACGCTATCATTCTGGCAGCCCATTTCCGCAGCCTCACCCCGAACAGGAAAGACCATGAAACCCAATGTGCCCTTTGCCCTGCTGCGCCGCAGCTTTTTCGCGGCCACCGTTTCGGCCGTGCTGGCCCTGCCGGCCCTGGCGGCCGACAACGTCAAGATCGGCCTGCTGTCCACGCTCTCGGGCCCTGGCGCCGGACTGGGCATTGATATCCGCGACGGCTTCCAGCTCGCGGTGAAGTTGAACGGCGGCAAGCTCGGCGGCCTGCCGGCCGAGGTGATCGTCGCCGACGACCAGGCCAGCCCCGACGTTGGCCGCCAGACGGCGGACCGCCTGGTCAAGCGCGACAAGGTTGACTTCATGACCGGCATCGTCTTCTCCAACGTCATGCTGGCCGTGGGCGCGCCCACCTTTGCCGCCAAGACCTTCTACATCAGCGCCAACGCTGGCCCTTCGCAGCTGGCGGGCGAGCAGTGCAACCCCTATTTCTTCAGCGCCTCGTACCAGAACGACAACCAGCACGAGGCCGTGGGCAAGACCGTGGCCGACAAGGGTTTCAAGCGCGTGGCCCTGATCGCCCCCAACTACCCGGCGGGCAAGGACGCGCTGGCCGGTTTCAAGCGCTACTACAAGGGCGGTGAGATCGTCTCCGAAAGCTACACCCCGCTGAACCTGCTGGACTACGGCTCCGAGCTGTCCAAGCTGCGCGCGGCCAAACCCGATGCCGTCTACATCTTCCTGCCGGGCGGCCTGGGCATCAACTTCATCAAGCAGTTCGTCGGCGCCGGCCTGTCCAAGGACATGACGCTGTTCGGCCCCGGCTTCTCGGGCGACGAGGACGTGATCCGCGCCGTGGGCAACCCCATGCTGGGCATGTTCAATACCTCGCAGTGGGCGCATGACCTGGACAACGCGGCCAACAAGACCTTCGTGGCCGCCTTCGAGAAGGAATACGGCCGCCTGCCCACGCTCTACGCCTCGCAGGGGTATGACGCGGCGCAACTGATCGGTGCCGCCGTGCGCGACAGCAAGGGCAAGCTGGACGACAAGGCCGCCGTGCACAAGGCGCTCAAGGCCGCCAAGTTCGATTCCGTGCGCGGCAACTTCAAGTTCAACAGCAACCAGTTCCCGATCCAGGACTACCACCTGCGTGTCATCACCCAGGACAGCAAGGGCCGGGTCACCAACCGCACCCTCGGCACCATCTTCAAGAACCACGCCGACGCCTACGCCGCCAACTGCAAGATGCCGGGGCTCTGATCTGCGACACGTGTTCCTGTAGGCGATGACCGGCATTCTTATCCTGGAGCAGGCCCTCAACGGCCTGCAGTTCGGGCTCATGCTCTTTTTGCTGGCGGCCGGGCTCACCCTGGTCTTCGGCATCATGGACATGATCAACCTGGCGCACGGCTCGCTCTATATGGTGGGCGCCTACCTGGTGGCTGCGGCCACCACGGCCAGCGGTTCCTTCTGGATCGGGCTCGGTGCGGGGGTGGTCGGTGCGGCCGTCTTCGGTGTGCTGCTGGAGCTCACCGTGTTGCGCCGCCTCTACACGCGTGACCACCTCTCGCAGGTGCTGGGCACCTTTGCCATCCTGCTCATGTGCAACGAGGCCGTGCGTTTCATCTGGGGCTCACAGCCCGTGCTGCTGAGCCCGCCGGACTCCCTGTCCGGTCCGGTCGAGTTGCTCAGCGGTTTTTATTACCCGGCCTACCGCCTGCTCATCATCGGCGTGGGCCTGCTCGTGGCGCTGGGCTTGTGGTTGCTGATCAAGCGCACGCGCATCGGCATGCAGCTGCGCGCCGGTGCGTCGAACCGCGAGATGGCCCTGGCCATGGGCGTGCCGGTGCGCGCGCTGTTCACCGCGCTCTTCGGTCTGGGGGCCGCGCTGTGCGCCGTGGCCGGTGGCCTGCTGGGGCCGCTGCTGGCGGTGCAGGTGGGCATGGGCGAGAGCATCCTGATCCTGGCCTTTGTGGTCATCGTCATCGGCGGCATCGGTTCGGTGCGTGGCGCGCTGCTCGGTGCCCTGCTGGTCGGTGTGGTGGACACCGCCGGCCGCGCGCTGATCCCGCTGCTCTTTGGCGCCGTGCTCGGGCCTGCCGCGGCCGACAATGCCGGCCCGGCGGTGGCATCCATCCTCATCTATGTGCTGATGGCCGCCGTGCTCTTCTTCAAGCCGCGCGGCCTGTTTCCTGCCCATGGCTGAACCCGTCGTGTCGCACGCGTCGCAGCGCAGCCTGCTCGACCACGCACTGGGCTGGCGCTGGGCGCTGCCGCTTTTCGCGCTGCTGCTGGCCTTGCCGTTGATCACGCCGCTGATCGGCGGCGACTTCTACCTCGGCCTGGCCGCGCGCATCCTGATCTTCGCGCTGGCCGCCACCAGCCTCAACCTCATCCTGGGTTTTGGGGGCCTGGTGAGCTTCGGCCACGCGGCCTTCGTGGGCGTGGGCGCCTACACGGCCGCTGTGCTGCTGCAATCGGGTATCACTTCCGCCTGGGTCCTGTGGCCCGCCGCGATGCTCGTGTCCGCGCTCTTCGCGGCGCTGATCGGCGCCATCAGCCTGCGCACGCGCGGTGTCTACTTCATCATGATCACGCTGGCCTTCGCGCAGATGCTCTATTACCTGGCCCTCTCCACCAAGGCCTATGGTGGTGACGACGGCCTCTCGCTCGCCGCGCGTGGCACCCTGGGCGGCGGCCTGGAGCTGGCCAACGAACGCACCTTCTACTGGACCACGCTGGCCTTGGTGACGCTGGCCCTGCTTTTCGTCTGGCGCCTGCTCAACGCGCGCTTCGGCCACGCCCTGCAGGCCATGCGCGAGAACGAGCAGCGCATGGAGGCCGTGGGTTTTGCCGTCTACGGCCACCGGCTGGTCGCCTTTGTCATCGCCGGGGCGCTGGCGGGCCTGGCCGGCGCGTTGCTGGCCAGCCTGGGCGGTTTTGTCAGCCCGTCCATGATGCAGTGGGGCCAGTCCGGCCTGCTGATGGTCATGGTCATCCTGGGCGGCGTGGGCCACTTGTGGGGCGGCGTGATCGGCGCCGTGGTCTTCCTGCTGCTCGAAGAGGTGCTGAGCCACTACACCATCTACTGGCAGTTCGCGCTGGGTGCTGCCTTGCTGGCCGTGGTGCTGGCCGCACCCAATGGCTTGATGAGCCTGTTCAGGCGCAAGGAGCGGGCATGAGCGGCTTGCTCGAAGTACGAGGGTTGGTCAAACGTTATGGCGGCCTGGTCGCCACGGACCATCTTGACCTGAGCGTGCGCACCGGCGAGATCCACGCGCTCATCGGCCCCAACGGCGCGGGCAAGACCACGCTGATCCAGCAGCTCTCGGGCGCGCTGGCGCCCGATGCGGGACGCATCACCTTTGACGGGACCGACATCACGCCGCTGTCCATGCACGAGCGCGTGCACCGCGGC
The DNA here is from genome assembly GCA_034366585.1 of Hylemonella sp. Lineage (GTDB taxonomy): Bacteria > Pseudomonadota > Gammaproteobacteria > Burkholderiales > Burkholderiaceae_C > Hylemonella. The sequence continues at coordinate 17,031 of JAXMMJ010000133.1, forward strand.
CTGGCCCGTTCCTACCAGATCACCAGCATCTTCACGCGCCTGTCGGTGCTCGACAACGTGGCCCTGGCCCTGCAGGCGCGCAGCGGCAGCAGCCTGCGTTTCTGGGGCGCGGCGCGCGCCGAGCGAGAACGTTATGCGCAGGCTGCGGCCGTGCTGGAGCGCGTGGGCCTCGGCCAACGGCTGGCCCAGCTGGCCGGCGCGCTCTCGCACGGCGAGCAGCGCCAGCTGGAGGTCGGCATCGCGCTGGCCACCGGCGCGAAGTTGCTGCTGCTGGACGAGCCCATGGCCGGCATGGGGCCCGAGGAGTCCGAGCGCATGGTGGCCCTGCTGCTGGGCCTGCGTGGTCAGCTGACCCTGCTGCTGGTGGAACACGACATGGACGCCGTGTTCCGCCTGGCCGACACCATCTCGGTGCTGGTGGCCGGCCGCATCATCGCCAGCGGGGCGCCCGCTGCCATCCGCGCTGACGCCGAAGTGCGGCGCGCCTATCTGGGCGACGAAGTCGGGGAGGGCGCCTGATGCTGCACCCAGCACCGACCTCCATGACACCGCCCGTGGCGCGCAGCGCGCGCTCCTGGTGGCGTTTCCATCCCCTGACCCTGCTCGTCGGTCTCCTGCTGCAGTTGCACCTGGGCTATCTCCTGTGCGTGGACCAGATCAACCCGGTGCCTGAAGCCGAGCAACTGGTGCAGATGCCGGTCGAGGTGCTGCAGCTGCAGGACCGTGTGCCGCATCTGCAGGTGCGGCTGGCCGACGAAACGCAGCGCAGCATGGAGTTCCCGGTGTCGGCTGCCTTGCTTGCCACCGCGCGCACGCCGCTGGACGAAGCCGGGGAGCGGGACAGCCTGCCGGGCTGCATGGGTTATGTGCTGGGCGTGCCCATGCGCTGGGTGTCGATTGAGCGTTTCCGCATCTGGGAACTGCACTGCGGCCCTGTGCACCGGGTCCATGCCGAGTTCAAGGCCAGCTACGAAGCCGCGGCCCGGGACGCGCAGCGTGCCATGGAGTGGCACGGTGCTGCCATCCTGCTGCTGACACTCGTGGTCCTGGTGCTGGAGCACCGTGTCTTGCGGCGCCGGGGGCTGATATGAGTGCCTTGCTGGAAGTCACCGATCTGCAGACCGCCTACGGCGCCAGCCAGGTGCTGTTCGGCATCAGCTTCACGGTCGAGGCAGGGGGCGTGGCCACCCTGCTGGGCCGCAACGGCATGGGCAAGACCACCACCGTGCGCTCCATCCTGGGGCTCACGCCGCCGCGCACTGGCGTGGTGCGTTTCCTCGGTGAACGCATCGACGGCCTCAGCCCGGACCGCATCGCGCGCATGGGCCTGGCCCTGGTGCCCGAGGGCCGGCAGATCTTCCCCAACCTGACGGTCGAAGAGAACCTGCGCGCCTTCGCGGCCAACCGCCGCACCTCTTCCCAGCCCTGGACGCTGGAGCGCGTCTACGAACTCTTCCCCGCCTTGCCGGGGCGCCGGCGCCACATGGGCAACCAGCTCTCGGGCGGCGAGCAGCAGATGCTGGCCATAGGCCGCGCGCTGATGACCAACCCGCAGCTGCTGATCCTGGACGAGGCCAGCGAGGGCCTGGCACCGCTGATCCGCGAGCAGATCTGGGCCTGCCTGGACCAGTTGCGCGCACAGGGCCAGAGCATCCTGGTGATCGACAAGTACGTGCAGCGACTCATCCAATTGGCCGATCGTCACACCATCATCGAACGCGGCCGTGTGGTCTGGGCAGGCCCGTCGGCCGAGCTGGCCGCCGATCCCGGCCTCTGGCACCGTTATCTCGGGGTCTGAGCACCCCGGCGGATTTCCCTCCACATCTTCGGGAAAACCCGGATGTGGCCTAATTCTTGCGAATCAAGGCCATGTCTTGATCCACAGGAAACCCGCCATGCACCCTCAACCCCTAGCGATTTCACGTCCGGCCCCGCGCCGGCTGGGGCTGTTGCGCGTGCTGGCTTTCCTGTTGCTGGCGGGCGGCTTGCTGTGGTCGTGGACCCAGGCCCACGCCACGCCGCCGCCCATGGCAGGCAGTGAACTGGCTGGCTTCAACCTGCTGCCGGCCGATGCCGAAGCCGTGCTGGACAGCGCGGTCACGCCAGGTGCCGAAGTGGTCTGTCGCAAGCCGGCGCCCGTGAAGACCACGCCGGTCGAGCGCGTGCTCAATGAGGTGGCGGACCTGGAAGTCCTGCCCCGCCAGCCGGTGTGGCAGCTGGCCGCACAGTCCGTGCCGATGCAGGGCCCCCAGCCCGCGCTTCCGCAGACCGAGCCGCAGCCCCTGCTGCGCCCGCCAGCCCGCCTGGGCTGACGCTCCCGCACTCCTGTTCCGTAGGTGACGCGACCGGCCATGGGCATAGGCCCGGGTCGGCTCGCGCCAGCCAAATTTTCCGAGGATTCTTTTGATGAAATCGACGATCTTGCGTCTCTGGGTGGGTGGCCTGTTGCTCGGGCCCTTGACCAGCCTGATGGCGCAGACGGCGGCGCCGTCCGCGCCCCCCGCCAGCGCCGCGGCAGCGTCCGGCCCGGCCTATGGCCTGGGCGAGCTGGTGAACATCGTGCTCACGCACAACCCCACCTTGCAGATGTCGCAGCGCTCGCGCGAACAGGCCCAGGCGGGCATCCGCACGGCCGGCGCCCTGCCCAACCCGCGCCTCGAATTCGGTGACGGCCGTTTTCGCCCCAGCAATGGCGGCAGCAGTGGCAACGTCAGCGCCTGGGGTGTCTCGCAGATGATCGAGAACCCCTGGCTGCGCAGCGCGCGCGTCGACGCGGCCGAGCAGGGCCTGCGCAGCAGCGAGGCCCAGGTGGGCATGACCCGTAGCGAGGTGGTGGCGCAGGTGCGCGTGCGCGCCTACGAGCTGCTGCTGCGCATCGAGGAAGCGCGCGCCGCGGCCGACGAGCTGACCCTGCTGGAGCAGACGCGTGAACGCGTGCGCGTGCGCGTGGACAGCGGCGAGGCGGCGCGCTACGAAATCATCAAGGCCGAGGCCGAGTTCATCAGCGCGCGCCAGCGCCAGCAAAGCGCCCAGCTGGCGGTGGAGCAGGCGCGCATCCGCCTCAACCAGCTGGCCGCCGGCCAGCTGCCTGCGGGCTGGAGCCTGAACGCTGACCTGGGCGACACCCTGCCGCCGCTCAACCCCAGCCTGCTGCGCGAGCTGATGCTGGCGCACAACCCCGAGCTGCAGGCCCTGCGCGCCGAGCAGGAGCGCCAGCAGGCGCGCGTGCGCGAGGCCGGTGCCAGCCGCTGGCCCGGTGTGGAACTGCGCTACACCGATACCCGCGAGCCCGACAACCGCCAGAACATCGTGGGCGCCAGCATCCAGGTGCCCCTGTTCGACCAGAAGCGCGGCCCGCGCGACGAGGCACAGGCCGAGCAGCTGCGCGCGCGCACCCGCCTCGAAGGCCGCCAGGTCGAGCTGCAGCTGCAGCTCGACGCCGCCGTCATGACGCTGGAGATGGCGCGCCTGCGCGTCGAGGCCCTGGGCACCGGCGCCATCCGCGACGCCGAAGCCGCCTTGCGCGTGGCGCAGGCGGCCTACCGTTTTGGCGAGCGCGGCATCCTCGACGTGCTCGACGCGCAGCGCGTGCTGCGTGTCGTGCGTGCCGACCTGCTGCAGGCACGTTTCCAGCAGCAGGCCGCCGTCATTGAAATCGACCTCCTGACCGGGCGCGACGCCGCTCAACCCTGATTCCACCGGACTCCACACCATGAACGACAAATACATGAACTTCCGCCCGGTCCTGCTGGCCGCCCTGCTGGCGACGTCCGTGCTGGCCGGCTGCGGCAAGGGCCAGGACACGAAGGCCGCGGCCACACCGGCCGCCGATCCCAACCTGGTCGTGGTCAGCGCCGAGATGGCGCGCAACTTCAGGGCGGCGCCGCTGGCCCTGCAAGCCGTCAGCATCGAGCGCGATGTGCCAGGCCGCATCGAGGCCAATGAACAGCTGGTCACCCGCATCGGCGCCTCGGTCACGGGCCGGGTCACCGAGGTCTTTGCCGAGGTCGGCGCCCGCGTCAAGGCCGGCCAGGTGCTGGCGCGCGTGACCAGCCCGGAGCTGACCAATGCCCAGCTGGCCTACCTGCGCGCCAGCTCGGCCAGCACCCAGGCCGAACGTGCGGTCGAGCGCGCCCGGCAACTGATCCAGGCCGACGTGATCGGCTCGGCCGAGTTGCAGCGCCGCGAGGCCGAACTCTCCATCGCCCGCGCCGAACTGCGCGCCTCTGCCGACCAGCTCATGCTGCTGGGCATGCCGGAGGGTTACATCGAGCGCCTGCGCGAAAAAGGCCAGCTCAACTCCTACGCGGGCATCATCGCCACCCGTTCGGGCGTGGTGATAGAGCGCAAGATCAGCCAGGGCCAGGTAGCCCAGCCCGGCGACCCGCTCTTCACCCTGGCCGATCTCTCGAATGTTTGGGTTGTGGGCGCCATGCCCGAGCAGGATGCCGCCTCGGTCGTCATGGGGCAGAAGGTCGAGATCTCGGTGCCCGCCCTGGGCCAGCGCCGTTTCAACGGCAAGGTCGTGTTCGTGAGCGACACCATCTCGCCCGACACGCGCACCCTGGTCGTGCGCACCCAGGTCGACAACACGGACCGCGCGCTGAAACCCCAGATGCTGGCCACGCTGCGCATCATCGGCCAGGCGCGCCAGCAACTGGCCGTGCCCGAGGCCGCCGTGGTGCGCGACAACGACCGCGACCACGTCTTCGTGCAGCTCGCGGCCGGCCAGTACCGCCTCACGCCGGTGGACCTGGGGCCGGCGTCGAACGGCCTGCGCCCACTGCTCAAGGGCCCGGCCGAAGGCACGCCCGTGGTGGTGGACGGTGCCTTTCACCTGAACAACGAGCGCAAGCGCGCGGAACTGGAATAAAGCCATGCTCACCTCTTTGATCCGCGCCGCGCTCAGCCAGCGGCTGCTGGTGGTCGTGCTCGCCCTGGTGCTGTGCGCCTTCGGCGTGCGCGAAGCCACGCGCCTGTCGGTCGACGCCTTCCCCGACGTGACCAACGTCCAGGTGCAGATTGCCACCGAGGCCACCGGCCGCTCGCCCGAGGAGATCGAGCGCTTCGTCACCGTGCCGCTGGAAATCGCCATGACCGGCCTGCCGGGTCTGGTGGAAATGCGCTCGCTCAACAAGAGCGGTCTGTCCATCATCACCCTGGTGTTCACCGACGCCACCGATGTCTATTTCGCGCGCCAGCTCGTGCTCGAACGCCTGATCGAGGTCACGCCGCGCATGCCCACGGGCATCACCCCCGTGCTGGGGCCGGTGTCCACCGGCCTGGGCGAGGTCTACCAGTACACCCTGGACCACCCCGATGACGGGCAACGCGCGCTCACCCCGACCGAGCTGGCCGAACGTCGCATCGTGCAAGACTGGGTGGTGCGCCCCATGCTGCGCTCGATTCCCGGCGTGGCCGAGATCAACTCGCAGGGCGGTTACGTGCGCCAGTACCAGGTGCTGGCCAAGCCCGAGCGCCTGCTGCACCACAACATCAGCATCGAGCAGGTCTACGAGGCGGTGGCCAAGAACAACGCCAACGCCAGCGGCGGCATCCTGCCGCAGCGTTCCGAGCAGTACCTGATCCGCGGCGTGGGCCTGATCCGCACGCTGGAGGACATCGGCAACATCGTGGTGCGCGAGAAGAACGGCGTGCCGCTCTATGTGCGCGACCTGGCCGAGGTGACCATCGGCCACGAGGTGCGCCAGGGCGCCATCATCAAGGGCGGCTACACCGAATCGGTCTCGGGCATCGTGCTCATGATGCGCGCGGGCAATGCCAAGGAGATCGTGACCCGTGTGAAGCAACGCGTGGCCGAGATCAACAGCAAGGGCATGCTGCCCGGCGGCCTGCAGATCGTGCCCTATTACGACCGCACCGAGCTGGTCGATTCCGCCCTGTGGACGGTGGGCAAGGTGCTGATCGAGGGCATCTTCCTGGTGGTGGTCATCCTCTTCATCTTCCTGGGCGACGTGCGCTCCAGCCTGATCGTGGTGGCCACGCTCATCATCGCGCCGCTGACCACCTTCATCATGATGAACCGCTACGGCATCTCGGCCAACCTGATGTCGCTGGGCGGCCTGGCCATTGCCATCGGCCTCATGGTGGACGCCACCGTGGTGGTGGTGGAAAACGTCTTCCACCGCCTGGGCCAGGCCCGGCCCGAGACGCCGCGCATCCGCCTGATCCTGGACGCCACGCAGGAGGTGGCCACGCCCACGGTGTTCGGCATCGTCATCATCATGCTGGTTTTCCTGCCGCTGATGACGCTGCAGGGCATCGAAGGCAAGATGTTCGCGCCGCTGGCCCTGACCATCGTGATCGCGCTGGGCGTGTCCCTGCTGGTGTCGCTGATCCTGTCGCCCGTGCTGTGCTCCTACATCCTCAAGGGCGGCGCCGACCACGACACCAGGGTCATCGCCGTGCTCAAGGGCGCCTACCTCAAGCTGCTGGACCGCGCCCTGGCCAACCAGAAGGCCACGCTGGCTGCCGCCGTGGGCCTGCTGCTGTTCTCGCTGGCGCTGTTCCCCTTCCTGGGCAAGTCCTTCATGCCGACCATGAAGGAGGGTGCGCTGACACCGCAGATCAACCGCGTGCCCAGCATCTCGCTGGACGAATCCATCCGCCTGGAGATGGCCGCCATGAAGACCATTGCCGAGGTGCCGGGCGTGCGTTTGGTGGTCTCCAAGCTGGGCCGCGGCGAATCGCCGGCCGACCCGGCCGGCCCCAACGAGTCCGACCCCATCGTGCTGCTCGACCCCGAATCGGAGCGCACCCAGGACGAGATCGACGAGGACATCCGCAAGCGCCTGTCCACCATCCCCGGCGTGCAGATCGTGCTCTCGCAGCCCATCTCCGAGCGGGTGGACGAGATGGTCACCGGCGTGCGTTCGCAGCTGGCCATCAAGATCTTCGGTGATGACCTGGGCGAACTGCGCACGGTGTCGGAGCAGGTCGCGCGCCTGCTGCGCAGCGTGCCCGGCGCACGCGACATCCGGATTGAGCGGCTCTCGGGCCAACAGGCCCTGACCATCGACATCGACCGCAAGGCCATCGCGCGCCACGGCATCAACGTGGCCGAGGTGCACAACCTGATCGAAACCGCCGTCGGCGGCAAGGAAGTGAGCCAGCTCTACGAGGGCGAGCGCCGGTTCGGCATTGCCGTGCGTTTCCCCGAGGAGGCGCGCAACTCCGTCGAGACCATCCGCAAGCTGTTGCTGCGTGCGCCCGATGGCGCCCTGGTGCCGCTGGATTCAGTGGCGAAGATCGAGCTGCGCGACGGCCCGGCCCAGATCAGCCGCGAAAGCGCCAAGCGCCGCGTGGTGGTGGGCGCCAACGTCGAAGGCCGAGACCTGGGTGGTTTCGTACAGGAGGTGGAGCAGCGCATCGCCAGCGACATCAAGCTGCCTGAAGGCTTCTATTTCGTCTTCGGCGGTCAGTTCGAGAACATGGAGCGCGCCATGGCCACGCTGACCATCATCGTGCCCATCACGATCGCGGCCATCTTCTTCCTGCTCTTCATGCTGTTCAAGTCGCTCAAGCTGGCCTCGCTCATCATCCTGGTGCTGCCCTTCGCCTCCATCGGCGGCCTGATCGGCCTGGCCGTCACGCGCGAATACCTCAGCGTGCCGGCCTCGGTGGGTTTCATCGCGCTGTGGGGCATCGCCGTGCTCAACGGCGTGGTGCTGGTGAGCTACATCCGGCGCCTGCGCGATGACGGCATGGCCGTGGTGCAGGCTGTGCGTGAGGGCTGCGTGGCACGCTTCCGCCCGGTCATGATGACGGCCACCGTCGCCCTGCTGGGCCTGGTGCCGTTCCTGTTCGCCAGCGGGCCGGGTTCCGAAGTGCAGAAGCCGCTGGCCATCGTGGTCATCGGCGGCCTGATCTCGTCTACATTGCTCACGCTGGTGGTGCTGCCCGCCCTGTACCGCTGGTTCGATGAGCCTTCGCTGGAAGCCTGAGGAAAAACAACATGAAACAGATGATGGAAATTCGCGCCATCGTGCGCCCCAACCGCCTGCCCCTGCTGCGCGAGGCGCTGCGCGGCATCCCCAACTTCCCGGGCCTTACGCTCACCAAGGCCGAGGGCTTCACCGCCCCGGCCGCCGTGGGCAAGCGCACCGTGAAGGAAGAGCTGACCGACTACACCCCCAAGGTCATGGTGACCGTGCTGGCCGACGACGGCATGGTGGAGGAGATCCGCAACATCATCATCGAGATCTGCAGCACCGGCCAGATCGGCGACGGCATCGTCTGGACGGTGCCGATTGCCACCATGCACCGCATCCGCAATGGGTCGGACATGCTGGCGGAGTGATTCCGTTTGATCGGAAGTGAAAGAGCCCGGCTTGCCGGGCTCTTTTTTTATCGAATCCTGCCGAGGGCAGTCAGCTCGAACGACCAGTTCGGCCTTGCAGCGCGCACGGCTACGCCGCCTCAAGCATGAACTCAACCTTGACGGCCTCAAAGGGGAACACAACGCCCCCCTCTGCCGCACGACTGAGAACGCCTGCATCCAACAAGGCCACTACGTCTCCGTGCACAGCCTTCACGTCACGCCCGACGCGTCTGGCCGCTTCGCGGATCGACATGGCACCCGCCCCGCACATTACTTTGAGCAACTCCCATCGTTTGGCCGTAAGCACCTGCCATAGCAACTCGGGCGTGGCAAAGCCAATGCGAGCCTCACGCTCAGCGCGGCCGGATTTCATGGCGTGGGCTGCATCCGCAAGCGTGTCCGCCAGGGAGCGAACCTCAAGAATGACTGTGTTCATGATTCCACCTCTTGATATCAGCATTGAAGTCGAGCATCAACTGTTCCGGCGTTGAGAAGGCATAGTCAAGCTCCTGCCCGCCGAAGTGCCGGTGATCACCCTTACCTCGTTCGTTGTCATATCTCAGCACGCACTCCCCACCAACAACATAAGCGAGACGATATTTGAACGGATGCTCAGAAGGTGGGACAGGTTCAGGGGGGGTCGCAGGGTCAGGTCTTGTCTTTTGCTTGTTTCTCATCGCAGATATCCCGATGGCCCGTCACCATGCGACTCCGCCGCAACTAGCATAGCTAACGCGCAAAGACCAGGAAGGCAAAAGGCAAGACCTGACCCCGATCTTCGATCTCCCGTTGGCGGAGTGAGGGGCGAGGGATTAGACCTCGCCTCGTGCCTCGGTTGGGGTGTTGGCCGGGGCACTTGAAGCGGACTTGTGCATAAAGACGCTGTTTGCATCATCCGTGTACGTACCGAAGGGGCCGCAGCGCCTGTACCCGAAGCGCTCGTACAGGGCGAGAGCCTCTGGCTGGAGGTAGCCCGTTTCCAGCATGAACTGCTGACAGCCTCGCCTCTGGGCCTCTGTCTCAAGAAGTAGTAGCAGCGAACTTGCGAGGCCTCTGCCCCGGTGGCTTGGTAGGGTGAACATGCGCTTCAGCTCACCGTATTCGGCTTCAAGCACGATTGCTCCGCAACCCACAGCGTGACCTTGTTCGTCTCGAGCCACCGCGAAGAGAACGTTCGGATTCGACAGGGCGGTGATGTCGACCCCGTGATGGCTCTCGGCGGGATACAACGGCATCTGGTAGGCATCGAGCTTTTCGACGAGCGCGATGACGTCGGGTTGGCTGGCGGACTCGAGGGCGATGCGCATGTGCGGTGTATGAGGCCTAGCGTGAAGATGACCGGACCACAACAACCTGCTGCGAAGCCGCCTTCTGCTGTTGGGGGTCCGTGTCGATTGGCATGTTAAGTGACACGACGCCTCCTAGCCACCGCACCCCCGAAAAGGCCAATCGTGGAAATCAGCGGCAACAGCCACTCTGCTTCTTCGGCTTGCGCCAAGTAGCCCGCCCCAAGCTCCTGCTCGGCGGCCACCGCAATGTCTGACTCAATTGCCGGCCCTAGCGCTGCAAACAGCGCCAGACAAGGAACAGCGATAGCCAACCAAGGCCAGCGAGCGCGGTATGCAATAGCGAACGCCACAACACCGAGCACGCAGGCTATAGCGAATGCAATGGCCCACAGACCTTGAGCAGTCGGCAGCTTGTCTGCAACTTCCGCGCGCGCGCACAGCGGCAAAAGACACAGAACAAAGACGGTTGGCAGATTATTTCGTGACATTTAACGTTGGAGTTAGGCATCAGACCCCTTCCGGCATGAGTGCGTCAGGCATTCTGTTCCACGACCAATACCGCGCCATTCCGGCTGAATTGGAACGCCTCAGGTCCGCCTTCGTTCCCGAGCCCGACCAAAACGCGAAGTTCAGTACCGCCCTGAAATACGAGTCGCAGTGGTCCGCCGTGGGGCGCTGTTGTCGCGCGCTCGCCGATCAGTCGGACAAGTGCATCCGCAAACCCTGGCTCTCCCTCTCTAAAGCTTTGGCCGTTCTGATGCACTGAAAACGCGTTGTAAATGCTGAAGCACTCATCGTCAAAAAAAAGTTGGACGTAGTCGTGAACGAAGCGGACCTCGGACAACGGAGCAGCGGGTGCTAGGGAGTCGGCCATGCTGATGCCTAACGTCAGAATTCATCGGGCCGTCGCGGCTTGCCGCGACAGGTCCGGTGGAATGATGTGTTGGGCGTCATAGCACTCTCTCTGATGGACGCAAATACTGAGCGCCAGAACTGATGGGTTGTTTTCGCAGAACTTGGGTAAAACCACTTGAGCTGAAGGAAATAGAACTGTTCCGCGGCCAATTGATTTCAAGCCTCCATGCGAAAGAAGAATGGCCGTTCTGGTATGTAACAGCCTCTCTGTGAATTTCGTGAATGGTCATCGGTTGAAGCGCTGCAGTCGAGGAGGCGTAGTCAATAGAAATGACCAGTTCCGTAACATCGTGAAAAGTAAGGTCTGCGGGTGCTATTCGAAAGCTGAACGCGTTGTTTCCGCTTTCAGGGCTGAGCCACTCGACAATGAAATCGATATCCAGCACCAGCTCCCCACTGCATCCATCTGCACCTTCGACCATGCGAAATCCATGAATGGCGTTGTCATGCCACCTGTTCCCCTCGAAGCCGTCACCTACGGTCATGTTATGACGCCTAACGTGATATGGACCGCAGCATCCTGCGGAATAAAACGGGAAATTCCCTGAAGAAATGAGGCATAAAGCGACAGCAGATATGGATTCTTTGCTATTCTAAAAATAGCATGAAACCCGGCAAAGTTACAAACGCCGGAGAGTCATCTTGACCAGGATTTTGTCGGATCCGCCCGCGCCCGGCCATCCCCCAAAAGGGTCATCCCGCCACACCCGCCTCATTTCATCCCGTTGCGCTGCGCCAGTTCCACGAAGAGGCCCGACTGGTCCAGTTCGTTCAGGCCGTGGGCCACGCCTTCGGCGTAGAGCTGTTCCAGCAGCGCCGTGATGGGCGCCGTGAAACCCAGGCTGCTGGCGGTTTCCATGGCATTGCGCATGTCCTTGAGCTGCACGGTCATCAGGGCGCGCGGGGCGAAGTCGCGCTCCACCATGCGCTGGCCGTGCAGCTGCAGGATCCGGCTGTCGGCAAAGCCGCCGGCAATGGCTTCGCGCACCTTGGCCATGTCGGCACCGCCCTTGGCTGCGAACAGCAATGCCTCGGCCACGGCGCCGATGGTGATGCCGACGATCATCTGGTTGGCCAGCTTGGCGA
>JAXMMJ010000134.1:0-51174 GCA_034366585.1 Hylemonella sp.
CCCGCTCGGACGTGTTCGACTACATCGAGCGGTTCTACAACCCGGTGCGCAAGCACTCCAAGCTAGACTTCCTTAGCCCGGTCCAGTTTGAAGAAGGCTTAAAGGGCTAAGCAAACCGTCCGGGAAACTGGGGGAAGCCCAATTCTAGGCTTATTGGCTTTTATTAAAACCAAAACCCCAGAACTATAAAAGCAAGCTTGGTGAAGTCGGTAGCCATAGTCGTTTGTCTAATATAGTGGACAAATGAGCTTGCCCGACTCACTTAGCGTTCTTGACCGCCAGTTACTCATACAGCTTGGTGACCGCCTCAAGCGGTTGCGTAAAGCCCGTGGCTTTGGCATGGTCGAGATGGCCAAACGCGCCGGGGTCTCACGTATGACGCTGACTGCTGTCGAGTCGGGTGATCCAAGTCCCTCCATGGGAACCTATCTTCGAGTCATGTCGGTGCTAGATCTAAGCAGCGAGCTGGCACTCCTGACAGGCTTGACTGCGGCACAGTCCGGATTCGAACGTCACGTAGCCCAAGCCCCGAGCTCTTCGGATGAATTCAGCCATCGGGTTCAGGATTTGCAAAGCCTGGCACTGCATCACGAGGCAGTTCGCACTATCAAGCGTGATCCTGCCTCGCTTAGCAAAGCCAAAACCACGCTGGCGAACTGGATCGCCTCCAAACCTGATTCGCGCACTACCCCGCTGTGGCAGGCCTGGGAGCAAATCCTGGAAAACCGATCATGGCGCAAGGTTCTGGGTCACACCCAGCGTGCACAACAACTACGGTCAGCGTCGCCACTGCCTACGATCCTCACCAAAGACATCCGGCTGCATGTGCTCTCCCAAGTGAGAGATCTCAAGAAAGGTGCCGTCAGTGGCGATGACGGGTCGAAGCCTGTCGACGACGATTGAGTGAGCGGAGAGCCCTCCTCGCGAAGGGTAGGTAGCGGCTATAAGCGCTCAGGTGTGTACGCTGTATTCGAGGCGTAACAGCAGATCACGTACGCACTTCCTGCCCTGCTCGCTTGCCATCAGATTAATGGGCAGTTGCCCATCCAAAGCCAAGGTGGGTTGTTGCAACCTGCTTTAGAACTGCTCAAAATTAAAAGTACTCCCCACCATCTGTTCAGTGGTCTTCGTCGGCATTTGGTCAAATGCAGCTGACTGAATCGCCACGAGGCGATGCAGTCCAAAGTAATTTAGGTTAGAAAGGCGGTGGATAGAATGAAACAAAAAAACATACTATTCCGGGAGTGAACTCTTGATAGATCTGTCACCGCTGCTCAAAGTATCAGCGCGTCTATTGGACTTGCACGATTCAAGCCGCGGCCCCGGTGCGTCTACCCAATACCAGACCGAAGAACGACCTGGCCTCAAAGATGGTCGCTACGTCTCAATTGCCAGCGAAGTCCTCGCAGCGCTCCAGGACTCCGGAAAACGATCCGGCGATGAATACGCTTCCTTAGATTTCGTTGTCCTGCAAGTGCGCGAAACCCTCGACTGGGCGCATGAACTGGATGTGGAGTTCGTTCTCAACGTCCTGTCACGGCCAACTGAGCTGAAGCTGCTGCAGACGGACGAAGAATCCAGCCACGTAATCGGCGACAAAGACACCAACCTGGTGGAAAAAGCCGCACACCTCTCGGGATACAGGCTCTCAAGGCTGGGCCGCAAGGCGCTGGCCATGGCCACAGACAATCTGGATCTTGCTTATATCGAGGGCGACGTAACCAAGCTGCTACGGGCGCTCGAAACAGGGAAGCTTGAACAGGCCATGCGGTTTTTGGACCGACTCATTGACCAGCTGCGCACCGAGCAACTTGCATTGGTCTCCCTCATTGAGAAGACCTCCAGTGGACGACGATTCCTGGACACCTTGTTCGAAGACCTAGAGAGCTTCGAGGGGACCATGCGCCGCGCGGCAGAGCTGGTGAACAAAGCGCAGGCACAGGTCAGCGTTCTCGCCCGTGGGGCCGGCCCCAAAACCATAGATCAGGACGTTCCATTTGGGTTGGTACAGGACCGGGTGCGCGAGCTGCAGCGTGGCATTGTTGGTTACTCCCGCCGCCTGTCTGAATTGGCATCCAAATCTCTCTCTGCGGCCTCAACCAGCGTCCCGGCCCCGGGCTTCGCAAAACTCGCGCTGCGCATGGTGGTGACCCCTCCCAACGCCCTGCAGACGGACTTTATCCTCCATGAGATGGGGCCGGTATTCCCCCACATGAACTACCCCATGGGTGCCGACTGGCGGCATTCCATCAAACCGATAACCACCAAAGCCGCGCAGTCCATATCTCTGGATCTGGGTGAATTCAGCTTGCCGCCCGAAGACAGGTTTTTGGAGTGGATGGGCAAGAACCAAACAGCCTTCAATGCGCGTATTGCACAAGGCCCATTGACGATCCAAGACGCCATCATGCAGTGGGCCAGCGAAGAAGGTACTGAAAGTGACTTTGCCTGCGTGGTTGCGGCCCTGACTTCGCCCGAGGAATGGCTGACCATTGAAAGCGTCCAAGCCGTGATGGATCGAACGTTGACCATTTCCTCCCTACCCGGTGCAGACGTTATGCACTCCAGTTTGTCACTCGCTGTGACCAGCCCCACATTGCCCGAAGAGTCCCCAAATGACGCCATTTGAAATGGGGCGCATCAGTGCCTACCTTCTCAAGCACCGCAAGATTGAATTCCGCAAGGAAAGGCGCGGCCGACACAAGGATGAACACGAGCTTGCAGAACTGCTCAAAGATGCCCCCCAGGAATCGATGACGGATCTGTGTGAGCTCATGAACGGCTATGGGTTTGACCTGATCACCCTGACCACGTTTGATGTAGCCGGTATCGGCTCTGGTGAACGCGTATTCATGCTGTCGAGAAAACCGAATGTGGAATGCCCACTACTGGATCTGCCCCGTGCCCTGGAACGGATAGAGCCTGCCGGTGGCCGCACCGTACAGGCCAAGGTGTGGCTGACACAGTTCTGGCTACTGCACCTGGACCTTCTCTACACCCAGCGCGACCGTGGCGCCGACGAACGCAACAAATGGCTGGACGCGACTTTCACCAAGGATGCCCTGATCGAGGCCATGCGCGTGCACATCAACGAAGGTGTTCGCCGGTTGAACCCTGAAACGCTGGCGGACAGCGAGGTCTATGAAGTCCTGACATCGGAAAAAGGAGTCTCCATCGACCGCTACGCCAAGCGTTTTCTGGATCTGATGGTCGACGCCTTCATGCTCGAAGACAAGGGTAACGGCGTCTACCGCCAGACGCTGCTTTCAGCGGTGGAGATGAAGGAAAACTACGGGAGCATCTTGGAACCATTGATGCTGGCTGATCGGGAGAAGCTACCAAGCAAAGGCTATGCCGGGATCACGGAGCCACTGCTGGTTGAACCTGTACATGGTGGAGGGGCCGCCGCATGAGTTTGATTTCCCGTGTCGAGATATCCAACTACCTGACCGAGGGGTTGGAGACCAACCACTTTGCCAATTGGAACCCCATGCTCACGGGTATCACCCTGCGCATGGACTGCCAGTCGTCGCTGGTGAACATCACCAATGGCGGGGGTAAGACCTCCATGGCTGAGCTGCTGTTACTGGTGTTGAGCCGGGATAAATCCCTGTTGCAACGGGTCCGGGACAAGTCAGCGCCCAAGGGCAGGGGATACACCCACGCACGGATTGAATTCCGCGAGGTAGACAAGTCCGCGTACCGGGAGCCAAGCCTGTTGGAGGTTGATCCGGAAAATTTGCCAGGGCAGACCCGTGTAGTCGGTGTCGCCCTCAACAACGATGTCGCGGATGCGCCCATCTTCTACAGCTACAGCGGGACCCTTGAAGATTCACCCTGCTACACACTGGTCAACGGCGTACTGAACAACGTGCCCGATGAAGCCTTCGTCAAAAAGACCAAGTCCATACCGGGTTGCCAATGGAACACGTTTCGCAACGCCAGTGAGTGGCAAGCCCACGTGGGCGATGCGATTTCCATGGATGTGGTGCGCCGCAATGCCATCTACCAAAACAAAGGTTCTGACGATAAAAACGCGAGCTTTTTCAGCTTCAAACCACGCGCCGGCGACAGCTATGACGCCGCGTTCTTCAAATTTGTAGTTGCTCCTGACCTGTTGACCAATTTGCTCAACACCTTCGCCGAAGAAGACGAAACCAGTGTTGAAGACACGCTGCACTCCAGCCTGTCTCAGATCGTGACCTCAGAGCGAGAGATGGCACGCAAGCAGGAAAACCTGGAGCGCAGGGAAACCGCGATTGGGGTTGAGCTTAAACCCGTAGTGGATGCGGGCACCACAGCCAACAAAACTCGTGAGGCGATGCAAACGGCACTGAGGGTCGTGAAGAAGGATGTGGCACTACTGCAGCACTACGGCTCGCAAGACTCGCCACACGCCGTTTTGGGGCTTCCAAGGTCTGTCGACAAGCTGGTGCGATCGACCGAGCAAGATCCGCGGATTCGAAAAGCCCTCAAGGGCATGGTCATCCACCGTGAGGACGGAATTCTCATCCTGGACAAGACCTTGGGCGAGCTGGCGGGGATCGAAGTCAAACGCATTGGCGAAATTTCGGATAGAAAACATATTCCTAACTCACCGCTGAATTCGCAAGTCATTGACTTTGCTTGCGATTTCGGATTTTCCACCTCGGGCAAAGCCGGTGGAGGACACTACCGCAAGGGCTACACACGGGAAGCAGTCGCAAAGCTGCTCCCCTTGTTTGCTGACACCAGTGGTGCCACGCTCATGGGGTTGGATGATGTTTTCCAGGCAGCATTCGACACGGCACAAGCCCAGATTGACACCAACCCAGCCTCGTTGAAGATCTATGCGCTGAAATCGACACTGACCGCGAACGTGGCAACACTCCAGACGCTCAACAAGGAAATTGAACAGCTTGGAACGGAGATAGCGGGGCTGCGGACGCAGATTCAAGGCCGTGCCGAGAACGAAGCGGCTTGGAACAAGTTCCTCAACATAGCGCCCCATTTGCCACAGGAACTCCACAACCAGCCCCGCCAGGCCAAGGAATGGCTGGCCAAGGAAGTTGCCACGATCAGCACCCAAATGAACGAGATGAGCTCAAGAAAGGGCGAGCTGAAGTCGGGTTGGGAGCGATACCTGAAGGCTATTGACGAAGCCGGCTTGTCCGGCATTGAAGGCATCCGTACCCAGTACATCGAGTTGACTGAACAGAAAAAGAAACTAGGCAATCAATACGAAAGGGCGAAAAAGAAGGCCGACGAATCCGCCAAGAAGCGGCCGGATCTGGAACGCGCGGTAATCAGGGCCGAGCAGTTGGTCCGTGACAGCAGTGACAAGGTAGACAAATTGAACGAACTGAAGGCGTTCTACGCGGTGTTTCAGTCCTACTTTGGTGAGGTGGATCCTCGGGACGTTGAGCATCCAAGCACGACGCTCAGAGCAGTGACCACGAAGAAGTCGAATGCAGACGCTGATCTGGCCAGAGCCAGCAACGACTATGCGGAGTTGGTCAAATTCAAGGCCAGTGCCGGCCGGTTCATTGACATCTTCGGCAGTGACTGCGATGCATTGACGGCAGACCCGATCAAGGAACATCGCGATTGGTCTGAAGCGCAAAGCCTTGCGCAGCAAAACATGCAGCCGCTGGAGCCACTGGTGACCGCTTTGGAGGGTTTCCGGGTCAAATATCCGGACCAAACACCTTCCCAATGGATTGATGCAACTGACAAGCGCCGAACCGAACTGACTGATCAATTGCGGATCACCAACGACCTGTTGGATACGACAGACGCGGAAATTGAGGCGTTGGACAATCTGTCAGTGGTGGACGATGCGGCCTTCAGTCGGGCATGGGCGGTGCTGGGAGACGGGCCGCAGCGCCTCTATGCCATGCTGCAGACGATGGAGGGCACCCCGGAGCGACGCATAGGGGCCCTAAGTGCCTTGACAGGCCTTTTGTCTGCCCCTGTGTTCGAAACGCTGGAGGACTTATCAGCGGCAGCCGCAGTGCTGGAACAGCAAGACATCGGAATCCCGTTGTTACTCAAGGCCCCTCTCCTGCAGGCCATCGGCACCCAGGGGCAAATCAGTGGTGACTTGCAGGTCATGGGGTTCTTCGCCGGTCGCTATTCCCGACAGGCAAGAATCCTTCTCGATCCTGCGTTTGCCAAAGAACAACGCGCCCTGTTGGTGAGTCGTCAGGTTGGATTGACAAAACGCATTGAAGCCTTGGAACAGGAGCTGAAAACCGTCGACTACCGCACCGACGAATATCGGATGGCCACACAGGCAGGGGAAGCGATCAAGACTGGCAGCGAAGCCAAATACGCCGCGTACGAAGCGGAATTTAATCTGGCAAGACAAGCCCTGCACAGGTTGACCCCGCAAATCAAGGACGATGCGCTTGCATGTTTGGCTGCACAGCGCAACTACCTCCAAAAGGGTGGGGAAGCGCGACAAGGGGAACTGGAGACCGAATGTGTCGTGTTCCGGGAAAAGGCTGATGCCATAGCAATTGAATTCGATACTGCTGAAAAGCGGGCATGTGAAGAGAGTTTGAATGCGTACACAGACGCCAAACGGTATGCCAATCTGGGGGGCGATGAAGCCCTTGTAAAGGCGAATCACACGCTCGAACAGGCCAACGCAGCTCATGAGGCTGCCAAGTTGGAAGTGGAGACGCATACAGAAGCGCAGCAAGAATTGGAAAGCGCGGTCACAGATGCTGAATCTAGAGCGACGGCGTTCGAGCAAGACAACAGCCCAGACCGGATCGAAGAACTCAGGCTGGTTGTAGAGTTTTCAAAACAGGCTGATGACATTGCCTTCATGGAGGGCTATAAATCAGCCCATGAAATAGCCGCAGGCCGAAGCACACAGTTCATTGAGTTCCAGTCGAACGTGAACTTTGATCGCGCAGCGTCCTACTTTGAGAATTTGGGTAAATCAGAAGCCGACTTGGCCTCAACTGTTGCAAACAAACTCAGCGACCAGGGTGAGAAGCAGAAGCTGGCCGATGGGCTTGTAGAAGCAAACAAACTCATCGAGGGCGCAGAGATCCCAAGTTGGCTGGCGTTGAGAAAGTCCATTCATGATCTGGCCTACGAACTCGGTAGCCAAGCAGCTGCAACAAAAGCTGCCCACGCTGATTTTTCCTTGCTGGAAGAGGGACAGTACCCGGTAGCGTCACACACCCTATACACCAGCCTCCAACAGGTTGCAGACAGGCTCCGGGCGCCGACCTTGGAAGAAACCAATGCGCTGGCCTCGCTGGTCTCCGAGGTTCAGTTCAGCATTCAATCAATCGACCTACAAAGCAGTCTCGACACCTTCAACAAAATGCAGGAGACCTTCCGAACAGCCACCAGCGATTACGCGGCCAAGAAACAGGTGTTTTGCAACAAAGCAGAGTTGGAATCTGGAACCAAGACGGCGGCGTTCAATGCACTGGAGCTGGACGTCATCAAACGCGCAACACCAGAGCAGATTTCAGAGCTCAATGCGCTATTTGAGCGTCTTAATGTTTCCCTGGGAAAAGACCGCGAGGATGCCGCCAAGGCCATTCACGCGGCCCAAGCGGCAAATGAAGAGGCCCTAAAGCAGCTTTCGAGTCTGATCCTCGTCGCCCAGGACAACCTCGAAGCGATGGACAAGGTCATGGGGCGTTACCCGAGTGGTTGTTTCAAGATCAAGGTCCAGCTGGCTGGTGAAGATCTGATCAATGAAATTTTGATGGAGCTCACCGCAGGGGTAAAGCTACTTTCCGAAAATGCCGGGGAAGGTACGCGGGCATTGAGGCGGACAAATGAAAGTCGAATCAAGGATTTCTTGCGTGAAACGCTCATCGACAAGATATTCCTCGAACCTAAGGTCAATTTCATCCACAGCGGCATTCGCGCAACTGAGTCCCCGGTGACCGAAAAGCTCTCCACCGGCCAGAAAGTGGCTTTGGAGTTCATGTGGATCGTCCGGCAGGCCGAATATGAGATCGAGAGGGGCATGCGCAAGCTCAGCAATAGGCAAGCCGCCCGCAAGCGACAGGAAACGAACCGGGTGATTTTTGTCGACGGCATTTTTAGTACCTTGTCGGACAGGCACATCATCCGCGAAGCGTTCAACGGCCTTGGCAATCTCGGCGGCAATTTCCAGATCATTGGTTTCTTGCACTCCCCGACATGGACCAACGACAGCAGCGTGTTTCCGGTCTACCACGTTGGAAAGAAGCTCACCAACAACAGCGGCGAGCGGCTGGTGAAGTTCACCGAGAGTGGCCGCAGTCCCGGCACAGTCGGTTTTTTCAGTTCCATCACCCGGCCCCATGTCCCAGCAACCTGATCTGAACGCATGCTCTGACCAGGCGCAGCAGGCCTTCGCCAGCCTGTTGAAGATGGCCAAAGGGACGAGCATCCGGACCACCACCCTCATGGAGGGTTTGGGGCGCAGGCTTGGGGTCGACCAAATCGAAGTGAAGGGACTGGTGCGCGAGTTGTACCGGGCACAGCTACTGCGCTACACCCCTGACCGGCAAGAACTACCGGCCAGCGGCCTGACCGAAATTGTGCGGCCTGAGAAAACCGTATCCCCGGCCGAACAGCAATGGATTCAGGCCTTAGCCCAAAGCAGCCTCAGTACTAAGGCAAAGCATGCTTTGGAGCCGTTCTACGCCAAGGTCAGCGACCTATCCAGTACGGACATGGACAGCCTCGCGGGGTGCTTGGCTGAGCTGGCGTCGCAGGACATTGCCGGCATGGATGGGGCTGGGTTCAATGTCAGTGCGCGAGCCATCATGGGGGGATCAAAAGTCCTTTCAGCCCTTGATTCCAAGGCAATGCAGGCTCTAGGACTTCCTGCCCGACTCAAGACCAGTTCTCCTAGGTATGTTGTCTGCGCAGGACCACCAGCCCCTGTAGCGAGCCTCCTGATCGAAAATCCGCGGGCGTTCGAAAACGCTGTGCGCAGTGGTCTTGGTGAAACGGTAGCGCTTGTTTGCACCTACGGCTTTGGCCTCACGTACCTGGGGCAAGCGTGGATCGAAGACATGCACTCCGAGGACAAACCTATCCAGATCATAAGGGCAGGGGCTCCGGGGTCACTGTCTGAGCTGTTGCAGGCTCAACAAGTCTACCTGTGGGCAGATCTGGACCTGGCCGCACTCGGCATCTACAAATCGTTGAAGTCAGCAATCCCTCAACTCCAATTCAGCGCCATCTACCAGGTGATGATGGAGATGGTAAAGGATGCTAAGCGGTCACACCCGTACGCGTCGATCTTTGAGAAGGATGGGCAAGCGTCAAACACGACCTCAATGGTCGTCGAAACTGATCCAGTAGTGAATGTGCTTTGGGGAAGCTGCAAGCTTCGTGCTGTAGATCAAGAAGCGGTTAGCGAGAGTGATATCTTGCTCCACGGTGGAAGATCGTTGAAATAGCTGAATATCGACCCTCTTAGCTTTATCCAAGACATCCGCATTGGCCCGACAAAGAACGAGAAAGACATTACTTACATCCGTGGAAAGCTACAGAACCGAGGCTTTCCATTAAGCCAAATTCGAGAGTCTAGGTTGTATAAGAGACCGCCACCACAAGGTCCGCTGTATGGCTAGTTTCAGTTGGCGCAGTTGCTCGCCCCTTGTTCCCAATCGAAGCTGAACAATTACCGTCGAGTCAGTGCTGGAGCAGGCTTATTTGATGCGTTGATAGGTTCTGCCAGAAACAAGATTCTTTACTTGCCTCGAATTGAGTGCAGCAGATTCCAATGTAAGTTGTTCGACAGATTTTCCGAATGATGCGCCAAGTCGGATGAGTTGAATCTGAGCAACTGATAAACGACTGCTATGGCCACAGATAACGCGCTCAGCGAAGCTTGGGTCGGATTCCCAGCGGGCCGCGCATAGTGGATTTGTTCGCCCCTCTAGAGACTCACAGGCAGAAAGTCGCTCCAACGAGGCATCGCGCTCTTCTGACGTTTTGGCTTGTAGCCCAAGTTTTGAAAGGTAGGCAAAGCCAGCCTTCCCGCCGGGAATCATGTTCAGCCCAAGCGGGTACAAGCCGAACATCCCGACCCACTCTTCTTCACACTCAAGTGCATTTGAGTGGTCAAGCTCACACACGAACACTTTATGCAGAATTTCGCACCCTTGATGTTCACGGATTGCCCTGTGGAACAGATACGGGGAACCGGTTCGTGCTGATGAGATATGTTGGGCGTAGCGATTAAACCAACGCTGCTTGGTCATTCCAACATACCCTATTGGAGTCTCGGTTTGGAATGAGTGAAGGTAGACGGAATACTTTCCTTCAATGCGATCGTATCCCTTAAATATCGGGTTGAGTGGCACATCAATTTGAGCCAATTCATTAGCCACAGAGCGACAAATGAGGATGAGGCGCCCACTCAGATTGACCGAATTATCAGGTGTGCAGACTCGGACTGTTTGAGGTGTTGTGTTGACATTAACCTCGACCCAGAACGGTAGAGGCTGGTACAACGCAGCTCCGGTCGGTGCTAACCGAGCGCCGCTCTCGGTTAAGAATAGGCCATCTAAATGTTTGGAGAGAATAAACGGATCGATCGCCCAAGGCGGGATCAACTCGTGCACGTTATGAACGTTGATATGAGTGAATTTCATCAACTAGAAGTATTCAACTCTGGAGTGACAGGTCAGAGGGGCCCGAACGCGCCCGTGCGTTCCGAATGTATGCCCACGGTAACGAGCTCGCCACAAAAGGTAAAAATAGTCTAACTCGGAAGCTGCGAGAAGACGAAGAAATCGCCGCGATCTTCAAGCGAAGCTACTTCGGCGAGCCCTTGCAGGAACACGCGAACTTCCACGGTCGAGGCGTGCTTAAAGCGGAATGACTGATGCAGCTTCATACGCCAGTGAGCTCTAAGGTTGAGGCGATGTCACGAACAGCGGATCCGGACAATTAACGACAACTGCAGTCGATTGTTCCTAGCTCGGCGGCGTCCAGTGCACGCCTGAGCGAGACGCAAGATCTGGCGGGAGGACCAAGAAGCCGTTCCCCAGTGGGCGGGAACGCTTCGGTCGAATCGCCTGATGGTGACAGGTCTCGTCGAAGGCCATCAATGTATCAGGGGGGCTCTCAGGCGCGAACCAGGAGACATAGACGTACTCGAGCGCCTTTCCCTCGGGGTCGAGGTCCGCCAGGGACTGCAGCACCTTCTCGTACCGTCGCTTCTCAACCTCGTCTCCTTCAACAGCTTCAAAGCCGACGTGCACGATCCCCGGCCTTCCGTCAGGAAGTTGGCGACAGCCCTCAGCGACGCGCTTGAAGACATCCCTTGCCCGCTTGTCAATGGCGGCTTCACTTTGACTATTCCAATCAAACACACAGCCGGCATCGCACTCCTTCACATAGAGCGGGTTGTCATCCACTTGGACATGCAATGAGGTAATGATGTGCGCGTTGCGCTTGTAGCGGCCGGTGAGCAACTCATGCAAACGCGAGCTATTCATTGCGACGTCGTCTGTCTTGAGTACATCCTGAAGGGGTTTCAGATTCAATCGTTCGATTCGCCCTGTCGAAATGGAGTCGCTCCACGTGTGAGCGAACAGGCTCCCCGTGCGCATCCATACCGCAGCCTTTTGAGCAATGTAATCGCGGGGGATGGTGCTGAGCTCGACGAGGAAGTTAACTGTCACCAGAACATTCAGCCCTCGCTCGTGGTGCGCATGAGCAACTGGCATCCATAGTTCCCGTGCTTGCGCTCGTTCCCCCTCGGAATACTCGCCTCCCTCAAGCCGTTTGCACTCTACAGCCCAGTTTGTTCCATCAAGCCCAACATCCATGTCATGGGTTTTAGCGAGGCCGGGACGCTCTTCAAGAAATGAGACTTTGGCGCCCTGTCGACAATAGGCGGCCGCAACCAGTAGCTCGAAGAGGCCCGCATTCGGTTGGCTCTTATCGGGGCCAACCATTCGCCTCACTCGAGCGTCGACCCCTGGGACCCTTTTCAATAGTTCGAGGTTCCGTCCTATGGCAGTGAGCACTGGAACGACACGACTACCGTACACGTGGTCGTAAATCCTCGGGTGGTCCAGAATCGCCTGACCAAGAAACAGATACCAGGCAAAGCGGTCACGGTCGTCAAAGAACTTCCCCTTCCCAGATGGATCCGGCGAGTAGCCCGTGGCTGCGTCCACAAAGTGACGAAGTGCAGCGAACCGTCTCTTCTGCCACTCCTCTGGCGGCACGAACGACAGCAGCCAATTGACTGCAGCGCGCAGTTCGGGGTCATCCTTCCAGCCCTGCGGCTTGAGGTCCATTTCGAAGATGTCGGGAGAAATCCAGGTTCTCCCCTTCGCATGATCCGCTGCCTGATCGTCGATTTCTGACATCTGGTTCTCTCCCCGATCTATTTCACATAGACATTTGATAACCTGTCTACAACTTGAGTTGCACTGAATACCTAGCGTGCCAATGCCACTTTGCCAGCCAGCCGTTCGGTGATCTCTTCCACCATGGACGGCGGGGCCGCGTAGTCTTCCAAGATTTTTGGCCAGTTCGCCTTGGCCAGGTCTACCAGGTCGCGGCAGTGGCGGATCAGGTTCGACGGTCTAGAAAAACCACCGCGCTCGATGAGCTGCGTCATTTCATCCCAGCCAAACCTGGACACGATCTCGTCGATGGCGCGGTTATGCCCGTAGGACTTGGGCGAGCCCTTGAAATAACTTGACACGCTCACCGGGTCGTACAGCGGTGCGAGCACCGGAGTGATGCCGTCCTCATACAGCAGCGCCCAGTTCTTGAGGTGCGCGTCGGTGTTGCCCATCAGGATGAAGGCCACCATGCGTCCCAGGAACTCTTTCACATCCTGAGCCGGACGTGCGGACTGCTCATTGAGCACGCGCAACATCTGGCCGTAGTCCTGCAGGAGTTCGTGGCCGTATTTCTGGCCCGGAGTCAGGCCCATGGCCTGTGCAAATTCCTCCATGTGCACGCGCCGTCCACCTACACGATCGAAGCGCTGCACTGCCAGGATGAACTCGAATGGCACCTGCTCGGGCAAGGCTGCTTCCTCGCGCGTGATCAGGTCGGCCCTGGCGCAATTCAGCTCCAGGCCTGCGCACAGTGCGTAGCCGGCGTACTCATTTAAGGCCATGTCCGGGTGCGCGGAGTTGGGCAGCTTGAGGATGTGGCTGCCGGCGTGGCCATGCCGACGAACGACGTAGCGGCGCCCATCGTGCACCGCAGAGAACTTGGTCACTACCCCCGGAATGGCCGAGCCATCTTCGACGGGTGTTTCTACAAAGCCTGGCTCGAGCACATCTAGGCCCAGTGCCGTGTGCCAGTGCCGCACCGCGGTCGGGATGCCCTGGTCCTGCGGCATGGGCTCCACCTCCAGGGCTCCCATGAGATCATGGCCGGCTGCGGCCAGCAGCTCAAACTCATCGTCCTCGCTGCAACCGCGCTGGCCCGCAAGGCGGGTGCGGTTGTGGCCTTCGGGTAGCAGGTTTTCGAAGTAGCTGGGCCAGCGGCCCGAGGTCTTGACTACGCGCTCATCGCTCTTGGCCGAGAGGATCTCGCGCGTCTGGGCGTCGTTCGAGCCGCGATAGTTCAAGGACAGGGTCAGGCGCTGGGGATCGTTGATGTAGTCCGTATCGAAGGACACCCGCATGATGTCGCCGTAGCTGGAGAGGTAGCCAATGGGCGCGCGCTCACCGCTGGGCGCATACAGGTACATGCGCAGATAGCGGATCGTGCCCGGCGCATTCGCGAGGGCAGCGCTCATTTCTTGCCGCCCTTGGGAGGCGTGAGACCTTGCAGGCGGGCCAGAGCTGCAGCAGAGATGCCCGGGCCCTTAGACCCGTCTTGGGGCACGAGGAGACTGAAAGCGTCAGCTGGGAGATCCCCACTCTCCGCGAAATGCGATGGAAGGCCTTGCTGGGCAACACTTCTGGCTGACCATGCGGCTGCTGGCTGAGGGGAGTGCACCGCTGCGTTGGGGTCCAAGAACTGCTGGGCGAGGCTTCTGGCGGAATGCACGCTCTGCAGCTCTTTGCTCGTTTCTTGCGCGAGTCTGTGTGTCGCCTTACTGATGGCCAGGGCCTGGGTCACGACGGAGTTGGGTGCGCCGACTCCACTGGGTTGGGCCAGTACACGCCCGCCAGACCGGATGAAGGCCTGGACCTCGCCGGTGAGGACTTTTGGCACCAGGACCAGCTCCAGCCCTAGCGCACGTGCCAGCTCGTAGACAGTTGCTAGCTTGGGATCAAAGCCAGACTCTACGCGTCCGACCGTGACACGGCTGGTGCCGGCCCGCTGGGCCAATTCTTCCTGGGTCAGACCCTGCGCCTTGCGGGCTGACTCGAGAGTGTCGATGATGCTAAGCCTATTTGTCATTAAGAGACCCTTGATAATCCTAATTATCACGGCTCTACGTGAAAAATCAAGGAAATGTATATTGCAAGATGTATTTTCTATAAAATGCAAAATACATTCATCATTATGGCTGCTTGAAGCATTCAGAACTGGGTTCGAGAGGTTCGATGCACGCGGGCTGAAGTGTGGGGCGAAGGGGCCTCCGCGCTTCAGGTTTGGCTGGAGCCCGATGCTCGAACCTAGCAGTGATCCAGCAAGACGCTCATGCTTGGGGCGCTTATGGGCGCTGTGAAGCGCTTTTACCTAGCCGGAACTACGCTGGCTGGTACAGCAAATTAATGTTTATTCCAGTAATTTGATGTGATTCACAACCGCCCCCCACCAGTGCCACGGCACTGGCGGAATGGTGCGGGCTGCAGGTGGGGCGGCGCCCCCAGTGTCCCAGATCGAAGCGCCCGGCGAGGCTGGCCACCGCCGCGCTTTCCAGTGCCTCGTCGGTGGACATGGGGGGCAGCAGGCCGGCCAGGCGTTCGGCGAGCATGGACTTGCCGGCACCCGGCGGGCCGCTGAACAGAATGCTGTGGCCGCCGGCCGCAGCGATCTCCAGGGCCCGTTTCGCACCGGCCTGGCCTTTGACGTCGGCCAGATCGGGGCCCTCGTCCTTGAAGCGCAGCGGCTGCGAAGCCAGGCGTGACCAGGCGGGTGAGTCGCTCGTGGCCTGGTTGCGGCCGGGCAGGAATTGCTGCACCACATCGAGCAGGTGGCCTGCCTTGTAAATGATGATGTCCGGCACCAGGGCGGCTTCCTCGGCGCTGCCCGGCGGCAGCACCAGCCGGGTTGGCGCAGCGCGCAAGGCCAGCGCCATGGCCAGCGCGCCGCGCACCGGGCGCAGCTCGCCCGATAGAGAAAGTTCGCCCGCGAACTCGTGGCCGGCCAGGGCGGCGGGGTCGATCTGGCCGCTGGCCGCCAGGATGCCCAGCGCGATGGGCAGGTCGAAACGACCGGAGTCCTTGGGCAGATCGGCCGGGGCCAAGTTGACGGTGATGCGCTTGTTGTGCGGGAATTCCAGCCCGGCGTTCAGGATGGCCGAGCGCACGCGTTCGCGTGCCTCCTTGACTTCGGTCTCGGCCAGCCCCACCAGCGTGAAGCTGGGCAGGCCATTGGCGAGATGGACTTCCACCGTGACCGCGGCGGCCTCCAGCCCCAGCAGGGCCCGGCTATGCACCAGTGACAGGCTCATGGCAACTTCCTCCACAAATCGGTGCAAGTCTTGTGCTTGCTTATCAGAAGACGCACACTATTGGTGCACTCTGTATGTTTGTACAGTTATCTTAACGCAGCTTGTACGGATACGTGTACACATTCGTGTGGAAATTCTGTGCGCCAGAGCTGGCACGGTCCCTGCTTATTCAGTTCGTCCCCTTTAACCCTCTGATGGAGTAAGACATGAACCTGAAATCCAAGATCGCCCTGGCCGCCCTGACCCTGACCGCTGGCTCTTCTGTCATGGCCCAGCTGGCCTACAACGTGGGCGCTGTCAGCGAATACCGTTACCGCGGTATCGCCCAGTCGGCCCTGGCCCCGGCCGTGCAAGGCGGTGTGGACTATGCCCACAGCAGCGGTTTCTACGTTGGCGCATGGGCCTCGCAGATCCGCTGGATCAAGGAAGCTGGCACCGCCGCCAACGTGGAAACGAAGGGCGATGTCGAACTCGATTTGTATGGCGGTTACAAGGGCGCGATCACCAAAGATCTGTCCTATGACGTTGGCTACCTGCGCTACGAGTACATCGGCAACACCTACAAAGACGCTGCTCCTGCATCGAATGTCAACGCCAATACCGACGAGGCTTACGGTGCTCTGAGCTACGGTGCCTACACCTTCAAGGTCTCTTACGCCTTCTCCGACCTGTTCGGCTACGCGAAGAGCAGTGGCAGCACTTACTATGACCTGTCGGGCACCTTTGATCTGGGCAGCGGTTACTCTGTCGTTCCGCACGTGGGCTACCAGGCCATCGAGGGCGCCGCCAACAAGCAATATAGCTACACGGATTACTCGGTCACCCTGGCCAAGGATCTGGGCAAGGGCCTGTCGGCTTCCGTGGCTGTCGTCGGTACCGATGGCAAGACCAGCCTGTACACCGTCAATGGCCGCAAGCTGGCGGATGCCACGGCTGTGGTGGGTGTGAAATACACCTTCTAAATTCAACTCAAACCAGAGGAGAACCCATGAAACTCGTTACAGCCATCATCAAACCTTTCAAGCTGGATGAGGTCCGGGAAGGCCTCTCGGCCATCGGGGTGCAGGGCATCACGGTCACCGAGGTCAAGGGCTTTGGCCGCCAGAAAGGTCATACCGAGTTGTACCGCGGTGCCGAATACGTGGTCGACTTTCTGCCCAAGGTGAAGATCGAGGCAGCCGTGTCCGACGAGCTGGTTGATCGCGTCATCGAGGCGATCGAAGGCTCGGCGCGTACCGGCAAGATCGGCGACGGCAAGATCTTTGTGTACAACCTTGAGCAGGTCGTGCGTATCCGCACCGGTGAAACCGGCAAGGAAGCGCTCTAAGGCTCCCACAACAAGAGAGAACACTGACATGAAAAAACTAATTGTCTCCTTCGTGCTGGGCCTGGGCCTGCTGGCCGGCTCGGCTGCCGTCTGGTCCCAGACCGCTCCGGCCACCGAGGCCGCCGCTCCTGCCGCGGCTGCTGCCCCGGCCGCTGCGGCTCCCGCAGACGCTGCTGCACCTTCTGCTGCCGCACCCGTGCCCAACAAGGGCGATACCGCCTGGATGATGGTGGCCACCCTGCTGGTCATCATGATGACCGTGCCCGGCCTGGCCCTGTTCTACGGCGGCCTGGTCCGCAGCAAGAACATGCTGTCCGTGCTGATGCAGGTCATGGTGACCTTCTCGCTGATCGTCGTGCTGTGGTTCATCTATGGATACAGCCTCGCGTTCACGGAAGGCAACGCCTTCATCGGCGGCTTTGACCGGCTATTCATGAAGGGCGTCTGGGACAACGTCGCCGGAACCTTCGCCAACGCTGCCACCTTCAGCAAGGGCGTGGTGATCCCGGAAATCGTGTTCGCCGCCTTCCAGGCCACCTTCGCCGGCATCACCTGCGCTCTCATCGTCGGCGCCTTCGCCGAACGCATGAAGTTCTCCGCCGTGCTGATGTTCATGGTCCTGTGGTTCACCTTCAGCTATGCGCCGATTGCCCACATGGTCTGGTTCTGGATGGGCCCGGACGCCTACACCGCCAAGGAAGTCGTCGATGCCATGAATGGCAAGGCCGGCTACATCTGGCAGATGGGCGCGCTGGACTTCGCCGGCGGTACCGTGGTGCACATCAACGCCGCCGTCGCTGGCCTGGTGGGTGCCTACATGGTGGGCAAGCGCATCGGCTACGGCAAGGAAGCCATGGCCCCGCACAGCCTGACGCTGACCATGGTCGGTGCCTCCCTGCTGTGGGTGGGCTGGTTCGGCTTCAACGCCGGCTCCGCCCTGGAAGCCAACGGCTTCGCCACCCTGGCCTTCGCCAACACCTTCGTGGCAACTGCCGCTGCGGTGCTGGCCTGGTCCATCGGTGAGGCGCTGCTCAAGGGCAAGTCCTCCATGCTGGGTGCCGCTTCCGGCGCCGTTGCCGGCCTCGTGGCCATCACCCCCGCTGCCGGCAACGTCGGTATCGGTGGCGCGCTGATCATCGGCCTGATCGCCGGTTTCGCCTGCCTGTGGGGTGTCAGCGGCCTGAAGAAGATGCTCGGTGCCGACGATTCGCTCGACGTGTTCGGCGTGCACGGTATCGGCGGCATCGTCGGTGCCCTGCTGACCGGCGTGTTCAACAGCCCGGCCCTGGGTGGCCCGAGCCTGGTCGGTGACTGGGTCACGGCCGGTATGGTGGCTCCGGCCGACTATTCCATCGCCGCACAGGTGTGGATCCAGGCCAAGGCCGTGCTGATCACCGTCGTCTGGTCGGGTGTGGTTTCCTTCCTCGCCTACAAGATCGTCGACCTGACCATCGGTCTGCGCGTCAGCGAAGAAGACGAGCGTCAGGGCCTGGACATCACGGCCCACGGCGAAACCGCCTACAACCGTTAAACGAGCAATGGACGGCAGCCCGCACCGCGTGTGCAGGCTGCCGCGCCAGAGCAAGCGAGAGTCTCCTCTGGTTCAAACCCGCACCTGCTCCGGCAAGTGCGGGTTTTTTTCGTCCGCACGCCGGCCACCCGTTAACATGGCGGCATGGATACAGCCCTCCAAAACATCATCGAGCGCGTGCGCCAGGCCGCCGAGGCCGGCACCCCCTTGCGCATCCGCGGCGGCGGCAGCAAGGATTTCTACGGCCAGTCGCTGCAAGGCGAGCTGCTGGACACCCGGCCCCTGCAGGGCATCGTCAGCTACGAACCCAGTGAGCTTGTCATCACCGTGCGTGCCGGCACCCCGCTGGCCGAGGTGGAGGAAGTGCTGGCCGAGCGCGGCCAGGCCCTGCCCTTCGAACCCCCGCACTTTGCCGCCAGCGGAGCCATGGCCACCGTGGGGGGCATGGTGGCTTCGGGCCTCAACGGCCCGGCGCGTGCCAGCGTGGGCGCGGTGCGCGACTACGTGCTGGGGCTGGAGCTGCTCAACGGCAAGGCCGAGCTGCTGACCTTCGGCGGCCAGGTCATGAAAAACGTGGCGGGTTATGACGTCTCGCGCCTGATGGCCGGCGCCATGGGCACCCTGGGCCTGATCACCGAGGTTTCGCTCAAGGTCCTGCCGCGCGCCGTGGCCGAAAGCACGCTGGTGTTCGAACTGGACGAAACCCGCGCGCTGGCGCAACTCAACACCTGGGGTGCCTTGCCCCTGCCCGTCAACGCCTCCTGCTGGCATGACGGCGCGCTCATGGTGCGTCTGCGGGGTGCGCAGGCGGCGGTGGCCGCCGCGCAGAAGAACATGGGCGGCACCGTCATGGACGCCGGCCAGGCCACGTTGCTGTGGAATGCACTGCGTGAGCAGACCGCGCCTTTCTTCCAGTTGGCAGAGGGTGAATCGCTGATGCGCCTGAGCGTGCCCGATACCGCACCGCCGTTGGGCCTGGGCCCCACGCTGATCGAGTGGGGTGGCGCCCAGCGCTGGCTCAAACTGCCGCTGCCGCAGCGGCCCGATATGAGCAAGGTGCTGGATACCACCACCGGCCACGCCACGCTGTTCCGTGCCACGGACAAGAGCGCCGGTGTCTTCACGCCGCTGGCCGCGCCGCTGGACCGCATCACCCGTGAACTGAAGAAGCAGTTCGATCCGGCCGGTATCTTCAACCGCGGCCGCCTCTACCCCGATTTCTGAGCAGGACAGGCGAACCTTCCATGCAAACCAACCTCGCCCCCGAGTTCAAGCACACGGCCGACGGCCAGGCGGCCGAAGCCATCCTGCGCAAGTGCGTGCACTGCGGCTTCTGCACCGCCACCTGCCCCACCTACCAGCTGCTCGGCGACGAGCTCGACGGCCCACGCGGCCGTATCTACCTGATCAAGCAGGTGCTCGAAGGCGAGGCGCCCACGCGCAAGACCCAGGCCCACCTGGACCGCTGTCTGACCTGCCGCAACTGCGAAAGCACCTGCCCCAGCGGCGTGGACTACGGCCACCTGGTCGACATCGGCCGCAAAATCGTCGACGAGAAAGTGGCGCGCCCCGCCAGCGAGCGCCTCACCCGTTGGGCGCTGAAAGAGGGCCTGCCTTCGCCGCTGTTTGGCCCGGCCATGAAGATGGGCCAGCTGGTCCGTGGCCTCCTGCCCGCCAGCCTCAAGGCCAAGGTGCCCGCTGCGCAAGAGGCAGGGCAGTGGCCCACGCGCACCCATGCGCGCAAGGTGCTGATGCTGGCCGGCTGCGTGCAGCCGGCCATGATGCCCAACATCAACAGCGCCACGGCGCGTGTGCTCGACGCCGCCGGTTTGCAGACCGTGGTGGCCGCCAAGGCCGGCTGCTGCGGCGCCGTGAAGTTCCACCTGAACGACCAGGACGGCGGCAAGGCCGAGATGCGGGCCAACATCGACGCCTGGTGGCCGCACGTGGAGAGCGGCGTGGTGGCCATCGTCATGAACGCTTCCGGCTGCGGCGTGACCGTGAAGGAATACGGCCATATCCTTCGGGATGATCCGCAGTACGCGGCCAAGGCCCAACGTATCAGCGACCTGACCAAGGACCTGAGCGAGCTGTTGCCCGAACTCGTGGACAAGTTGCGCGGCAAGGTCAGCGCCAAGGCCGCGCAAGTCGCTTTTCATCCGCCCTGCACCCTGCAGCACGGGCAGAAGCTGCGTGGCGGTGTGGAAGAGCACATGGGTGCGCTGGGCTTCAAGATCAACACCTGTCGCGTCGAGCCCCACCTGTGCTGCGGCTCGGCCGGCACCTACTCGGTGCTCAACCCCAAGCTGGCCTACGAGCTGCGCGACCGCAAGCTCAAGAACCTGGGCGAGATGCAGCCTGAGCAGATCGTCTCGGCCAACATCGGCTGCATCACGCACCTGCAGAGCGGCACCGGCACGCCGGTGAAGCACTGGGTGGAGTTGCTGGACGAGGCGCTGGCGCAGGCCTGAGGCCGGCCACGAGATCAGGCGGCCTTTTGCCGAAAAAAAGGCGGTAGCCATTGAGGCTCCGCCAAATTACTTCGGAGAAACTAACAAGTTTTGAGCGTAGACCTATCAGAACTTCCAGAGATAGCCAACGCTGAACGCATTGGTGTCGTTGCCGCTGACGCCTGCGACGCTACTCATGTTCGTATACGAGAAGCGCACATCACCAGGCCCCACCGGCAGGTCATAGCCGACTCCAAGGTTTAATCCCGAGCCGCTTTTGCTGCTGGAACCACCTGTGATGTTGATGCCACTCACATCAACTTTCTGTGTGTAGCTGCTGACGCCAGCACGGAGGAACAAACCCTTGGCACCCGAGTCGGGCATAGGATGAACGATAGCGGAGGCATCAAAGCCATTGACGGAAAGTTTGGCTGTTCCGCTATACGCGACCGAACCACCGCTGACACCCGAGAAGGTTGCGTTTGCGTATCCCGACTGGACAAATCCCAACTCGGCGGCGACATACTTGTTAATGTTGTAGCCGCCAAAAAGACGGGTGAAGCCAAGTCCAGTGTCTTGAGTTACAGAGGCTGATCCGCCGTTGGTTCTCACCAACGTGTTGGCGAGATCCTGAGCCTGGTTCTTTACGGCAGCAGCGCCAAGCTCAACGCCGGCGTAAAAAGGGCCTTGGGCAAAAGCGGTCCCGCATGCCATAGCGCTGGCCGCAAGAGCCAATAGTGTCTTCTTTTTCATTAATACTCCTTGAAATGTCGAATGACCTGAATCACTGGT
Source organism: Hylemonella sp. (assembly GCA_034366585.1). Taxonomy (GTDB): domain Bacteria; phylum Pseudomonadota; class Gammaproteobacteria; order Burkholderiales; family Burkholderiaceae_C; genus Hylemonella. The sequence goes on from JAXMMJ010000134.1 coordinate 21,669, forward strand.
CTTGAAAGATCCGGATCACCTAGTCCTCCCAACTGGCCGGCAATTCTTTTGGGTATCTTATCCCGTGGTATTAAACCCCTCAAGCCGAGAGGATCTCGGCTGTGGCGAAAAAGTCTCCTCAGCACGCAAACAGCCCCGCTTTGGTGGCGTTGGGGGAGGCGATCCGTCATTACAGAAGCGAGGCAGGCCTCTCGCAGGAAGCGTTGGCCCTAGAAGCGGAAATCGACCGGTCCTATCTCGGCGGCATCGAGCGCGGCGAGCACAATGTCGCCGTGATGAATCTGGTCAAATTGGCTAGCGCCCTGGGTGTGACCGTCAGCAAGCTGGTGCAGCAAGCCCGGCTCTAAGCATAAGAACAGTCACGTTGCCAACGCGCGCTCGATATCGCGTTGCAGTCGCCGCGGCTCGGTGAACGGCGCATAGCGCTTGAGCACCGTACCGTCCTTGCCGATCAGGAATTTGGTGAAGTTCCATTTGATGGACTTCGTGCCCAGCAGGCCCCGGGCCTCCCGCACCAGCCACTGGTAGAGCGGGTGGGCCTGCGGCCCGTTGACCTGGATCTTGGCCATCATCGGGAAACTCACGCCGTAGTTGAGCTGGCAGAAGCTGGCGATCTCGGTATTGCTGCCGCGGTCCTGGGCACCGAACTGGTTGCAGGGGAAACCCAGCACGACCAGGCCCAGGGGCCCGTAGGTCTTGTGCAGTTCTTCCAGCCCCGCGAATTGCGGCGTGAAACCACAGGCACTGGCCGTGTTGACGACCAGCAAGACCTTCCCCCTGAACTGGTTCAGGGCGACAGGCTGGCCGCCGATCGTCTCGGCTTCGAAGTCATAGACAGAGGGCATGGTGGTGGACTTCAAGTGGATCGGCTGTACAGAGGCTGCGGCTCAATCGATCGTCGCGCCTGATTCCTTGACGATCCTGGCCCAGCGCGTGATGTCCTCCTGCAGCAGCGCGGCGAACTGCGCCGGTGTGGCGTTGGCCAGCTCCACACCCTGGGCCTGCAGTTTCTCCTGCGTATCTGGGGCGGCCAGCACCTTCTTCATGGCGTCCTGCAAGCGGCCCTCGATCTCCGGCGGCGTGCCGCGCGCGGCGAACAGGCCCACCCACAGCGTGCCGCTGTAGCCGGGCACCTGCTCGCCGATGGCGGGCACGTCGGGCAGCACCGGGGAGCGGCTGGGCGAGCTCACGCCGATGGCCACCAGGCGGCCGGCCTTGAGGTGCTGCAGCACCGAGGGCAGGCTGGTGAAGGCCATGGGCACCTGGCCGCCGATCACGTCCGTCATGGCCGGCGCCACGCCCTTGTAGGGGATGTGCTGCAGCTTCACGCCGGCGGTGCTGTTGAGCATCTCGCCCAGCAGGTGGTTGAGCGTGCCGTTGCCGGCCGAGGCGTATGGGTATTTGCCGGGGTTGGCCTTCACCAGTTTCAGGAAGTCAGCGAGGTTCTTCGCCGGGAAAGCCGGGTTGACCACCAGCACATTGGGCACGGAGCCCACCAGGGCCAGCGGCGTGAAGTCCTTCACCGGGTCGAAGCCCGGGTTCTTGTAGACCGCGGGGTTGATGGCCTGCGCGCTGCTGATCGTCATGAGCAGGGTGTGGCCGTCCTTGGGCGCCTTGGCCACGTAGACGGTACCGATGTTGCCGCCCGCGCCGGGGCGGTTCTCCACCACGACGGCACCGGGCAAGGTCTCGCCCAGTTTTTGCGCGATCAGACGGCCCACGATGTCGTTGGAGCCACCCGCGGCCTGCGGCACGATCACGGTGACGGGTTTGCTGGGGTAGTCGCTCGCGGAGGCGCTGGCCGTGCCCAGTGCGAGCAGAGTGGCGGCCAGGGTGGCGATGAATCGGCGTTGCATGCGGGTCTCCTCGTTGGTATGGAGCCATCCTAGCAGTGCCAGGCCAGGATCAGTGTCCGCGTTCTCCCCAGGAGGCCCACAGCGCCGCCAGCAGGATCAGCGACCCACCCAGCAGCGTGCGTGCTTCCAGCGCGGCTGCGCCGAGCAGCACCGAGGACACACTGGCGAACACCACCTCGGTCAGCATGACCAGCGCGGTGGTAGCCGCGGGCAGGCGGGCCGCGCCGTACTGCAGGCCCAGGTTGGCCGCCAGGAAGGCCAGGCTGGTGAGCAGGACCAGCAGCAGCCAGCCGGTGGCGAAGGCGGGCGGCAGCGGCACCAGCCCCGAAGGACTTCCCAGCAGCGCCGTGGTCAGGGCCAGCAGCGCGCCGCCGCCGAACATGGCCGTCATGCGCGCTTCGCCAGGCGTGTCCTTGAGCTTCAGCAGCAATACATTGGTCAGCGCGAAGCTGAAGCCGCCCAGCAGCGCCAGCCAGTCGGCCAGGCCGCTGGGAACGGGCCAGGATGAGCCGGGTTCCTTGAGCACGATGACCACGCCGGCCAGCGCCAGCAGCAGGCGCAGCAGCGCGCTCAGGCCCGGGCGCTCACCCAGCAGCAGCCAGGCCAGCAGCACCGACCAGGCCGGCATCAGGTAGAACAGCAGCACCACGCGCACCACGTCGCCGATGGTGACGGCCCAGTTGAAGCCCACATTGGTCAGGCCCGAGGCCACCAGCAGCAGGCACAGCAGGGGGTGGCGCAGGAAATGACGCCAGGCCCCCGGGCGCCAGGCGAGCAGGCCGGCGAAAGCCAGCACGTAGATGAGGAAGGTGGACCACAGCGGGTGCAGGCCGTCGGCCTCCAGCAGGCGGAAGGGGTACCAGGAGACGCCCCAGACAAAGGCGTTGAGCACCAGGGCCCAGGCGGCAAGTTGTGTGTGCATGAGAAACGCAGACAGGACGCGCGGTCGGCAGGTCCTATTTCAGCAGGGTGCGGGACTGGGCGAAACGCACCTCGACCCGGCCCAGCAGGTCCGGCATCTTGTCCTCCCAGTCCTTGCCCAGCGCGCGCAGCGCCTGCGGTGCAAGGTGGCGGACTTCGCTGTCCGGCTGGAAGGGCAGGTCCAGCCCGCTGCAGATGACGGTCGCCAGATGGACGACGGCCAGCAGCGGCGGCAGCGCGCCGTGCGCCGGCGTGCGGTAGCCGGCAATGGCTTGCACGATGTCGCCAGGCAGATCCCAGTGCTCGGCCAGCAGGCGGCCGATCTCGAGGTGATCGATGCCCAGCAAGGCGCGTTCGGTCTGCGTCAGGTCGCTGTCGTGCAGCTGTCGTTCGATCAGCACCTGCTGGTATTCGTGCGGGTGGCAGACCTGGAGCCAGAGGATGCCCACGCCATGCAGCAGGCCGGCGACCAGCGCGTGGTCCGGGTTCTCGCCGGCCAGCCCGGCCAGCTCCTGCGCGCACAGGCCCACGGCCAGGCTGCGCTCCCAGAACACGCTGGTGCAATGGCTGCTCTTCGCAAAGTCCAGCAGGCTGGTGGACACTACAACGTCGTGCACCCGGTTCAGGCCCAGGTAGCTGACGGCGGTGTGCACATCGCCGACCGGTTCGCGCCCGGAGTGCCGGATCAGCCGGTTCGCGGCCGACAGGATGCGCGCGCTGATCACCGGGTCGGATTGCAGATGCTGCTCCAGCAGCTCCAGTGCGGCACGTTCGTCCTTGAGCGTTTCCAGGATGCGGGTGACGATGGCTGGAAACGCCGGCAGCGCCTGCAACTTCGCCACGACTTCGCTGGCCTGGATGGGCATCATGCGCTCCGGTGCGTCAGCAGCGCCTGGACCAGCGCCTGGTTTTCCGGGGGGCTGAGATCGGCATGGCGAAAGATCATCTTCAGGCGGCCAGCCTGGCGCAGCGTGTCGGCCTCGCGCTGGGCATCGGTGCGCGTGTCTTCCTGCTCGACCTGCACGCACACGGCGTGGTGGCTGGCGAGCTGGTGCTGGTTCTCCTGCGTCAGGACATGCCCGGCCGGCAGGGTGTAGGTGACGATGCCGTGCTCGACGAGGGTCAGGGCCTGGGCCAGCACCATGCCGGCTTGCAGGTCGTGCGGTGCGAGGTGGCGGGTGCGCGTGGCCATGGTGCAGGCAATATTAGCGCAGAGGGGCCCGCGCAACGCATCTTGTGAAATCAGTGTGAACAGGCCCTAGCCGTGCAGATGGTCGTTGCGCGCGATGTCGAGCAAATGCTCGACTTCTTCCGGGTACTTGGCGCAGTTGCTGGCGTGCCAGCGCTTGATCAGCCACATGAAGCCGGCCACCAGGATGCCGAAGCTGGCAATGGCGCCGAAGGCCGAGAGGCCCATGCCGGTGGAGAAGCTGTAGAGGAAACCCAGGCCCAGGATGCAGGACTGCTCGTTGAAGTTCTGCACGGCGATGGAACGGCCGGCGCCCATGAGGTTGTGGCCGCGGTGCTGCAGCAGCGCGTTCATGGGCACCACGAGGAAGCCACCCAGGCCACCGAGCAGCACCAGGAAGGGAGCGGCCAGCCAGACGTTGTCGATGAAATTGAGCAGGATCACCAGCACGCCCATGGCGATGCCCAGGGGCATGACGCGTGTGGCGTCTTCCAGCCGCATGCGCATGGACGCCACCACGGCGCCCACGGCCGTGCCGATGGCCACCACCCCCACCAGCGAGGAGGCCTGCGTGACGCTGTAGCCCAGCGCCGCCGCAGCCCAGGCCAGCACGATGTAACGCAGGTTGCCGCTCACGCCCCAGAACAGGGTGGTGGTGGACAGCGAGATCTGGCCCAGGCGGTCCTGCCAGAGCCGGGTGTTGCAGCGCCAGAAGTCGGGCAGCAGGGCCAGCGGGTTCTTGGGCATGGGGCGCATCTCGACGCCGGTGTGCGGGATGCGGGTGTTGAACCAGGCCGCCAGCAGGTAGACCAGGATCAGCACCGAGATCGCCGCTTCCGGTGCGCTGTCGATGCCGGTGTTGATCAGGGGCAGGTCGATGGTCAGCAGCGTGGACGAGATGGCGTGCCCGACCAGCTGGCCGCCCAGCAGCACGCCCAGGATGATGGAGGCGATGGTCAGCCCCTCGATCCAGCCGTTGGCCTTGACCAGCTGCGAGGCCGGCAGCAGTTCGGTGAGGATGCCGTACTTGGCAGGCGAATAGGCCGCGGCGCCCAGGCCCACGATGGCGTAGGCCATCAGCGGGTGCGTGCCGAACAGCATCATCAGGCAGCCGATGATCTTGATGCCGTTGCTGATCAGCATGACCTTGCCCTTGGGCTGGGCGTCGGCAAAAGCGCCCACGAAGGGCGCCAGGATCACATAGAAGAGGGCAAACATCGGCACCAGCGCCGCCTGCTGCCACTCGGGCGCGCCCTCACTGCGCAACAGCTGCACGGCCCCGACGAACAACGCGTTGTCAGCCAGCGAGCTGAAGAACTGCGCCGACATGATGGTGTAGAAACCGCGTTTCATGGGCTGGGGGACCGGGGACTCGTGCTTTGAGGCTTGTTGTGAAAATCCAATCGACGCTGGGTTATAGCATGGCGGGCAATGTCACAATTCATGGCAAGGGGTTGACTGAACGCCCCGTCCAACGATAGTCCCGACCGCATGTCTCGCCCGATCCAAGCCCTGATCCACGTCGAAGCCTTGCGCCACAACCTGGCGCGGGCGCGCCAGTCCAGCCCCGATGCACGGGTCTGGGCGGTGGTCAAGGCCAATGCCTATGGTCATGGCATCGAGCGTGTCTACGAAGGCCTGCGCGGCGCCGACGGCTTTGCCCTGCTGGACCTGGGGGAGGCCGAGCGCCTGCGGGGCCTGGGCTGGCGCGGGCCGATCCTGCTGCTCGAAGGCGTGTTCGAGCAGCGCGACCTGGAGCTGTGTTCGCGCCTGGATCTCTGGCACGCCGTGCACTGCAATGAACAGATCGACATGCTGGCCGTGCACAAGACACACGCACCGCACCGCGTCTTCCTCAAGATGAACAGCGGCATGAACCGCCTGGGCTTCAAGCCGGATCAGTTCCGCGCGGCCTGGCACCGCCTGAACGCGCTGCCGCAGGTCGACGAGATCTCGCTGATGACCCATTTCAGCGATGCCGATGGCGCCAAGGGCGTGGCTCAGCAGCTGGCCGCCTTCAACACTGCCACCCAGGATCTGCCGGGCGAACGGTCCCTGAGCAACAGCGCCGCGGTCTTGCGCCACATGGGGCCGCAGGCCGCAGCCAGCCTGCGCTCGGACTGGATTCGCCCCGGCGTCGTGCTCTACGGCGCCTCACCCGATTTCCCCGAGCACAGCGCGGCCCACTGGGCGCTGCAGCCCGCCATGACATTGAGATCGCGCATCGTCGGCATCCAGCAGCTGGCCGCCGGCGACAGCGTGGGCTACGGCTCGACCTTCACCGCGGCACAGCCCATGCGCATCGGCGTGGTGGCCTGCGGTTATGCCGACGGCTACCTGCGTGCCAGCCCGGGCACACCCGGGCGCGGCACGCCGGTGCTGGTGGACGGTGTGCGCACGCAGATGGTCGGGCGCGTCAGCATGGACCTGATCACGGTGGACCTCACGCCCGTGCCCGCCGCGGGCATGGGCTCGGAAGTCACGCTCTGGGGGCGCGCCTCCAACGGAGCCCTCCTGCCCATCGACGAAGTGGCCCAGGCCGGGGGCAGCGTGGGTTATGAATTGATGTGCGCGCTGGCCGCGCGCGTGCCGGTGGAGCTCGCATGAAGTACGTGCCCATCCCCATCGCCATGCTGCCGGTGGGCAAGCCGCTGCCGGTCAACGTCTGGAACCCCGACGGCCTGCTGCTGCTGCGCAAGGGCCAGCCCATCGTGTCCGAGCAGCACCGCGACAAGCTCTACGCCCACAACGCATCGACTACCGAGGCCGAGGCGCAAGCCTGGCAGCGCTCCTACGAGCGCATGGTACACACCCTGCTGATGGAAGGCGTGGAGGTCGAGCAGATCGCCCGCCTGCCCATGCCCAGCGCCATCCGCGAGCGCGACTACATGGTCGGCGAGCAGCTCAACGGCGGCTGGATGGACCTGCAGGAGGTGCTGCGCGGCATCCTCTACCAGGGCGGGCTGGCGCTCAATCCCCTGCCGCGGCTGGCGGCGCTGGAGAACAAGGCGCGCGCGCTGCTCCAGGCCGACGCGGACGACAGCCTGTTCTGCCTGTTCCAGGCCCTGGCCGACAGCAGCCTGGGTTATTGCGCCACGCATGCCCTGCTGTGCGCCTGCGTCTGCGAACTGGCGGCGCAAAAGCTGGGCCTGAACCCGCAGCAGCGGCAGTCGCTGATGAGCGCGGCCCTGACCATGAACATCGGCATGGCCCGCGAGCAGGACGTGCTGGCCCGGCAGAACGAGGCCCCCACGCCCGAGCAGCGCCAGCTGATCCAGGACCACCCGCAACTCAGCCTGAAGATCCTGGTCTGGCTGGGCATCGAGGACGTGGAGGAGCTGGACCTGGTGCGCTGGCACCACCAGCCCGACAGCGCCGAAGGCCTGCCGCACAACCTGCAGGCGCGCCGCCTGCTGAGCATGACCGACGTCTTCGTGGCCAAGATGGCGGCGCGGCGCACGCGCGAGGCGCTCTCGCCGCTGGAGTCGGCCAAGTCCATCTACCTGCAGACCGAGAAGGAAGTCACGGCCTCGGTCGGTGGCGCGCTCACGGCGGCGGTCGGTTTCTATCCGCCGGGCACCTATGTGCGCCTGGTCAGCGGCGAGACCGCGGTGGCGGTACAGCGCGGGCTGCGTGCCAACACGCCCTGGGTCATCATCATCATCGACCGCAACGGCATGCCCGCCTTCAACTACCACTGCCTGGACACCTCGGACCCGGCCTACGCGATCGCGGCGCCCATGCTGTTTCGCACCGGCAAGGTGGCGGTCAACATCGAGCGTGTGCGGCGCGCGCGCGAAAAAATCCGGCGCTGACAACGGGCGACGCGCAAGGATCACCTTGCGCCCTGCCGTCCGTGAATATTTCACGCCTCACGCAGGCTGTTGCGGGTTACTCCCGAGCCGGCCGCACGCGCTCGCCAGCTAGATTGCCTTGGGGCCGTACACGGCCTGTCTACCCATCCGGATAACAAGCAACTGATCAGGGAGCACCTATGAATTTGAAACGCATGCTGGCCGCTGCCGCATTGTTGATGGTCGTGGCCGTCAATGCACACGCCAGGAATCCCGGTGAGAGTGCGCAGCGCTGCGTCGACGCCAGCGAAAGGAACGGACGCGTCACCCTGACCAACACCTGCAACAAGCAGATCTTCGTTCTCTACTGCGGCGACCTGAAGTATTCCAAAAAGGGCTGCGGCGAAGGCCCCAAGGGCGGCTTCTATACGCACTCCAACAATGTGCAGCCGGGTGCCAGCACCGACTTTGTGGTCCAGGGCCAGTACCGTTATGCGGCCTGCGTCGGCGGCATCAGCTTCGGCAACAGCGGAGAGTACGAAGACTTTCCGAATGGAAGTTTCCGCTGTCTGCCCAGGTAAGGCCTCTGGAGCCTGGCGTGTGATGCCACTCAGGCCAGCTTGATGACCACTGCACCGGCGCACACCAGCAGCGCCGACAACAGGCGCAGCCGGCTCAGGCCTTCCTTGAGGAATACCACGCCGATCAGCGCCGCGAACACGATGGAGGTTTCACGCAGCGCGGCCACTGTGGCGATCGGGGCCTGTGTCATGGCCCACAGCACCAGGCTGTAGGCCGCCAGGGTGCCGGTGCCGCCCAGCAGGGCCGCGCGCCAGGCGCCGGGGGGTGGTCGCAGCAGTGCGCGCCCGCGCAGCCAGGCGGCCGTGGCCAGCATGAAGAAGGCCGTCAGCAGGAAGACCCAGGCGGTGTAGCTCAGGGCGTGGCCGGCCAGGCGCACACCCAGGCCGTCGACCAGGGTATAGAGCGCGATCACGCCGGCATTGGCCAGCGCTGCCAGCACCGCGCCCGGATGGCTGGCGCCGCTGCGTCCGGCCCGGCCCGCCAGCGCCAGCACCCCGCCACAGATCAGTGCAATGCCCAGCCAGGCGCCCGGTGTGGGGGCTTCCGCCAGCAGCAGGGCCGCCGCGAGCGCGGTGAGCACCGGTGCCGCGCCGCGCATCAGCGGGTAGGCGAAGCCGAGGTCGCTGCCCTGGTAGGCGCGCGCCACCAGCGAGAAATAGACCACGTGGATCAGGCCCGACGCCAGCAGCCAGGGCCAGCTGGCCGGGGCCGGCGTGGGCAGGCCTGGCAGCATCAGCAGGGCCAGCGCGGCGGCGCCGCAGACCACGTGCAGCGAGGCCAGGAACTTGTCCTGGCTGGCGCGCACCAGTGCGTTCCAGCCCGCGTGCAGCAGGGCCGAGAAGAGCACCACGGCCATCACCTCGATCGGCATGGTTGGCTCCGCTTCTTCAGCGCCTGCGCAGGCCCAGGGCCATGACGGTGCCCACCACGATGAGTGCGCCGACCACCTGCACCGGCGCGATGGCCTGGCCCAACAGGACCCAGGCCAGCACCAGCGCCGCCACCGGCTCCACGTTCATGATGGGTGAGCTGCCCACCACGCCCAGCCGGGGCAGCAAGGTGAACATGATGGTGAAGGCCGTGCCGTAGAACAGCGTGAGGCCGGCCAGGCCCCACCAGCCCGCCGCCGCCTGGGGCAGGTGCAGGCCGCCTTGCAGCGTTACGGCCACCAGCGCCAGCAGGCCGACCAGGACCATGGTGATGGTCGTGCGCAGGCGCCCATCGACGCTGGCCGCCTCATGCTGCGTGAGCACCAGGGCGGCGCCGAACACCGCGGCGGCCACCATCGCAAAAGCCACGCCCGCGCCGATACGGCTCCATTGCCCGGCGGCACCCAGGCCCGAGGCCGCACCCAGCGCATCAAGCGCCAGGGCCAGTCCGAACAGCAGCACCGGCATGGCCAGCACCACGGCGCGTTCCGGCCGGTGCCGGTAGAGCAGCCAGGCGAACAGGGCCGTCCACAGCGGGTAGGTGTTGAAGGTCAGCAGCGCCAGGGCCACGGGCAGGCGCACCACGGCGGCGTAAAGGCACAGGCTCTGCACGGCCACCAGGGCACTGATGAGCAAGAGGAAGCCGCGCTGGCGCGGCGTGACGACCAGCGATACACCTTGCTGCCAGACGATGGCGCCGACCACGATGGCTGTGACGAAGCTGCGCACCAGCACGGCGGTGGCCACGTCCAGGCCATGGTTGAAGGCCAGGCGCGCGGCCACATGGTTGGCGCCGAACAGGCAGGCGGTGAAGAGCAGCGTGAAGAAGGCGGCGCGATTGAGCGCGCGGGGTGAGGAGGACATCAGGTTGGGCTGGCTCAGAGCAGACCACGCGTGCGGGCCTGCAGGCGCGCCAGGCCCAGCAGCACGTCGGTGTAGGGCGTGGCCACGCCGGTCAGTGCGCCCAGTTCCTGCACCACGGTGACCAGCGCGTCGATCTCCACCGGCCGGCCGGCTTCCACGTCCTGCAGCATCGAGGTCTTGAAAGCGCCCAGCTTCATCGTGACGGCATGCCGGTCCTCGGGCTGCTGGAAGATCGGGATGCCGATGCGCGCGCCGATCTCCTTGGCCTCGAGCATCACCTTCGAGATAAAGTCGCGCACCAGCTTGTCGCCCAGGATCTTGTCGGTGGTGGCACCGGTCAGCGCGCTGACGGGGTTGACCGTCATATTGCCCCAGAGCTTGTACCAGATGTCCTTCTGGATCTGGGCCGAGAGCTCGGTCTCGAAACCGGCCTGGCTGAGCAGCTGCACGAGTTGCTGTACGCGCTCGGTCTTCTGGGCCGAGGGCTCGCCGATGATGAGGCGGTTGCCGAAGTGGTGTTGCGCGCAGCCCGGCTCCCGGATCGAGCAGCTGGCGTGCACCACGCCGCCGACGATGTGCGCCGCAGGGATGGCCCGGGCGATCTCGCCCTTGGGGTCGATGGCCTTGAGCTGGGTGTTGGCGAACTTCTCGCCAAAACCCTGGAAGAACCACCAGGGCACGCCGTTCATGGCCGTCAGCACCACAGTAGCGGGGCCCAGCAGCGGGGCGATCTGGCGCGCCACTTCAGGCAAGGACGGCGCCTTGACGGCCAGGATCACCAGGTCCTGCGTGCCCAGGTCTGCGGGGTTGGCGCTGGCGCGCACCGGGACGCTGAGCAGTTCCTTGTCGATCTGGCAGCGCAAGCCGTGCTGCTGCAGGGCGCTGAGCGTGGCGCCGCGCGCGACCACGCTGACCTGGCAGCCGGCACGCGCCAGCCGCACACCCATCCAGGCGCCGATGGCGCCCGCACCGTAGATGCAGACCTTGCCGTAAGGCGTGTTGCTCATGCTCTCTCCCTGTCGGACCGGTGAGCCGGTCAGTTCTTGTAGCTGGTTTCCAGTCGATCCACCTGCCGCACCAGCGCGTCGAACACGTCCTGTCCGGCGCCGTGGTTGGGGTTGAACTGTAGCGCGTCGCGCGTGCACCTGGCGGCGACGGCTTCGGGCACGGGAATGGCCGGGCCCATGCTCAGGGTGGCCAGCTGGATCTCGCAGGCACGCTGCAGCGTCCACAGGATGGCGAAGGTCTGCGGCAGCGTGGCGCCCCAGGCCAGCAAGCCGTGGTTACGCAGGATCACGGCCGGTTTCGTGCCGATGCTCTTGAGCAGGCGCGGCGCCTCGTCGGCGTGGATGGTGATGCCCTCCAAGTCATGGTAGGCCACCATGTCGTGCAGCTGGGCGGAGTAGAAGTTGTTCTGGGCCAGCCCGTTCTGCTGGCAGGCCACGGCCACGCCGGCCGTGGTGTGGGTGTGCATGACGCAATGCGCCCCGGCGATGTGCTCGTGGATGGCCGAGTGCACGGTGAAGCCGGCCGGGTTGACCGCATGCGTGGAGCCGTCGAGCACGCGGCCCTGCAGGTCGATCTTCACCAGGTTGCTGGCGGTGACTTCACTGTAGTGCAGGCCGAAGGGGTTGATCAGGAAGTGCTTTTCGCCACCGCTCACGCTGGCCGGCAGGCGCAGCGTGATGTGGTTGTAGATCATCTCGGTCCAGCCCAGCATCGCGAAGATGCGATAACAGGCGGCCAGCTGCAGGCGCGCCTGCCATTCCTCCGGGTGCATGTGCACGGGAGGTGCCGATTTCAGGATGGCATTCATGGCAGGCGCTCCCTGAGGTCCGCTTCAAGCATCAGCGGTGAAGCCGATGGTCTTGACGATGGGCGCCCACTTGGCCGTGTCCTGCTTGAGCAGCTCGGCCAGTTCGGCGGGCGAGTTCGACATGGCTTCCAGCCCGAAGGTGGCCAGGCCGTCGACCACGTCCTTGGAGGCCAGCGCCATCTTGAGCGCGCTGTTCATGCGTGCCACGAGCGCAGCGTCGGCCTTCGGGGGCAGGAAGAAGGCGAACCATTCGCTGTGCGTGAGTTCCTTGAAGCCCTGCTCGGCGTAGGTCGGCACGTCCGGGGCGAAACGGTTGCGTTTGGCCCCCGAGGTCGCCAGGATGCGCACCTTGCCGGTGGCCAGGTGCTGCGTGATGTCGCCGATGGGGCCGCTGACGGCGGCAATCTGGCCGCCCAAGAGGTCCAGCATGGCCGGTTGCGTGCCGCGGTAGGCCGCATGCTTGAGATCGATGCCGCCGGTCTGGCCCAGCAGGGCGCCCACGAAGTGCGGCGTGGAGCCGGCCGCGGGGGAGCCGAAGTTGGCCTGAGTGGGATTGGCCTTGGCCCAGGCGATGAAGTCGGCCACGTTCTTCACATTGGCCGGCACCAGGGGGCCGACGGCAAAGCCGAAGTCGAACACGCAGGCCAAAGTGACGGGCGTGACATCGGCCACCGGGTCGTAGGGCAGCTTCTTGAAGATGTGCGGGTAGATGGTGAACATCGAGGTCGGCGACTGCAGCAGCGAGGTGCCGTCGGCCGGCTGGCCCTTGATGTACTGGATGGCGATCTGGCCGCCCGCGCCGGTCTTGTTCTCGACCACGACGGTCTTGGCATAGGGGCCGGTCAGGCGCGTGCCCACGCGGCGGCAGGTGTTGTCCGAGGTGCCGCCGGCAGCGAAGCCGGTGATGATCTTCAGGGTGTCGATCTGGGCCTGGGCCATGGCCTGCTGGCCCAGGCTGGCCAGCAGCGCGGTTGCGCCGGCGGACTGGATGACGTGACGACGGGAAATGCTCATGAGGGTCTCCTTGTGATGAGCTTGAAAAATCAGGAAACGTCGCGCAACCAGGTGACGGCCCCGGAATGGGTGACCGCGCCCTGGTGGCTCGGGCGTACTGTGAGTGCATATTTTTCCAGCAGGCCGCCGCGGGCGATACCCGTGTTTACCTGCAGTCCGGCCAGGCGCCGGCTGATCTCTTCTGGATCCAGCTCGACCGAGATGCTGCGCGCCTGCGGCCGCGCGTCGATGGCAATGACGTCGCCGTCGCGCAGCGCGGCGATCGGTCCCTTGTCGGCGGCCTCCGGCCCGGCATAGCCGATGCATAAACCACGGGTGGCGCCGGAAAAGCGGCCATCGGTCAGCAGTGCCACCTTGTCGCCCATGCCCTGGCCGTAGAGCAGGGCCGTGATGCCCAGCATCTCGCGCATGCCGGGGCTGCCGCGCGGGCCTTCGTTGCGGATCACGATCACATCACCCGGCTGGTAGCGCAGGGCCTGCACGGCGGCTTGCGCCTCTTCTTCGGACTCGAACACGCGGGCCGGGCCGCGGTGCACCAGGGTCTTGAGGCCGGCGGTCTTGAGCAGGGCACCGTCAGGGCAGAGGTTGCCCTTGAGCACGGCCAGGCCCCCGTCCTTCGAGATCGCGTCTTCGAAGCGGCGCACCACCTGGCCGTCGGGATCGTTGGCGTCGGCGATTTCTTCGGCCAGCGTGCGGCCGGTCCAGGTGAGTGCGTCGCCGTGCAGGTGGCCGCTGCGCAGCAGTTCGCGCAGCACCACGGCCGCGCCGCCGACGTAATACATGTCGCGCGCCAGGTACTTGCCGCCGGGGCGCAGGTCGGCGATCAGCGGCGTGCGGGCAAAGACCTCGGCCACGTCGTCGAGGTGGAACTTGATGCCGGCCTCGTGTGCGATGGCCGGAATGTGCAGCGCCGCATTGGTGGAGCCGCCCGTGGCCGAGACCACGGCGCAGGCGTTCTCCAGTGCTTGGCGCGTGACGATATCGCGCGGCAGCGGGCCTCCCCCTTCCACACTGGCCATCACGGCTTTCATGAGCTGCTTGCCGGCGCGGCGCATCAGCGGCGCGCGTTCGCTGAAGACAGCGGGCACCATGCTGGAGCCTATGGGCGCCAGGCCCAGCGCCTCGGACACCATGCCCATGGTGTTGGCCGTGAACTGGCCGGCGCAGGCCCCGGCCGTGGGCAGGCAGGCCTGGCTGATGGCGTCCAGTTCGTCCAGCGTGGTCTCGCCGGCCAGCACCTTGCCGATGGTTTCGTAGGTGTCGACCACGTTGAGGTCGCGCCCGTCCACCCCCGGCGTCTGACCTGGCAGGGCCGAGCCACCATGCACGAAGACGCTGGGCACGTTGCAGCGCACCATGCCCATCATCAGGCCGGGCAGGTTCTTGTCGCAGGCGCCGATGCCGAAGATGCCGTCCCACTGGTGGCCGCGCACCGAGGCCTCCACGCTGTCGGCGATCAGCTCGCGCGAGATCAGCGAGAAGCGCATGCCCGAGTGCGCCATGGTCAGGCCGTCGGAGACCGAAACCACCGGGCACTCGTGTGGTGTGCCGCCCGCGGCGTAGATGCCGGTCTTGGCGTGCTGGGCCTGATCGCGCAGGTTCAGGTTGCAGGGGCTCATCTCGCCGCCAGTGTGGAAGACACCGATATGCGGGCGCGCGATGTCACCCTCGTCCTGACCCAGGGCATGCAGGAAGCTGCGCGTGGTGGCGCGGATCGTGCCCTCAACGAGCGTGGCGGAACGGAACTTGCGTTTGGGGTCGGTCATGGGTTCATCCGGCGTTCAGGTGCAGGCCATTGTCCATGGGGATCACCGTGCCCGTCATGCCCGGCGCGCGCTCGGTGATGAAGCAGGCCAGCGCCGCCACCTCTTCCGGTTGCGACACGCGCTTGAGCGGCGAACTCTGGGTCTGCACCTGCAGGACTTCGGCATGGCGCACGGCGTCCAGCACACGGCTGGGCAGGCCGCCCTCGACAAAACCCGGTGCGATGGCGTTGACGCGGACCTGCGGCCCCAGCGCGCGTGCCAGCGACAGTGTGAGCGTGTTGACTGCGCCCTTGGAGGCGGCGTAGGCCATGGACGAGCCGCGGCCGATGACGCCGCCGATGGACGAGATGTTGACCACGCTGCCCTGGCCGGAGGCCTTCAGTGCCGGCGCGCAGGCGCGGATCATGCGGTACAGGCCCACGGTGTTGACATCAAAGGTGCGGTGGAACTCGGCCGGGTCGAGTGCGTCCAGGTCGGTGTGCGCAATGAAACGTGTGGTGCCGGCGCAGTTGATCAGCGCGTCGATGCGGCCAAAGCGTTTCAGCGCCGCGGCGGCGAAGGCTGCGCAGCTTTGGTCGCTGCTCACGTCGAGCTGTTGCAGCAGGGGGCTGATGCCGTGCGCCTCGCATTCGGTAGCCACGTCCAGCAGCGCGACGTGGTTGGCGTCGTCCAGCCAGTTCAGGGCCAGTTGCCAGCCGTGCGCGGCAAACTCGCGCGCGCAGGCCGCGCCGATGCCGGTAGCAGCGCCGGTGATCAGGCAGACGCGGTGCGGCGCGGTCATCGCTCAGTACACCTTGTCGCCAGCGGCGAGGGGCTTCACGTTGCCCTTGTAGAGCGCGGCCAGTGCCGAGGTCTGGCGCACCAGGATCTGGGTGTCCAGGCCCACGGCGACGAAGCTGGCGCCGATCTCCAGGTAGTGGCGCGCCAGCGTCTCGTCGCTGATCAGGATGCCCGCAGCCTTGCCGCACTTCACGATGCGGCGGATCGCGTCGTCGATGGCTTTCTGCACTTCGGGGTGCGTGGCCTGGCCGATGTAACCCAGCGAGGCCGAGAGATCGGCCGGGCCGATGAAGACACCGTCCACGCCGGGCGTGTTGGCGATGGCCTCCAGATTGTCCAGCGCGGTGCGCGACTCGGCCTGCACCAGCAGGCAGACCTGCTCGTTGGCCTCCTTGCCGTAGTTGGGGTAACGGCCCCAGCGCGCGGCGCGTGTGCCCGCCATGCCGCGCACGCCCTCGGGCGGGTAGCGCATGGCCTGTACCAGGGCGGCAGCCTGTTCGGCCGTGTCCACCATGGGCACCAGCAGGGTCTGGAAACCCAGGTCCAGGAACTGCTTGATGGTGGCCGTACCGGCCTCGCCGTGGCCCAGCGGCACCCGACCGATGGGGTGCGAGCCCGGATAGGCCGCGATGGTCTGCAGTTGCGAGAGCAGCGTGGGCAGGGTGGTGGGTGAATGCTCGGCGTCGAGCAGCAGCCAGTCGAAGCCGGCGCCGGCGCATATCTCGGTGCTGACCGGGTGGCCCAGGTTGACCCACAGGCCGATCTGGGCCTGCTGTTTGGCGATGGCCTGCTTGAAGGGGTTGACGGGTGTTTTCATGCGGACTCCTCAGACAAAACGGAAATTCAGTTGACCGAGAGGGCCGTAGTCGGCCTCGAACAGATCACCGGCCTTGCTCGGCACCGGGCGCGTGAAGGAGCCGGCCAGCACGATCTGCCCGGCCTCGAGATGCTCGCTCCAGGGCGCGAGCTTGTTGGCCAGCCAGGCGATGCCGATGGCCGGGTGGCCCTGCACGCCGGCGGCCAGCCCGGTTTCCTCCACCACGCCGTTCTGGCGCAGGATGGCGCCGACCCAGGGCATGTCCACCTCAGACGGTCGGACACGCGCGGCGCCGACCACGATGCCGGCATTGGCCGCGTTGTCGCTGATGGTGTCGTAGACCTTGCGCATGACTTTCGTGTGGCGGTCGAACTGCTCGATGCGCGCGTCGATGATCTCGATGGCCGGGGTCACGTAGTCGGTGGCGGCGAGCACCTGCTCCTGCGTGACCTTCGGGCCCTTGAGCGGCGCCTTGAGCACGAAGGCCAGCTCCACCTCCACCCGCGGCGCGATGAAACGCGCAGCCGGGATGTCCAGCACCTGGCCCGGCGTGCAGGTGAACAGCATGGAGTCGAGCAGGGTGCCGTAGTCGGGTTCGTCGATCTGGCTGGACTGCTGCATGGCGCGCGAGGTCAGGCCGATCTTGTGGCCGATGACCCGGCGGCCCTGTGCCAGTTGCAGCGCGACCCAGGCGCGGCTGATACGGTAGCCATCTTCGATGGCCATGCCGGCAAAGCGTTTGGAGAAATGCTCCAGCTGGGTGCGCGTGTCCTGCGCCTGCTGCAGCTCGGCGGCCAGTTGTTGCGTGAGCTCGGGCGTGAACATGGCTATTTGAAGAGCGGATGGATGTTGCTGTGCTTGGCGTTGTAGACCTCACCGCCTTCGTCGATCTGCAAGGTGATGCCCAGCAAACGCTTGTCGTATAAGGCCGCGAAGTGTGCCTTGGTCCGGGTGAGCAGGGCCTGTCCCGCCTGTTCCTTCACGGTGTCGGATCGCCCAAACCCCATGCGCAGGTTCAGGTAGACGAAGGCGTAGTCCTGCTTGCCGTCGGCTACCGCGTAGTGCGGTGCCGGGTAGGCGAAGACGCGGGTGCCGCCGGTGGGGAAGACCTGATCGCCGGATTCGTCCCGTTGTTCGATCATCACGTTGGCCAGGTCGCGGCACAAGGCTGTCATGTCGGCTTCTTTTTCCAGGTTGCCGGTGTAGAGGATGACGAGGTGGGGCATGGTGGAAGTCCTGCGTGTTCAGAGTCTCGGGAAGGCGCTGTAGCCCTGGGCGGTGGAGGCCTGCGGTTGCGGCACGGCCTGGCCGCTGACCGGTAGCACCGGGAACACGGCATTGAGCTGGCCGGTGCCGGAAGCGCCGAAATAGGGCGTGAGGATCTCGGCCCGGCCGGTGTATTCGGACCAGCCCAGCGCGCCCAGCAGCATGGCGGTGTCGTGCATGAAGCCCTCGCCGTGGCCCTTGCTGGCGTACTCGGGCAGCATCTCGCAGAAGGCGGGCCACTCGCCGCCCTGCCACATGCGCAAGACCTCGCGATCCATGCGTTCGAGCAGCGGGCTCCAGATCTTGTGCGCGAATTCGGGCGCCAGGCCGTTCTGCGCGAAGCGATGGCTGAGCGAGCCGCTGGCGAAGAAGGCGACGGTGCCGTCGTAATGTTCTTCCACCGCGCGGCGCATGGCCCAGCCCAGGCGGGCACTGTCGTTGAGGTAATGCACCTGGCACAGGGCCGAGACCGAGATCACCTTGAAGTGCTGGTCCTGGTTCATATAGCGCATGGGCACCAGGGTGCCGTACTCGGGCGCCAAGGTGGTGGCCGGGTGGGCCAGGGTCTCCACGCCGTGTTCGCTGCAGACTTTGGCCAGCAGCTGGCCTAGGGCCGGGTTGCCCGGGAATTCGTAGGCCAGGTTGCTGATGAAGTGCGGCAGCTCGTTGCTGGTGTACAGGCCCTTGAAGTGCGGCGCGCAGTTCACGTGGTAGTTGGCGTTGACCAGCCAGTGCGTGTCGAAGACCACGATGGTGTCCACGCCGAGTTCGCGGCAGCGCCGGCCGATCTCCTGGTGGCCGTTGATCGCATCCTGTCGCGTGCCCTGGCGTGGCCCAGGCAGCTCGCTCAGGTAGATCGAGGGCACGTGGGTGATCTTGGCGGCGAGAGCGAGCTTGCCCATGGGTGGTCTCCCGGATTTCTGGCCTTCCCCTGGAAGGGGAGGGTCGGGGTAGGGTGATCGTCATGACACCCCTGGTGGGGAAGGGCTTCATGCCCTTCCCCAATGTGGAATGTGGTGATGGCCCATGCTCACGGCCACGTTCTTGGGTTCGAGGAACACCTCGTAGCTCCAGGTGCCACCCTCCCGGCCCGTGCCGCTAGCCTTGGTGCCGCCGAAGGGCTGGCGCAGGTCCCGTACGTTCTGGCTATTGACGAAGCACATGCCGGCCTCGATGGCGCCGGCCACGCGGTGCGCGCGGCCGATGTTCTCGCTCCAGACGTAGCTGGACAGGCCGTATTGAATGTCATTGGCTTTCGCGATCGCGTCGGCCTCGTCCTTGAAGGGGATCAGGCAGGCCACGGGGCCGAAGATCTCTTCCTGCGCGATGCGCATGCGGTTGTCGACATCGGCGAACACGGTGGGCCAGACGTAGTTGCCCTTGTTCACGCGCGCCGGCAATTCGGGTGCGTAGGACGGGCGATCCAGCCCGCCGCACAGCAGCGTGGCACCCCCCTTGGGGCCGAGCTCGATGTAGCTGCGTACCTTGGCCAGATGGTTGGCCGAGATCATGGGGCCGATGATGGTCTTCTCATCCTGCGGGTCGCCGACCGCGATGCGCCTGGCGCGTTCGGCAAATTTCTGTGCGAAGTCGGCATAGATGCTCTGCTGCACCAGGATGCGACTGCCCGCAGTGCAGCGCTCGCCGTTGTTGGAGAAGATCATGAACACGGCGGCATCGAGCGCGCGGTCCAGGTCGGCGTCGTCGAAGATCACGAAGGGGCTCTTGCCGCCCAGTTCCATGCTGAACTTCTTCAGGCCTGCGGCCTTGACGATGCGGTTGCCGGTGGCGGTGGAGCCGGTGAAGGAGATGGCGCGCACGTCGGGGTGGGCGCACAGTGGC
Source organism: Hylemonella sp. (assembly GCA_034366585.1). Classification (GTDB taxonomy): domain Bacteria; phylum Pseudomonadota; class Gammaproteobacteria; order Burkholderiales; family Burkholderiaceae_C; genus Hylemonella. The sequence goes on from JAXMMJ010000134.1 coordinate 41,105, forward strand.
TCGCCGGCTTCCTTGCCGTAGCCATGCACCACATTGAGTACACCGGCCGGTATGCCGGCTTCCAGCGCCAGCTCACCCAGGCGTGCCGCCGTGAGCGGCGAGAGCTCGCTCATCTTGAGCACCGCAGTGTTGCCGAAGGCCAGGGCCGGCGCGACCTTCCAGGTGGCCGTCATGAAAGGCACGTTCCAGGGGCTGATGAGGGCACACACGCCCACCGGGTGGAACAGGGTGTAGTTCAGATGCGTGGGCGTGGGGTAGGTGTGGCCGTCCACACGCGTGCACATCTCGGCAAAGTAATGGAAGTTGTCGGCCGCACGCGGGATCAGCTGCTTGCCGGTCTGTGCGATGACCTGGCCGGTGTCGTCAGTCTCGGTGCGGGAAATCTCGGGCACGTGCTGTGCGATCAACTCGCCGAGCTTGCGCATGAGTTTGGCGCGCTCGGGGGCCGGCAGGCCAGCCCACTTCGGGAACGCCTCCTTGGCAGCGGCCACGGCGGCGTGCACTTCGGCTGCACCACCCGCGGCGACCTCGGCCAGGACTTCCTGCGTGGCCGGGTTGACGGTCTCGAAATAGTCGGTGCCGGCAACAGCCTTGCCGTTGATGAGGTGGTTGATGACGGTGTTCATGCGGATCGGATGGTGTTGACGAGGGCGCCGAGGCCTTCGATCTCGGTGACGATGACATCGCCGGGCCGGCAGTCGACAATGCCGTCGGGCGTGCCGGTCAGGATCAGATCGCCGGGGTTCAGTGTCATGAAGCTGCTGAAGTATTCGATCAGGTAGGGCACGTCGAAGATCATGTCGCGTGTATGGCCTGATTGCGTGACTTTTCCGTTCACCGTGGTGCTCAGGGCCAGGGCCATGGGGTTGGGCACATCGGCGGTGTCGACCCGCCAGGGACCCAGGGGCGTGCAGGTGTCGCGGTTCTTTACACGCAGGTTGGGCCGGTACCAGTTCTCCAGGTAGTCGCGGATGGCGTAGTCGTTGGCCACGGTGTAGCCTGCGATGTAGTCGTAGGCCTCGGCGCGCTTCACCTTCTTCGCTGTCTTGCCGATCACCACGGCCAGCTCGCATTCGTAGTGCATGTAGTCCACACCGGCGGGCCGCACGGTGTGGGCGCGGTGGCCGATCAGCGAACCCTCGCCCTTGATGAAAACCAGCGGCTCTTCGGGCGCCTTGAAGGCCAGTTCCTTGGCGTGGTCGGCATAGTTCAGGCCGAGCGCGAGAACCGTTCGCGGCCATGGCACCGGGGCTAGCGGCGGCAGCCAGGTCACGGCATCGAAGTCGACCAGGCGGCCATCAGCCAGCAGGAGTCGGTCGTTGCTTTCGGTGGCGTCGTGGATGGCGCCGTCATAGGCTACGCGGGCGTGTTTCATGCAGCCTCCTGCACCAGCGTGCTCGTCAGCGTGCCCAGCGCGGGCGTGCCGATGGCGGAGATCTCGATGCGCTGCCCTGCGCGGGCCAGCGGGCGCTTGGCGCCCAGGCCCAGCAGCAGTACATCGCCGTGGCGCAGCGTCATGAACTCGCTGACGTCGGCGATCAGCTGTGCCGCCGGGCGCAGCATGCGCCCCAGGTCCACGGTCTGCTGCAGCCGGCCATCAACGCGCACCTCCAGCCGCAGCCGGTTCGGGTCGCCCACCTCCGCTGGCGTGGCGCAGCGCGGCCCGATGCCCAGGAAACCGTCGAGGTTCTTGTACTTGACGGGCGGGCGGTAGTAGCTGGCGTGCGGCAGCGAGAGGTCGTTGACCAGCACGTAGCCGGCCACGTGCGATAGCGCGTTGTCAGCGTTGACCTGGTGCGCAGCCGTGCCGATGACCATTGCGAGGCTGGCGCCTATCTCCACTTCGGGTGCGCGCGCCGGTACCGCGATGGCCGCACCGCAGGCGCTCCAGGTGTTGGCGGTTTTCACATAGAGCACCGGCGCCTTCGGGGCGGCCTTGTAGGGCGGCTCGTTCATCTGCGCGGCCCAGGCGGCCCACTCGTCCTTCGCGTTGAGCAGTACGCCATAGACCGTGCCGGCCGCCAGGACGGGTGTGTGGCTCATGCGGGTTCCTCCAGGGCAATCAGTTCGTCGAGCAGCCCATAGAGCTGCTCCAGTTTTTCCTTGCCCAGGCCGCGCTCCAGGCGCTGGTAATGCGCCTCGATCGACTGGGACAGGGTGGCGACCAGCGCCAGGCCGCGGGGCGTGGCGCGCACCACGGTGCGACGCTGGTCGGCCGCGTCGCGCTCGCGCAGGATCAGGCCGTCGCGCTCCATGCGCGTGAGCACGCCGGTGAGGCTGGGGCCGAGGATGTAGGCCTCGCGCGCCACCCGGCCGGTTTCCACCACGCCGTGCTCGCCCAGCACGCGCAGCACACGCCACTGCTGGTCGCTCAGGCCCTGGTCGCGCAGGCCGGGGCGGTAGTGCGTCATCACGGCTTCGCGCGCCTGCAGCAGCAGGCGGGGCAGGTTGCGATGGCGAAAGGGGGTGGACATGGCGGAAGCGTCGATTTATTTAACATATTAAATGTTTTGATGCCGTATTCAAGCCAGGCCCCGCCCCGCAGGCTCCGGACTTACCCGGGCTGTAACTTCATACAGTATTCGGGTAGGATTGGCGCATGGCCAAAGACAAGACGATCTACACCTGCAACGAGTGCGGCGGCACCAGCCCCAAGTGGCTGGGCAAGTGCCCGCATTGCAATGCCTGGAACTCGCTGATCGAGTCCGTGGCGGAGAGCGCCGCGCCGACCAAGAACCGCTTTGCCGCGCTGGCGAAAACCGCCGAGGTAGTTGCGTTGGCCGACATCGAGGCCTCCGACGTGGAGCGCACGCCCACTGGTCAGGACGAGCTGGACCGGGTGCTGGGCGGCGGCATTGTCGAAGGCGGGGTGGTGCTGATCGGTGGTGACCCGGGCATCGGCAAGTCCACGCTGCTGCTGCAGGCGCTGGATGCCTTGCAGCGCGCCGGTCAGAAGACGCTCTACGTCACGGGCGAGGAAAGCGGCGCCCAGGTGGCGCTGCGCGCACGCCGCCTGGGGCTGGACGGCTCACGGGTGCAGGTGCTGGCCGAGATCCAGCTCGAGAAGATCCTCGCCACGCTGGACGCGCACCAGCCAGCGATTGCCGTGATCGACTCCATCCAGACCGTCTATTCCGATCAGCTCACCTCCGCGCCCGGCTCCGTGGCGCAGGTGCGCGAATGCGCCGCACACCTCACGCGCGCGGCCAAGGCCAGCGGCACGGCCATCGTGCTGGTGGGCCATGTGACCAAGGAAGGCGCGCTGGCCGGCCCGCGTGTGCTGGAGCACATGGTGGACACGGTGCTCTACTTTGAGGGCGACACGCACAGCAGCTTCCGCCTGATCCGTGCCATCAAGAACCGCTTCGGCGCGGTCAACGAGATCGGCGTCTTCGCCATGACGGAAAAAGGCCTCAAGGGCGTGAGCAACCCCAGTGCCATTTTTCTCTCGCAGCATGCCGAGCCCGTGCCCGGCAGCTGCGTGATGGTCACGCTCGAAGGCACGCGCCCCATGCTGGTGGAAATCCAGGCGCTGGTGGACAGCGGCGGCCCAAGCCCGCGGCGCCTCTCGGTCGGCCTGGACCGCGACCGGCTGGCCATGCTGCTGGCCGTGCTGCACCGCCATGCCGGCGTGGCCTGTCTGGACCAGGACGTGTTTGTCAACGCCGTCGGCGGCGTGCGTATCAGCGAGCCCGCGGCCGACCTGGCCGTGATGCTGGCCATCACCTCCAGCCTGCGCGGCAGGCCCCTGCCCAAAGGCTTTCTCGCCTTCGGCGAAGTCGGCCTGGCCGGTGAGGTGCGCCCCGCGCCGCGCGGGCAGGAGCGCCTGAAGGAAGCCGCCAAGCTGGGTTTCAGCGTGGCCGTGGTGCCCAAGGCCAATGCGCCTAAGAAGCCCATCGAGGGCCTGACCATCCATGCGGTGGAGCGCGTGGAGGAAGCATTGCAGGTCCTGCGCACCCTCGAATGAGCGGGTTTCTACAATCCGGTGCATTACACGCACAGGAGTTGTCATGTCCGCCCTCACCCTCGCCGTTGCCCATGACCTGATCGACCAGGCCATGGCACACGCCACCCAGAACTTCAAGAAGCCGGTCTGCGTTTCGGTCTGCGTCGCCAGCGGCCTGCTGCTGGCTTTCGTGCGCATGGAAGGTGCGCCGGTGCGCAGCGTGGCCATCTCCCAGGGCAAGGGCTACAGCGCTGCGCGTATGGGGGTCACCACCCAGGCGGTGCTGGAGCGGCTGCACCGCGAGAACATAGAAATCGGCTACTTCTGCGACCCGTTGCTCACGGCCTTGCCCGGCGGTTCCCCCTTGAAGGACAAGGCCGGTATGTTGTGCGGGGCCATTGGCGTCAGCGGCCTGACCTCGGCCGAGGACCAGCAGGTCACCGACTTCATCGCCGGCAAGTTCGCTGCATGAGAACCGTGCGCCTGCCTTCGGGCGAGCAGGTCTCCGCTCTCGGCCAGGGCACCTGGTACATGGGCGAGGACCGCAGTGCGCGCCAGGAGGAAGTTGCCGCATTGCAGCTGGGCCTGGACCTCGGCCTGACCCTGATCGACACGGCGGAGATGTACGCTGAGGGCGGGGCCGAGCAGGTGGTGGGCGAGGCGCTGCTGGGGCGGCGTGATCAGGCCTTTCTCGTCAGCAAGGTCTACCCGCACAATGCCTCCCGCAAAGGGGCTGTTGCGGCCTGCGAGCGCAGCCTGCAGCGCCTCAAGACCGATCACATCGATCTCTACCTCCTGCACTGGCGCGGCCCTTATCCGCTGGCCGAGACCGTGGAAGCTTTCGAGGCCTTGCAGCGTGCCGGCAAGATCCGCCACTGGGGCGTCAGCAACCTGGACCTGGCCGACATGCAGGAGCTCCGGGGCGTGCCCGGAGGTGCGGCCTGCGCTGCGAACCAGTTGCTCTACAACCTGGGCCGTCGTGGCATCGAGTGGGACCTGCTGCACTGGTTGCGCCAGCAAGGCGTGGCCACCATGGCCTATTCGCCGATCGAGCAGGCGCGCCTGCTGGGCCACAAGGGCCTGCAGGATTTCGCCCGTCGCCACGGCATGACCCCGGCGCAAGCCGCGCTGGCCTGGCTGCTGGGGCAGGAAGGTGTCATCGCGATCCCCAAATCGGCCCAACTGGCGCGCGTGCGCGAGAACGCGGCCGCCCGCGAGATCACGCTGACACAGGCCCAGCTGGCCGAACTCGACCGCCTGTTCGCGCCGCCCACCGGGCCTTCGGACCTGGACATGCTCTGAGACAATCGGGGCCATGTCTTTTCAGAAAATCTTTCTTCCCATCGGCGCCGTGGCGCTGGTCGCGGCCGGCTACCGCTTTGGGGGCTGGGCCGGCGTGGCCTTTGCCGTCGGTGCTCTCATGCTGTGGCTGATGCTGCACTTCACCCGTCTCATGCATATCCTCAAGCGTGCGGCCGACAGCCCCCTGGGTTATGTGGGCAGCGCCGTGATGCTGCAGGCCAAGCTCAAGCCCGGCATGACGCTGATGCACGTGGTGGCCATGACCCGTTCGCTGGGCGAAGCACAGAGCCCGCCCGATAGCCAGCCCGAGATGTTCCGCTGGACCGACCCGTCCGAGGCCTCGGTGACCTGCGAGTTCCACGGGGGCAAGCTGGTGCGCTGGGACTTCCGCCGCCCGGACGCGACCGATCCCGGATCCACCACCATGCCGGGCCTGCCGTCGGCCCCGTAAAATCAGGGTTTTGGCCCGGCCGAACGGGCAGCCCCTACCAAGGAAAGAACCGATGAGCCCCCTACCGACCTCGATGTCCGACCGCGACGGAAAAATCTGGATGGATGGGCAGCTGGTGGAATGGCGTGACGCCAAGATCCACGTGCTGACCCATACCCTGCACTATGGTTGCGGCGCTTTCGAGGGCGTCCGGGCCTACAACACCGTCAACGGCACGGCCATCTTCCGTCTGCAGGAGCACACGGAGCGTCTGTTTAACAGCGCCAAGATCCTGCGCATGAAGATCCCCTTCACCATGGAGCAGGTCAACGAAGCGCAGAAGGAAGTCGTGCGCGCCAACAAGCTCGAGAGCTGCTACCTGCGTCCGCTGACCTGGATCGGCGACAAGAAGCTGGGCGTTTCCCCGAAGGGCAACACCATCCACCTGATGGTCGCGGCCTGGGCCTGGGGCGCCTACCTGGGTGAAGAGGGCATGAAACGCGGCATCCGCGTCAAGACCTCCAGCTACACGCGCCACCACGTCAACATCACTATGACGCAGGCCAAGGCGGTGAGCAACTACACCAACTCCATCCTGGCCAATATGGAAGCCACGGACGACGGCTACGACGAAGCCCTGCTGCTCGACTCTTCCGGTTTTGTCTCCGAAGGCGCTGGCGAGAACATCTTCGTCATCAAGGGCGGCGTGATCTACACCCCCGACCTGTCGGCCGGCGCGCTCAACGGCATCACGCGCAACACCGTCTTCCACATCGCCAAGGACCTGGGCCTGGAGATCGTGCAAAAGCGCATCACGCGCGACGAGGTCTACATCGCCGACGAGGCCTTCTTCACCGGCACCGCGGCTGAAGTGACCCCGATCCGTGAGCTCGACCGCATCGAGATCGGCAGCGGTTCGCGTGGCCCGATCACGGAGAAGATCCAGAGCGCCTTCTTCGACATCGTCAATGGCCGCAACCCCAAGTACGCCCACTGGCTCACGAAAGTTTGAACACCCCCAGGCTACGCGCACTGCGTGTCGCTTCGCCACCCCCCTTGCCGGGGGCAACGCCAGTGGCCCGGCAAAGCCGGTTCCACGGCGGTCCGCGATGAGACCCTGGGTTGTGCATCCATCGCTGAAACGAGGTACTCATGAGTAAACAAACTGTTGAACTGCTGGCCCAGGACCTAAACCACCAGGGCGGCGTCTACTGTCCCAGCCCCAAGGCCGACATGAAGCTCTGGAACAGCCACCCCAAGGTCTACCTGGACGTGGCGCATACCGGCGAAGCCAAGTGCCCCTATTGCGGCACGGTTTACAAGCTGAAGGCCGGTGAACATTTCGCCGCCCACCACTAAAGGCGGCGAATCTTCCTGCTGCGCGAGCCGATCTTGCACCTGCGGTGCTCACCGTACCCAAGTACGGCTGCGCTCCTCGGCGCAACCTCGGCCCGCTCGCGACGGAATCTTCGTCGCCTTTGATCTGAAGGGAATGAGAACGTGCCTTCCCTGACTGCCCTTGTCATCGCGCCCCAGTGGATCGGGGATGCCGTCATGACCGAGCCGCTCATGCGCCGCCTCGCCGCACGCGGCGAGCGGCTCACGGTCGGGGCGCTGCCCTGGGTGGCGCCGGTCTACCGCGCCATGCCGCAGGTGGCCGAGGTCATCGAATTCCCCTTTGCCCATGGCGGCCTGCAGTTCAAGGCGCGCCGTTCCCTCGCCCTGCAGATGGAAGGCCGCTTCGACGTGGCCTATGTGCTGCCCAATTCGCTCAAGAGTGCGCTGCTGCCCTTCCTGGCGAGCATCCCCAAGCGCGTGGGCTACCTGGGCGAGGCGCGCGTGGGCCTGCTCACGCACCGGCTGAAGAATCCACCCAAGGACAAGCGCCCGCCCATGGTGGCTTTTTATTCGGCCCTCAGCGGCGAGCCGGGCATCGAGGCCGACCAGCCGCACCTGCAGGTCGATACGGCCCAGTGTGATGCCGTGCTGGCCAGGCTGGGGCTGGCACGCGGTGCCTATTACGTCTTTGTGCCGGGCGCCGAATACGGCCCGGCCAAGCGCTGGCCGGTGCAGCGTTATGCGGAACTGGCACAGCAGCTCGACGCCCCGGTGATCGTGTTGGGCTCGGGCAAGGAGGCACCGCTAGGTACCGAGATCGTTGCGCTGGCCACCGGGGCCGATTGCCGCAACCTGGCCGGCGCCACCTCCCTGGCCGAAGCCTTTGCCCTGATTGCCGCCGCGCGCCGCGTGATCAGCAACGACACCGGTCTCATGCACGTGGCCGCCGCCCTGGACGTACCGCAGGTTGCCCTCTTCGGCTCCAGCAGTCCGCTGCACACGCCGCCGCTCAGCGCACGCGCGCAGGTGCTCTGGCTCAAGAACGATCCTGCCTACCAGCCGCCGCTGGACTGTGCGCCCTGTTTCCAGCGTGTATGTCCGCTGGGCCATCTGCGCTGTCTCAACGACATCACGGCCGAACGCGTGCGCTCGATGCTCTGAGCATCCCCCATCCGGCCATGCAGCCGAAAAAAAAGCCACCCTTGCGGGTGGCTTTGAAAAGTCCTCGAAAGGACGTCGTTGGGATCGTTGACATCGGCCTGCGCTGCTAGAGGAAAACGCAGACCGGTGGTATCTGGAAAATTTGACGGTGACAGCAGTACAGGCACAAATATAGCCAGCCGTTTGCATCCGGCATATCCCACAAATTGGGGATATGGCGCCTAAAGTGTCTCGAAATAAGACATTCAGGATGCGTTTTCAGGCGCCTCGGGCTTGCGGGCTGGCGCTGAACAAGGCTTCAAAGGCCATATCGAAGGCTTCAGGCCGGGAATCCGAGATGAACAGGCCGAACTGGTCCAGTTCCACGACGTACATCGTGAACTGGCTCAGCAGGTTCTGCTCGATTTTCAGGCCGCGGTAGCTCTGGTGCCGCGTGACGATGGTCGAGCGGTCGGGTTGCGGTGGACGGGCGATGGTGGCGCTCATGGTGTGTTCCCCCTTGTCTGTCGCAAGAATAGGAAACAGGGGCCAACGGCGCCAGTCCCTGCCGGGCCGGCCGCGTGCGGTTTTTCACGCCCGGGGCATTTGCTTTGTCAGTGGGCCAGAGGCAGGCGCAGCACAAAGCAGGCGCCGCCGCCCGGGCGTTCTTCGTTGTGCACCGTGCCACTGTGGCGCTGGGCGATGGAGCGCACCAGGGCCAGGCCCAGGCCCACGCCGCCCTCGCGTTCGGAGGCGCCGGGCAGGCGGAAGAAGGGCTCGAAGATGCGCTCGCGCAAGGCGGGCGGGATGCCCGGCCCCCGGTCGCAGACCCGGATCTCGACGTGTGCGCCCTGGGTTTTCAGGGTCAGGGTCACCTCACCGCCACCATGCCTGCGGGCGTTCTCCAGCAGGTTGCGCAGGGCACGCCGCAGCAGCCGGGTCAGGCCCGAGACCAGGACGCTGGTGGTGCCGGCCGGCGCCTCGAGTTCGGCGCCGGTGCGGGCGCATTCCTCGGCACACAGGCCGACCAGTTCGACCGGCTCCAGCGGCCCCAGATCGTCGGGGCTGGCATCCAGCCGGCTGGCCAGCAGGATCTCATCGATCAGCTGGTCCAGCTCGCGGATATTGCGCGCCATTTCCTCATGGTTGGCCGGGCTGGGCTGGGCCTGCATGAGTTCCAGGCCCATGCGGATGCGCGCCAGCGGCGAGCGCAGTTCGTGCGAAGCATTGGCCAGCAGGGCCTTGTGCGAGAGGAGCAGGGCTTGCACGCGGGCGGCGGCGACGTTGAAGCGTTGTGCCAGGAAGGCCACTTCGTCCTGCCCGTCTTCGGGCAGGCGGCGCGCCAGGTCGCCCTCGCCCCAGCGTTCCACGCCCTGTTGCAGGGTTTCGAGCCGTTTGGTCAGGCGTCGCACGATGGGGTAGGCGCCCAGGGCCACGGCTGCAGCTACCAGGCCGAGCAGTACGAGCAGGTTGTAGGGGGGCGGCAAGCCGGTCGGGCCCAGGGGCGGCGACGGCGGCGGGCGGTTGCCGGGGCGCGGCAGCTGCACAAAGACGGTCTGGCCATCGCGCAACGGCACCTCGAACTCCCAGCCCTGGCCGGGCACGCGTGCGCCCCGGGTCTGGGCCTGGCCCAGCACTTCGCCCTGGGCATTGCGCAGGATGATCTCGCGGCCCGGGCGCTGGGCGCGCTCGCGTTCCGCTTCCTCGCGCCAGATCCAGCCGAAGATCAGGGTCAGCAGCACGATGGCGGCCACCACGGCCAGCCAGATGCGGATGTAGAGGCGCTGGGTCAGCGGGGTGGACATAGGGGCCTGCTCACACTCATTTCTCGAGTGCGAATGGGGTGCAAACGGCGCCAATCTAGGCGCACGACGAAGCCCAGACTGGCTGTCTGGGCGAGGAGTGCAACAACGA
>JAXMMJ010000135.1:0-68125 GCA_034366585.1 Hylemonella sp.
CGGGCCTGCACCAGCTCAAGGCGCTTCTTGTCGTCGGCGGCGTTGAGCTCGGCGTCCTGCTCCATCTGCTGGATTTACTCCTCGGACAGACCCGAGATGTCCTAGATGTTGAGGTTGTATTCCTTGCCGGTGGCCTTGTACTTGGCGCCCACGTGCAGGATGCCGTTGGCGTCGATGTCGAAGGTCACCTCGATCTGCGGCAGGCCGCGCGGGGCCGGGGCAATGCCCTCGAGGTTGAATTCGCCCAGCGACTTGTTGCCGCTGGCCATTTCGCGCTCGCCCTGGTAGACCTTGATGGTCACGGCCGGCTGGTTGTCGTCGGCGGTGGAGAAGGTCTGTGCGAACTTGGTCGGGATGGTCGTGTTCTTGGCGATCATCTTGGTCATCACGCCGCCCAGGGTCTCGATGCCCAGGGACAGGGGGGTGACGTCCAGCAGCAGCACGTCCTTGCGGTCACCGCTCAGCACCTGGCCCTGGATGGCGGCGCCCACGGCGACAGCCTCGTCGGGGTTGACGTCCTTGCGCGGCTCCTTGCCGAAGAACTCCTTGACCTTGTCCTGCACCTTGGGCATGCGGGTCATGCCGCCGACCAGGATCACGTCATGGATGTCACCCACGCTCACGCCGGCGTCCTTGATGGCGGTGCGGCAGGGAGCGATGGTGCGCTCGATCAGCTCCTCCACCAGGCTCTCCAGCTTGGCGCGGGTCAGCTTGACGCTCAGGTGCTTGGGGCCCGAGGCGTCAGCGGTGATGTAGGGCAGGTTGATGTCGGTCGAGGTCGAGCTGGACAGCTCGATCTTGGCCTTCTCGGCAGCTTCCTTGAGGCGCTGCAGGGCGAGCACGTCCTTGGTCAGGTCCACACCCTGGTCCTTCTTGAACTCGCCGATGATGTAGTCGATGATGCGCTGGTCGAAGTCTTCGCCGCCCAGGAAGGTGTCGCCGTTGGTGGACAGCACTTCGAACTGCATCTCGCCGTCGACATCGGCGATCTCGATGATGGAGACGTCGAAGGTGCCGCCGCCCAGGTCATACACGGCGATCTTGCGGTCACCCTTGCCGCCCTTGTCCAGGCCGAAGGCCAGGGCCGCGGCGGTGGGCTCGTTGATGATGCGCTTGACGTCCAGGCCGGCAATGCGGCCGGCGTCCTTGGTGGCCTGGCGCTGGGCGTCGTTGAAATAGGCCGGCACCGTGATCACGGCTTCGGTCACGGGCTCGCCCAGGTAGTCCTCGGCGGTCTTTTTCATCTTGCGCAGGATGTCGGCGCTGACCTGCTGGGCCGAGATCTGCTTGCCGCGCACTTCCACCCAGGCGTCGCCGTTGTCGGCGGCCACGATGCTGTAGGGCATCAGGTCGATGTCCTTCTGCACTTCCTTCTCGGTGAACTTGCGACCGATCAGGCGCTTGATCGCGTACAGCGTGTTCTTGGGGTTGGTGACCGCCTGGCGCTTGGCCGAGGCGCCGACCAGCACTTCACCGTCTTCCTGGTAGGCGACGATGGAGGGGGTGGTGCGTGCACCTTCCGCGTTCTCGATCACCTTGGTGGTGTTGCCTTCCATGATGGAAACGCAGCTGTTGGTGGTACCAAGGTCGATGCCGATGATTTTGCCCATGTCTTACTCCTGAGATTCGTAAAAATTCTGTTGCGCTGTACTTGTGGCTAAGCTGGCCGGTTTCAAGGGCCTTATTTGGGCGCGGCCACGGTCACCAGGGCGGGGCGCAGCACGCGCTCGGCGATGGTGTAGCCCTTTTGCAGCACGCTGACCACGGTGTTGGCTTCCTGTTCGGCCGGTACCACGCTGATGGCCTGGTGCTGATGCGGATCAAACTTGCTGCCCGTGGCCGGGTTGATGGCGATGACCTTGTTGCGCTCCAGCGCGGCGGTCAACTGGCGCAGGGTGGCCTGGGCGCCTTCGCGGATCTGCTCGGGGGTGGCGTCCTTGATGCTCAGGCCGGCGTCCAGGCTGTCGGTCACCGGCAGCAGGCTCTCGGCAAAGCTTTCCACGGCGAACTTGCGGGCCTTGGTGATCTCTTCTTCTGCGCGGCGGCGGGCGTTTTCGGCTTCGGCCTTGGCGCGCAGGAACTGGTCGGCCAGTTCAGCGCTTTTGGCCTTGAGTTCGGCCAGTTCGGCCTGGACCTGTGCCAGTGCCTCGGCGTCGGTGCTCGCGGGGGCATGCCCCGGTTCTTGATCGGGGGTAGGGGTGGCTTGCGTGTCAGACATGCTTGGAAGGTTGGAATGAAGGTCAGACGCGGACATGGGGGCGTCGCCGACCATTTCAAGAGCGCTCCGACAGGAACCGGCCGCCGGGTGGCGGCCGGCAGAGGGGTCAGGCCAGGGCCAGCAGTTCGACTTCGAACTTCAGGGTGGCGTTGGGCGGAATCACGCCGCCGGCGCCGCGGGCGCCGTAGCCCAGGGCTGCCGGGATGATCAGCACGCGGGTGCCGCCGATCTTCATGCCGGCCACGCCCTCGTCCCAGCCGCGGATCACCATGCCGCCGCCCAGGGAGAACTCGAAGGGGTCGTTGCGGTCCTTGCTGGAATCGAACTTGGCGCCTTGCGTGCCATTGTTGTAGAGCCAGCCGGTGTAGTGAACCGTCACCGTCTGGCCGCGGGTCGCCTCGGCGCCCGTGCCGGGGATGGTGTCTTCGTACTGGAGTCCGGAGGGGGTGGTGGTGATGGCCATGGCGCGGTCCTTCTCGCTATTTATTTGATAGCTGACGGTGCCGGTTGGAAGCCCGCACGCCAGCTGGCGAAGGGCGAATTATGCCAGTTGGTCAGGTTCCGGCGGCTCGGTTGCCGGCGCCAGGGGCTCAGCGGGCCTTGCGCGCCTGGCTGGCCAGCCATTTGCTGGCAAAGGCGGGCAATTCGCCCATGCGACGGGTCAGTTCGGTGCCGCTGGTGGTGAGCAGGTAGCCGTCGCTGCCGTGGTTGAGCAGGCCGGCCTCGCGCAGTTCCTTGATGCGGGTGTTCAGGGTGTTGGGGGTGATACCGCCGACGCTGTCCTGCAGGAGCCGGAAGGTCTGGGCGTGGCCGTCGCGCAGTGCCCACAGCACTCGCATGGCGTAGCGTGACTCCAGCAGAGCCAGCAGCTGACCAATGGCGGCGTTTTCCTTGTAGCTCATTCCACAGCACTCCTTGAAACGCCATGCCTGAGGCCTGGCGCACCCTCCCTGTGCCTGCTTGCCGCCGCTATACAGCAGACAGACGAGGCGAAGGCGGACTATAGCGCAGATTCCGGACTGCTACAAGATTAATAGCTAATGGGTTTTCCCGTAGCACGGATGCGATGGGTCGGAGGGCTGGGCAGCGTGAAAAATTGCATCAAATGTAGATTTTTTTCAACAGCTGAATGAGCATTTTCCGCTCGGCGACGGTCAGCCGGGCGGTCGTGGCCTCTTCCAGTTCGGACGCCGTCACCTCGGCCTGTTTCACCATCTTCTTGCCCGCAGCCGTCAGGTGCAGGCCCATGGCGCGGCCGTCGTGCGGGTGGGGCCGGCGCGTGATGAGCTCGCGTCTTTGCAACTGGTTGATCATGCCCACCAGATTGGGGGGCTGGATGTTGAGCGTCGTGCAGAGCTGGCGCGAGGTGATGCCCGGGTTGTGCGCGATGAGCGACAGCACGGAGAAGTCCACCGGGCGCAGGCCATAGACCGCCATATTGCGCAGGAAGGCATCGACGATGACCAGGGTGGCGCGGCGGGCGTTGTAGCCGACCAGGCTCTCCAGGTAGCTGGTATCGACCTGTTCGATCGCGGTGTCAGGGCTGGGTTTGCGAGTGGCCATGGTGGGGTGTTGGTTCAGGCCGCCGCCGGTGCCGGGGCGGCGGTTTCGGTGTCGGCCAGCTGCTGTTCGATGATCTGCAGATGCATGGCGAAGGCGGGCAGCACCCAGGTTTGCAGGGCGCGCGCCGGGGCCAACCAGTGCGCCTGCTTGCTGGTGATGCGCGCCCCGGCCCAGCCCAGCAGGGCCAGGGCCAGAGCCTGCAGGAAGTCGTCAGCCACCCAGTAGGCCAGGTCGGCGCGGTAGGTCGCGGCCTGGGCCAGGCGCACGGCCAGCCGGCGCAAGGCGTCGAAACGCTGTTGCACTTCCAGGGGCAAGGGGGCCTCGGCGGCGAGTTGATCGAACAGTGCGCCTAGCGCGTCGCCGCCGTCGGGCAGCACCTTGCGCAGCAGCAAGTCGATGGCCTGGATCTCGTTGGTACCCTCGTAGATCATGGTCACGCGCGCATCGCGCACGATCTGCTCGATGCCCCATTCACGCACATAACCGTGGCCGCCGAAGACCTGCAGGCAGGCGCTGGCACCATGGAAACCCTGGGCCGTCCAGGCGGCCTTGAGTACCGGGGTCACCAGGCTACACCAGCGCTGCGCGGCGTCGCGCCGGCTTGCATCGGCGTGGTGCTTGGCCATATCCAGCTCGATGGCCGTACGGTAGGCCAGCAGGCGGCCGCCGTCGATCCAGGCGCGCTGGGTCGTGAGGATGCGCTGGATGGCAGGGTGGTCCTCGATCAGGCTGGTCTGCGTGGCGCCGGGCGCGCGCATCTGGCGTCGCTCCTGTGCATAGGCCTGCGCCTTCTGCCACGCGGCTTCCAGCAGGCCGATGCCCTGCAGGCCCACGTGCAGACGCGCCGCGTTCATCATGACGAACATGGCATTCAGGCCGCGGTGCGGTTCGCCCACGAGCCAGCCCGTCGCGTCCTCGAAACGCATCACGCAGGTCGGGCTGCCGTGCAGGCCCATCTTTTCCTCGATGCGCTCGCAGAACACGCCGTTGCGTGAGCCATCGGGCAGCACCTTGGGCGCGAGGAAGAGCGAGAGGCCCTTGGGGCCGGGCGCTGCATCGGGCAGGCGCGCCAGCACCAGGTGCACGATGTTGTCGCTGAGGTCATGCTCGCCGCCGGAGATGAAGATCTTGCTGCCGGAAACCAGGTAGCTGCCATCGGTCTGCGGCACGGCTTTCGTGCGCACCAGGCCCTGGTCGCTGCCGGCCTGCGGCTCGGTCAGGCACATGGTGGCCAGCCACTCGCCGGTGGCGAGCTTCTCCAGATAGCGCGCTTTCAATGCATCGCTGCCGTGGTGTTTGAGACATTCATAGGCGCCATGCAGCAGGCCGGGCGCCATGGTCCAGCCATGGTTGGCCGCGCTCAGCATCTCGTAGAGCACGGCCTCCAGCACGGCGGGCAAGCCCTGGCCACCATCCTCGGGGGCGCAGGCCAGCGCGGGCCAGCCGCCCTGCCAGAAGGCCTGGTAGGCGGCACGAAAGCCCGGCGGCATGGTGACGCGGCCGGCTTCGAACTGCGCACCGGCTTCGTCGCCCACGCGTTGCAGCGGGGCGATCTCGCTGGTGACGAACTTGCCGGCCTCTTCCAGCACCTGCTGCATCAGTGCATCGTCGACCTCGGCATAAGGAGGCAGGGCTTGCAGCTGTGAGGGCGCATCGAGCACGCCCACCAGCAGTTGCCGGATGTCATCGAGTCGGGGCTGGTAATCCATGGGCTGAACCTATTGGCAAATGAAACTGCTGGCGTCTTCCAGCGAACCCTGGCCCTGGTAGCGCGCCACGGCCGGGTAGGCGCACAGGGGGCGGCTGCGCGTGGCAGACCAGTCGGTTGGCAATTCGGTATTCACGCCGCCGGCATTGCCCGCGCCGCGCGCCGTGGCCGGCACGGCTTGAGGTGCCACACCCTGCTCCACCCATTGCACCAGCGGACCGAGCAGGTCGAACTGGTCGGCGGCTGGGCCGCCGCTGCAATGGTTCATGCCGGGCACGGGGAAGTAGCGGGCGAAGTTTTCGGTCGGGCCGCCCAGGGCCTTGCCCAGCGCTTCGATCCAGCGCCGGGTGTCCTCGGCCGAGAAGACCGCGTCGCTCACGCCGTGGTAGAGCAGCAGCTTGGCGCCGCGCGCGCGCAGCGGGGCCAGGTTGCCGGGGTGTTCGTGGCCGGGGGGTGTCATGAGGGACAGGCCCGACTCCTTGTAGTTGTCATCGGTGGTGTTGAACAGCGCCAGGCGCGCGCCCAGGTCTTCCTTGAGTGCCTCGACCCGGCCCGGCGGCACGCTGAACACCGTGCCCACCGACAGCGGGTCCAGCGCCAGCGAGTTCACGAACTTCCAGGTGCCCCAGTTGGCACCGACAAGACCGCTGTCATAAGGGAAAGGTGCATACAAGGGCTGGCCATTGTTGCTGCGGGCACCGCTGAAGAGGGTGCCCAGCACCTGCTTCTGTGCAGTGCTCAGGCACTGGCCATTGCGCTCGCCGCTGCAGCTGGGTACATCGGTCTGCAGATTGAAGCGGGCCTGGCAGGCTTGCACGTCCTGCACCAGACCGTCGCGCGCGCCGTCCAGGGCGTCGCACTTGGCCAGGATGGCCTGGGCCACGGTCTGGCGCTCCTGCGGCGTGAAGGCGCTGCTCAGGTCGGGGATGCGCCCTTGTGGCGCGAGAGGGTGGGGCGCGGTAGCACCCGGTGTGGCCAGGGTGCTGAACTGCTGGGCACCCCAGAGCTGGGCCAATGCCGCATTGGGCAGGCGGTAGCCCGGTGCGCCGATCAGGTAGCCGTCGTACTGCTCGCCCAGGCGCGCAGCCGCCACCATGGCGTGGCGCCCGCCGTTGGAACAGCCGCCGATGTAGGAGCGGTCCGGTCCCCGGCCATAGGCCGTGCGGATCAGCTCCTTGGCCATGGGCGTGAGCTTGGCCACGGCCTGGTAGCCGTAGTCCAGCCGCGCCTGGGGTTCCAGGCCGAAGACCGTGGTCTGCGCGCCGGTGTGGCCGGCATCGGAACTGATGACGGCAAAACCTTGAAACAGCGCGCCCGTCAGCGGCCCGCCGCCCAGCGCACCGAGCGCGGGTTGCACATTGCCGTCCAGCCCGCCGTTGCCCTGGTAGTAGAAGCGGCCGTTCCATGCCTGGGGCAGGCGCATCTCGAAGCCGATCGCGTAGTCGCGCCCGTCGCTGCCTTTGCGTTTGTGCATGCTGCCCTTGACCAGGCAGTGGGCCGGCATCGCTTGTGCGCCCTGTTTGAGCGCGCCCTCGGCAACGGCCGTCACCGCATCGATCTGCGTCTGCTCATGACGGAAGCCGGCCAGCAGCCCTTCGCAGGTCTGCAGCGTCGCAGCGGGGCTGGCGCCCAGCACCGGTGGGGTGGCGGGCGGGGTCGTGCTGCAGGAGGCCAGCAGCAGGGCGGCCGGCACGAGCAGCAGGAGGGAGACAGGGCGATGCTTCATGGGACGACTCCAGAAGTTCAGGGTTCAAGGCACAGGCAGGCCGTCCCGCCGGTGGGCGGGAGAAGCTTGTTGACGCGGACGCCGCAGCGGGCAACCGGGCCGCGCGTGCGGCCCGGTCCTCGTCAGGACTCGGAGGTGAAGCCGATCTGCTTGACCAGCGGTCCCCAGCGCTCGTACTCGGCCTTTTGGTCCGCGGCCATCGCCTGCGGCGTGCTGGGAGAAGCGACGAGACCGACGAGCGCCAGCGCATCGACCACCGACTTGTCTTTCAGCGCCTGCGTGATGGCCGCGTTGGCCGCAGCGATGGTGGCCGCCGGCGTCTTGGCGGGTGCGTAGAAGCCGAACCACTCTTCCGAGGTGATGTCGGGGTAGCCGAGTTCGGTGAAGGTCGGGACATCCGGCAGGTAAGGCGAGCGCTTGCGACCCGAGGTGGCCAGCACGCGTACGCGGCCGGTCTTCATGTGCTGCAGGTAGTCGCCGCTCGGGTTCATCGCCGCGGCGATCTGGCCGCCGACCAAGTCGGTGATGCTGGGCACCGTGCCGCGATAGGGCACGTGCTTGAGCTCCACGCCGGCGCGCATGCCCAGCAGTGCGCCCAGCAGATGCGGCATGGAGCCGGCACCCGGCGAGCCATAGTTGGCTTGCGTGGGATTGGCCTTGGCCCAGGCGAGGAAGTCCTTCAGTGTCTTGACTTCTGCCGGCACGGCCGGCCCGACGGCCAGGCCGTGGAACATGATGGCGCCGATCGACACCGGTGTCACATCCTCCGGCTTGTAGGCCAGCTTGGGATAGATGAAGGGATACACGGACAGGGCCGACACCGGCGCCAGGGCCAGTACCGAGCCGTCGGCCGGCGAGTTCTTCAGGGTCTCGACGGCGATGCGGCCACCGGCGCCCGGCTTGTTTTCCACAAAACCGGGAAGCTTGCTGTACGGCGTGCCACCGATCTTTTCGGCGACGCGGCGTGCCACGCTGTCACCCGCGCTGCCGGCGGGGAAGCCATAGAAGATCTTGACCTGGTCCAGCGCCTGCGCGAAGGCGGCGAAGGGCGTGAGGGCGCTGAGCGCTGTGGCGCCAGCGGCGGCTTGGATGAGTTGTCGACGTTGCATCATGGTTTGTCTCCTGTGCAGTGGTTGGTGGTGGGAACGGGAACAAATACTGTTTTCAGCGCGGCGCCATGCGCAGCGCGCCATCGAGGCGAATCACCTCGCCATTGAGGTGGCCGTTGGTGACGATGTGGCAGGCCAGCTGGGCGAATTCCTCGGGGTGGCCCAGTCGTTTGGGGAAGGGGATGGAGGCGGCCAGCGTGGCCTGGACTTCCTCAGGCAGCTCCTTCATGAGCGGTGTGGCAAACAGGCCGGGCGCCACGGTGCAGACGCGGATGCCGTGCTGGGCCAGGTCGCGCGCCATGGGCAGGGTCATGCCGACCAGGCCGCCCTTGGAGGCACTGTAGGCCTGCTGGCCGACCTGGCCGTCGAAGGCCGCGACCGAGGCGGTGAACATCATCACGCCGCGCTCGCCATCGTCGAGCGGCGCCAGCTTGACGCAGGCCGCCGCAAACAGGCGGCTGATGTTGTAGCTGCCGACCAGGTTGACGTTGATCACGCGCGTGAAGTCCTCCAGCGGCGCGGGCGAACCGTCCTTGGCGACGATGCGCTTGGCGCTGCCGATGCCGGCGATGTTCATCAGGATGCGCGCCGGCCCGTGGGCCGCGGCGGCCTTGGCCAGCGCGGCGGTGACGCTGTCGGTGTTGGTGATGTCGCACTGGCAGGCCACGGCGCGGCCGTTTCCATATTGCGCGCCGATCTCGGCCGCAACCTTTTCGGCCAGCGCCGCATTGACGTCGAGCACGGCGACCTTGGCGCCCAGGCGGGCCAGTTCACGCGCCGTGGCTTCGCCCAGGCCCGAGGCCCCGCCGGTCACGAGAGCTGCTTGTCCTTGAATTTTCATGGGCTTGTCCTCAGGCTTGCGGTTTGATGATGCCGGGCGCGCTGTCGTCGTGCAGGGCCTGGACCAGTGCGTCGCGGTGCTTGAGCACGGCGCGCTGGTTGATGGAACCCTTGTCGGTGACCTCGCCCTTGTCGATGGAGGGCGGCTCGGCCAGCAGCAGCGCGCGCGCGATGCGGTTGGCGCTGCCGGTGGCTTCGCGCGCGAGCTGGTTGATCACGGCCTGCAGGCGCTGGCGCACAGGCTCGCTGGCCAGCACGGCTTCCCATGGCGCATCGGCGCCCAGGCCGCTGACGCTGCGGCAGGCGGGCGAGGGGAAGATCAGTGCGCCGACTTCCTTCATGTTCAGGCCCGTGAGCACCACGTCCTGCACATAGGGCGCACCGGTCACGATGACCTTGGCGCGCATTGGCCCCACGCTCACAAAGGTGCCGGTGGAGAGCTTAAAGTCCTCGGCGATGCGGCCGTCGAACTTCAGGCCGCGGTGCACATCCTGGGGGTCGATCCACTGCACGGCGTCGCCGGTGCACAGATACCCTTCCTCGTCGAAGGCGTCGCGCGTGGCCTGCTCCGAACGCCAGTAGCCGGGCGTCACGTTGGGGCCGCGGTAGCGCACCTCGGTCTTGCCGTCGACGTCGATCAGCTTGAGCGTCATGCCAGGTACGGGGGTGCCGATGTCGCCGGCCTTCACGTTGGGGCTGTTGGTGAACATGGCCGAAGGGGCGGACTCGGTCATGCCCAGGCCGGTGGCCATGACGATGCGCTCTCCGACCTCGGCCTCCGCCGTCTGGTGCAGGCTGTCCCAGACCGGCTGGGCCAGGCCGGCGCCGGAGTAGAAGAACATGCGCACGCGCGAGAGCAGTTTCTTGCGCAGCGCCTCGTCGGTTTTCATGGCCTGGGCGATCATCTCGAAGCCGGTGGGCACGTTGAAGTACAGCGTGGGCGCGATCTCGCGCAGGTTGCGCAGCGTTTCGCCGATCAGCGCGGCGGTGGGCTTGCCGTCGTCGATGTAGAGCGTGCCGCCGTGCATCAAGGTGAGACCCACGTTGTGGTTGCCGCCGAAGGTGTGGTTCCAGGGCAGCCAGTCCACGAAGACCGGTGGCGCTTCGGCAATGACTGGCATGGACAGGGTGATCTGCTGCAGATTGGCGCACCACATGCGATGCGTGTTGATCACCGGCTTGGGCATCTTGGTCGAGCCCGAGGTGAAGAGGAATTTGGCGATGGTGTCCGGACGCACGGCATGCATGGCGTCGTCCACGGCCGCCGTGGGCGTGGTGTGGCGCAGCGCGTCAAAGGGCGTGGTGGCGCGGCCTTCGACCGTGCCCTGGGCCAGCACCACTTCGACATCGGTGCCTACGGTGGCGGCGATGGCGCGGCCGTAACGCGCGCCGTCGGCGGCGAACACCAGGCCCGGGGTCAGCGTGCTCAGCACATGCTTGAGCTTGTCGTAATCCTGGCTCACTGTGGCATAGGCCGGCGAGACCGGGCAGTAGGGCACGCCGGCATAGATGCAGCCCAGCGACACCAGTGCGTGCTCCAGCGTGTTTTCGCTCAGGATCACCACGGGGCGCTCGGCGCTGAGCTTGCGGTCCAGCAGGGCCTGGCCGATGCGGCGTGCGCCGTCCAGGGCCTGGGCATAGCTGATGCGCTGCCAGTCGCCGGTGCGGCCCTCCCCCAGCTGGGCCCGGCGGGCCATGAAGGTGCGCTCGGGCTCGGCTTCGGCCCAGTGCACCAGGAAGTCGCTCAGGCGACGGGCGTAGGCACCCAGCGGCAGTTCGGCTTGCACATAACGTGTGCCGGGCGCGCCTTCGCGTACCGATACGCGGGTCACGCCGAAGGGCACGGGGCGGTAGCGCGGGGTGGTCTTGCTTGTCTCGCTCATGGGTCTCGATTCGTTCACGGTGGTTGCGGATCAGCCCTTGCTGACCTTGGCGGCCTTGCCGTCGAGGAAGGCGCGCACACGTTGTTTGGCTTCGGGGGCGCTCTGGGCGATGGCGGCCATCATGGCCTCGGTCAGGAAGCCCTGGTCGGCCGGCTGCTCGGCAATGCGCGGCAGTGCGTGGATCAGCGCGTAGTTGGTCAGCGGGGCGTTCTGCGCCACACGCACGGCCAGCTCGTAGGCCTTGTCGAAAGCCGTGCCCTGCGGCACCAGGTACTGCGCCATGCCGATCTTTTCGCCGTCCTGCGCGTTGTAGACGCGGCCGGTCAACATCATGTCGGCCATGCGCGAGGCGCCGATCAGGCGCGGGATGCGTACCGCACCGCCGCCGCCCACGAAGATGCCGCGCGAGCCTTCGGGCAGGGCATAGAAGGTGGATTCGTCGGCCACGCGGATGTGGCAGGCGCTGGCCAGTTCCAGGCCACCGCCGACCACGGCGCCGTGCAGCGCGGCGATCACCGGCACCGGGCCGTATTGCACGCGTTCCAGTGCGGCATGCCACATGCGGGAGTGGTGCAGTCCCTGGCCGGCGTCGCGTTCTTTCAGTTCGCTCAGGTCCAGGCCGGCGCAGAAATGCTCGCCCTCGCCGTCGATGACGGCGGCGCGCACGCCTTCGGGCATGTTTTCAAACAGGTCGCGAATGGCCAGAATGAGGGCATCGTTGAGCGCGTTGCGTTTGGCCGGGCGCGTCAGGCGGATGACGGCAACTTCCTGCTGCTCGCCACGCCGTTCGAAATGGATGTCGGGGTTCTTCATATTGCGTTTCTTTCTGGAATCGATTATGGTTATGAAATATAACCAATTCAAGCAAACGTTGCTCGGTTTTTCTCAGTGTTTACCCTAGGGTGTCGACAGGCATCCGCAGCCAGGAGACGGTCATGGACCACAAGAACCTCATCGCCATCGATGTCCATACGCACGCTGAAGTCAGCTGCTGGAATCCCTTCGACAACTACGGCGAGGAATACGACCGCGCCGCGGACAAATACTTCCGTTCCAACCGCCGCCCGACCATTGCCGAAACCATTGCCTACTACCGCGAGCGCAAGATCGGCCTGGTGATGTTCACGGTGGACAGCGAGTCCCAGCTGGGCCGCCGCCGCATCCCCAACGAGGAGATCGCCGAGGCTGCCAAGGCCAACAGCGACATGATGATGGCCTTCGCCAGCATCGACCCGCACAAGGGCAAGATGGGTGCGCGCGAGGCGCGCCGCCTGATCGAAGAGCACGGCATCAAGGGTTTCAAGTTCCACCCCACCGTGCAGGGGTACCACCCCTACGACAAGATGGCCTGGCCGATCTACGAGGTGATCGCCGAGCACAAGATGCCAGCCATCTTCCACACCGGCCACAGCGGCATCGGCAGCGGCATGCGCTGCGGTGGCGGCCTGCGCTTGGAGTACAGCAACCCCATGCACCTGGACGACGTGGCGATCGCCTTCCCCGACATGCAGATCGTGATGGCCCACCCCAGCTTCCCCTGGCAGGACGAGGCGCTGTCTGTGGCCACGCACAAGCCCAACGTCTGGATCGACCTCTCGGGCTGGAGTCCCAAGTATTTTCCGAAGCAGCTGGTGCAGTACGCCAACACCCTGCTCAAGGACCGCATCCTCTTCGGCTCGGACTACCCGCTGATCACGCCCGAGCGCTGGATGAAGGACTTCGAGGAGGCGGGCTTCAAGCCGGAGGTGATGCCCGGCATCCTCAAGGGCAATGCGGTGCGCCTATTGGGTCTGACCTGAGGCAGCGCTGAGGCGCGCGGCCTTGTCAGGCCGCGCGGGAACTGCTAAGGTCACCGGCAGTTCCCTGGAGACTTTCATGATCAGCAATTTCGAGCAGGTCCACAACTACTACGAACGCCTGGTGTTCGAGGAAGTGCTGCGCCGTGCCCCCCGCTGGCCCAATATGACGCCCGACATGCTGGCCGACGTGGCCTGCGTGGCCCTGAACCGCCTGCCCGCGCGTTATGTGCGCCATGACGTGGACCTGATGTTCTACCTGACCGAACACGAGCGCCACGCCATCGAGCTCTCGCTCGAGGCGGCGCTGGACTTCGGCTACAACTTCGTCAAGGATCGCTCGGCCAAGGCCGGCGCATAAAAAAAGGCGGCCCGTTGGCCGCCCTTGTTCTGGCACCGGCCTGGTGTCAGGCCTTGCCCCAGACTTCCTGTGCGGTTTCCACCACCAGGCGCAGCTTGGCGCGCTGGTCTTCCACCGCGATGTCGTTGCCGTGCACCGTGCTGGAGAAGCCGCACTGCGGCGACAAGCAGAGCTGGTCCATGGCCACGTACTTGGCCGCTTCGTCGATGCGGCGCTTGAGTTCGTCCTTGGTTTCCAGCTTGCCGAACTTGGTGGTCACCAGGCCCAGCACCACGATCTTGCCCGGCGCCAGGAAACGCAGGGGGCGGAAGTCACCGCTGCGGTCGTCGTCGTACTCCAGGAAGTAGGCGTCGAGGTTCATCTCCTTGAGCAGGGCTTCTGCGACGGGCTCATAGTTGCCCGAGGCGGCGTGCGTGCTCTTGAAGTTGCCACGGCACAGATGCATGGCCAGCGTCATGCCGGCCGGCTTCTGTGCCACCACCTTGTTGATGAACATGGCATAACGGTGCGGCAGTTCGTTGGGGTCGTCACCGCGCTGGCGGGCGGCCTCGCGCATCTTGTCGTCACACAGATAGGCCAGGTTGGTGTCGTCCATCTGCACATAGGTGCAGCCCGCTGCTGCGAGCGAGCGCAGTTCGTCGCCATAGGCCTTGGCCACATCGTCATAGAAGGCCGGGTCCAGCTCGGGGTAGTGCTCCTTGCTGATGCCGGCACGGCCGCCACGGAAGTGCAGCATGGTGGGCGATGGGATGGCGACCTTGGCCACGGCGCCGCGGCCCGGGGCGATCTGGCTCTTGAGGTAATGGAAGTCGGCGAGCTGGATGTCCTTGACGTGGCGCACCTTGTCGATCACGCGCATCACCGGCGGGGCCAGTTCCTTGGTGCCGTCGGGCTTGATGATGGTCACGGGCACGTCGGTGCGCACGCCGCCGATCTGCTCCAGGAAATCGATGTGGAAGTAGGTGCGGCGGAACTCGCCGTCGGTGATGCTTTGCAGGCCCACGTCTTCCTGGAACTTCACGATCTCGGTGATGGCCTTGTCTTCCACCTTGCGCAATTGCTCGGCGGTGATCTCACCCTTGGCTTTCTGCTCGCGCGCTTCCAGCAGGTACTTGGGGCGCAGGAAACTGCCGACGTGGTCGGCGCGAAAGGGTGGCGTGGTACGCAGTGTCATGGTTTTCTCCTCTGTTGGGCGCACGTTGAAGAGGGTAGGGGATACGCCCGGCTCATTCAGTATACGTACTATTGATCGGTTATAACCCCTGGGGTTTCAAGGCGTCAGATATTTCACATTGTTATCGGACAGGCGCAGGCACGAGATATGCGTCTGACGTATCTTGACGCCCGTCAAGGCTATCGAAAGAAGGCAAATATGCAAGACATGTTAACGATCATCAAACGAGCCGCCATCATCATTCTGGGGGTGGCGGGCTGGCTCGCCCTATCGCAGGGCGCACAGGCGCAGGACATCGTGATCGGCCAGATCGGGCCTTTCTCGGGCCTGCCGGCGCCCGATGCACCCCAGCTCAACCAGGGGGCCAAGGCCTACTTTGCCCAGCTCAACAAGGCCGGCGGCATCAACGGGCGCAAGGTGGCCTTCTTCGAACTGGATGACACCTACAAGCCGGACGGTTTTGTCGCCGCCTTCGAGCAGGCCATGCAGCGCAAGCCGGTGGCGCTGATCTCGCCGGTCGGCTCGGCATCGCTGCAGCGCATGTTCGCCGACAAACTGCTTGACAAGCACGATGTCGTGATCATGAATGCCGTGCCCGGCGCGGAGCCTTTCCGCACCCCCGGCCACCCGCGCCTGTTCCACGTGCGGGCCGGCGACAAGCAGCAGATCGAGAAGATCGTGAACCACGCCCGCACCCTGGGCATCGTCAAGCTGGCGGTCATGCACCAGGACATCCCGATGGGAACGGGCGGCGTCAAGGTGGTGGCCGACGAGGCGGCCCGCCTCACGGGCATGGACGTCAAGGGTTACCAGTCCGTCTTCAAGCCCGAAGAGCAGACCAAGGCGGCCGAGGAGGTCTTCAAGTCCAACCCCCAGGGCGTCATCGTGATCGGTGCGCCGCCCTTCGCCGCCGGCAGCGTAGCCGCCTTGCGCAAGGCCGGGGTCACGCAATCCATCTTCATCCTGGGCGATACGGCGCCTGGCATGCTGGCCAGGGTGGCGGGCCCCGAACTGGCGCGTGGTGTCGGCATTGCCCAGATCTATCCCAACCCCAATGGCCGCACCAAGACCCTGGCGCGCGAGTTCCAGGCGGCCATGCAGGCGGCCCACCCGGACATCAAGAGTTACGCGGCTTTCCATATGGAAGGGTATCTCTCGGCGCGCATCCTGGGCGAAGCAATGCGACGCATCCGGGGCGAGATCACGCCCGCAGCCCTGGCCAAGAGCCTGCAGTCCATGGGCGAAATCGATTTCGACGGCTACCGCATTGATTTTTCCAAGGGCAATACGGGCAGCCGTTTTGTCGACATCGCCGTGATGGACCAGGAAGGGCGGCTGCGCTACTAGACGCCGCACACCGATTCAAACCTCAACCCAGCCCGACGCCAGTCGGGCTGGGTTTTATTTTTTCTGTGGATGTGAGCGGTTAAGATATTTCAAACTGCTATATCTATCAGTCTGAAATTTGACTTGCGCATGATCTGGTTTGAGGCGAAAGTAATGAACCTTCGCGATACTGGTTTCTTCTGCGTGCCAGCGGATCGGGTGCGTGAAGTCATAAAACCTATTTAGGAGCCTTACATGAAAAAGCGTGAGTTTCTGAGCGCATCCATCCTGGCGTTGGCGGCGGTTTCTTCCTCGGCGGTGCTCGCCCAGGACAACACCTTCAAGATCGGCCTGATCCTGCCCATGACCGGTCAGCAGGCTTCCACCGGCCGCCAGATCGAGGCGGCTGCCAAGCTTTACATGGCCCAGCATGGCGACACGGTCGCCGGCAAGAAGATCCAGCTGATCGTCAAGGACGACACCAGTGTGCCCGACGTCACCAAGCGCCTGGCCCAGGAACTGGTGGTGAACGACAAGGTCAACGTGCTGGCCGGCTTCGGCATCACGCCCTCGGCCTTTGCCACGGCACCGATCGCCACCCAGTCCAAGACCCCGATGGTGGTGATGGCGGCCGGTACATCCAGCATCACCCAGTCCTCGCCCTACATCGTGCGCACCAGCTTCACGCTGGCGCAGTCCTCGGTTGCCATGGCCGACTGGGCGGTTGCCAAGGGCGGCATCAAGAAGGTCGTGACCCTGGTCAGCGACTACGGCCCCGGCCACGATGCGGAGAAGTACTTCAAGGACCGCTACCTCTTCAACGGCGGTACCGTGGTCGACACCCTGCGCGTGCCCATGCGCAACCCCGACTTCGCTCCCTTCCTGCAGAAGGTGCGTGATGCCAAGCCCGATGGCCTCTTCGTCTTCGTGCCCTCGGGCGCCGGCGCAGCCGTCATGAAGCAGTTCCTCGAGCGCGGCATGGACAAGGCCGGCATCAAGCTCATCGGCCCGGGCGACATCACCGATGACGACCAGCTCAACGACATGGGCGACGGCGCCCTGGGCGTGGTCACCTCGCACTTCTATTCGGCCCACCATCCGTCGGCCACGAACAAGAAGTTCGTCGAAGCCTTCAAGAAGGCCAACAAGGGCATGCGCCCGAACTTCATGGCCGTCGGCGGTTATGACGGCATGCGCGTGATCTACGAAGCGCTCAAGGCCTCCAAGGGCCAGGGCGGTGGTGACGGCCTGCTGGCCGCCATGAAGGGCCAGGTGTGGGAGAGCCCGCGCGGCCCGATGTTCATCGACGCGCAGACCCGTGACGTCGTGCACAACATCTACCTGCGCAAGGTGGAGAAGGTGGGCGGCGAACTGCACAACGTGGAATTTGACGTGATCAAGGACGTCAAGGACCCGGGCAAGACGAAGTGATGCCCGGCCCGTGGATGCCTCCGGTCAGGGGGTGTCCATGGGTTTTTTTTTGTCCTGACCGGACATGACCCGAGCCATTCATGCTGACGATTCTGTTTGACGGCATTGCCTACGGCATGCTGCTGTTTATCCTGGCGGTCGGCCTGTCCGTGACCATGGGTTTGATGAACTTCATCAACCTGGCCCACGGCGCCTTCGCGATGGTGGGGGGCTACGCCACCGTGCTGCTGATGCAGCGCTATGACGTGCCCTTCCTCGTGTGCCTGCCTTTGGCCTTCGTCGGCGTGGCCCTGCTGGGTGCCGTGCTGGAGCGCACGCTCTACCGTCCCATGTACAGCCGGCCGCACCTGGACCAGGTGCTGTTCTCCATCGGCCTGACCTTCATGGCCGTGGCCGCCATGGATTACTTCATGACCTCCAGCCAGCAGATCATCCATCTGCCCGAGTGGCTCAAGGGGCGCACCGAGATCGGCGACGGCCCCTGGATGCTGGGCATGGGGCACTACCGGCTCTTCATCATCGCCATCTGCGCGGCACTCACCATCGGCCTGCAGTACATCCTGGCGAAAACCCGTTTCGGCAGCCGCCTGCGCGCTTCGGTCGATGACCAGCGCGTGGCCGCCGGCCTGGGCATCAATGTCAACGTCGTGTTCCTGCTGACCTTCGCGGTCGGCTCCGGCCTGGCCGGTCTGGGCGGTGCGCTGGGCGCCGAGGTGCTGGGCATGGACCCGAGCTTCCCGCTCAAGAACATGATCTATTTCCTGATCGTTGTGGCCGTCGGCGGCACCTCGTCCATCACCGGCCCGCTCTTGGCGGCCCTGCTGCTGGGCATTGCCGACGTGGCAGGCAAGTACTACATCCCGCGCTTCGGCGCCTTCATCGTCTATTTCCTGATGATCGTGATCTTGATCTGGCGCCCGCAGGGCCTGTTCGTGCGCAAGGGGGGCAAGGCATGAAAAACGCAATGCAATCCCTCCATGACCTGCAGCGCTGGAAGCTCTGGGAGCCCGCCTTGTGGCTGCTGGCCCTGGCCTCGCCCTGGCTGCTGTCCACCCACGCGCTCATCATCAACGAGATCGCCATCGTCGCGCTGTTCGCCGTGTCGCTGGACCTGATCCTCGGTTACGCAGGCATCGTCTCGCTCGGCCATGCGGCCTTCTTCGGCATGGGCGCCTATGCTGCGGCCCTCTTCGCCAAGCTGGTCATGCCCGATCCGCTGGTGGGCCTGGCCTTCGCCATCGCGGTGTCCACCCTGCTGGGCGCGGTCTGTTCGCTGACCATCATGCGCGGCACCGATCTCACGCGCCTGATGGTGACCATGGGCGTGGCCATGATCCTGATGGAGCTGGCCAACAAGCTGGACATCACCGGCGGCGCCGACGGCCTGCAGGGCGTGATCATGGGTCCGCTGCTCGGCCGCTTCGAATTCGACCTGCAGGGCCAGACGGCGGCCTGGTACTCCATCGGTGTGCTGCTGGTGCTGTTCGTGCTGGCGCGCCGGCTGGTGCACTCGCCGCTGGGCGGCACCCTCAAGGCCCTGCGTGACAACCGTTTGCGCGCCATGGCCATCGGCATTCCGGTGACCTCGCGCCTGGCCGTGATCTACACCATCGCCGCCGGCGTGGCCGGCGCAGCGGGTGGCCTGATGGCGCAGACCACGAGTTTTGCCTCGGTGGACCTGTTCGCTTTCGACCGCTCGGCCGACCTGATGCTGCTGGTGGTCATCGGTGGCACCGGCTGGCTCTACGGCGGTGTGGCCGGCGCCATCGTGTTCAAGGTCATGCAGGACTGGATTTCCTCCATCACCCCGCAGTACTGGACCTTCTGGATCGGCCTCTTCCTGGTGGTGCTGATGCTGGTTGGTCGGGACCGCCTGATCCGTCCCCACACCTGGTTCGGGGGCAAGAAATCATGAGTTCTCCTGAAATCGTTCTCTCCGCGCAGAACCTGGTCAAGCGCTTCGGCGGCATCACCGCCACCGGCAACGTCAGCCTGGACCTGCACAAGGGCGCGCGCCATGCGCTCATCGGCCCCAACGGCGCCGGCAAGACCACGCTGATCAACCTGCTGACCGGCGTGCTGGAGCCCACCGAAGGCCGCATCCTGCTCGAAGGGCAGGACATCACCGATCTGGCGCCGCACCAGCGTGTGCGTCGCGGCATGGTACGTACCTTCCAGATCAACCAGCTCTTCGACACGCTCACGCCGCTGGAAACCCTGGCGCTCACCGTCTCGCAGCACAGCGGCCTGGGCACCAAGTGGTGGCAGCCCCTGGGGCGCAACAAGCAGGTGGTCGAGCGTTGCGAGCAGCTGCTCGAACAGTTCCACCTGACCGAGGTGATGAACCAGAAGACCAATGTGCTGGCCTACGGCAAGCGCCGCCTGCTGGAAATCGCCATCGCCCTGGCCTGCGAGCCGCGCGTGCTGCTGCTCGACGAGCCGGTGGCTGGCGTACCCGCTGGCGAGCGCGAGGAACTGCTGCAGACAGTGGCAGCCCTGCCGGCCGATGTGTCGGTGCTCCTGATCGAACATGACATGGATCTCGTTTTCAGTTTTGCCAAGCGCATGACCGTGCTGGTCAATGGCACCGTGCTCACCGAGGGCGACCCCGACACCATTGCCAACGACCCGCAGGTCAAGGCGGTGTACCTGGGCCACGGCGAGGAGATGGCCCATGGCTGAGCTCCTCAAGGTCGAGAACTTAAGTGCCGGCTACGGCGAAGCCGTGGTGCTGAACAATGTGTCGGTGAGCCTGGACCAGGGCAAGACTCTGGCGCTGCTCGGTCGCAACGGTACCGGCAAGACCACCTTCATGAACACACTGGCCGGAGCCACGCGCCAGCACGGCGGCAGCATCACCTTCGACGGCGTGGCCCTGCACAAGGTGCCGCTGCACCTGCGGGCCAAGGCCGGCATCGGCTGGGTGCCGCAGGAACGCAATATCTTCAAGTCGCTCACGGTGGACGAGAACCTCACCGCCGTGGCCCGCCCGGGGCCCTGGACGCCGGCGCGCGCCTACGAGATGTTCCCGCGCCTGGCCGAACGCAAGACCAACCTGGGCACCCAGCTCTCGGGGGGCGAGCAGCAGATGCTGGCCGTGGCCCGCGCCCTGGTGCTCAACCCCAAGCTGCTGCTGCTGGACGAGCCGCTCGAAGGCCTGGCGCCCATCATCGTGCAGGAGCTGCTGCGTGCCATCCGCCGCATCACGCGCGAAGAAGGCCTGTCGGCGATCATCGTCGAACAGCATCCGCAGGCCATCCTGGCCATCTCGGATGTCGCAGCGGTGCTGGACCGCGGCACCGTCGTGCATTCGGGCACGGCGCAGTCGCTGCTGGACCAACCCGAACTGCTGGACCGTCTGCTGGGCGTGGCGCGCTGATCGCCCCCGCTCTTTTTTCTACACAAGGAGATCACCCATGAACCTGCTGAATCGCCGTGCCCTCGTGGCCGTTCTGGCTGTTACCCTGACCTCCGCCGGCTGGGCCCAGTCCTTCCCGAGCAAGCCCCTGCGCATCATCGTCCCCTTTGGCGCCGGTGGTGTGGCCGACCTGACGGCCCGCACCGTAGGCCAGAAGCTGAGCCAGACGCTGGGCCAGCCGGTCGTGATCGAGAACAAGCCCGGCGCCGGTGGCGTGGGCGCTTCCGACACCGTGGCCAAGGCGGCACCGGACGGCCATACCCTCCTGCTGATGTCCAACGCCAGCGCCGTGACCGCCACGCTGTTCAACAAGCTGCCTTATGACACGGTCAAGGACTTCACGCCCGTCAGCACCCTGGGTTTCTTCGACATCGCAGTCGTGACCGCCACCGAATCCAGGTTCAAGACCCTGGGTGAAGTGCTGGCCTATGCCAAGGCCAATCCCGGCAAGCTGAATGTCGGCAGCATCAACATCGGCAGCACCCAGAACCTGGCGGCCGAACTGTTCAAGTCCAATGCTGGCGTGGACATGCAGATCGTGCCCTTCAACGGCACACCGGCCGTCGTCAACGCCTTGCGTGGCGGCCAGATCGACGTGGCCGTCGAGATCGTCTCGCCCATCATGGGGCAGATCAAGGGCGGCGCCCTGCGTGCCCTGGCCATCACCGACACGGAACGTTCGGCCCTGCTGCCCGACGTGCCGACCACCAAGGAGGCGGGCCTGCCCAATTACCAGGCTTCGTCCTGGAATGCGCTGGCCGTGCCCGCTGGAACGCCCAAGGACGTGGTGGCGCGCTTGCACCGCGAGATCGCCGCGGCGGTCAAGGACCCCGAGGTCAGCAAGAAACTGCGCGACCTGAACATCGAGCCCCGCTCCAGCACGCCGGAGCAGACCCAGGCCTTCCTGCAGAGCGAAATCAAGCGCTGGGGTGATGTGATCGTCAAGGCCAATATTCCGCGCCAGTAAGCCGCCCTGACTCAACATCAGCAGCCCCCAGGCCTTGGCCTCGGGGGCTTTTTTTGTGGCTATCGCCATTATTTGAACTTTCTATTACCGAGCCCTGAGCGCGTTCGGCGACCGCCCTAATAATTGCGCGGGTCAAGATGACAGCAGTCTCGCCTGACTGTTTTGAGCGTTCAAAAATTGGAGAAAAGTTGTGACGTTGCTTGCAGGGTTGACGATTCGCCAGAAACTGGCAACCGGTTTTGGCATCATCCTTCTGATCCTGGTGTTTCTGACGATCACGGGCTTGCGCGAAGTCGGAATCATCCAGAAGGATCTTGAGCTGAACTCCAAGCAGAGTTCCTTGATCCAGCGTTATGCGATCAATTTCCGGGGCAGTGCGCATGACCGCGCGATTGCCATTCGCGACGTGGCCGCGTCTGCCAGCCCGGAGGAGCTGCGGCGCGAGATCGCGGAGATCGAGCGCCTGACCGATTTCTATGCCAAGTCGGCCATCCCGCTCGACAAGATGCTGGCCGAGGACCGTACGATCAAACCGGAGGTGTCCAGACTGCTCGCTGCCATCAAGGAGACCGAAAGCAAGGCGCTGCCCCTGATCAGCAAAGTGATTGAACTGCGTACCGCCGGTCAGCGCGAGGAAGCACAGCAGATCGTCTGGCGAGATCTCAAGCCGATGTTCGGCGAATGGCTGGCACGCATCAATGCCTTGATTGATTTCGAGGAGAAATTGATCCAGGAGCGACTGGCTGAGGCCCAGCAGACCGCGAGCGGATTCGCGACCCGGATGATCGCGCTGACGCTCGTGGCTGTGCTGGTGGGGTCCGTGGCCGCCGTGCTGATCTCCCGCTCCATCACGCGGGCGCTTGGTGCCGAGCCCTCGCGGGTGAAGGCGGTGGCCGATGACATACGCTCCGGCGATCTGGCGTCGGAGATCGATACCCGCGGGGCAGCCCCGGACAGCGTGATGGCCGCCATGAAGGCCATGCGCGACAGCCTGGTCAGCGTGGTCGGTGGCGTGCGCGCCTCTTCCCAGCGGGTGGCCACCTCGGCCGCCGAGATCGATCGCGGCAACCGTGACCTGTCCAGCCGGACCGAAAGCCAGGCCAGCTCGCTGGAGCAGACCGCCGCCTCCATGGAGGAACTGGGCTCCACCGTCAAACAGAACGCGGACAACGCCCGCCAGGCCAACCAGCTGGCCCAGACCGCCAGCACGGTGGCCATGCAGGGCGGTGAAGTGGTGGCCCAGGTGGTGGACACCATGAAAGGCATCAATGATTCGAGCAGGAAGATCGCCGACATCATCAGCGTGATCGACGGCATCGCCTTCCAGACCAACATCCTGGCGCTCAATGCCGCGGTGGAAGCCGCGCGCGCGGGCGAACAGGGCCGAGGTTTTGCCGTGGTGGCTTCCGAGGTGCGTTCACTTGCCGGGCGTAGCGCCGAGGCGGCGCGCGAGATCAAGTCGCTCATCTCGGCCAGTGTCGAGCGCGTGGAGCAGGGCAGTGCCCTGGTGGACCGCGCCGGTGCGACCATGAACGAGGTGGTGGCCAGCATCCGCCGGGTAACCGACATCATGGGCGAGATCAGTACCGCCAGCGTCGAGCAGAGCCAGGGCGTGAGCCAGGTGGGCGAGGCCGTTGCCCATATGGACCAGGCTACGCAACAGAATGCTGCCCTGGTCGAGCAGATGGCTGCTGCCGCCGCCGGCCTGAAGGATCAGGCGCAGGACCTGGTGCAGGCTGTGGCGGTGTTCAAGCTCGCCGACTACCGCTCAGGCCTGCCGCAGCTGGGCATGGGCTGAGTCGACGCTTTTCCGGGCACCGATAGCCCGGGCTTGCGGCCCGGATCGCTGCCCGTGGCGTTTACCAGCTGAACTTCTCGCCAGGCTCCAGGGGGATCACCTTGGTGGCGGTCTGGCCCAGGGCCTCCGTGTACTGTTGCGGCGTGCCGCGGTTCAGCGGGTTGGTGCCGTAGTGCATGGGGATGGCGAAGCGCGGCTTGATGAACTCCCGGGTGGCGTAGGCGGCATCCACCGGCGCGGTGGTGAAGTTGCCGCCAATCGGGATCAGCAGCACGTCGGGCTTGTAGTACTCGCCGATGAACTTCATGTCGCCGAACAGGCCCGTGTCGCCCATGTGGTAGATCTTCTGGCCGTTCTCCAGCTCGATGATGAAACCCACCGGCTCACCGCCGTAGTGCGATTCGATCTTGCCGGTCTGGGGGTTTTTCCAGGCAAAGAGCGAGGAGTGCTCGGCCTTGACCATGGTGATCTTCAGGCCCGGCACGTCGGGGAAGGGCACGATCGTGCCGCTCTTGTTCATGCGCGGCGTCAGCTCGGGCGGCAGCACGCCCAGGGTGTTGAGCACCATGTTCAGGTCGCCCGGGGCGATGACCCGCGCCTTGTTCATCAGGGCCAGGTCCGGTGCGTCGGCGATGTGGTCGCCGTGGGCATGGGTGACGAGGATCAGGTCCACCTTGCCCAGTTTGCTCAGGTCCTTGTACTCGGCCGGCGTCTTGGGGTTGGGGCGCAGCCAGGGGTCGGTCACGATGACCTTGCCGCTGGGCGTGGTCAGGCGGAAGGCGGACTGGCCCAGCCAGAGCAGTTCGGCCTTGGCCTGGGTCGCCCCCGGCGTTGCCGGCGGCGTGATGGCACAGGCGGCCAGCAGTGTGCTTGCGAGTACGGTAAACAGACGGAGCAGGGGAGTGCGCATGACTTGCCTTTCAGGTCGTTGGAGTCGTCGCGGCCGAGGTTAGGCGCGTCGGCCGGGCGGGGCAAGTAGGGCTAACGATGGGCCAGGCTGCCACATCACGATAGGCCCATCACAAATTGTGATGGGCATGGGCTCAGAGCGTGGCTTCGATCAAACGCCGCAGCTCCGGCGTCACCTCGGGCGTCACGCCGAACCAGCGCGCAAAGGCCGGGCGCGCCTGGTTCAGCAGCATGCCCAGGCCGTTGACGGTGGGGTTGCCGCGTTGGCGTGCGGCGGCCAGCAGCGGTGTTTCCAGCGGCACGTAGATGACGTCGCAGACCAGGGCGTGTTTGGGCAGCCGGGCCAGCGACAGGGCCAGCGGTTCCTGCCCTTTCATGCCCAGGCTGGTGCTGTTGACCAACAGGGCCGCGCCGTCCAGCGCCTCCTCGCGCTGTTCCCAGGGGTAGGCGCGGATCGGCCCGCCGAATTCGGCGGCCAGGGCCTGGGCCTTGTCCAGGCTGCGGTTGCACAGGCGGATCTCCCTGGCCCCGCGCTCGGCCAGCGCCACCAGGATGGCGCGCGCCGCGCCGCCCGCATCCAGCACGGTGACGGGGCCGGCGTCGGCGCGCCAGTCCGGCTGCGCATCCAGCAGGCTCTGGATGAACCCATAGGCGTCGTTGTTGTAACCACTCAACGTGCCGTCGGGCTCGACGACGATGGTGTTGATGGCACCGATGCGCGTGGCGAGCGGGTCGATGCGGTCCATCAGCGGCATGGCCGCCACCTTGTGCGGGATGGTGAGGTTGCAGCCGGCAAAACCCAGGGCGCGCAGTCCGCGCACGGCGTCGACCAGACGGTCGGGCTGGACGGGCAGCAGCACGTAGCTGCCGTTGAGGCCGTGGTGGCGGATCCAGTGCTTGTGGATGGCGGGCGAGCGCGAATGCGCCACCGGCCAGCCCATCACGCCGGCGAGGGTGTAGTGCTTGTCAGATGCCATGGTTCAGTGAGGTTTTCATGCGGGTGTGGGGGCTGCACCAAAGACCTCACCGGCCACCTGCTGGATCAGCTCCAGCATGGCCTGCTGCGTCATGGTCGTGGTGCGGCCGGCTGCCGTGGCCAGTGCCAGGCGGCTGGCCAGGCGGGGTTTTTCGATGGGGCGAGCCTGGTAGGCCTCGGGCCGTTGCGTGGTGGCCAGCGCGTACTTGGGCAGCACGGCATAACCGGCGCCATCGGCCACCAGGTCCAGGATGGCGGCCACGCCATCGATCTCCAGGCTGATGTCGGGCTTGCAGCCGATGCCGGCCATCTCGGTCTCCACCACCATGCGGATGGCGTTGGGCCGGCTCGGGATGACCAGGGGCAGGGCGCTCACTTCCTTGAGGCTGACAGGATGCGTCGTGGCTTTGCCGCGGGGCGGGCGCAGCCCGATCAGGAACAGCTCCTCGTCCATCAGCGGCAGGGTGTTGAGTTCAGGGCTGGCCGGCGGGTTGTAGAGCAGGGCGATGTCCAAGCGCCCGGTCAGCAGGCCTTCCTGCATGGAAATCGTCAGGCCCTCGCTGATGGATAGCGCGGCACTGGGCAGGCGCTTGCGAAAGGCACGCGTGAGTGGCACCGTCAGCATGCGGGCAATGCTGGGCGGCAGGCCCAGGGCCACGCGCCCAGCCAGGGCGCCGCGCACGCGGCCCAGGTCTTCGCGCGCGCGCTCCACCTGGTGCAGGATGCCGCGGCCGTGCTCCAGCAGCAGCTTGCCGGCGTCGGTGGTGGTGACACCGCGGCCATTGCGCAGCAGCAGGTTCTGCCGAAGTTCCACCTCCAGCAGGCGCACCTGTCGGCTCAGCGCCGGCTGGGCGATGTTGAGCACCCCCGCGGCACGCGTGAAACTGCCCAGTTCGGCGACGCGCACGAAA
The DNA here is from genome assembly GCA_034366585.1 of Hylemonella sp. Taxonomy (GTDB): domain Bacteria; phylum Pseudomonadota; class Gammaproteobacteria; order Burkholderiales; family Burkholderiaceae_C; genus Hylemonella. The sequence goes on from JAXMMJ010000135.1 coordinate 26,115, forward strand.
TATTCGAGTTGTTTCAGGTCCATGGTTTGCGGGATAGCTTGCCGCCGATTATGCCGAAATGCGATACCTGCTAGAAACCGCTCCGCCTTGGCACAGCGGGGCAGGGTGGCCACAATCGCTGTCTGTTCTTATCAATTCCCGGTCCCTCTTCCATGAGCGTTCCTATTCTGGGCATTTCCTCCATGGCGACCCGCCAGCTGCTGGCCGAACTGGTCGACGCCTACCAGCAGCACGCAGGCCAGCGTGTGGCCATCGAGTCGGTGGGCGGCGTGGATGCGGCCAAGCGCGTGGCGGCCGGCGAGGCCTTCGACGTGGTCATCCTGGCCTCCGACGCGATCGACAAGCTCATCGCTGCCGGCCATGTGCTGGCCGGCAGCAAGGTGGACCTGGTGCATTCGGGCGTGGCCGTCGCGGTGCGCAAGGGTGCCCCCCAACCCGACATCTCCAGCGAAGACGCGGTACGCCAGGCCATCCTGGCGGCGCGCAACATCAGCTACTCCACCGGCCCCAGCGGCGTGGCCCTGGCCAAGCTCTTTGAGCGCTGGGGCATCGCCGGGCAGATCAAGGACCGCATCGTGACCCCGCCGCCGGGCATCCCGGTAGGCAGCCTGGTGGCCCAGGGCGAGGTGGCCCTGGGTTTCCAGCAGCTCAGCGAGATGCTGAACCTCGAAGGCCTCAGCGTGCTGGGCCCGCTGCCGCCGGCCATCCAGATCACCACCACCTTTTCGGCCGGTGTCTGCGCCAGCAGCCAGCAGGCCGAAGCCGTACGCGCCATGCTGGTCTATATGGCTTCGCCCGCCGCCGCCGAGGCCAAGCGCCGCCAGGGCATGGACCCGGCCTGAACAGAATCTGAATCCCAGGAGACCGTTATGAAAAAACCCATGATCATCGACATCCACGGCCACTACACCACGGCCCCCAAGGCGCTGGAGAACTGGCGCAACCAGCAGATCGCCGGCATCAAGGACCCGGCCCTCATGCCCAAAGTGGCCGACCTCAAGATCAGCGACGACGAGCTGCGCGAGTCCATCGAGACCAACCAGCTCAGGCTCATGAAAGAGCGCGGCTCCGACCTCACCATCTTCAGCCCGCGCGCCAGCTTCATGGCCCACCACATCGGCGACTTCAATGTCTCCTCCACCTGGGCCGCCATCTGCAACGAGCTCTGCTACCGCGTGAGCCAGCTCTTCCCCGACTCCTTCGTGCCGGCCGCCATGCTGCCGCAGTCGCCCGGTGTCGACCCCAAGACCTGCGTCCCCGAGCTGGAGAAGTGCGTCAAGCAATACGGCAACGTCGGCATCAACCTGAACCCGGACCCGAGCGGCGGTCACTGGACCAGCCCGCCGCTGACCGACAAGCAGTGGTACCCCATCTACGAAAAGATGGTCGAGTACGACATCCCGGCCATGATCCACGTCTCCACCAGCTGCAACGCCTGCTTCCACACCACGGGCGCGCACTACCTGAACGCCGACACCACGGCCGTCATGCAGTTGATCCAGGGTGACCTGTTCAAGGACTTCCCCACCCTGAAGTTCATCATCCCGCACGGCGGCGGCGCTGCGCCCTACCACTGGGGCCGTTTCCGCGGACTGGCGCAGGAGATGAAAAAGCCCCTGTTGAGCGAGCACCTGCTCAAGAACATCTATTTCGACACCTGCGTCTACCACCAGCCCGGCATCGACCTGCTGACCAAGGTCATCCCGGTGGACAACATCCTGTTCGCCTCCGAGATGATCGGCGCTGTGCGCGGTATCGACCCCGAGACCGGTGCCTACTACGACGACACCAAGCGTTATGTGCAGGCCACGCCCAATCTCAACGAGGAACAGCGCTTCAAGGTCTATGAGGGCAACGCACGCCGTGTGTTCTCGCGCCTGGACGCGCAGCTGAAGGCCAAGGGCCGCTGAGCTGCATCACCACCTACATCGACAGAAAGAGGAAACACCATGAGCGTCAACGCACCCCTGGGCATCGTCAAGCGCAACATCGTGCGCGCCGATGCCGCCGCCGTCGAGAAGATGGGCCAATACGGTGTGGCCACCGTGCACGAGGCCCAGGGCCGCATCGGCCTGATGCAGACCTATATGCGTCCCATCTACTCCGGCGCCAGGATCTCCGGCCCCGCTGTCACCGTGCTGCTGCATCCTGGCGACAACTGGATGCTGCACGTGGTGGCCGAACAGATCAAGCCCGGCGACATCGTCGTGGCGGCCCTGTCCTCGCCCAACACCGACGGCTTCTTCGGTGACCTGCTGGCCACCAGTTTCAAGGCCCGCGGTGCGCGCGGCCTGATCATCGACGGCGGCTGCCGCGACATCGCCGAACTCAAGTCCATGGACTTCCCGGTCTGGAGCCGCGCCATCAGCGCCAAGGGCACCATCAAGGCCACCCTGGGTTCCGTCAACATTCCCGTGGTCTGCGCGGGCATGATCGTGAACCCGGGTGACGCCATCGTGGCCGATGACGACGGCGTGGTCGTCGTCAATGCCGCCGATGCACAGAAGGTGGCCGACGCCGCCGCAGCCCGTGAGTCCTTCGAGGGCGAGAAGCGCGCCAAGCTGGCTTCGGGCGTGCTGGGCCTGGATATGTACAAATTCCGCGAGCCGTTGGAAAAGCTGGGCCTGAAGTACATCGACTAAGCTGTTCCTCCGTTCACACACCACACGAGGGGACCTGTCATGAACATGCTGCGCAGAAGCTGCTTCCTGGGCCTGCTGGCCGCGGTCACGCTGCTGGCCGGCTGTGCCGTCACGCCACCCCCGGCGCCCACGCCCCAGGCGCGCGCCGCACTGGCGCCCGATGGCAAGCTGCGCGTCGGTGTCTACTCGGGCAGCCCGACCTCGCTGGTGACGGACAAGAACGGCAAACTCACGGGTGTGGCCTACGAACTGGGGCGCGAACTCGCGCGCTGGCTGAACGTGCCGCTGGAGCTGGTGGAGTACAAGCGCATCGCCGAAGTGCTCGAAGCCATGAAAAACGGCGAGGTGGACTTCACCTTCACCAACGCCACCGAGGCGCGCGCCCGTGACATGAACTTCACCCTGCCCCTGATCAGCCTGGAACTGGGCTACCTGGTGCCGGCTGGCAGCCCGCTGCAAAGCGCCAGCGAGATCGATCGCGCGGGCATCCAGGTCGGTGTCAGCCAGGGCAGTACGTCCCAGGGTGTGCTCACGCGCACCTACAAGCAGGCCCAGGTGGTGCCGCAGCCCACGCTCAAGGCCGCGTCCGAGCAGCTGGCTGCGCGCAAGATCGATGCCTTCGCCACCAACAAGGGCATCCTCTACGAAATGGCCGATGGCCTGCCCGGCGCGCGCGTGCTGGACGGGCGCTGGGGCCTGGAAAACCTGGCCATCGCCACCCCCAAGGGGCGCGAGGCCGGCCTGTCCTACCTGAGCAGCTTTGCGTTGACCGTGCGCCGTGACGGCACCCTGCAATCGGCCATAGCTCGCGCCGGCCTGCGCGGCACGGTCGAACCGGCCATGCGCTGAAAAAAATCGAGAATTATCCGAGAGAACCATGAGCAAACCCACCACAGGCCCCTTCGAGAAAACCACCGGCTGGATGGACTGGTACACCGGCCCCAGCAAACCGCGCTTCACGCTGCCCGCGGGCGCGGTAGATGCGCACTGCCACGTCTTCGGTCCCGGTGCCGAATTCCCCTATGCGCCCGAGCGCAAGTACACCCCTTGCGACGCCAGCAAGGCGCAACTGTTTGCCCTGCGCGACCACCTGGGTTTTGCGCGCAACGTCATCGTGCAGGCCACCTGCCACGGCGCCGACAACCGCGCCCTGGTCGACGCCTGCCTCTCCAGCAACGGCAAGGCCCGTGGTGTCGCCACCGTCCGCCGCAGCGTGACCGATGAAGAACTGCAGAAGCTGCACGCCGCCGGCGTGCGCGGCGTGCGCTTCAACTTCGTCAAGCGCCTGGTGGACTTCACGCCCAAGGACGAGCTGCTGGAGATCGCCGGCCGCATCGCCAAGCTGGGCTGGCACGTGGTGATCTACTTCGAAGCGGTGGACCTGCCCGAGCTCTGGGACTTCTTCACCGCGCTGCCCACCACCGTGGTGGTGGACCACATGGGCCGCCCCGACGTGAGCAAGCCCGTGGACGGGCCCGAGTTCGCGCTTTTCCTTAAATTCATGCGCGAGCACAAGAACGTGTGGAGCAAGGTCAGTTGCCCCGAGCGCCTGTCGGTGACCGGCCCCAAGGCCCTGAACGGCGAGCAGAATGCGTATCGCGATGTGATCCCGTTTGCGAAGCGCATCGTGCAGGAGTTCCCGGACCGCGTGCTCTGGGGCACCGACTGGCCGCACCCCAACCTGAAGGACCACATGCCCGACGACGGCCTGCTGGTGGACTTCATTCCCCACATCGCGCCCACGCCCGAGCTGCAGCAGAAACTGCTGGTGGACAACCCCATGCGCCTTTACTGGCCGGAGGAGAAGTAATTTATGTCACTCGAAAAACCTTATCTGGACGTGCCCGGCACGACCATCTTCGACGCCGAGCAATCGCGCAAGGGCTACTGGCTCAACCAGTTCTGCATGAGCCTGATGAAGGCCGAGAACCGCGAGCGTTTCAAGGCCGACCAGCGTAAGTACCTGGACGAGTGGCCCATGACGGAAGAGCAGAAGCAGGCCGTGCTGGCAGCTGACCTCAACAAGGCCATCTCCCTGGGCGGCAACATCTACTTCCTGGCCAAGCTGGGCGCCACACACGGCAAAAGCTTCCAGCAGATGGCCGGCTCCATGACCGGTATGACCGAAGAAGAGTACCGCGACATGATGCTCAAGGGCGGCCGCTCCGCTGAGGGCAATCGTGTGGTCGGCGAGAACGGCACGGCCCAGGCGCAGAACCAGCCCCAGGGCCACGGCACCGGCAAGCTTCTTTAATCCAAGCGGGTCGGACCACGAATTTGCACAGCAAATTGTGCTCTGACCCCTCCGTTCAGGAAAACAAAATGGCCAAGATCACCGCATCCGTCTACACCTCGCACGTGCCCGCCATCGGCGCGGCCATCGACCTGGGCAAGACCACCGAACCCTACTGGCAGCCCCTGTTCAAGGGTTACGAGCCCACCAAGCAGTGGTTCAAGGACAACAAACCCGACGTCATCTTCCTCGTCTACAACGACCACGCCACCGCCTTCAGCCTGGAGATGATCCCCACCTTCGCCATCGGCACCGCGGCCGAGTTCCAGCCGGCCGACGAGGGCTGGGGCCCGCGCCCCGTGCCCACCGTCAAGGGCCACCCGGACCTGGCCGCGCACATCGCGCAGTCCGTGATCCAGCAGGACTTCGACCTCACCATCGTCAACAAGATGGACGTGGACCACGGCCTGACCGTGCCCCTGTCCCTGGTCTGCGGCACCCCCGACAAGGCCAAGTTCGAATGGCCCTGTCCGGTGATCCCCTTCGCCGTGAACGTGGTGCAGTACCCCGTGCCCAGCGGCCGTCGTTGCTTCGAGCTGGGCAAGGCCATCCGCCGCGCCGTCGAGAGCTACGACCAGCCGCTCAACGTGCAGATCTGGGGCACGGGCGGCATGAGCCACCAGCTGCAGGGTCCGCGTGCCGGCCTGATCAACAGGGAATGGGACAACGCCTTCCTCGACGAGATGATCGCCAGCCCCGAGACCCTGGCCAGCAAGCCGCACATCGACTACGTGCGTGAAGCCGGCAGCGAAGGCATCGAGCTCGTGATGTGGCTCATCGCCCGCGGTGCCATGGCCGACACGGCCGGTGGCAAGGCGCCCAAGGTCGCGCACCGCTTCTACCATGTGCCCGCGTCCAACACCGCCGTGGGCAACCTGATCCTCGAGAATAGTTGATCCCCCCCGAGGCGCCTTCGGCGCTTCCCCCTCAGGGGGCGCCGCCAGCAGCCCGGCAAAGCCGGTTCTGCGGCGGCCCCGAATTGAAGAAAGGACCTAAGTTATGACCATCAAAGTAGCCCTGGCCGGCGCCGGTGCCTTCGGCATCAAGCACCTGGACGGCATCAAGAACATCAAGGACGTGGAAGTCGTCTCCCTGATCAGCCGCGATCTGGAGAAAACCAAGGAAGTGGCCGACAAGTACGGCATCAAGCACGTCACCACCCAACTGGAAGACAGCTTGGCGCTCAAGGAAGTCGACGCCGTCATCCTGTGCACGCCCACGCAGATGCACGCCGCGCAAGCCAAGGCCTGCCTGCAGGCCGGCAAGCACGTGCAGGTGGAAATCCCCCTGTGCGACGTGCTCAAGGACGGCGAGGAAGTCGTCGCCCTGCAGAAGAAGGCCGGCCTGGTGGCCATGTGCGGCCACACCCGCCGCTTCAACCCCAGCCACCAGTACGTCAACAAGAAGATCAGGGCCGGCGAGTTCAACATCCAGCAGATGGATGTGCAGACCTACTTCTTCCGCCGCACCAACATGAACGCGCTGGGCCAGGCCCGCAGCTGGACCGACCACCTGCTGTGGCACCACGCTGCCCACACCGTGGACCTGTTCGCCTACCAGGCCGGCAGCCCCATCGTGAAGGCCAACGCCGTCCAGGGCCCCATCCACCCGGCGCTGGGCATCGCCATGGACATGAGCATCCAGCTCAAGGCCGCCAACGGCGCGATCTGCACGCTCTCGCTCTCGTTCAACAACGACGGCCCGCTGGGTACCTTCTTCCGCTACATCGGTGACACCGCCACCTACCTGGCCCGTTACGACGACCTGTTCAACGGCAAGGACGAGAAGATCGACGTGAGCAAGGTGGACGTGTCCATGAACGGCATCGAGCTGCAGGACCGCGAGTTCTTCGCCGCCATCCGCGAAGGTCGCGAGCCCAACGCCAGCGTGGCCCAGGTGCTGCCCTGCTACCAGGTGCTGCACCAGCTGGAGCAGCAGCTGAAATAGGTCGCCGGCTATAATTGCGGCTCAGGCGCTGAGGGGCGCCTGCCCGCACAAGAGGCTCTCACCCTCCAACGTCATCGACTTCATTCGACCTGACAGCTTGCCTTGTTTCGCCGGCCAATTGCGGGATTGGCCTGGAACGAACCCAGGGAACCTGTCATGGATCTACCTTCATCTTCCTCCCCGAACCTCGTCACCGACGAGGCCACCGGCGTGCGCACGCGCGCCGAACTCAAGCGCCAGTACAAAGAGGCGCACCCGCCCATGGGCGTCTACGCCATCCGCAACCTGGCCACAGGCCGGTGTTACGTCCAGGCCAGCATGAACGTGGAGGCGGCCATGAACCGCGACCGCTTCGAGCTGGGCTTCAAGGGGCATCGCAACCCTGCCTTGCAACGCGACTGGTTGACGCATGGCGCGGACTATTTCCGTTTCGAGGTGCTGGACCTGCTGAAAAAGCGCGAGGTGCCGGGCTTCGACTACAAGTCGGAACTGGCATCGACCCTGGCGCTGTGGCGCGAGGAGCTCAAGGCATGAACACCCAAGCACTGGACTTCTGCATGCAGGTCAGCCTGGGCCATGCCAGCCTGCAACTCAAGCTGGACGACGCACTGGGCACCTTGCACGGCATGGGCCTGGACGATTTCATGCTGCTGCGTCAACTGGCCCAGGCACCCGGCGGGCGCCTGCCGCTGGCTGATCTGGTGCGCCCCCTGGGCCTGCGGCCTTCGGCCGTAATGCGCCAGCTGGTGCCGCTGGAAAAGACCGGTCGCATCCAGCGTGAACCCGGCCGCCAGGTACTGCTGCGCCCGGCCGGCCGGGCACAGCTTGCCGAGGCCACGGAAACCGCAGCGGCGATCTGCGAGACGGCGCTGCGCGCGTCCAACCCTCAGTCCTTGGCTGCGGCGCAGGACTTGTTGGCCGGACTGTGCCGCAGCCCGGCGCTGGAGCTCTGAGATGACGGCCATGTTGACCGAGCTGAAAACGCGGGCCCGCCTGCGCCTGAACGCCGCCCGGCGCGAGGGCTCAGCGGGTGAATTGCGCCTGCGCGACTGTCTGAACCTGGCGGCCTGTGAGGTGGGTTTTATTCATTGGGAACACGCACGCCAGGTGCTGGGAGGGGAAGCCGTATCAAGCGAAGACATGGGCACCTTCTGGCACGCACCCCGCACCGGCATCCTGCTGAACCTGTGGTTCGCCCGGTACGAAGAGGCCAGGGTCGCCTTGCAGGCCGACGCCCATGCCTTCCTGCTGCCTTACCGGCGCCAGTTCTTCCTGGTGCAGGACCATTTTGTGCGCGAACTGGGGGTGGACCCCGGCGACAAGGCGTGGACCGTCATGGGCCATGACCTGGTGCGCGGCTACGGTGGCGCGGCCTGGGAAACTTTGGCCATACAGCGCCTGAAAGCGCCGCGTTCGAGCTTCGAGCCCTGTTAAGCTTTCGGCATGAAAGAGCGCAACATCGGCCCCTTCAACGTCTCCGCCCTGGGCCTGGGCTGCATGAGTCTGAGCCATGCTTATGGCCAGCCGCCATCACCTGAGCACAGCGAACGTGTGCTGCTCAGCGCGCTGGACGCCGGTGTCACGATGTTCGACACAGCAGCGCTCTACGGCTTTGGCGCCAACGAAACCCTGGTGGGCCGTGTGCTCAAGGCGCACCGCAGCAAGATCACCCTGGCCAGCAAGGGCGGCATGGCCGGTGTGGACGTGGCCGGTGACGGCAAGCTGGTGCGCGTGATCGACGGCCGGCCCGAAGCCATTCGCCGCAATTGCGAAGACAGCCTGCGCCGCCTGGGCACGGATGTGATTGATCTTTATTACCTGCACCGCTTCGACAAGAAGGTGCCCATCGAAGACAGCGTGGGTGAACTCTCGCGCCTGGTGGAGCGTGGCCATGTGCGCGCCATCGGCCTGAGTGAAGTATCGGCCGCCACCGTGCGCAAGGCCCATGCCGTGCACCCGATTGCCGCCGTGCAGACCGAGTATTCGTTGTGGACTCGCAACCCCGAAATCGCTGTGTTACAGACCTGCCGTGACATTGGCGCCGCCTTTGTGGCCTTCAGCCCCGTGGCGCGCGGTTTCCTCACGGGCAAGCTGCGTGACGTGAAGGCCCTGGATGCTAAGGACATCCGCCACGGCATGCCGCGCTTCGAGCCGGCCAACTACGCGGGCAACCTCAAGCTGCTGCCGGCCTACGAGGCCGTGGCGCGTGAAGCGGGTTGCACTCCGGCCCAGCTGGCCCTGGCCTGGCTGCTGCACAAGGCACCGCACATCATTCCGCTCTTCGGCACCACCAGCCTGGACCACCTTGCCGAGAACCTGGCCGCTGCCGACGTGAAGCTCAGCCCCGCGCTGATGGCCCAGGCCGAAGCCGTGGTCAACCAGCAGACCGTGGTGGGCAATCGCTACAGCGAACAGAGCAACCGCGAAGTCGATACGGAAGTGTTCTGAGATGGCTACCACCTTGATGCTTTTGCCCGGCCTCAACTGCGACGCCGCTGTCTGGGCCCCGCAGGTCGCGGCATTGAAAGGCCAGGCGAATTGCGTCATCCCCGCCTGGGGTCAACGCGACACGCTGACCGCCATGGCCCGGCAGGTGTTGGACGAAGCGCCCACCGAACGTTTTGCCGTGGCCGGCCACTCCATGGGCGGCCGTGTGGCACTGGAAGTCATGCGCCTGGCCCCGCAGCGCGTGGAACGCCTGGCCCTGCTGGACACGGGCACGCACCCGCTGGCGGCCGGTGAGGCGGGCGAGAAGGAGCGGGCAGGGCGTTTGGCCCTGCTGACGATCGCGCAGGCGCAGGGCATGCGTGTCATGGCCCAGGAGTGGGCCAAGGGCATGGTGCACCCGGACCGCATTGGCGGCCCCATCTTCGAAGAAGTGCTGGCCATGTTCGACCGCGGCAGTGCCGCGCAGTACGCCGCGCAGATCAACGCGTTGCTGAACAGGTTGGATGCCGCCCCGCTGCTGCCCGGCATCACTTGCCCCACGCTGGTCTTGACGGGCCGCCAGGACGCCTGGAGTGGCCCGGCCCAGCACGAAGCCATGGCTGCCGCCATCCCCGGCGCGCAGCTGGTCATCGTGGAAAACAGCGGCCACATGACGACCATGGAGCAGCCGCAGGCGGTGAGTGCGGCACTGGCGGAATGGTTGCGGCGCTGAGCGTACGCGGCGCTGGCCCGGTGCAAAGTCAGGTTCCTATCAAATTGGAAGCTTCCAAGGAATTCCAGCGGCTTAGCTGCCCGCTTGCCATGCAAGTCCCTTGAGGACTCGTCGGTGTGTGCTTGACTTGTATCAGCACAACATCAGGTCCGACTGTGCGATGCTTGAAGCATGAGCACTGCACTTTCCGCCACCCCGGGTTTTCTGCAAGCACCCACGCGCTTTCTGTTTTTCACCGGCAAGGGCGGGGTGGGCAAGACCTCGCTCTCCACGGCATCGGCCATCGCGCTGGCCGATGCCGGTGAACGTGTGCTGCTGGTCAGCACCGATGCCGCCTCCAACCTCGACGAAATGCTGGGTGTTCCGCTTTCCAACCACGCCACGCCCGTGCCCGGCGTGCCGGGCCTGAGCCTGCTCAACATCGACCCCGATGTCGCCGCCGAGGCCTACCGCCAGCGCGTGCTGGCGCAGATGGAAACCAACGCCAGCGCGGAGGAGCGCGCCACCGTGCGCGAGCAGCTCTCGGGCGCCTGCACCACCGAGATTGCCGCCTTCGACGAATTCGCCGCCCTGCTGGCGAACGAGGCCAACGAAGCGCAAGCGGGGCAGGACCATGCCTCGCCGTACGACCACGTCATCTTCGACACCGCGCCCACCGGCCACACCCTGCGCCTCTTGAGCCTGCCCAAGGCCTGGACCGGTTTCCTGGCCGGCAACGACCGCGGTGCGTCCTGCCTGGGCCCGCACTCGGGCCTGAAGATGCAGGAAGCGCGCTTCAACGCTGCGCTGCAGGCCCTGGGCAACCCGGCCCTCACCACCGTGGTGCTGGTCACCCGGCCCGACCCGCTGCCCATGATTGAGGCCGCACGCACTGCCGAAGAGCTGAGCACGCTGGGCCTGGCCAACCAGCGCCTGGTCATCAACGGCGTGTTCCACGCCAGCCAGCCGAACGACCCGGTGGCCAATGCCATCGAAGCGCTGGGCCGCCAGGCCATGGACACGCTGCCCGACGTGCTGGCCCGCCTGCCGCGCGACGAAGTGCCGCTGCGCTCGTTTGACACGGTGGGCCTGCCGGCGCTGCGTGCGCTGCTGGGCGGCGCGCCGGCGCCGGCCGTGGCAGCGGTGCCAGCGGCACCCATGGCCGCCTTGCCCGCCGAACCCCTGAGCCGCCTGGCCGACGAGCTGGCCGCTGTCGGCCACGGCCTCATCATGGTCATGGGCAAGGGCGGCGTGGGCAAGACCACCATTGCCGCGGCACTGGCTGTGGGCCTGGTGCAGCGCGGCCACAGCGTGCACCTCACGACCACCGATCCCGCCGCCCACGTGGCCAGTGCCCTGAACGGCAGCCTGCCCAACTTGAAGGTCGGCCGCATCGACCCCAGGGCCGAGACCGAGGCCTACATCACCAAGATCATGGCCACCAAAGGCCGCGAGCTGGACGAGCAGGGCCAAGCCCTGCTGCTGGAAGACCTGCAATCCCCCTGCACCGAAGAGGTGGCCGTGTTCCACGCCTTCAGCCGCGTGGTGAACGAAGCGCGCAGCGCCTTTGTGGTGCTGGACACCGCGCCCACCGGCCACTCGCTCCTGTTGATGGACGCCACCGGCGCCTACCATCGGCAGATGACGCGCCAGTTTGAAGGCACGGCCAGCGCCCAGCACATCATCACCCCGCTCATGCGCCTGCAGGATGCGGAGATGACGCGCGTCATCCTCGTCACCCTGCCCGAGGTGACGCCCGTGAGCCAGGCCAGCGCGCTGCAGGACGACCTGCGCCGCGCCCACATCGAACCCTGGGCCTGGGTCATCAACAAAAGCGTGGCCGCCACCGGTACCACCGATCCCCTGCTGCAAGCCCGCCTGGTGGGTGAGATCCGCCAGACCGAGCGTATCGCCCAGGGCCTGGCCCGCCGCACCTTTGTGCTGCCCTGGCTGCCCGAGCCGCCGGTGGGCGTGCAGGCCTTGGGGGCGCTGACGGCATCTGACGCCAAGTCATTGCACTGAATCGCCTACGTCAGCCTGCCCGCTGAAACAAAACGAAATAAACCGCGACCTCCCTGCAACCTGTGGACGCGGGAGCGCCGGCACCATGACGGTCATGTTCAACAACGCCCCTAAAAGGAGCCCGTCATGAAACCCTGGATCAAACGCAGCCTGATTGCACTTACCTCCGCCACCGTCGTGTTCGGTGGCCTCACCGCCTGCAGTTCGCGCGGGGACCATGCCCGCGGCTGGAGCGACGAACGCGTCACCGAGATGCGCGGCAAGGCGGTGGAGAAGATCAGCGAGAAGCTGGAGCTCAACGCCGGGCAGAAGGCCAAGCTGGAAGCACTGGCCGACGAGATGGTGGCCTCGCGCAAGGTAATGCGCGGCGAGTCGGGCGACGTACGCACCGATCTGCAGGCGCTGATCGCCGGCGACAAGTTCGACCGCAGCAAGGCCCAGCAGATGCTGGACCAGAAGACCCGTGCCCTGCAGGGCTCCGGCCCGAAAGTCCTGGCCGCCTTCGGTGACTTCTACGACAGCCTGAACCCCGAGCAGCAGAAGCAGGTGCGCGAGCGGCTGGAGCGCCGCGGCCATGGCTGGTGGGGCCGTGGCTGACGCCATCCACGCGATCGCCCGGCAGGGCCGCCCGCACACGGCGGCCCTGCTGGCCGACGCCGAGGACCCGCACGCCGAGCTGCTGGCCCTGTTCTGGGGACCGCGCTTCGACCGGGAACACGCGCTGGCCCTGTGGGCGCGGTTCTCCCAGCGCCAGCCGGTGCAAGCCGTCCCCCTGCTGCCCGAGCTGCTGTCGGTGGGCGAGCGCTTCGACGCCCTGGAGCGGACCGAGAAAGACCGGCTGCGCCGCCTGATCGTCCGCCACCGGGCTCTGTCAGAATGAAACGATGAGCCGCATCCTGCTGATCGACGACGACGAGAACCTGGGGCCGCCGCTGGCCACCTACTTCCAGCGCTTCGAGCTGCAGCTGGTGCACGCCACCCGGCCCAGCGCCGGGCTGGCGCTCTTGCGGGCCGGGGGCTTTGACGCGGCCATCCTCGACGTCATGTTGCCCGAGATGGACGGTTTCGAGCTGTGCCGCACCATCCGTAAGGAGAGCGACATTCCGATCGTCATGCTGACCGCCCGGGGCGAGGTGATGGACCGCGTGGTGGGCCTGGAGCTGGGCGCAGACGACTATTTGCCCAAACCCTTCGAGCCGCGCGAGCTGGTGGCCCGCATCCAGACGGTGCTGCGCCGGCGCAAGCCCAACGGCAACGGTCACGCCGCCATGCCCGGCGCCGCGCCCACGCTGAGGTTCGACGGGCTGGAGGTCGACATCGCCCGCCGCGCCGTGCGCCGCTCGGGGCAGGAGGTCGAGCTGACCGGTACCGAGTACGAGCTGCTCTTGATGCTGGCGCGGGAGCCGGGCCGCGTGTTCAGCCGCGACGACATCCTCAACCAGTTGCGCGGCCACGAGGCCGACCTCTACACCCGTGCAGTCGACATCGTGGTCAGCCGCCTGCGCAAGAAGCTGGAGCCGCTGGACTGCATCAAGACCCTGCGCAACGCGGGCTACTCGCTGGCGCTGGGGCGGGAGGGCGAATGAGCCAGCGCAAGGCATCGGCCTGGCGTCGCGCCAAGCACCGCGTCGCCCATTCGATCAAGCTGCGCATGGTGCTGGTGTTCCTGCTGCTGGCAGCGGCGATGACCTTTGTATTCATCACAGGCGCGCAAAAGGCGTTCACCATGGGCTGGCGCGAGGCGGCGCGGCCCATCCTGATGGACTACGTGGACCGTCTCGCCACGGAAGTGACCGCCGGTGGGCCCACGCCCAGTGTGGAACGCGCGCAGGCCATCACCGAGCGCCTGCCGCTGACCGTGCGCATCGAGGGGCCGGTCATCCACTGGGCTTCGCACCCCGATGCCAGGCCATCGAACAAGGAGTGGGGTGGCGACAAGGACTGGCCCACCCTTCTGCACCGCCAGAGCGCTGACGGCCATCGCATCGAGTTCGGCATCAATGGCGAGGCCTTCGAACGCAAGCCGCGTCTGATCGGCTACGCGCTGGGTGCCCTGCTGGCGCTTACCCTGCTGGCCTGGCTGTACGTGCGTCGCGTGCTCAAGCCGCTGGACGCCATAGGCGAAGGCGCACGGCGCTTTGGCCGGGGCGACTTCAGCCAGCCGATTCCCGAGCGCGGCCGCCATGGTCCGGACGAACTGGGTGAGTTGGCCCAGACCATCAACACCATGGGGCAGGACATCCACCAGATGCTCGAAGCCAAGCGCGCCCTGCTGCTGGCGATCAGCCACGAACTGCGCAGCCCTCTCACCCGCGCGCGGCTGAACACCGAACTGCTGCCGGAGACCGAAGAGATCCACCCGCAGCGTGAAGCATTACTGCGCGACCTGCAGGGCATGGCCGCGCTGATCAGCGACCTGCTGGAGAGCGAGCGCCTGTCGGGGAGCCACGTCGCCCTGCAACGCACGCCCACCGACGTGGTCGCGCTGGCGCGAGAGGTGGTGGGCGAACTGCAGGCGTCCCATGCGGGTGCGGCACGCGTGGCGGTGTCGGCACCTGACGGCATGCGGCCGGTGTCGGTGGATGCCTCGCGTGTGCGCCTGCTCTTGCGCAACCTGGTCGACAATGCGCTGCGGCATGGCGGCGATGCTGCCGTGGCGCCTGTGGTCACGCTGTCGGCGAGCGCCGATGCGCTGAGCATCGAGGTGCGCGACCACGGCCCCGGCGTGCCTGAGGAACAGCTTTCGCAACTGGCGCAGGCCTTCTACCGGACTGACAGCGCCCGCACCCGCAGCGCCGGCGGCGTGGGCCTGGGCCTGTACCTGTGCCGTCTGATGGCGCAGGCACACGGCGGTACGTTTGCGGTGCGCAACGCGCAGCCGGGCCTGGCCGTGACGGTGACCTTGCCCGGCTGAGAGCTATCCCGATTAGCCGGGCAGCAGGCTGTTCAGATCAAACGCCAGGTCCCCCGCCTGCTGCGGTGTGGGCGAGATGCCCGCATCCATGAGCTTGCGCACCAGCAGGTGGTCCTTGGGGCTGTTGACGTTGTCGATGGCGATCAGCTGGCCGCCCTGGTAGTGGAAGAGGCAGAAGGCACCGCTGGCCATATCGCCGCGTAAGACGTGCTGGTCAGCGCCCGCGGACAGGCCCGCCATCTGCAGCTTCTTGTCGTACTGGTCGCTCCAGAACCAGGGTGTGGCGGTGAAGGGGCGTTCCTGGCCCAGCAGGGCGGCGGCGGCACTCTTGCCTAGTTCGGTGGCGTTCTGCACGGACTCCAGCCGGATGAGGCTGCCGTCGGCCAGGCGGCGTGCGGTGCAGTCGCCGGCGGCGGTGATGGCCGGGTCGCTGGTGCGGCCGCAGGCGTCGACCACGATGCCGCGCTCGCATTCGAGCCCGGCGGCGCGGGCCAGTTCGTCGTTGGCGTTCACGCCGATGCCGATCAGCACCAGTCCGGCGGGGTACATGGTGCCGTCGTTCAAGCGCACACCGGTCACGTGGTTGGCTGCGTCGTGTTCGATGGCGGCGATCTGCGCGCCCAGCACGAGCTGCACGCCGTGGCTGCGGTGCAGTTCGGCGTACCAGTCGGACAGCACAGGCAGCAGCACACGGCCCAGCAGGCGCGGCGCGGCTTCCAGCACGGTGACAGCCAGGCCTTTTTTGCGCGCGGTGGCGGCCACTTCCAGGCCGATGAAACCGCCACCAATGATGACCAGAGGCAGGTTCTTCTCCAGGCACTGAGCCATGCGTTGGGCGATGGCGTCGGCATCGTCACGCGTACGCAGGGCCAGCACGCCTTGTGCGTTGGCGCCCGGCAGCGGCAAGGTGCGCGCTGTGGCGCCCGTGGCCAGCAGCAGGCCGCCATAGGGCAGGGTGCTGCCGTCGGCCAGCGTCACGGTCTTGGCGGCGCGGTGGATGGCCGTGGCCTTGCTATTGGTGCGCAGTTCGATGTTCTTGCCCGCCAGCATTTCGGGGGTGCGCATGGGCAGGCGTGAGGCATCCATCTCGCCAGCCAGCCAGGCCTTGGAGAGCGGGGGCCGGTGGTAGGGGCCGTGGGGCTCGTCGCCGAGCAGGGTGAGGGGGCCGGTGTAGCCGCCGCTGCGCAGGGCTTCGGCGGCCATGATGGCGGCCTGGCCGGCGCCGATGATAAGGATGGGAGCGTTCATGCCCGCCATCTTAGAGCCTGCCCGTCTTGGCCCTAATGTGCCAGCGCGGGTGCCACCACGGCCTCCAGCTGCGCGCGCAGCCAGCGGTGCGCGGCGTCCTGCTGATAACGCGCATGCCAGATGGCATACATGGGGTTGCCGGGGCAGCTCACGGGGGGCGGACAGCTGGCCAGGCCCGTGAACGTCTGGCGCGCCAGCAGCCCGGGCACGGTCGCCAGCAGCGCGGTTCCGCGCAGGAACGGGGGCAGGGCGCTGAAGGAGGGGACCATGATGGCGAAACGGCGGTGCAGGCCCTTGGCCGCCAGGTGCTGGTCCAGGTCCAGGCTGCGGCGCGGTTCGTAGACCACGGTGGCGTGGTCGGCGGCCAGGTAGTCGGCCTCATCACGCGGGGCGGCGCGTACCGCCGGGTCGTAGAAGACGCGGTACTGGTCTTCGAACAGGCGTTTCTGCACGATGTCGCTGCCCTCGGGCGGGCGCGGGCTGATGACGAGCTGGCACTCGTCGTTGCGCAGCATGTCCAGCCGCGGGATGGCCGAGGGGATGATGCGCAGCGCCACGCCGGGCGCGCTCAGGCGCAGGCGCGCGGCCAGGGCGGGCAGCAGCAGGTCGCGCTGGAAGTCGTTGGCGGCGATGGTGTAGGTGGCCTGCCAGCGGGCCGGGTCGAAATCCACGCTGTGGGCAAAGTGCTGCAGCTGGCGCAAGAGCTCACGTGCCTCGGCCGCCAGTTCTTCGGCCCGGGCCGTGGCCACAATGCCGCGCCCGCTTTTGACGAAAAGCGGGTCACCGGTGATGGCACGCAGCTTGTCCAGGAGATGGCTCACGGCGGACTGGGTGACGCCCAGGCGCTGGGCCGCGCCGGTGACCGAACCGGCCTCCACCACGGCCAGCAAAAGCTGCAGCAAATGGCCGTCCAGGTCCAAATGATCGAATTTACTCATGAGTCATATCTTGATCCATGTATTTATCTTGGTCAATGGCTTGGGAATACTGGCCCCCATACCGTTTTGACCCCCGTCAACCCAGGAGACCTGAATGACCACCTGCAGCCCAGAAAAGCCGATTCCCGGCACCACGCTGTTTGACGCGAATCAAGCCCGCAAGGGCTACGCGCTCAACAAGATGTGTTTTTCCTTCAACTCGGAAGAGAACCGCAAGGCCTTTGTGGCCGATGAAGAGGGCTATATGCGCCAATACGGCCTGAACGAGCAGCAGGCCGCCGCCATCCGCGCGCGCAACGTGCTGCAGCTGATCGCGGCGGGCGGCAACGCCTACTACCTGGCCAAGTTCGCCGGGATCTTCAAGCTGGACATGCAGGACATCGGCGCGCAGCAGACCGGCATGACGAAGGAAGCCTTCCGGGCCAAGCTGGTCGCGGCCGGCCAATAAGAAACTTCAGGAGCAACAGACATGGCAAAACTCATCGGTGGCCTCGGCACCTCGCACATTCCCGCTATTGGCGGCGCCATCCACAAGGGCATCCAGCAGGAGCCCTACTGGAAACCCTTCTTCGACGGTTTTCCGCCCATCCGCGAATGGCTGGCGAAAAACAAGCCCGACGTGGTGGTGATGTTCTACAACGACCACGGCCTGAACTTCTTCCTGGACAAGATGCCCACCTTCGCGGTCGGCGCCGCGCCCGAATACAACAACGCCGACGAGGGCTGGGGCATTCCCACGCTGCCGCCCTTCAAGGGCGAGCTGGACCTGTCCTGGCACATCATCAACACGCTGGTCGAGAAGGAGTTCGACGTGGTGACCTGCCAGGAGATGCTGGTGGACCACGCCTGCACGCTGCCGCTCAAGCTGTTCTGGCCCGAGGGGGATTGCCCGGTGACGGTGGTGCCGGTCTGCATCAACACCGTGCAGTTCCCGCTGCCCAGTGCCAAACGCTGTTATGCCCTGGGCAAGGCCGTGGGCGAGGCCATCAAATCCTGGGACAGCAGCAGACGAGTGGCGGTGATCGCCTCCGGCGGCCTGAGCCACCAGCTCGACGGTGAGCGCGCCGGTTTCATCAACAAGGCCTTCGACCTGCAGTTCCTCGACAGCCTGGTCTCCAACCCCGAATGGGCCACCCAGTTCACCGTGCACGAGCTGGTGGAGAAGACCGGCACGCAAGGTGTGGAACTGCTGATGTGGCTGGCCATGCGCGGCGCCCTGGCGGCGGCCGGCGGCTCCAGCGTGCGCCGGGTGACGGGCAACTACCATATCCCGATTTCCAACACGGCCACCGCGGCACTGGCGCTGGAAACGGTGGATTGAGGGGGCGTTTGAAGGCGCACAGATAAGCCTTGGAGGCCGCTGCCGATACCCCTATACTGTATTTAAGGGGGGGGCGCATTTGCGCCCATCAGACGTCATGACGCCAATATCTCTCTCGGGGCCCAGCCAGAACCTTCTGGTCCAGGCCTTGCCTCAGGCTGTGCTGCAGCGCTGGCTCCCCTTGCTGGAGCCGGTTGAACTGGCGCTGGGGCAGGTGCTCTACGAGTCGGGCGGCAAGCTCAGCCACGTGTATTTCCCCACGTCCTCCATCGTGTCCCTGCTCTATGTGACAGAGCTCGGGTCTTCGGCGGAAATCGCCGTGGTCGGTTACGAAGGGATCGTGGGCATTGCCCTCTTCATGGGGGGGCAGACCACACCCAGCCGGGCGGTTGTCCAGAGCGCTGGCAGCGGGTTTCGCCTGCGGGCCCGTGCCATGCTTGAAGAGTTCGAGGGTGATGTGCACGTACAGCGCCTCTTCCTGCGCTACACCCAGGCGCTGATCACCCAGATGTCGCAAACCGCGGTCTGCAACCGGCATGGACCAGCAACTCTGCCGCTGGCTGCTGCTGAGCCTGGACCGCCTGCGGAGCAGCGAACTGGTGATGACGCAGGAGCTGATCGCCAACATGCTGGGCGTGCGCCGCGAAGGCGTGACGCAGGCCGCCCTCAACCTCCAGAAAGCCGGTCTCATCAAATACTCACGGGGCCACATCTCCGTGCTGGACCGCCCCGGCCTGGAGCGGCGCAGCTGCGAATGTTATGGCGTGGTCAAGAAGGAATACGACCGTCTGCTGCAGGAGCACTTTGGCGAGACGTCTGAGCATTCCCACCAGCGAAGGTCGGCTTCCGGTTTGTACTAGTGGGGCCGCGGATCACCTGCCGCGCTGGGTTCACAATGGGGCTCCTGCCCTACGCCTGAACAGACAAAGACCATGGTGACCCAAAAAAAAAGCAGTGCCAAGACCGCGCCGGCGCCGCTCGCACATGGGCCGGCGGCCAGCGGCTTTCCCATCGTCGGCATTGGGGCTTCGGCCGGGGGGCTGGCGGCTTTTGAGGCCTTTTTTTCCGGCATGCCGGCTGACATCGATCCCGGCATGGCCTTTGTTCTGGTGCAGCACCTGGCACCGGATCATGAGAGCCTGCTGGCCGACCTGATCCGGCGCTACACGCGCATGCAGGTTTTCCAGGTGGTGGACGGCATGACGGTGCTGCCCAACTGTGCCTACGTCATTCCGCCCAACCACGACATGGCCTTCATCAACGGCACGCTGCAGCTGCTCACGCCTTCGGCGCCGCGCGGCCAGCGCCTGCCGATCGACTTCTTCTTCGATTCCCTGGCCGAGGACCAGGGCGAGCGCGCCATCGGCATCGTGCTGTCGGGCACCGGCAGCGACGGCACCCTTGGCGTGCGGGCCATCAAGGACGGCGGCGGCATGGTGATGGCCCAGAGCCCGGCCACCACCGAATTCGACGGCATGCCGCGCAGCGCCATCGACACCGGCCTGGTGGACTACGAACTGCCGCCGGAGCAGATGCCCGCCAAGCTGATGGCCTATGCGGCCCAGGTCTTCGGCAGGACCCGTCGCGCCCAGGTGCCGCCGGCGCACGGGATCGACGGCGCCTTGAAAAAAATCTTCGTGCTGCTGCGCGCCCAGACCGGTCACGACTTCACGCACTACAAGCCCAGTACCATCCACCGGCGCATCGAGCGGCGCATGGCCGTCCACGAAATCGGGTCGATGGAGAGTTACGTCTCTTATCTGCAGAAGAACCCCGCGGAGGTGGAGGCGCTGTTTCGCGACCTGCTGATCGGCGTGACGAATTTTTTCCGAGACCCGGAGGCCTTCGCCGCGCTCCAGGCGCAGGTCATCCCCCGGCTCTTCGCCGACAAGCCGGCGGATGCCGTCATCCGGGTCTGGACGGCCGCCTGTTCCACGGGCGAGGAAGCCTATTCCATCGCCATCCTGCTGCAGGACTACATGCACGCGCACAAGCTCGGTCACAAGGTGCAGATCTTCGCGACCGACATGGACAGCCGCGCGGTGGCCACGGCACGCGCCGGCGTCTATCCGGCCAGCATTGCCGACGACATGACGCCCGAGCGGCTGGCGCGCTTTTTCACGGCTGAATCCGATGGCAGCGTCTATCGCATCCACAAGAGCATTCGCGACATGCTGGTGTTTTCCGAGCATGACCTGATCAAGGACCCGCCTTTTTCCAGGCTGGACCTGATCAGTTGCCGCAATCTCCTGATCTATCTGGACAAGGACCAGCAGAGGAGGCTCATCACGCTGTTCCACTACGCCTTGCGACAGGGTGGGGTGTTGTTCCTGGGGGCTTCGGAGAGCGTGGGAGACCTGGGGGACCTGTATTCCGTGCTGGACGCCAAGTCCAAGCTGTTCCAGCGCAAGGAAGACTTCCAGGGACCGCAGCGCGCCGCCCTGGGGCGTTTCCTGCAGCCCATGAGCACGGAGCTGGCCCACGCGGCCTTGCCGCAGGCGGCGGCCAAGGCGGCTGTCAGCGTGAAGCTGCCCCTGCGCGAACTGACCGAGCAGGCCTTGTTGCGGCAGCTGGTGCCGGCCGGCGCGCTGGTCAATGACAAGGGCGACATCCTCTACCTGCATGGCCGCACCGGCATGTACCTGGAACTGGTGCCGGGCGAGGCCGGCATCAACAACATCCTGAAGATGGCGCGCGAAGGCCTGCGCCGCGAGCTGACCACGGCTTTGCACAAGGCGGTGGTCAGCAAACAGCCCGTGCGTGAAAACGGCTTGAGCGTCAAGACCAATGGACACTTTACCCCGGTCAACCTGACCATCAGCCCGGTGGCGGTCGGGGCGGCAGCTGGCGCCGAGCCTTCGCTCTACCTCGTGATCCTGGAGGATGCGCCGGTGCCGGAGCCTGGCCAGACATCACCGGCGCTACCCGGCCAGGCAAACAGCCAGCCGGTGGAGGCCCGCATCGCCACCCTGCAGCAGGAGCTGCGGGCCAAGGAGGAGTACCTGCAGGCCGCCAACGACGAGCTGGAGAGTTCGAACGACGAACTGCGCTCCGCCAACGAGGAAATGCAGTCGGTCAACGAGGAGCTCCAGTCCACCAACGAGGAACTCGAAACGTCCAAGGAGGAGTTGCAGTCGGTCAACGAGGAGCTGGCCACCGTCAACACCGAGCTGCAGACCAAGGTGTTCGACCTGTCCCGGGCCAACAACGACATGAACAACCTGATGGCGGGGACCGGTATCGGGACGGTCTTTCTGGACCATGAGCTGCGCATCCTGCGCTATACCCCGGCCACCAATGCCATCATCAACCTGATCCCGGGTGATATCGGGCGGCCGATCGCCCATGTGGTGTCCAACCTGGTCAGCTACGACCGCCTGGTCGCCGACGTGCAGGCCGTGCTGGACACATTGGTGCCGCGTGAGGTGGACGTGCAGACCCGGGCTGGTGCCTGGTACACCCTGCGCATCCTGCCTTACCGCACGCTGGACAACGTGATCGAAGGGGCGGTGCTGACCTTCATCGATATCTCGGAAATCGTGCGCACGCGCGAGTCGCTGCGCGAGGCTAACGAACTGCTGCGCCTGGCGGTGGTGGTGCGCGATGCGAACGATGCCGTGACCGTGCAGGACCTCGATGGCCAGGTCCTGGCCTGGAACCCGGGGGCTGTCCGCATGTACGGCTGGAGCGAAGCGGAGGCACTGGCGATGAATGCCCGTGACCGGGTGCCGGCGGACCTGCGCCAGGGTGCGCTGGAGCAGCTGCAGCAGCTCAGCCGTGCGGAAGTGTTGGCGCCTTTCCAGACCCGCCGGCTGACCCGGGACGGCACGGTCGTGGAGGTTTCGATCACGGCCAGCGCGCTGGTGAACGAGGCCGGCAAGGTCTACGCCATGGCCACCACCGAGCGCCTGGCATCGTCGGCGGCAGGGCGGCAGCCCCATGAACGTCAAACCTGATACGACCAGGCAGTCCGCCCCTGCGCCGGACGCGGGGCTGACCTTGCGCCAGCTCGCCGAAGCGGCCTTCCAGGCCAATGCCTTGCGCATGCCGGAGACCCTCGCGGAGCCTTCGACCACCGACACGCAGCGCATGCTGCACGAGCTCGGTGTGCATCAGGTCGAGCTGGAGATGCAGAACGAGGAGTTGCGCCGCACCCAGACTGAGCTGAGCACGGCGCGCGCGCGTTATTTCGATCTGTACCACATGGCGCCCGTGGGGTATTGCACGCTCGACGACCACGGCCACATACGGCAGGCCAACCTGGCGGCGGCCAGCATGCTGGGCCTGGGTGTAGGTACGCTGCGCGGGCGACTGCTGACCTCCTTCATCTTCAGCGAGGACCAGGACCTGTACTACCTGCATCGCCGGCAGCCCGGGCCCGCCGGCGCTTCCCGCTCCTGCGAGCTGCGTATGGTCAAGAGCAATAGGGCGCTGCTGTGGGTGCAGCTGGCCACCACTCTGGCCGAGGATGGGGACGGCGCCCCGGAGTTGCGCGTCGTGATGAACGATGTGACGCAGCACAAGCAGGTCGAGGCCGACTTGCGCGAGAGTGTGCAGCAGTCGCGCCGGCTGTCGCGCCGTGTGCTGGAGGCGCAGGAGACCGAACGCCGCCGGGTGGCGATGGAACTGCACGACGAGCTGGGCCAGGCGCTGACCGCCATCAAGATCAACCTGCAGGTGGGCGAGCGTTTCAGGCACCAGTCACCGGCGGAGCTCAATACCGAGAACATCCGGATTGTCGACGAAGCCCTTTTGCAGATGCGCCGGCTGGCGTATGGCCTGCGCCCCTCGATGCTGGACGATCTGGGGCTGGCCTCGGCGCTGCGCTGGATGGCGGAGCAGACGGCGCAGCGCAGCGGCCTGGTGATCCGCTTCGAGCCGGACGTGAGGGAGGTGCGGCTGGCGCCCGAGATCGAGATTGCCGTTTTCCGTATCGCCCAGGAAGCCCTGACCAACATCGTGCGACACGCCCACGCCCAGAACGTACAGATGACTTTGCAGTACGAGGGCGACGTGCTGGTGCTGGACGTGCAGGACGACGGCTGCGGCTTCGATCTGGCCGCCATGCGCGCACGCGCTGCGGCCGGCGGCAGCATGGGTGTGCTGGGCATGGAGGAGCGCGCCACGCTGATCGGCGCCGAGTTGCTGATCGAATCCTCGGCGGGACTTGGTAGCCGCCTGCGCTTGCGCTGTCCCCTGCGCGCGCGAGGAGAAGCGCAGTGAAGCCGACACGCGTGCTGCTGGCCGATGATCACACGCTGGTGCGTGCCGGTCTGCGCAAGTTGCTCGAGTCCATGCCGGAAGTGACGGTTGTGGGGGAAGCCGACGACGGACTGGCCCTGCTCGCGCTGGCGGCGCAGCTGCAGCCGGATCTGGTGCTGATGGACATTGCCATGGCAGGCCTCAACGGCCTGGAAGCCACGGCCCGCCTGCTCAAGGCGCAGCCCGGCATCCGCGTGCTCATCCTGTCCATGCACCAGAACGAGGAGTATGTGCGCCAGGCCTTGCGCAACGGGGCCATGGCCTATCTGCTCAAGGATGCGGCTCCGGTGGAGCTGGAACTGGCGATCCAGGCCGTGCAGCGCGGCGAGACCTACCTGAGCCCGGCCGTATCAAGGGGAGTGGTGAGCGACTACGTGCAGCGCTTGCGCGGCGACGCTGCGCCTGCAGACGCGCTGACCCCGCGCCAGCGTGAAGTCCTGCAGCTGGTGGCCGAGGGGCACAGCACCAAGGAAATTGCCCGCCGCCTCGACCTGTCGGTGAAGACGGTGGATACGCACCGCAGCCAGCTGATGAAACAGCTCGATATCCATGAGGTGGCAGGCCTGGTGCGTTATGCCGTGCGCTCGGGCTTGATTTCCTCCGACAGCTGAGCTCGCCTGGCCCTCTGCGTTGCCAGCCTCTCAGGTGTTTCAACCGTCGGCCTCAGGTAGGGGCCCGATAGCCACATCACCCCGTTGTTCTTAAAGTCAGCTTGTGCGCCTTAAGTCGCACTTCGTTTCAAATCATTCCGCGCACGGGCTCCAGCGGTCGTTACATTGAATGGCCGCCCGTGACCAACCTATCCGGGGGCTCCCTATGACCACCAAGGTCCTGCTGGTTGACGATAACCAGACCTTTCTCTCCTCCCTCAGGCTTTTCCTGGGCATGCTGCCCGACATGGAAGTGGTCGGCGAAGCCCACAGCGGCCTTGAGGCCCTGAACCTGGCGGGCCGGCTGCAGCCGGACCTGGCCCTGCTGGATATCGCCATGCCCGAGATGAATGGTCTGGAGGTCGCGCGCCGCCTGCAATCGCTGCCACGGCCGCCGAACATTGTCTTCCTGTCCATCCATGACGATGACGATTACCGGATGGCTGCCTCCAGCCTCGGGGCCACCGCTTATGTCAGCAAGGCAGATTTCGTGACCGAACTCTTTCCGATCATGACGCGCATGGCAGGCGACAAGCCCGAAGGCGCCCGGCTGAACTGAAGACTCGCAAGCTGTCTTTCATCAAGAACAAGCCCCACGCCCGGCGCCAGCTGGGGTGGGGCTTTTTGACGGGTTGAGATAGGGCTCAGTCTTTCGGGCGGAAGATGATGGTCATGGGGGATGGCACCACGCCCTCTTCGTTGCGGGGCAAGGTGTCGGTCTTGTCGATGGCCTTGAGCACGGCTTCGTCCCAGTTGGGCACACCGCTGCTCTTGATCAGCTTGCGCCCGACGATGGTGCCATCGGGCGAGGTGCGCACCTCGACTTCGGCGCTGGGGTTGGTGGCCAGTTCGTCGGGGAAGACGATGTTGGGCTTGATGCGCGCGCGGATGCGGCCCGCGTAGCTGGATGAGATGCCGCCGGCAGATTTCTGGGTGTTGCCGGTGGCTGTAGGCGCACCCGTGGCACCGGCCAGGCCGGCCGCGCGCTTGATGTTTTCATCGCGGCGTTGCTTGGCTTCCGCCTCTTCCCTGCGCTTGGCTTCGAGTTCCTTCTTTTTCTTTTCCTCGGCCAGCTTCTTCTCGCGCTCCTGCCGCTCACGTTCCTTTTCGCGCGCGAGCTTCTCTTTCTCCAACCGCGCCTGCTCCAGCTTTTCCTTGGCCTGGCGTTCCTTCTCGCGGGCCAGGGCGATGTCGGCCTCGCTCTGGCGCGGCTCTTCAACCTTGGGCGGAGGCGGGGGCGGCGCGGGTTCGGGCGTCGGTTCGGGTTCGACCAGGGGTGGGGCCGCCTGTTGGGGGACTGCCGACCAGAGCTCGGCTTCGACCGACAGGCTGGTGTCGCTGCGGCGCCAGTTCACACCCCAGGTCAGCGCGGCCAGCAACAGGCCATGGATCAGCAGGGCCAGGCCGTAGGCGCGCAACAGGCCCTGGCGCGGGGCCGGGTGGTTGAACTCGAAGCGGCTGGCGGTGTGCATGCGGGCCCGGCTGCGAGGTTCAGTTCACCATCTGGACCGACAGGCCCACGCGCTGCACACCGGCGCGTTGCAGCTTGTCCATGACGCGGACCACGGTTTCGTACTTGACGCTCTTGTCGGCGCTGATGACCACGGCAGAGCTGGCGTCCTTGCCGGCATCGGCCTGCAGGCGCTTGACGTTGGCGGCCAGTTCATCGAGCTTGAGACTGCGGCTGCTGTCCTGCGCCTTGAGGGTCAGCGATTCGTCCTTGCCGACGACGATCTCGATCACCTGGTCGGGCTTGCGTGCGGCCTTGCCCACGCTGGGCAGGTCCACCACGCTGGGGGTGATGAGCGGGGCCGTGACCATGAAGATGATGAGCAGCACCAGCATCACGTCGATGAAGGGCACCATGTTGATCTCGTTGATGGTGCGCCGTCCGCGCCCGCGACTGACCAGGGTGGGCATGAGCGTTTCCCCTTAATGGACCGAAGCCGGTGTGGAGGGCTGCGCGCCGACATTGCGCTGCAGGATGTTGGAGAACTCTTCGATGAAGGTCTCCAGCATGATGGCCACACGGTCGATCTCGCGCGCGAAGCGGTTGTAGGCCACCACGGCGGGGATGGCGGCGAACAGGCCGATAGCAGTGGCCACCAGGGCTTCGGCGATGCCGGGGGCCACGGTGGCCAGCGTCACCTGCTGCAGCGAGGCCAGGCCGGTGAAGGCGTGCATGATGCCCCAGACCGTGCCGAACAGGCCCACGTAGGGCGAGACCGAGCCGACCGAGGCCAGGAAGGAGAGGTTGGTTTCCACCACGTCCATCTCGCGCTGGAAGTTGGCGCGCATGGCACGGCGTGCACCGTCGAGCAGGGTGCCGGCATCGGTGATGCGGCGTTCGCGCAGCTTCTGGTACTCGCGCAGGCCGCT
The DNA here is from genome assembly GCA_034366585.1 of Hylemonella sp. Lineage (GTDB taxonomy): Bacteria > Pseudomonadota > Gammaproteobacteria > Burkholderiales > Burkholderiaceae_C > Hylemonella. Next base: position 52,870 of record JAXMMJ010000135.1, read on the forward strand.
GACGAAGATGCGTTCCATGGGGCCGCTGGCGTGGCCTTTCTGGGCTGCCGTCGCGTACAGTGTGTTGAGGTTGGCGCCGGACCAGAAGTCGCGCTCGAACTGCTCGTTGAGTTCGCGCACGCGCCGCAGCGAGAAGAGCTTGCTGAAGATGGCGGCCCAGCTGGTGATGGACACCAGCACCAGCAGCAGCATGACGGCCTGCACGACCCAGCTCGCGTGCAGGACCAGTTGGATGATGGACAGGTCTTGACTCATTGAATGGCTTCCAGGACGGTACTCGGGATTCTTTCAGGTTTCATGCTGGCTGCGGACACCCAGCCGATGCGGATGCTGCCTTCGCACAACAGTTCAGGCTCGCCTCCCGTCTTGCGCCAAGCCTGCTGGGCGATTGTGAGGGATGCGCGGCCGCTTTCCTGCAGCCGGGCTGTAACCAATAGTTCGTCGTCGAGCCGGGCCGGGCGATGGTATTTGACGGCGGTTTCGCTGACCACGAACATGCCCCCGGTCTGCTCGCGCAGGGCCTGCTGGCCGATGCCGAGCGAACGCAGCCACTCGGTACGGGCGCGCTCGAAGAACTTGAGGTAGTTGGCGTAGAAGACGATGCCGCCGGCATCGGTGTCTTCCCAGTAGACGCGGATCGGCAGTTCGTAGGTCATCAGTGGCTCAGCTGAGAAGTTTGCGCAGCCGCTCCACCGCCGCCTGCAGCTGGGGCAGGGCACTGGCCGTGGAGAAGCGGATGTACTTGTGCGTCTCGGCTGTGCCGAAGTCCCGCCCGGGCGTGACGGCCACATGGGCCTGCTGCATGAGGGCGAAGCTCAGGTCCCAGCTGTCCATGACGCTTGCGTCATTTCCCAGTCTTTCGTCCAGCTTTTTGCAGGCAGCGGTGCAGTCGGCCCAGGCGTAGAAGGCGCCATCGGGCATCACGGGCACCTTCAGGCCCAGTTCGTTCAGGGCCGGGATGAAGAAGTCGCGCCGGGCCTTGAACTCGGCGCGGCGGCGCTCGTACTCGGCCAGGCTGTCGGCTTCGAAGCAGGCCAGGGCCGCGTGCTGGGCGATGGTGCTGGGGCAGATGTAGAGGTTCTGTGCCAGGCGCTCGACCACGGGCACCAGTTCCTCAGGCAGTACCAGCCAGCCCAGGCGCCAGCCGGTCATGCTGAAGTACTTGGAGAAGCTGTTGATGCTGATGATGTGGTCGTCGATCGCCAGCGCACTCTGGCCGTAGCGTTCGTCGTAGCTCAGGCCCAGGTAGATCTCGTCGACCAGGGTGATGCCGTCGTGCTCTTTCACCACGGCATGGATGCGGCGCAGTTCGGCCGGGTCGATGGAGGTGCCCGTGGGATTGGAGGGCGAGGCCAGCAGCACGCCGCGGGTTTGGGGCCCCCAGGCGGCGCGCACTTTCTCGGCGCTGAGCTGGAAGCGTTCGCCTGGACCGCAGGGGATGAGCCTGGCTGTGCCTTCGGCGGCGCTCACGAAGTGCCGGTTGCAGGGGTAGCTCGGGTCCGGCATGAGGATTTCGTCGCCGGCCTCGATCAGGGCCAGGCAGGCCAGCTGCAATGCGGCCGAGGCCCCGGCGGTGACGACGATGCGGCCGGCCGGAACGGCCAATCCGAAGCGTTGCGCGTACCAGGCGCTGATGCGCTCGCGCAGGGCGGGCAGGCCGGTGGCGTCGGTGTACTGGCTGCGGCCGGCGCGCACGGCGCGTTCGGCGGCTTCCTGCACCAGCGGTGGCGCCGTGAAATCGGGCTCGCCGATGTTGAGGAAGATCATGGGCGCGCTGCCCTGGGCGGCTTCACGTGCCAGTGCGCTGGCGGCCTTGGCCACCTCCATGACGTAGAAGGGTTCGATCTTCTGCGCGCGGCTCGCGATTCTCATGCGCAGGGTGTCAGCTCTTGGCCGCCTGGGCCTTGCCGCTGGCGCGGTCGGCCGTCACTTCGGCGGCGCGCAGCGCGGGCGCCAGGCCATTGAGCACGCCGTTGACATACTTGTGGCCATCGGTGCCGCCGAAGGATTTGGCCAGCTCGATGCATTCGTTGAGCACGACGCGCCAGGGCACGTCCAGGCAGTGCTGCATTTCATAGGCGCCGATCCACATGACGGCGTGTTCGATGGGCGAGAGCTCGGCCAGCTTGCGGTCGAGCAACGGGGTGATCAGGCGGTCCAGCGCGTCGGCCTGGTCCACGCAGCCGTGCAGCAGGGCGTCGTAGTGGGCGGCGTCGGCCTTGGAGAAGCCGGAAAGATCGCGGGTGAAGATGTCGATCTCGCTGGTCTCGTTGCGGCCGACCAGGTGCTGGTACAGCGCCTGCAAGGCGAACTCGCGTGCGCGGCTGCGGCCGGACTTGGCCGCTGATTTGCGCGGCGGCATGCCGGAGGAGGTGGTGTTCATGCGATGTCTTCCAGCAGATTGGCCATTTCCACCGCCACGCGGGCGGCGTCGCTGCCCTTGTCGGTCTGGCGGGCAATGGCCTGGTCCATGTTTTCCACGGTGAGGATCGCGTTGGCGATGGGCAACTGGTAATCCAGCGCCACGCGGGTCACGCCGGCGCCCGATTCGTTGGCCACCAGTTCGAAGTGGTAGGTCTCGCCGCGGATGATGCAGCCCAGGGCGATCAGTGCGTCGTAGCTGTTCTTCTCGGCCATGGCCTGCAGGGCCAGCGGCACTTCCAGCGCGCCGGGCACCATGACGTGGTCGATGTTCTTGGTCTGGACTCCCAGCGCGGCCAGTTCGGTGCGGCAGGCCTGGGCCAGGGCGTTGGTCACCGATTCGTTGAAGCGGGCCTGCACGATGCCGATGGCCAGCTTGCGGCCGTCCAGCTTTGCGTCGGTGGGTTCGAGATTGCCTTTGTCGGCGCCAAACATGGTGGATTCCTTGGTTTACTTTTGAAGATAGCCGGTGACTTCAAGTCCGTAGCCGGTCATGCTGGGCAGCCGGCGCGGGTTGCCCATGAGGGTCATCTTGTGCACGCCGCAGTCGCGCAGGATCTGCGCACCCACGCCATAGGTGCGCAGGTCCATGCGGCCGCGCTCGGGGGCGTGGCTGGAACGTGCCGTGCCCTCGAACTGGGCCAGCAGCTGCTCGGCGCTTTCGCCGCAGTTGAGCAGCACCACCACACCACGGCCTTCCGCGGCGATGCGGGTGAGGCAGGCGTCCAGGCTCCACGAGTGCATGGCGCGGCCGACTTCCAGCGCGTCCAGCACCGAGAGCGGCTCGTGCACGCGGGCCAGCACCGTGTCCTGAGCATTCCATTGGCCGCGCACCAGGGCCAGGTGCACGCCCTGGCTGGGCTTGTCGCGGTAGGCGTGGGCGGTGAAGTCGCCGAAGGCGGTCTTGATGGGGCGGCTGCCGATCTTCTCGATCAGTGACTCGTTGCGGCTGCGGTGTTCGATCAGGTCGGCGATGGTGCCGATCTTCAGGCCGTGCTCGGCGGCGAAGGTCTGCAGGTCGGGCAGGCGGGCCATGGTGCCGTCGTCCTTCATGATCTCGCAGATCACCGCGGCCGGCGAGCAGCCCGCCATGGCGGACAGGTCGCAGCCGGCTTCGGTGTGGCCTGCGCGCATGAGCACGCCACCGTCCACCGCCTGCAGCGGGAAGATGTGGCCGGGCTGTACCAGGTCTTCGGGTTTGGCGCTCGGGGCGACAGCGGCCTGCACGGTGCGGGCGCGGTCGGCGGCCGAGATGCCGGTAGTCACGCCGGTGGCCGCTTCGATGGAGACGGTGAAGGCGGTGCTGTAGACGGTGCCGTTGCGTGCGGCCATGGGCGGCAGGCGCAGGTATTCGCAGCGCTGGCGCGTGAGCGTCAGGCAGATCAGGCCGCGGCCGAAGCGGGCCATGAAGTTGATGGCTTCCGGCGTGACATGGTCAGCCGCCAGCACCAGGTCGCCTTCGTTCTCGCGGTCTTCCTCGTCCACGAGGATGACCATGCGGCCGGCGCGCATCTCGGCGACGATGTCTTCAACGGGCGAGATGGCCACGGGGGCTTGGGGACTCATGTGCTTGCTTTCTGCGGGGTGGTGCCGGCGGCGAGCATGCGCTCGACGTAGCGGGCCACCGTGTCGATTTCGAGGTTCACGCCCGAGCCGGCCTTGAGCTGGCCCAGGCTGGTGTTCTGCACCGTGTGGGGGATGAGGTTGATGCTGATTTCGCAACCCGCGCTGTTGTCGGCCACCCGGTTGACGGTGAGGCTCACACCGTTGACGGTGATGGAGCCCTTGTAGGCCAGGTATTTGGCCAGCCCGGCTGGAGCCTGAATGCGCAGCTCCCAGCTTTCGCCGATCGGGGCGAAGAAACTGACGGTACCGACGCCGTCCACATGGCCCGAGACGATGTGGCCCCCCAGGCGGTCGCCGGCGCGCAGGGCTTTTTCCAGGTTGACCTGGGCGTCCTGGCCGAGGCCGGTGGTCTTGGCCAGCGATTCGGCCGAGATGTCGATGGTGAACTGCTGTCGGGGGAGGTCCAGGCTGGTGACGGTCATGCAGGCGCCGTTGAGCGCGATGCTGTCGCCCAGGCCGACGTCATCCAGGTAGCCTGACGGGCAGGTGATCGCGAGGCGCTTGCCATGCTGTAAAGAGCTTCCCAGGTCGTGGCTGGCGACGATGCGCCCCACGCCGGTGATGATTCCGGTGAACATCCTGCTATTTTCGCAGGTAATCCCCTAGAAACTGTCGCGCCCGGGAATTCTTGCCAGAACGCGCAAATCGGGCCCGACCAGGGCTGTTTCGCGGTAGGCCAGCGGCACGGCCTGCGAGAGCTCACGCAAAGGCCCGATATTCACCATGCCGCGGCCGGTGCCCAACAGTTTTGGGGCCAGATAGACCAGAAACTCGTCCACCAGGCCTTCGCGGACCAGGGAACCATTGAGCTTGTGGCCGGCTTCCACGTGCAATTCGTTGATCTCGCGTGTCGCCAGGTCCTGCAGCATGGCGGCCAGATCGACTTTGCCGCCCGGGCCGGGGCAATGGACCACGGTGGCGCCCTGCGCTTGCAGGGCGGTTCTTTTCGCTTCGTCCGGCACCGCTGCATAGATATAGAGCTGGCGCCCGGGGATGAAGAGTTTGGCGTCGAGCGGCGTTTCCAGCCGGCTGTCCACCACCACCAGATGGGGTTGGCGCGGGGTGTCGACCTCGCGCACGTCCAGGCGGGGATCGTCTTCCAGCACGGTGCCGATGCCGGTGAGCACGGCGCAGGCCCGGGCGCGCCAGGCGTGGCCATCGGCGCGGGCCGGCTCGGCCGTGATCCATTGGCTGGCGCCGTTCTCCAATGCGGTCTGTCCGTCCAGCGAGGCGGCGATTTTCATGCGCACCCAGGGCGTCTTGCGCACCATGCGGCTGAAGAAGCCGATATTGAGTTCGCGTGATTCAGCAGCGCCCGGGCCGATCTCCACGACGACACCGGCCGCGCGCAGCCGGGCAAACCCCTGGCCGGCCACCTGGGGGTTGGGGTCCTGCAGCGAAGCGATCACCTTGGCGATGCCGGCGGCCACCAGCGCGTCGCAGCAGGGGCCGGTGCGCCCCTGGTGGGCGCAGGGCTCCAGCGTGACGTAGGCGGTGGCGCCGCGGACGGTGTGTCCGCGAGCCTTGGCGTCGTTGAGCGCCATGATTTCGGCGTGGGGGCCTCCGGCGCGCTGGGTGTGACCCTGGCCCAGCACCTGGCCGTCCGGGGCGACGATGACGCAGCCCACGCGGGGGTTGGGGGAGGTCAGGCGCAGGCTTTGCCCAGCGAGCCTGAGGGCCAGGGACATCACAGGGTTGGGGTCGCCAGGAGGGGAGGGGGTCACCATGAGTGAATTATTGAGGCAAAAGTGGCCGCGCGATGGCAGGCGAAGCCCGTTTCAAGGCTGTTGTCCGGGGGCTGCATCGTGGCTGATCTCCACTTTGAGGATGCTGTTGACCTTGCGCCCCCGGATTTCACCCGGCACAAAGCGCGCGGCGCTGAAGGCTTCCGCCACGGCGGTGGTGTATTCCTCGGGCAGGTCGGGGGCATCGACCTTGAAGGACAGCACCCGACCCTGCTCATCGATCCAGAGTGTCAGGACCAGTGTGCCGGAGGCTGTGAGCAGCTGTGTTTCGGGGATATCCAGGTTGACCGCCCCCAGCAGCTGGGGTGGCCGGCTCAGTTGCTCGGCGCTGAAATAGCCTTGTGGATCGGCTTGCGCCGGGTTGGAGGGGGGGGCCTGGTTCGTGGTCGTTTCAGACAGGGGCGCGGTGGGCGTGCCCTTGTCCGGGCGGGACAGCCGGGTGGTCAGCACCAGGGGATTCAGATTCGCGCCGTCGGGCGCGGTTTGGGGCGTCGGGCCCAGGTATCCGGGCAGCAGCCAGGCGGCATGCAGCAGCAGGGAAAACAACAAGGCGAGGCCCAGGCGTTGGCAATCGGTAAGGGCGGGCATGGCAGCCGGGAGCGGTCGTGTGTGTGAAAAAGTCACGCGCAAGCATACCGCTCAGTCCGGCCAGGCTGCCGTTTATCGAACGGCGCGTGCAAAGCCAGGTCGGCTGGTTAGGATGAACTGATCCATATTCCGTCGACGCCAACCACCATGAGAAATCATATGAAAAAGCAGGCCGGTTTCACCTTGATCGAGCTGATGATCACCGTGGCCATCATCGGCATTCTGGCTGCCGTGGCCTTGCCGTCCTACAACGACTACGTGTTGCGCGGGAAGATACCGGATGCCACGTCGAATCTGGCGATCAAGCGTGTGCGGCTAGAGCAGTTTTATCAGGATACACGCACCTACTGTGGCGATGCCGCATGCACGACGCCCTCTCCGCCCTGTGTGCTGGACAGTTCAGGCAAGTACTTCGATTTTTCCTGCTCAGCCTATACCGCCACCAGCTACACCCTGCAGGCTGTGGGGAAGGGAAGCATGGCGGGCTTCACCTACACCATCAACCAGGCCAATGGAACGGCCACAACGGCGGTGCCTGCCGGTTGGACGGCCAACGCGGCTTGCTGGGTCGTCCGCAAGAGCGGTAGTTGTACCTGAGGCGTGTGCTACGCCGTTACATCGAGATGGAGGTACTCATGACTCAGGATCGCGCTCCATTGCAACCGCACCGCATGCGCCCCTCCCATGGGGTGGAGCGGGGATTCACGATGATCGAGGTGATGGTCGGCATCGCCATCATCAGCATGATGCTGTTTTTCTTGATCCCCAGCATGGGCGCCTGGCTGCAGAGCAGTCAGATTCGCAATGCCACGGAGTCGATCCAGGGGGCCTTGCAACTGGCCCGGGCGGAGGCCGTGCGCCGCAATACACCAGTGGAAATGGTGCTGACTTCGGTGGCCGGGGGCGGGAGTGCTACCGACTGGGTGGTCCGTTGCGTGACGCCTTCGGCGACCTGTCCGGGGGTGGCGCAGGCCCAGACCTTCATCCAGGAACGGTCGGCGGGTGAAGGGTCGCCCAATGCCGCGTTGGCCGTGAATCCCGCTACGTCCACCATCGTCTTCACCGGCAACGGGCGCATCTCGCCCGTGCCGGCAGGCAATATCACCCTGGATGTGCGGCATGTGACGGCAAACTCCTGCATTGCCGACGGCGGCGATTTCCGTTGCCTGCGGCTGGTCATTGCCCCGGGCGGTCAGGCGCGCATGTGCGACCCCTCGCTGGTGGCGCCCAATCCCCGCGCCTGCTGAGGTAATCGCATGAAGCAGTACACATCCCAGGCGAGCCGGCAGTCCGGCGTCATGTTGATCGAGGCGCTCATCGCCATCCTCATCTTTTCGATCGGCGTTCTCGGCATCATCGGCCTGCAGGGGTCGGCCGTGAAGGTATCGACCGATGCCAAGTACCGCAGCGAGGCCGCCCTGTTGGCCAATGACCTGATCGGCCACATGTGGGCCAGTGACCGCACGCAGGCGACCCTGCAGGCCGCCTATGCCAGTGCCACCAACGGTGCCGGCTATCAGCGCTGGGCCTGGGTCGGCTCCGTGGCTGCGACGCCTGGCACGCAGGCGGCTCCTGCGGTGGGCACGGTGCTGGGCACCCTGCCGGGGGCCATGGCCAACCCGCCGACCGTGGCCATCGTGCCCAGCGTCGGCACTGCGGTTCAGACCAGTCGGGTGACCATCACCATCTTCTGGCAGGTGCCCGGTGAGGCTGCCGTGCACAACTACGTGACCATGGCGCAGATCGGGGGCTGACGTGAACAAACATCGACGCCTCAATCGCAAACGCTCGGCGGGTTTCGGCCTGGTCGAGATCATGGTGGCCATGCTGATCGGCATGTTCGGTGTGCTCATCATGATGCAGGTGCTGAGTGTTTCCGAGGAGCAGAAGCGCACGACCACCAGCGGCAATGACGCCATGAACGAAGGCGTGCTGGCCCTCTACGGCATCCAGAGTGATGTGCGCATGAGCGGCTACGGCATCACGGACGCCAAGATCCTGGGCTGCGCCCTCACATTGCGTGCCGGTGTCACGCTGGCCAGCCTGTCCCCGGTCACCATCAACTCGGCCAACATCACGGGAGCTGATGCCAACACCGACACGCTGCTGGCTTTTTATAGCAACAGCTATGGAACGCCCCAGGGAGATAAGGTCATCGGCGCCGGCAATACCGTGCAGACGCCGTCGGCTTTCGTGGTCAACGATTGGGTGGTGGTGGGGCCGTCGGCCCGGCCCACTCCCTGCACCCTTACCTTGGACCGTGTGACCAATGTGGTGGGCGCCACTGTGACCTTGGCTTCCGGCATAGCCCTGGGCACTGGCGACACCATCTTCAACCTGGGGCAGAGTTACCGCGCCATCGGTTATGCCGTGCGAAATGGCAACCTGACCACCTGCGATTACACGAATGCAGCGGTGAATTGTGCAGTGGCCGGCTCCTGGGCATCGATCGCCAGCAACATCGTCAGCCTGCGAGCCCAGTACGGACGCGACACCGCCGTGGCTGCGATGGACGGCTTTGTGGATTCTTACGATCAGGCCACACCCAATCCTGCGGTCACGCCCAACACCCTGTGCGGCTGGTCGCGTATCTCGGCGGTGCGCATGGCCCTGGTCGCACGTAGCGCCCAGATCGGGGCGATCGACAAGACCACGGGTCTGACGGAGGTGTTGACGGCAGCCGCTCCGCTGTGGGAGGGTACGGCTGCGGGAAATCCGGCAGGCAGCACGGCCGCGCCTATCAACCTCAGCGGGGACGCCACCTGGCAGAACTATCGTTACAAGGTTTTCCAGACCGTCGTACCGATCCGCAACATGTCCTGGATGGGAGTGGTGACAGGATGTTAAGCAAACCTATTTCCGCATGTGCGCGCGTGCCCCGTCGTTCGCGTCAGGGCGGGGTCGTGATGATGGTGGCGCTGGTGGTGCTGGTGGTCATGACCCTGGCCGGCATCGCCTTGATGCGTTCCATGGACACGACCAACCTGATCGCCGGCAACATGGCCTTCAAGCAGGCCGCCACGCACTCATCCGATTCCGGTATCGAGACTGCCATCGGCTGGCTGGAGGCCAACAATGTCGGCGCCTTCCTGGACGCCAACATTCCCGTGGTGGGCTACACCGCTTCCTCGCCCAACAACGCGGCGCTGCCGCTGGGCGAGACCTTCTGGACCAATCTGGCCGCTGGTGGGGTTTGCAATCTGCCGATGGTGGGTGGTGTCTGCAGCGCGGCCGCCACGGCCAACGCCTCGGGCAACCAGGTCAGTTTCATGATCCAGCGCCTGTGTGCTGCCGCCGGCAACCGCAACGGCGCGGCCTGCTCCATCGTGACCGGTTCGCTGGTCTCCACCGGCAACAACGAAGGCGCGGGTGAAGAAGGCCTGTCGGCCAATGCCACCGCAGTGTATTACCGCATCACCGTTCGGGTGGTCGGCCCGCGCAATGCCGTGAGTTATGTGCAGGCCATCGTCGCCATGTGACGACAGCCGCGAACGATCGAATCTTGGATAGCCTGATGAAGCAACTGGAGATTGTCATGCGCAATCAAACACACAAAGCAACTTCTGCCACCCGCAGCCTGAGGGCGCCAGTCGCCATGCTGCTGGCGATCCTGGCAGCCACCTTTTCACCCGGTTTTCATGGGTGGCACGATGCGCGCGCCATGGCGACCGACATCGCCACGCTGCCGGTGTTCTCCACCACCCCGCCCACGGTCCAAGTCAAGCCCAACGTCTTGATGATCCTGGACGATTCGGGATCGATGGGCTGGACCTACATGCCGGATGATGCCAGCAACTTCGGGGGCCGCTACGGCTACCCCAGCGGCCACTGCAACGGCGTCTACTACAACCCGGCCACCACCTACACCCCGCCGGTTTATGCCGACGGTACCAGCTACCCTAACCAGACCTTCACCGCAGCCAAGGATGACGGTTATGGCATCTCCAGCACTGGATCGACCGATCTCAGTGTCAGCTTCAAGGCGCGCAGTTCTGATGGCGCCGAGGCCGCCTATTACTACGTTTATTCCGGCAGCCAGACCACCGAGAAGCAAAAGAACTACTACGACACCAATAGCGTGTTCTACAAGGAGTGCAACAGCACCATCGGCTCCACCACGGCCCACGACGGCACCAACGCGGTCAACACCCTGTTCACCAAGAAGGTGGTGAGTTCGACTTCGGGCCCGGGCAGCACCGATGAGCGCACCAATTTCGCCAACTGGTACAGCTATTACCGCACCCGCATGAACATGATGAAGACGGCCACCGGCCTGGCCTTCAAGAGCCTGGACGACAAGTTCCGCGTCGGTTTCATGACCATCAACGGCAACACCTCACCCTCTTTCCTGAACATCGGTGACTTCAACTCTGCCCAGAGAACCTCCTTTTATTCGCAGCTCTACGCCAGCAATCCCAGCAACTCGACGCCGCTGCGCGAGGCCTTGTCCAAGGCGGGCCGGCTCTACGCCGGCAAGGTCGGCTCGATCAACGGCGTCACCGCGACCAATCCGGTGCAGTACTCCTGCCAGCAGAACTACACCATCCTGTCCACCGACGGCCAGTGGAACGGCGGCGCCGGTGTCCAGCTGGATGGCTCCACCGCCATCGGCAACCAGGACGGCGCGCTGGCCCGTCCCTACAACGACGGCAGCCAGTTGACCACCACCATCGTGACGCCCTACACCAGCACCCAGGACCGCACGGTGACCTCGACTGCCGGTTCCATCACCAACACGTGGACCCGCACCAATACCGTGATCGGTGCCGCCTGCTCCACCACGGCGCCGCCCAGCGGTACCGCTGCGGCCAATATGAACGTGGGCAACAGCCGGGTGGGTGCCGTAGGCTATGCCACGTCCGATCCGAATGGCGGCAACGGCCGTTGCTACAGCCCGGGCAACAATGTCTGGTTTTGCCGCAGCGGCGGCTCCTCTTCCATCCCGTCCGCGATTGATGGTTCCGCCTCGGCAACGGGCAGTAACGGCACGACCTGGTACCTGGTGTCGACCATCGGCTCCAACACCGGCTGCATTTCGGCGCGCACGGCATTTGGTAGCAGCTACCTGACCACGGCCGGTATCTGCCCCGCCTCAGGGGCGACCGGCAGCCGGGTGACGGTGACGCCGCAGACCCAAACCGAGAGCGTGTCCACCTATTCCAAGCAGGTGATCGACCGCTATCTCGCCACCCAGACCACGACCCAGACCATCATCAACGGTGTGCCCGGGTCCGTCGGTGCATTGACCCCGGCCACACCCGTCTACAACCTGGACAGCTCCACGCTCGTGAGTGAAACGGCCGCTGCCCGCACCTGCGGCGGCACCGCCGTCGCCTATCCGACGACCTGTGAGGCGTCAGGCCTCGGCACCTGGACCGCCGGCACGCCGACCATCAACAACCAGTGCGTGGCCACGGCCTCGGTGCCTGCGGCTGGTCCTTCGAGCGCCGTGCTGAGCAATACCGTCACCACCGGTGCGACCTCGAACACCACCACCACCCAGCTGACTTCGGCGGTGGCGGGCACCGCAACGTCCACCTCGGTGGGCACGGGCGGCGTGGCCGACACCCTGGCCGACGTCTCGGCTTATTACTACAACACCAACCTGCGCACCACGGCCCTGGGCAACTGCACCGGCCCCATCATCGCGCCTGCGACCACGGCCAACGACTTGTGCTCGCCCAATACCGTGCCGGCTAATGGCGTGGACACGGCCACCTGGCAGCACATGACGACCTACACCCTGGGCCTGGGCGTGCGTGGCCGCATGGTGTTCTCGCCGTCCTACCTGACGGACACCACCGGTGACTTCTATGACGTGCTCAAGGGCAATACCGCCACCAGCACCAACTGCACCTGGCGCGACACCCTGACCACGGCCGGCGCCGCCTGCAACTGGCCTGTTCCGGGGTCCAATAGTGTGGCCAATACTGACGACCTCTGGCATGCTGCCGTCAACGGCCGCGGCAACTATTTCAGTGCCACCGATCCGGGCACCCTGGCGTCCGGCATGACCAGCACGCTGAAGGCCATCATCAACACGCCCCAGCCGGGTACGGCCTCGGCCGCAGCCACGACCAACCCGAAGATCACGTCGACCAACAATTTCCAGTTCAGCTCTTACTTCAAGACGGTGGAATGGTCGGGCGAGTTGATCCGTCAGACCATGAACCTGGCGGATGGCAGCGTGCCCTATTACGACCCGTTCAAGCCGGATCCTTTGACCTATGACTGGTCGGCGCAGACCCAGCTGGCCGCCACGGCCTATGCCACGCGCAACATCTACACCAAGAGCGGCGGTGCGCTGGTGACCTTCAACTGGGCCAACCTGGATGCGACCCAGAAAGCCTATTTCACGACACCTTACATCAGCACCACACCGCCCCAGTACCCCAATGTGCTGACCGGCCTGTCGCAGTTCTGCAGCACGGGCACCAGTTGCATCAGTTCCACGGCCCAGACCAACACCACGGTGGCCACGGGCGGCGCGGCGGGCGAGGCCCTGGTGAACTTCCTGCGCGGCGACCGCAGCAACGAGGAAGTCACGGCAACGACACCCAGCAACGCCAAGTTCTACCGCTATCGTAAATCGGTTCTCGGAGACATTGTGTCGGCGCAGCCCCAGTACGTGGGTGCCCCCAGCCGTTATTACTCCGACAGCGGTTATTCCGCCTTCAAGACCCTCCGGGCGAGCCGCACGCCGGTGGTCTACACCGCGGCCAACGACGGCATGCTGCACGCCTTCAAGTCGGATCACGCTTCCACGACCGTCAAGGATGGGGGTACCGAGCTCTGGGCCTATGTGCCGTCCTTCGCTTTGCCGCGCATGTATACCCTGGCGGACAAGGCGTACCCGGACAAGCACCAGTACTTCGTTGAAGGTACACCGGTCACCGGCGACATCTGTCCCAAGGCGCCGTCACTGACCTGTGCCGATACCGAATGGAAAACCATTCTGGTGGGCGGTCTGAACGCGGGTGGCACGGGCTACTATGCGCTGGACATCACCGACCCGACCACACCCAAGCTGCTGTGGGAGTTCAGCGATGCGGCCATGGGCTACACCTTCGGCAAGCCCCAGATCACCAAGCTGGACAACGGCCAGTGGGTGGTGTTGCTGTCCTCGGGTTACAACGATTGCCCGCGCGCTACCGGCGCCCAGGCAACTTGTGCCCTGAACGGCACCGGCGACGGCCAGGGCCGGCTGTATGTGCTGGATGCCGGCACGGGGGCGCAGCTGACCGGCTCGCCCATCGCCACCGGCGTGGGCAGCGCGACCGATCCCAGCGGCCTGGGCCAGATCCTGGCGCAGGCGGACTCCAACAACGTCAGCAAGCGGGTTTATGCCGGCGACCTGTTGGGTAACCTGTGGCGCTTCAAGCTGGAAACGGCGTCGACGTTCAGCGTGCATAAGCTGGCCACCCTCAAGGACGGCGGCTCGCCGGCCAAGGTACAACCGATCACCGTGCGGCCGCAGGTCTCAACCATCAACGGCTACCCGGTGGTCTATGTCGGCACCGGGCGTTATCTGGGGGCCTCTGATGTGGGTACGACGGTGCAGAACTCCTTCTATGCCATCAAGGACGATCTGACAACCACAACCACCTATAACAGCCCGCGTACCTACAGCAGCTTCATCGGGCAGCGGGCCGTCGATTCTGTCTGCCCGTCGGGCACCGACGTGACGATCTGTCTTCCGGGTCAGGTGGTACGCACGGTGACGCAGGTCACGGGTGCTGCCAGCGACAGCCTGACGAACATGAACGGCTGGTACGTCGATTTCCCCGCGACGTCCAATGAGATCGAATTCACCGATCCCAAGCTGACGCTCGGCACCCTGGCTTTCTCCACCAGCGTGCCGCGTGCCCCGACCTCCCAAGCCTGTACCCCCAGGACCGGTGCCAGTGACGGTGACGCCTTCGGCTATATGCTCGACTACCTGACGGGCGGCGCGGTGGGTACCACCAGTAGTGTGATCGCGACGAACCTCGGCTCTGGTGTGGCTACCGCACCGCAGATTGCCCAGTTGCCCAATGGAACGGTGATCGCCAAGTTCCGCCTGTCCACCGGCCAGGAAGTCAGCGTTCCGCTGCGCTTCAATGCCAGCGGTGGCGCGACCCGGCGGATTTCCTGGCGCGAACTGATCAGTGAATGACGTACAAGCGTGGTTTGCCAGACCACGCCTGTTCACAGCGAAAAGCCGAGGGTCCGATGGGCCCCCGGCTTTTTTCTTGGCGGTTTGCCTGCAAAGGGCTCCCATGAACGGGTGAGTCCCCCATGAATTGGGGATGATTGGATGACCTGCCTCCTTTAGTCTTGCCTCGCATCACGCCGGTCTTCGGTCTGATGAGACAAGCGAAAGGAATGAGTCATGCATACGCACGCATTGCACAAGGGCTACACGCTGATTGAACTGCTGGTCACACTGAGCCTCGTCACCTCGCTGCTGGCCTGGGCTGTCCCGAGCCTGTCGGATGTCATCCATTCCGTTCGTGTCCATACGGGAACACAGGCATTGACCAGCAGCCTGGCGCTGGCACGCAGCGAAGCGGTCAAGCGCAATACAAGGGTGGTGATGTGCAAGTCGGCCCATGGCTTGGCCTGCGAACCCGGCGCAAGCTGGGAACAGGGCTGGATCGTCTTTCACGATCCCAACAATAATGGGGTCGTCGATGCCGGGGAGCATGTGCTCCATCGGGAGGCCGCCATGCCGCCGGCCTTGCGCATGTCCGGCAACACGCCGGTTAACCACTATGTGTCGTACACGCCGTATGGGCGAACCAAGCAGCTCTCAGGCGCTTTCCAGGCCGGCACGTTCACGGTCTGCACGACATCCGGCAAACGCGTCCAGGCGCGACAAGTCGTGATCAATAGTG
>JAXMMJ010000136.1:0-45027 GCA_034366585.1 Hylemonella sp.
CAGATGTCCATGCAGTGGTGGAAGACCAAAGGCGCCGACTCGCAGTTGACGGTACCAAGTCAGAACGCCGGATCACAAAACATCTCTGGCCTGATGCCTTTTGTGCGCAGGAGCGATGCCACTGATCAAAAAACCTCCGCAGACCTTCAAGAAAAGCGGCGAGTTCAGCAATACAACGAAACCCAGGCGAATCCTTTGGCTCTGGGCGGAGCGGGGCGAGAGCCCTTGGCTGCGCCAGCCGACACCGAACCGCTGTCTATCCGCAAAGGGTGGACGCCAACCCAACAGAGCAAGCCGACTGCGCATGCGCCCGCCGTGCCTGCAGCCAAAACCGCTCGCACGGGACTGATGGCCCCAGCCACCCAGGGCGATTCCAAAAACGTCAATTCGGTGTTTTCAGCGTCCCACTTTTTGGCCCTCGATATGCAGGAGATTGCCCAAGATCCTGAGGTCGAAGAAGCTGCCATCCGCTTCGCCAATGGGGACGACGCAGGTGCCGAGCAAGGCCTCCTAGATGCACTGGGCGAAGGGGGTGCACGGAGCAATCAGCAGGAGGATTGGCTGGCTTTGTTCGATCTGTACCGCTCAACGGGGCAGTTGGCTTTGTTCGAGAGCCATGCGGTGGATTTCGTCAACCGATTCCATCGGTCGGCACCCCAGTGGTTCAGCATGCCAGAGATCGTCTCCAGCATGCAAGGTAAAAACACCCAGCATTCGGCTGTGTCCAACCGTGCGGTTTGGGTGTGCGAGCCACTGATCGATGCGCACGCGGTGGGCACACTGCAAAACGTGCTTACGCGCGCCAGCCAACCCTGGGTGCTGGACTGGTCGCCAGTGAAGTCGATTGATCTTAAGGCTGCCCGTGCCTTGCTGGGTATTTTCACGCTGTGGGGCGACCAGGATGTGGCTTTGCGCTTTTGCGGTACCAATGAGTTGAGTCACCTCCTCAAAACGCTCACGCCGTCGGGGCAGCGCGATGTGGAGCAGCTCTGGTGGGAGCTGCGCATGGCGGTCTTGCGTGTTATGAATCGGCCGGATGAGTTTGAACTCACTGCGCTCGACTTCTGCGTCACGTACGAGCTGTCTCCGCCCGGTTGGGAGCGGCCCCGCTGCCATTTTCGGGAGGTGTCTGGTGAGGGTTTGGTTGAATCCGGCAAGCCCTCACAGGGCGACGTCGATTCGAAACTGGGGCATTCGTCTTTTCTCAGCGATTCCGTCATGGACGGACCGGTTTCCGATTTCAACCAACTGGGAATGGTGGAGTTGTCGGGTGAAATTCGTGGCGACCCGCAGGACCTGTTGAATGCGCTGGAGCGCCGATTGAAGGGCGCCGATGCGCTCATCATTTCTTGCCGCAACCTGATTCGCGTGGATTTTTCGGCCGCAGGCACCTTGCTGAATTGGGTGTCGGGGCACCATGCTGAAGGTCGCATGGTGCAGTTTGTTGACGCACACCGTTTGGTGTCCGCCTTTTTCCATGTGGTCGGCATCACCGAATACGCCAAAGTGGTGCTGCGCAACGACTGAGCATGCGCGTTTCGGTGTCCACAGTCCCTGCGTTCACCGGCGCTTACACCTTCCCCACCCGGTACCTCATCGGGTCATACAACCCCAGTTAAACACCATGGAATCATTTCACGGAACCACCATCGTCTGTGTGCGCCGCGAGACGCCGGATGGCGTACAGGTCGCCATCGGTGGCGACGGTCAAGTCACGTTGGGCCACATCGTGGTCAAAGGCACGGCGCGCAAGGTGCGCAAGTTGCACCATGGCAAGGTGCTGGCGGGTTTTGCCGGGGCCACAGCCGACGCCTTCACGCTGTTTGAGCGTTTTGAAGCCAAGCTGGAAAAGCACCAGGGACACTTGGTGAGGGCGGCCATTGAGTTGACCCGCGACTGGCGCACCGACCGTGTGTTGCGCCGCCTGGAGGCCATGCTGGCCGTAGCCGACCGCGAGTGCTCGCTCATCATCACCGGCAACGGTGACGTGCTGGAACCCGAGAACGGCGTGGTTGCGATCGGCTCGGGCGGCGCCTATGCCCAGGCCGCGGCCATCGCCCTGCTCAAGCATTCCGAGCTGGGCGCGCGCGACATCGTCAAGCAGTCGCTGGAGATTGCCGGCGAGCTGTGCATCTATACCAACCTGAACCACACCATCGAGGTGCTGGAGTGACACCCCCGACTCTCGCCCACTGCGTGTGGCTCGCACGGTGCCACGGCCAGAGTCCGTGGCTCTTCGGACCGTCCAAGCCTGCGCAGGCAGGCTTGGAGCCGCGGTTCTCAGCCCCTCAAGGGGGCGCGCCAGTGGCCCGGCGAAGCCGGTTCCACGGCATTCCGCGGTTTGATCCGTGTCATTCGAGCTGAACCTGCTCTTGCCAATAACGCCATGTCTTCCATGACCCCGCAGGAGATCGTCTCCGAACTCGACCGTCACATCGTCGGCCAGGCTGATGCCAAGCGCGCCGTGGCCATTGCGCTGCGCAACCGCTGGCGCCGCCAGCAGGTGGACGCCGCGCTGCGCCCGGAGATCACGCCCAAGAACATCCTGATGATCGGCCCCACCGGCGTGGGCAAGACCGAGATCGCACGCCGCCTGGCGAAGCTGGCGGATGCCCCCTTCATCAAGGTGGAAGCCACCAAGTTCACGGAAGTGGGCTATGTGGGCAAGGACGTGGACTCCATCATCCGCGACCTGGCCGAGGTGGCCGTCAAGCAGACCCGTGAGGCCGAGATGAAGAAGGTGCGCACACGCGCCGAAGACGCTGCCGAGGACCGCATCCTCGACATCCTGATCCCGTCGCCGCGCCTTGAAGCCGCGGTGGCCGAACCCCAGCCCGACAGCACGGCCCGCCAGGTCTTTCGCAAGAAACTGCGCGAGGGCCAGCTCGACGAGCGCGAGATCGAGCTCGACGTGGCGGAGGCGCGGCCCCAGCTGGAGGTCATGGGGCCGGCTGGCATGGAAGACATGGCCGAGCAGTTGCGTGGCATGTTCGGCCAGCTCGGGGCGGGCAAACGCAAGGTGCGCAAGCTGAAGATCGCCGACGCGATGAAACTGCTGGTCGACGAAGAGGCGGCCAAGCTGGTCAACGAAGAGGAGATCCGCACCCAGGCGCTGTTGAACGCCGAGCAGAACGGCATCGTCTTCATTGACGAGATCGACAAGGTCACCTCGCGTAGTGAGGGCAGTGGCACGGCCGAGGTGTCGCGCCAGGGCGTGCAGCGCGACCTGCTGCCGCTGGTGGAGGGCACCTCGGTCTCCACCAAGTACGGCGTCATCAAGACCGACCATATCCTGTTCATTGCCTCGGGCGCCTTCCACCTGAGCAAGCCCAGCGACCTGATCCCGGAATTGCAGGGCCGCCTGCCGATCCGCGTCGAGTTGCAGTCGCTGTCGGTGCAGGACTTCGAGGCGATTCTCACGCAGACGCATGCCTCGCTGGTGCGCCAGTACCAGGCCCTGCTGGCCACCGAGGGCGTGACGCTGGCGTTCGCCCCCGAAGGCATCACCCGCCTGGCCCACATCGCCTACGACGTGAACGAGCGCACCGAGAACATCGGCGCGCGCCGCCTGGCCACGGTGATGGAGCGCCTGCTCGACGAGGTGAGCTTTACGGCCACACGCCTGCAGGGGCAGACGGTGCACATTGATGCGGCCTACGTCGACGCGCGCCTGGCCGACCTCAGCCGCAACGAAGACCTGTCGCGCTACATCCTCTGAGGCCGGGCCGCCGGCCCTCAGCGGCCGCGGGAGTGTGCGCTCAGCGCCTCGATGTCCACCGCGTCGATCTGCGCGGGGGCCAGGTGGCGATCCGCAAACTCGCGCCAGATGCCCTGGTGCAGGAAGATGCCGAACATCTCCGGGCAGAGATGGCCCTCGCGGGCCATGCGGGCCATGATGTCCAGTGACTCGCTCAGCGTCTTGGGCCCCTTGTAGGGGCGATCGGGTGCGGTCAGCGCCTCGAACACGTCGGCAATGGCGATGATGCGGTCTTCCACCGTGAGCTGGTCGGCACCCAGCCGGCGCGGATAGCCCTGGCCGTTGAGCTTCTCGTGGTGCGTGGCGGCGATGTCGGGCACACGCGCAAGATGGCGCGGCCAGGGCAGCCGGCGCAGCATGATCAGCGTCTGCACGATGTGGTCGTTGATGCGGAAACGGTCTTCGGCGGTCAGCGTGCCGCTGCGCACCGACAGGTTGTGCAGTTCGCCCAGGTTGCGCTCGCTGGCCGGCAGCTGCATGTCGAAGCCCCACACATTGGCCGGATCGCCGCGTTCCACCGGCGGGCGGCGCGCGCCCCAGGGCACGACATGTTCGGGGCGGTCGGCCAGCAGCGCCTCGGTGGCCGGCAGGGGCGGGCGGGTCTGGCCGCTCACGCGCCGGATCTCCTCGATCGACAGGCCCAGGCGGTCATCGAAATGACGCTGCCAGGTCTGTGCGGCCACGCCCTGCAGGCGTTCGAGGTCGGCGTCGTCGGTGGTTTCGCTGCCGACGTTGCAGCCGGCGACAAAGGCGAAGTCGTCCTGCAGCTGCCGGTGGCGCTGCTGCAGCGTGCGCCCCAGGCTGTCTGCATCGCCGCGGCCCTCGGCCAGGGCCTGCCAGTAGTCGATGAGGGCGTCACGGTGCAGCACCTCGAAGCGCGTGCGGATCTCGTGGATGCGGTTGTAGATGGTCTCGAGCTTGGTCGCCTTGTCGATGATGTGCTCGGGGCTGGTGATCTTGCCGCAATCGTGCAGCCAGGCGCCCAGCTTGAACTCGTAGCGCTGTTCCGCATTCCAGCGCCCGGCATAGGGGCTGGTCGGGTCGCCGTTGAGTCGGTCGACGAACATTTCGGCCAGCAGCGGCACGCGTTCGCAGTGGCCGCCGGTGTAGGGGCTCTTGGCGTCGATGGCATCGGCCAGCAGGCGGATGACGCCGTCGAGCAGGCGTTGCTGCGATTCGATCAGCTGGCGCGTCTCGATCGAGACCTCCAGAACCCCCGAGAGCCGTTCTGCGAAGGTCCGGAAATCGTCGCCGGCGTCCCGCTGGTCGGCGCCAAACTGCAGCACCAGCAGGCCGAGCAGTTCCTGTTGCCGGCTGCGCAGCCGGATGGCCAGGCTGTCGGCTAAGCGCTGCTCGCCGGTCCACGCCAGTCCGGTGGCCACCGGAACACGCCCGGGCAGGTTGTGGGTGCTGTCGGCGGCGCCATCGCGCCGGCGCGAGACGGCGGCCAACAACAGCTCGCTGCCGTCCTCGCTCGCCAGGTACACCACGCCCTGCACGCAGTTGGTGGTTTCCACCAGCTGGTTGAGCACCTTGCCCAGCATCACCTCGGTCTGGGCTTCCCGGCTGATGGTCTCGGTGATGCCCAGGAAGTTCTGCACCGTGCGACCCATGTGCTGCAGCACGCGGTCGAGCTCCTGCACCTCCTGCAGGGGGCTGGCGTCCGGGGTGGCGGCGGTTTCAAACTGGAAACGCGCCAGCTTGCGGCTGCGCGCCGACAGCCGGTGCATGGCGTGGCCGATCTGGCGTCCGGCCAGCCAGCCCAGCGGCAGCAGCAGTGCGATCAGCAGGCCCTGCAGGGCTTGGCGCTGCAGGTCCCGGCGCAGGTTGCCCAGCAGGTCGCGGTCCGGTATGGCGACCAGGATGTCCAGCTGGCTTTCGGGCACCGCGTCCATTTCCATGCGCATGCCGTACCAGCGTTCATCCTGCGCGTCGAAGCCGTGGGCGCGCCTGGCCTGGGGTGCGTTCGTGGCCAGGGCCTGCAGGGCCGGTATGCCCAGCTCGGCCAGGGTCTTGAAGTTCACCGCCTCGCCCTGGCGCTGCAGGTGCTGGAGGGTTCCCGGATAGGCGACGACGCGCTGCTGCGCATCGACGACGGCGATCTGGGTGTTGGGGGTGTAGCGCAAGGCCTTCATCTCTTCCCCGATGGCAGAGATGTCCACGTCCAGTCCCAGGACCGCACGGCCATCCCGGCTGCGCTCGCTCAGCGTCACACCAATCTGGCGCGAGGTGTAGAAAAGGTAGGGCGCGGTCAGGTGCTGGCCCGCGGCGCCTTGTGCACTTTCGTACCAGGGTCTCTGGCGCGGGTCGAACTGGTAGTCGGGCAGGTTCTGGGTGCGCAGCCGGCGCAGGCTGGTGTCCAGGTAATGCCACTGGCCGCGGAGGCGGCCATCCGGTGTGCGGGTCATGCTCTGCACCAGCCAGCCGGCCTGGCCCGGGGCATCGAAGAACAGGCGCAGCTCCGGGGTGTTGAGCCGGCGCAGCAGGAAGAACTCGCCATTCGGATAGCCTGCATACACCGCGGCCAGCAGCGGGTTGTAGGCCAGGATGTCGGCCAGCACGACGACCCGCTCGAAACGCTCTTCCAGCCGGGTCGCACGCGCCAGCGGGTCGAAGGAGAGCTGGCGCAGCGTGGCCTGCGCGGGGCCGACGATGCCCCGGCTCTTCTCGTTGATCAGGTTGCCGATGTCACCGAAGCTCTGGCTGGCCGCATCCAGCAGGGCGGTGCGGGCCGACAGCCAGCTGTTCCAGAGCAGCCCGCCGGCGAGGATCAGCATCGAGGTCACGACCACCGTTGCGATCAGCGATTGCAGGCGGATCGACCAGCCGGTGCCCGCGTTGGAGCGTGGCGGAGCGGAGGTGGTGCTCATGGCAGAACGCGCCGGGCGCGCGGGTGTTGTTCTTGATCCGAATGTACACGGCTGCTGCTGATGGCCCGGTCCTCGCCCGTTCGGCCCCTCGGGGCTGCTCAACTGTTGCATTCGCGGGCCCCGTGTGGCCCCTGCGTTGTTGGACTGCACGCATCAGGCGCTTCAAGCATCACATTCATAACGTTAGCTAAGTGCTTAATTTAGAACAAGATTTCACCTCTGAAAATTGTGTGAAAGTGTTTCTAAGTCCTTGATTTCATTGAAATTTTCCTGGTTCCCCTCTTGTCTGCCAGTGTTTTGCTGCTACAGTGCAAAAAAGTGGAATTAAGTGGTGAAAAGTGCGTCTGCGCTTTTCCCCTTCCCGTACTGGTGCAGAAAAAGGGGTTGTGCGCGTGTTTCAAGGGGCTTCGTCGCTGAGTCTGGATGCCAAGGGGCGGCTGTCTGTGCCGACCCGGCACCGTGACGTGCTCAGCGCCACGGCTGCCGGCCAGCTCACCATCACCAAGCATCCGCATGGCTGCCTGATGGTCTTCCCGCGCCCCGAGTGGGAGAAGTTCCGCGAGCGCATCGCCGCGCTGCCCATGGCGGCCCAGTGGTGGAAGCGCATCTTCCTGGGCAATGCCATGGACGTGGAGATGGACAGCACCGGCCGCGTGCTGGTCTCGCCCGAGCTGCGCGCCGCCGCCGGCATCACGCGCGACACCATGCTGCTGGGCATGGGCAACCATTTCGAACTCTGGGACAAGGCCACCTACGACGCGCAGGAGGCCCAGGCCATGCAGGGCGACATGCCGGATGTCTTCAAGGACTTTTCCTTCTGAAAGAAGACGGTGGAAACCTCCCCATGGACACATACCACCGTCTTGTTGAACGAAGCGATCACAGCCTTGCTCAACAAGCCGGACGAACTGGCGCCGGAGCCGGCCGATGGCCACTACGTGGACGCCACTTTCGGACGCGGCGGGCATTCCCGCCTGCTCCTGTCGAGGCTGTCGCCACAAGGGCGGCTGACCGCCTTCGACAAGGACCTTGCGGCCATCGCCGAGGCGCAGACCATCGCGGACCCGCGCTTTGCCATCCGTCACCAGGGCTTCCGGCATCTGCACGAGCTGCCACCGGCCAGTGCCGCCGGCATCCTCATGGACCTGGGCGTGAGCTCGCCCCAGATCGACGACCCCACACGCGGTTTCAGCTTCCGTTTCGACGGGCCGCTGGACATGCGCATGGACACCACGCGGGGCCAGAGCGTGGCGCAGTGGCTGGAAACAGCCGAAACCCGACAGATCGCGGAGGTGATACGTGACTACGGTGAAGAACGGTTTGCTGGCCAGATTGCAAAGGCGATTGTGGCGCGCCGACAGGAGCGGGGCCCAGTTTCAACCACCGGTGAACTGGCCCAGCTCGTGGCTGACACGGTCAAAACCCGCGAGTCGGGCCAGAACCCTGCAACGCGCACATTTCAGGCTCTTCGGATTTTCATCAACGCCGAGCTTGAGGAGCTGCAAGAAGCGCTAGAGGCAAGTCTCGATGTATTGCAACCCGGAGGACGGCTGGTCGTGATCAGTTTCCATTCGCTGGAAGATCGCATCGTCAAACAGTTCATCGCGCAGCATTCGCGCGAGGTCTACGACCGCCGTGCGCCTTTTGCCGTGGCCCCGCCGATGAAGCTGCGTGCGCTCGACCGCGTCAAGCCCTCGGCAGCCGAGGTGGCGGCCAACCCGCGTGCGCGCAGCGCCATCATGCGCGTGGCTGTGAGGACGCAGGTATGACGAGGGCGAACCTGGTCCTCCTGCTCGCCGTGCTGGCCAGCGCGCTCTATCTGGTGAGCGTGCAGTACGATTCGCGCCGCCTGTTTGCCGAGATCGACCGCGCCGTGCTGGAGGCGCGCCGCATCGAGACCGAGCGCGAGCAGCTGGAGCTGCAAAAGCGCCAGCAGGCCACGGTGCAGCGCGTCGAGAAGCTGGCCAAGGACAAGCTGGACATGCGCGCGGCCACGCCGGCCATCACCGACTACGTGAGCTACCAGCCCTACAGTGGCAGCGTGCCGGCGGGTTCGGTCGTGCAGCCGCGGGTCTCCGGAGGGCGTCTCCCATGAGCCGCCGGGCCGTTCCCAAGGCGCATAGCACCGCAGCCAACAAGGCGGAGGTGATCCTGTGAGCAGTCGCAGCATCCAGTACACTTCCAGCCCGCTGCTGGCCAGCCGCACGCCGGTGTGGCGCAGCAAGTTCGTCGTGGCCATGATCGCGCTGGCCTTCGTGGTGCTGGCCGGGCGCGCCGCCTACATCCAGGTCATCTCCAACGACTTCTTCCAGCGGCAGGGCCAGGTGCGTTTTGCGCGCACGCTCGAGCTGCCGGCCAATCGCGGCCGCATCCTGGACCGCAACGGCCAGATCCTTGCCACCAGCGTGCTGGCGCCCAGCATCTGGGCCATCCCCGAGGACATCGATCGTGATCCGAAGCAGCTGCAGCGCCTGGCACGGCTGCTGGAGATGCCGCTGTCCGATCTCAGCCGCAAGCTGGAGGACGAGGACAAGACCTTCGTCTGGCTCAAGCGCCAGGTCGATGAGTCCGTGGCCAAGCAGATTGCCGCGCTCGAGATCAAGGGTGTCTACCAGCGCAAGGAATACAAACGCCAGTACCCCGAGGGGGAGGTGGCTGCGCACCTGGTCGGTTTCACCAATGTGGAAGACCATGGGCAGGAGGGCGTGGAGCTGGCCTTCAACCAGACGCTGGCCGGCAAACCCGGTTCGCGCCGGGTCATCAAGGACCGCCTGGGCAGCGTGATCGAGGCGGTGGGCGCGCAGGTGCCGCCGGTCGAGGGGCGCGACGTGCAGCTCTCCATCGACAGCAAGATCCAGTTCTTTGCCTACCAGCGCCTCAAGCAGGCCGTGCGCGACAACCAGGCCAAGGCCGGCAGCGTGGTGGTGCTCGACGCCCAGACCGGCGAGATGCTGGCGCTGGCCAACTACCCCAGCTACACACCGGGCAAGCGCCAGGGCTTCAAGGATGCCCTGCGCAACCGTGCGCTGACCGACTCCTTCGAGCCGGGCTCCACCGTCAAGCCCTTCGTCGCCGCACTGGCGCTGGAGAAGGGCCTGGTCACGCCGGCTACCTCGATCCAGATCAGCGGCAGCGGCCGCATGAACGTGGGCAACGCCACCATCAGCGACACCCACGCCTATGCCGTGCTGACCCTCAACGAGGTGGTGCAGAAGTCCAGCAACATCGGCATGGTCAAGCTGGCCATGCAGATGCCGGCGCGTGACCTGTGGGAGATGTACAGCCAGGTCGGTTTCGGCCAGCGCCCGCAGCTGCCCTTCCCGGGCGCCGTCAGCGGCCGGCTGCGCCCCTGGAAGACCTGGCGCCCCATCGAACACGCCACCATGAGCTACGGCTACGGCCTGTCCATCAGCCTGGTACAGCTGGCCCATGCCTACACCGTGTTCGCACACGATGGCGAGCTGATGCCGGTGACGCTGCAAAAGGCGCAGGGGCCGGTGGCCGGTGTGCGCCTGCTGGAAGCGCGGCATGCGCGCGCCGTGCGTCACATGCTGCAACTGGCCGCCGGGCCGGGCGGCACCGCACCCAAGGCCCAGACCATGGGCTACTCGGTGGGCGGCAAGACTGGCACCGCGCGCAAGCAGGAAGGCCGTGGTTATGCCGACAAGAAATACCGCAGCTTCTTCGTGGGCCTGGCGCCGGTGGCCCACCCGCGCATCATCGTGGCCGTGCTGATCGACGAGCCCGATGCGGGCAAGTACTACGGCGGCGACGTGGCCGCCCCGGTGTTCAGCGAGACCGTGCAGCAGACCCTGCACCTGCTGGGCGTGCAACCCGACATCGAGGTCAAGCCGCAGATCGTGGCGCAGATGGGGGAGGGCGCGGCATGGTGACCGAACTCCACACCCCCGTGCAGGCCGCGCAGTGGCTGCATGGCCGTGTGCGCGGCGTGCTGCAGACCGACAGCCGACGCGTGGGCGCGGGCGACGGTTTCATCGCCTGGCCGGGCGCGGCGCGCGATGGGCGTCAGTTCGTGCCGGGGGCACTGGCGCAGGGGGCGCTGGCTTGCCTGGTGGAGCGCAGCGGCGCCGACGTCTACGGCTTTGCCGACGAGCACATTGCGGCCTACACTGGCCTGAAGGCGGCCAGCGGCCCGATCGCTGCAGCCTATTACGAGCAGCCTTCGCAGCAGCTCGATGTGCTGGCCATCACGGGCACCAACGGCAAGACCTCGACCAGCTGGTGGCTGGCGCAGGCGCTGGGCGCACTCCAGCCCGCCATCGCCTGCGGACTGATCGGCACCCTGGGTGTGGGCCGTGTGCCGGCGCCGGGCTCGGCGCACGCCAGTGCCATCATCAGCACCGGACTGACCACCCCCGATCCGGTGCTGCTGCAGCAGACCCTGCGCCGTTTCGTCGACGAGGGCCTGACGGCCTGCGCCATCGAGGCCTCGTCCATCGGCATCAGCGAACGGCGCCTGGATGGCACGCGTATCCGCACGGCCATCTTCACCAACTTCACGCAGGACCACCTGGACTACCACGGCAGTATGGAGGCCTATTGGCTGGCCAAAGCCGAACTGTTCGACTGGCCGGGCCTGCGCGCGGCGGTGATCAACCTCGACGACCCCAAGGGCGTCGAGCTGGCCGCGACGCTGGCGGCTCGTGCGCTCGACCTGTGGACGGTTTCCCTGCAGGCCGATGCCGGTGCACGCCTGGTCGCGCAAGACATCCACATGGGAGCGCGCGGCGTGCAGTTCACGGTCTGCGAAGGCGAGACCCGCGTTCCGCTGAGCACGCAGACCCTGGGCGACTACAACGTCAGCAATCTGCTGGGCGTGATCGCCACGCTGCGCACCTTGGGTGTCCCGCTGGTCGACGCGGTGCTCGCCTGTCATGAACTTCAGCCGGTGCCGGGCCGCATGGAATTCCAGGACGGTATCAATCTGCCGCTGGCCGTGGTGGATTACGCGCACACGCCTGACGCGCTGGCCCAGGTGCTGCAGACCCTCAAGCCGCTGGCAACCCAACGTGGTGGCCGGTTGTGGTGCGTGTTCGGCTGCGGTGGCGACCGCGATCCGCACAAGCGCCCGCTCATGGGTGCGGCGGCGACACAGCATGCAGATCACATCGTGTTGACCAATGACAACCCCCGCAGCGAGGCTCCGGAGGCCATCGTGGCGCAGATCCGTCCGGGCCTGGCGGGCCATGGCGCCGTGCAGATCGAGCTTGATCGGGCGCAGGCCATCGCCCTCGCGCTGAGCCAGGCCGATGCCCGCGACGTGGTGCTGGTGGCCGGCAAGGGCCACGAGGATTACCAGGAGACGGCCGGCGTGCGCCAGCCCTTCTCCGACCGGCAGCAGGTGGGCCTGGCGTTGCAGGCGCGCCGGACGGGGCTGAGTTCATGAGCGCCCACACCATCATGTTCAACCTGCAGCAGGCACTGCCCTGGCTGGCTGGTGCGCGCCTGGTCGGCGACGGTCTGGTCGGCGTGCAGCGTGTGCACAGCGACACGCGCACCCTGCAGCATGGCGATCTGTTCGTGGCGCTCCAGGGCGAGCGCTTCGATGGCAACACCTTCCTGGCCCAGGCGCAGCATGCCGGCGCGGTGGCTGCGCTGTGCAGCGACGAGGCGGCACTGCGCGCCAGCGGCCTGAGCGGGCTGGTGGTGCCAGACAGCAAGCGGGCGCTGGGTCAGCTCGCCACGGGCTGGCGTGCGCAGTTCAAGCTGCCGCTGATCGCCGTGACCGGCAGCAATGGCAAGACCACGGTGACGCAGATGATCGCGGCCATCCTGCGCGCCTGGAAGCCGCAGGCCACGCTGGCCACCGAAGGGAATTTCAACAACGAGATCGGCGTGCCGCTGACCCTGCTGCGCCTGCACGCCACGCACCAGCTGGCGGTGGTGGAGCTGGGCATGAACCATCCCGATGAGATCGCCGTGCTGGCGGCCATGGCCCAGCCCACGGTGGCACTGGTCAACAACGCGCAGCGCGAGCACCTGGAATTCATGGCCAGCATCGAAGCCGTGGCGCGCGAGAACGGCGCCGTGATCACGGCGCTGGGCGGCAGCGGAACTGCGGTGTACCCGGCCGACGATGCCTGGAGCGGCCTGTGGCACGAACTCGCGGATGGGCGGGCCCAGCTGACCTTTGCCATCAGCGGGGATGCGGCCGCGTCCGACCTGAGTTGCAGCCCACCGGTCTGGACCGGCGAGGGCTGGCAGGTCCAGGCGCGCACCCCGGCGGGGGCGTTGAACTACACGCTGCGCGTGGCCGGTCTGCACAACGTCAAGAACTCCCTGGCCGCCGCCGCTTGTGCCCTGGCCGCCGGCGTGCCGCTGTCGCACATCGCGCTCGGGCTCGAGGCCTTCGAGCCGGTCAAGGGCCGCTCGCGTGCCCTGGCCCTGCCACTCGGTGGCCGCACGCTGACCCTGGTGGACGACAGCTACAACGCCAACCCGGATTCGGTGCGCGCCGCTATCGACGTGCTGGCCGGCCTGCCCGGCCCGCGTCTGCTGGTGCTGGGCGATATGGGGGAGGTGGGCAGCGAAGGCCCGCGTTTCCACGCCGAAGTCGGCGCCTATGCGCGCGAACGCGGCATCGAGCAGCTCTACGCGCTGGGCGAGCAGACGGCGCAGAGCGTGGCGCACTTTAAGGGCGGCCGTCATTTCGACGACGTCGAGGCCCTGAATGCCGCCGTGTTGCAGGCCCTGCCCGGTCTGGCCAGCGTGCTGGTCAAGGGCTCGCGCTTCATGCGCATGGAACGGGTGGTGCAGGCGGTGAGCGCGCACGCCGAACAGAACAAGGAAGAACATCATGCTGCTTAGCCTGGCCCAGTGGCTCCAGACCATCTCGCCCGAATTCGGCTATTTCCGGGTCTTCCAGTACCTGACCTTCCGTGCCGTCATGGCCGCGGTGACCGCGCTGCTCATCGGCCTGCTGGCCGGGCCTTACGTGATCCGCCGCCTGACCGAACTCAAGATCGGCCAGCCGGTGCGCGGCTACGGCATGGAGACGCATCTCTCCAAGAGCGGCACGCCCACCATGGGCGGCGTGCTGATCCTGATGGCCATCGGCATCTCGACCCTGCTGTGGTTCGACCTGTCCAACCGCTTCGTCTGGATCGTGCTGCTGGTCACGCTGGGTTTCGGCGCCATCGGCTGGGTCGACGACTGGCGCAAGGTGGTCAACAAGGACCCCGAGGGCATGCGTTCGCGCGAAAAGTATTTCTGGCAGTCGGTGATCGGCCTGATCGCCGCCTTCTACCTCGTCTTCTCGATTTCCGGCAGCAGCAACCAGGGCGTCTGGGAGTTATTCGTCACCTGGGTTCGTTCGGGCTTCTCGGTCGATCTGCCGGCGAAAGCCGGCCTGCTGCTTCCTTTCTTCAAACAGGTCAGCTACCCGCTGGGGGTGATTGGCTTCGTCGTGTTGACCTATCTGGTCATCGTCGGCGCCAGCAATGCGGTGAACCTGACCGACGGCCTGGACGGTCTGGCCATCATGCCGGTCGTCATGGTGGGCTCGGCGCTGGGCGTCTTTGCCTACGTGACCGGCAGCGCCGTCTATTCCAAGTACCTGTTCTTCCCGCACATCCCCGGCTCGGGTGAGCTGCTGATCTTCTGCGCCGCCATGGCCGGCGCCGGCCTGGCCTTCCTGTGGTTCAACGCGCACCCGGCCCAGGTCTTCATGGGGGATGTGGGCGCACTGGCCCTGGGCGGTGCCCTGGGCACCATTGCCGTCATCGTGCGCCAGGAAATCGTGCTGGCCATCATGGGCGGCATCTTCGTGGCCGAGGCCTTGTCGGTGATGCTGCAGGTCTCCTACTTCAAGTACACCAAACGCAAATATGGCGAAGGCCGGCGCATCCTGAAGATGGCGCCGCTGCACCACCACTTCGAGAAGAGCGGCTGGAAAGAGACCCAGGTGGTCGTGCGCTTCTGGATCATCACCATGTTGCTGTGCCTGGTGGGACTGTCGACCTTGAAACTGCGATGAACGAGAACGAACACCCTGACGATCTGCCCCAGCCGGTGCCGCCTCAGGACGAGGCGGCTTCGGTGTCTGTGCCGGCGGTGTCTGTGCCGACGCCGGGCGCGAGCGACGCGCCCGCTGCCGAGGGCGCACAGGACGCGCCGCCGCCTGCTGTCGATGCCGAACCCCCGGTCGCCTTGCCCGCGACCGGTAAGCCGGCCAAGCGCCCCCTGCCTGAGACCCTGACGGCCGCGCGTGACGCGGCAGCCTTTGTCGCCCAACTGTTCACCGATGCGGGCACGCCTGAGTCGCCGGCGCCGGTCGCGCCGGATGAAAACAGCGGTGCCGCTCCCCAGGAGGAGGCGCCCGCCAGCGAGCCCGCGCCCGAGCCCGTGGTGTCGCCTCTGCAAGGCCAGCACGTGCTCGTGCTGGGCCTGGGGGCCTCAGGCCTGGCCATGGTCCGCTGGTGCGTGCGCCACGGCGCACGCGTGACGGTAGCCGATACCCGCGCAGCACCGCCCCAGCTGGCCCAGCTGCAGGCCGAGTTGCCGCAGGTGGTTTTCCGTGCGGGTGCTTTCGAGGCGGGTCTGGTCGAGGGGCAGGACATCCGCGCCGTCTTCAAGAGCCCGGGCCTGTCGCCGGCCATGGTGGCGCCGGTCTGGCAGGCGGCGCAGGCCATGGGCCTGTGGGTGGGCGGTGAACTGGATCTGTTTGCACGGGGCCTGCGTGATCTGCAGACCGAACGGGCCTATGCCCCCAAGGTCCTGGCGATCACCGGCACCAACGGCAAGACCACCACCACCGCGCTCACGGGCCAACTGGTGGCGCATGCGGACAAGACCGTGGCGGTGGCCGGCAATATCGGCCCCAGCCTGCTGGACACGCTGGCGCTGCATATCGATGCGGGCACCCTGCCCGAGGTCTGGGTGCTGGAGTTGTCCAGTTTCCAGCTCGACGGCGTCCAGGGTTTCGAGCCCACGGCAGCCGCGGTGCTGAACCTGACACAGGACCACCTGGACTGGCACGGCAGCATGGAAGCCTACGGGGCGGCCAAGGCACGCATCTTCGGCGAGCAGGGCGTGCTGGTGCTCAACCGTGATGATCCGGCGGTGATGGCCCTGATGCCCGAGCCGGTGCGTGTCAAGCTGCAAAAGCCGCAGTGGCGCGAGTACGTGAGCTTCGGCGCCGAGATGCCGCAACGTCCGGGCGATTACGGCATCGAGCTGGTCAACGGCATGGCCTGGCTGGTGCGGGCCGTGGAGGCCGACGAAACGCAGAAACGCAAGCGCGGCGAAGAGGTGGAGCTGTTCATCCAGCGCCTGATGCCGGCCGACGCGCTGCGCATTCGCGGCCGCCACAACGCCACCAACGCACTGGCTGCGCTGGCCCTGGCCCAGGCGGCCGGTTGCGCGCTGGGCCCCATGCTCTATGGCCTGCGCGAGTACCGTGGCGAGCCGCACCGGGTGGAGCCGGTGGCCATCGTTAATGAAGTCGAGTATTTCGACGACAGCAAGGGCACCAATGTGGGGGCCACTGTGGCGGCCCTGACCGGCCTGGGAACCGAGCGGCGTATCGTTGTCATCCTCGGCGGTGACGGCAAGGGGCAGGACTTTGCACCGCTCTTCGGACCGGTGCAGCGTTATGCCCGAGCAGTCGTGCTGATCGGGCGTGATGCGCCCGCCATCCGCGCAGCGGTGCAGGGCACGGGCGTGCCAATGCTGGACGCGGGCACCTTGCCCGAGGCCGTGGCCCTGGCCCGCGCACAGGCGCAGGCCGGGGACGCCGTGCTCCTGTCGCCAGCCTGCGCCAGTTTCGACATGTTCAAGGATTACGAGCACCGCGCCAGCGTCTTCGTCGAGGCGGTGCACGCCCTGTCGAACGAGGGGGGGCTGGCATGACGGTCTTGGCGCAACGCATTCGTGGCTGGTTCGGCGGCGCGCCGGCCACTGATGCCTTGCCCGTGCGCCTGGGCCACCAGGGCTTCGCGCGCAGCAGCAACCAGCCGGTGCGCCTGTCCGACTTCGACCACGCCCTGGTCTGGGTGGTGGTCGCCCTGCTGGCCTGGGGGCTGGTGATGGTGTACTCGGCCTCCATCGCCCTGCCCGACAACCCGAAGTTCGGCCGTTACGCCCACACGCATTTCCTGACACGCCACCTGCTGTCGCTGGTGGTGGCTTTCGTGGCGGCGCTGATCGCCTTCCAGATTCCCATGGCCCGGTGGGAGAAGCTGGCGCCCTGGTTGCTGGTGGCCGCGCTGGTCCTCCTGGTGGCGGTGCTGATTCCCGGCATCGGCAAGGGCGTGAACGGCGCGCGGCGCTGGATCTCCCTGGGCGTCATGAACTTCCAGCCCTCGGAACTGGCGAAGTTGGCGGTGCTGCTGTATGCGGCCGACTACATGGTGCGCAAGATGGACGTGAAGGAGCACTTCTTCCGCGCCGTGGCACCCATGGGCGCGGCCGTGGCCATCATCGGCCTGCTGCTGCTGGCCGAGCCCGACATGGGCGCCTTCATGGTGATCGCCGTGATCGCCATGGGCATCCTGTTCCTGGGCGGGGTGAACGCCCGCATGTTCTTCCTGATCGCTGCCATCCTGCTGGTGGCCTTCGTGCTGATGATCGCGCTGAGCGAATGGCGGCGCGAGCGCATCTTCGCCTACCTCAACCCCTGGGATGAGCGCCACACCCTGGGCAAGGGTTACCAGCTCTCTCATTCGCTGATCGCCTTCGGGCGCGGCCAGATCTTCGGCGTGGGCCTGGGCGGCAGCGTCGAGAAGCTGCACTGGCTGCCCGAGGCGCACACCGACTTCCTGCTGGCCGTGATCGGCGAGGAGTTCGGCCTGCTGGGCGTGCTGACCATCGTCGCGCTGTTCTTCTGGCTGACCCGTCGTGTCATGCACATCGGCCGCCAGGCCATCGCGCTGGACCGCGTCTTCGCCGGCCTCGTGGCCCAGGGTGTGGGTGTGTGGATGGGTTTCCAGGCCTTCATCAACATGGGCGTGAACCTCGGCGCCCTGCCGACCAAGGGCCTGACCCTGCCTTTCATGAGCTACGGCGGTTCGGCCATTTTGATGAACATGATCGCCGTCGCCATCGTGCTGCGGATTGATTATGAAAACCGGCAACTGATGCACGGAGGCCGAGCATGAGTTGCCGGTTTCACCAAAACAGGCACTGCGCGCAGCGCGGCATGGTGCGGTACGCGCCATGGCTGATGCACGGAGGGCGCTCATGAGCAAGTGCGCGCTTGTCATGGCTGGCGGGACGGGTGGTCACATCTTCCCTGGCCTAGCCGTCGCCGAGGCCCTGCGTGAGAAAGGCTGGCGCGTGCACTGGCTGGGCAACCAGAGCGGTATGGAAGGCCGGCTCGTGCCGCCGCGCGGTTTCGCTTTCGAGAGCATCGATTTCGGCGGGGTGCGAGGCAAGGGTCCGCTCACCTTGGCTCTGCTGCCGCTGCGCCTGCTGAAGGCCTTCTGGCAGAGCATCCAGGTGGTGCGCCGCGTCAAGCCCGATGTGCTCATCGGCCTGGGCGGCTACATCACCTTCCCGGCCGGGATGATGGGTGTGCTGCTGGGCAAACCCCTGGTGCTGCACGAGCAGAACTCCGTGGCAGGCATGGCCAACAAGGTGCTGGCCGGCGTGGCCGACCGTGTGTACGCCGCTTTCCCCGGTGCGATGAAAAAGGCGCAGTGGGTGGGTAACCCCTTGCGCGCAGCTTTCCTGCAGCAGGGCGCGCCGGCGCAGCGTTTTGCCGGCCGCAGCGGGCCCTTGCGCCTGCTGGTGGTTGGCGGCAGCCTGGGCGCGAAGGCCTTGAACGAGGTCGTGCCGCGGGCGCTGGCCTTGATCCCTGCAGCGCAGCGCCCGCAGGTCATCCACCAGAGCGGCGCGACGCAGATCGAGGCCCTGCGTGCCAACTACAGCGCTGCAGGCGTGCAGGCCGAACTGACACCCTTCATCGATGACACGGCCCGTGCGTTTGCCGAGGCCGACCTCATTGTCTGCCGGGCCGGTGCCAGCACCGTGACCGAGATTGCCGCGGTGGGCGCCGCCGCAGTTTTTGTACCTTTCCCGGCGGCAGTGGACGACCACCAGACCACCAACGCCCGTTTCCTGGTGGACCAGGGCGCGGGCCTGCTGCTGCCCCAGCAAGACATGACAGCCGAGCGACTGGCCGAGCTGCTGCAGAACACCGACCGCAACACCCTGTTGCAGTGGGCGCAGCAGGCGCAGAAGCTGGCCAAGACCGAAGCCACCGCACAGGTGGTGGCTGCCTGCGAGGAGCTGGCACGATGAAACACGCGATCAAACATATTCATTTCGTAGGCCTGGGTGGCTCCGGCATGTCCGGCATCGCCGAGGTGCTGCACAACCTGGGTTACACCATCTCGGGGTCGGACCTCAGCGACAGCGCCACGCTCAGGCGCCTGGCCTCGCTGGGCATCAGGACCTGCGTCGGTCACGCCCCGGGCCACATCGAGGGCGCCGACGCCGTGGTCACGTCGACCGCCGTCAAGGCCGACAACCCCGAGGTGCTCGCGGCGCGCGAAAAGCGCATCCCCATCGTGCCTCGCGCCGTGATGCTGGCCGAGCTGATGCGCCTGAAGCAGGGCATCGCGATTGCCGGCACCCACGGCAAGACCACCACCACCAGCCTGGTGGCCAGTGTGCTGGCCGAGGCCGGGCTGGACCCGACCTTCGTGATCGGCGGGCGTCTCAACAGCGCCAACGCCAATGCGCGGCTGGGCAGCGGTGACCACATCGTGGTCGAGGCCGACGAGAGTGACGCCTCCTTCCTCAACCTGATGCCGGTGATGGCGGTGGTGACCAATATCGACGCCGATCACATGGAAACCTATGGGCACGATTTCGGTCGGCTCAAGCAGGCCTTTGTGGATTTCCTGCACCGCATGCCCTTCTACGGAACGGCCATCCTGTGCACCGACGACGCCGCGGTGCGCGAGATCGTGCCCGAGGTGAACTGCCCCATCACCAGCTACGGCTTCAACGAGCAGGCCCAGGTGCGCGCGGTGAACGTCCGTGCCGTGGCCGGCCAGATGCATTTCACCGTGCAACGGCGCAACGGTGTGGTGCTGCCCGACCTGGACGTGGTGCTCAACCTGCCGGGCCGCCACAACGTGCTCAACGCGCTGTCGGCGATTGCCGTGGCGGCCGAACTCGACGTGGCCGACGCGGCGCTGCTCAAGGCCCTGGCCGAGTTCAAGGGCGTGGGCCGGCGCTTCCAGCGCTACGGCGAGGTGGCGACAAAAGACGGCGGCACGTTCACGCTGATCGACGACTACGGCCACCACCCGGTAGAGATGGCGGCCACGCTGGCCGCCGCGCGCGGCGCCTTCCCCGGCCGGCGCCTGGTGCTGGCCTTCCAGCCGCACCGCTACACGCGCACGCGCGACTGCTTCGAGGATTTTGTCAAGGTGATCGGCGAGGCCGACGCCGTGCTGCTGGCCGAGGTCTATGCCGCAGGCGAGGCGCCCATCGTGGCGGCCGACGGCCGCAGCCTGGCGCGTGCGCTGCGTGTGGCCGGCAAGCTGGAGCCGGTGTTCGTGGACGACATCGCGGCCATGCCGCAGGCCATCCTGGACAACGCGCGCGCGGGCGACGTGGTGATGTGCATGGGGGCGGGCTCCATCGGTGGAGTACCGGCCAAGGTGGTCGAGTTGACGGGAAGTGGCAAGAAGTGAGCAAGGAACAAATGAATCTGGGCAAGGTCGCCGTCCTCATGGGCGGGTCTTCTGCGGAACGCGACATCTCGCTGATGTCGGGGGGCGGCGTGCTCAAGGCACTGCAATCGCGCGGGGTGGATGCCCATGCCTTCGACCCCTCTGTGCGGGATCTGGGGGGGCTCAAGCGCGAGGGGTTTGCGCGCTGCTTCATCGCGCTGCATGGCCGTTTCGGCGAGGACGGCACGGTGCAGGGCGCGCTCGAATTGCTGGGCATCCCTTACACCGGTTCGGGTGTGATGGCGTCCGCCATCGCCATCGACAAGGTCATGACCAAACGCATCTGGCTGGCCGAGGGGCTGCCCACACCGCAGTGGCGCAAGGTGGCCAGCGCCGAGGCCGCGCGGGCTGCCTTCTCGGCGCTGGGCGCGCCCATGATCATCAAACCCGCGCGCGAGGGTTCGTCCATCGGTCTGAGCAAGGTGTTGACCGCCGACGAGTGCGATATCGCCTATGCCAGGGC
Organism: Hylemonella sp.; assembly: GCA_034366585.1. Taxonomy (GTDB): domain Bacteria; phylum Pseudomonadota; class Gammaproteobacteria; order Burkholderiales; family Burkholderiaceae_C; genus Hylemonella. The sequence goes on from JAXMMJ010000136.1 coordinate 20,797, forward strand.
GGCGCAGGTCGACGAGCAGGTGCTGTGCGAGCAGTTCATCAGCGGCGAGGAGGTCACGGTGCCCGTGCTGGGCAGCGGACCCCAGGCGCGCGCGCTGCCGGTGATCCGCATCGTCGCGCCCGACGGCAACTACGATTACCAGAACAAGTACTTCACCGACGACACGAAGTACCTCGTGCCCTGCGGCCTGCCCACGGGTGAGGAAGAGCAGATCCAGCAGATCGTGCTGCGCGCCTACCAGGTGCTGGGCTGCCGCGGCTGGGCCCGCGCCGACGTGATGATCGACGCCCGTACGCGCAAGCCCTATCTGCTGGAGATCAACACCTCGCCCGGCATGACCGGGCATTCGCTGGTGCCGATGTCGGCCAAGGCCGCGGGCATCAGCTACGAAGAACTGTGTGTGCTGCTGCTGCAGGCGGCGGCCCTGGACCATGGAGCGGCGCCCGCATGACCCACCCCCTGCCCGTCCCCCTCGACGTCAAGCTCATGAACCTCACAGCCAATCTGCTGCTGCTGGGTTTCATGCTGCTGGCGCTGGGCACGGGCGGGCGCTGGTTGATGCAGCACCCGGTGTTCGCGATCCGCGGTCTGACGGTGCTGGGCGACATCAGCCACACCAGCGCATTGACGCTGCGTGCGCACGTGGGCTCGCAGCTCAAGGGAACGTTTCTGACGGTGGACCTCAACGCCGTGCGCCTGGCGTTCGAGTCCGTGCCCTGGGTGCGCCGTGCCGTGGTGCAACGCGAATTCCCGAACCGCCTGCGCGTGATCCTGCAGGAACACCAGGCCGTGGCCTATTGGGGCGAGGAGGGCGAGTCCACGCTGGTCAACAGCCAGGGCGAAGTCTTCGAGGCCAACCTGGGCGAGATCGAGCAGGACGAACTGCCACGCCTGGATGGCCCGGTGGAGCAGTCGGCCCAGGTGCTGGCCATGTACCGCGAACTGTTGCCCCTGTTCGAGGCGCTCGACCTGCCTGTCGAACAACTGGCGCTGAGCGGGCGTGGCAACTGGCAGCTGGAGCTGGCCAGCGGGGCCCGTCTCGAACTGGGCAGCGGCGGTGTGCCGGAGGTGACGGCGCGGGCGCGGCAGTTCCTCGGCACGGTGGCGCAAGTGGCGGCGCACCACGGCCGCAAGCTCGACGCGCTGGAAGGCGCCGACCTGCGTTATGCCCAGGGGTATGCCCTGCGCCTGCGCGGCGTGAGCACGGTGACGGCGCAGGACCAGGCCAGGAAAAACTAGGAACAAGCAGGACCATCGACATGGCAAAAGAGTACAAGGATCTGGTCGTCGGCCTCGACATCGGCACCGCCAAGGTGATGGTGGTGGTGGCCGAGGTGCTGCCCGGCGGGGAGCTCAAGCTGGCAGGCCTGGGCGTGGCGCCGAGCAACGGCCTCAAACGCGGCGTGGTGGTGAACATCGACGCTACGGTGCACAGCATCCAGCAGGCGCTCAAGGAGGCCGAGCTGATGGCCGACTGCAAGATCACGCGGGTCTATACGGGCATCACGGGCAGCCATATCCGCGGCATCAACTCCAGCGGCATGGTGGCCGTGAAGGACCGCGAGGTCAGCAGCGCCGACGTGGCACGCGTGGTGGAGACGGCCAAGGCCATCAATATCTCGACCGATCAGCGCCTGCTGCTGGTCGAGCCGCAGGAATTCATCATCGACGGCCAGGACGTGCGCGAACCCATAGGCATGAGCGGCATCCGCCTGGAAGCCCGGGTCCACATCGTGACCGGCGCGCAGAGCGCCGCCGAGAACATCATCAAGTGCGTGCGCCGCTGCGGCCTGGAGGTCGAGCAGCTCATGCTCAACCCGCTGGCCTCCAGCCTGTCGGTGCTGACCGAGGACGAGCGGGAGCTGGGCGTGGCCTGCGTGGACATCGGCGCCGGCACCACCGACGTGGCCGTCTTCACGGGGGGCGCCATCCGCTACACCTCGGTGATCCCGATCGCCGGCGACCTGATCACCAGCGACATCGCCATGGCCTTGCGCACGCCGACCAAGGACGCCGAGGACATCAAGGTCGAGAGTGGTTTTGCCAAGCAGCTGCTGGCCGACCCGGACATCCAGGTCGAAGTGCCGGGCCTGGGTGACCGCGGCCCGCGCATGCTCAGCCGCCAGGCGCTGGCCGGTGTGATCGAGCCGCGCATCGAGGAAATCTTTTCACTGGTGCAGCAGGTGCTGCGCGATTCGGGCTGCGAGGAAGTCCTGTCCTCGGGCATTGTGCTCACGGGCGGCAGCTCGGTCATGCCCGGCATGGTGGAACTGGGTGAGGACATCTTCCTCAAGCCGGTGCGCCGCGGCCTGCCCAAGTACAGCGGGGCGCTGGCCGACATGGTGGGCCAGCCGCGTGCGGCCACCGTGATGGGCCTGCTGGAGGAGGCGCGCATGGCGCGCCTGCGCGGTTACAAGGTGGCGCAGAAACACGGGTCCATGAAAAACGCCATGGGGCGTGTCAAGGACTGGTTCATCGGGAACTTCTGATCATGAACCACAAGCTCTGGCTGGCACGCGGCAGCCCCCATCACAGACGACGGTGCACCGGGCCGCCCCGAGGGGAGTCGCCATGAAACACCACACATCACACGAATCAAGGCAACTGGACATTAAGGAGAACAGCATGAGCATCGAAATGATCGAAGACGCAGCCTTCAACCTGGGCACCCAGATCAAGGTCATCGGCGTGGGTGGCGGTGGCGGCAATGCCGTCGAGCACATGATCGAGCGCGAGGTGCAGGGCGTGGAGTTCATCTGCGCCAACACCGACGCGCAGGCCCTGAGCCGCAGCAGCGCGCACAAGGTCATCCAGCTCGGCGGCAGCGGCCTGGGCGCGGGCAGCAAACCCGAGAAGGGGCGCGACGCGGCCGAACTGGCCGTGGAAGACATCCAGAACGCCATCGCCGGCGCGCACATGCTCTTCATCACCGCCGGCATGGGCGGCGGCACCGGTACCGGCGCGGCCCCCGTGATCGCGCGCGTGGCCAAGCAGATGGGCATCCTGACCGTGGGCGTGGTGACCAAGCCCTTCGACTGGGAGGGCGGTCGCCGCATGACCAACGCCGACGCCGGCCTGACCGAACTGGAAGCCAACGTCGACTCGCTGATCGTGGTGCTCAACGAGAAGCTGCAGGAAGTGCTGGGCGACGACATCACCCAGGACGAGGCTTTCGCGCACGCCAACGACGTGCTCAAGAACGCCGTGGGCGGCATTGCCGAGATCATCAACGTGCCCGGCCACGTGAACGTGGACTTCGAGGACGTGCGTACCGTCATGGGCGAACCCGGCAAGGCCATGATGGGCACCGCCGCGGCCAACGGCCCGGACCGCGCACGCATCGCGGCCGAGCAGGCCGTGGCCTGCCCGCTGCTCGAAGGCATCGACCTCTCGGGCGCCAAGGGCGTGCTGGTGCTGATCACCGCGGCCAAGGGCAGCCTCAAGCTGTCCGAGTCCAAGCTGGCGATGAACACCATCCGCGCCTACGCCTCGCCCGACGCGCACGTGATCTACGGTACCGCCTACGACGATAGCCTGGCCGACCAGATCCGCGTCACCGTGGTGGCCACCGGCCTGTCGCGCCAGGGCGTGCGCCGCACGGCGCCCCCGCTGCAGGTGCTGACCACCACGCTGCGCACCGGTACCGACAACGTGCCCTTCCAGGTGCCCACGCTGAACAACGCCGTGGCCCCGGGCGCACTGCCGGGCACGGCCGCCGCCGCAGCACCCGGCATGGCCCAGCCCGACTACAACGCCATGGCCACGCCCAGCGTCTGGCGCACCCGCGACCGCACCCAGGCTGCGGCCAAGGTGGACGCGTTGTCCTCGGGTGGCATGGACGATTTCGAGATCCCGGCCTTTTTGCGCAAGCAGGCTGACTGAGTGAGGTGACATGCGCCCCGCTGCCTGCAGCGGGGCGCGACTTGGTCTAGGATGGGCCGGCCTGCGCCGTCCGATGCCCGGCCCAGCGCCGGGCGGCGGCGGCGCCGATACCCAGGAGTGCACCATGAAAACGCAACGCCCTTTCCTCGCGCTGGCCTCGGGCCTGGCCCTGTTGCTCACGGCCTGTGCGCTGCCCACGGCTCCCTTGCCCCAGGACACGGTGTATGCCGTGACACGTCAGCACGAACTGATCCGTTTCAAGGCCGACCGGCCGCAGCGGGTGCTCGATCGTCGTGCGCTCAGCGGCCTGGTTTCGGGTGACAGCTTGCGCGGCATTGATTACCGCGTGGCGCGCGGCGTGCTCTATGCGCTGGCCGACAGTGGCCGGCTCTACACGGTGGACACCGCGCAGGCCCGGCTGGTGCCGGTGGCGCCCAGCGCACCCGCGTCCTGGCCGGTCCAGGGGGGGGTGAGCGGCTTCGATTTCAACCCCACGGTCGACCGCATCCGCGTGGTCAGCAGCAGCGCGCAGAACCTGCGCCTGCACCCCGAGACGAATGCCGTGGTCGACGGCAACCCGGCCGAACCGGGCCTGCAGCTCGATGGCGCCTTGCACTACGTGGCCGGTGATCGCCATGCCGGCCGCACGCCGGACCTGGCCGGCGTGGCCTACACCTACAACAAGAAGAACGAGAAGATCACCACCAACTACGCCATCGACCGCGCGCTGGGCGCCCTGCTCATGCAGGGCTCGGCCGAAGGCGCCGAGCCGGTGGTCTCGCCCAACACGGGCCAGCTGCGCACCGTGGGCCTGCTGGGCACGGGCCCCCTGGCCGAGGCGCATTTCGACATCTCCGACATCGCCAACACGGCCCTGCTGGCGGCGCGGCTCGCCGGCCAGACGCAGACTCGCCTGTACCGGCTCGACCTGGCCAGCGGGCGTGCCACGGAACTGGGTCTGATCGGCCAGGGCCAGCCCCTGGCGGGTATGGCGATCGAGCCCTGAGGCCGCGGCGATGCGTCTGCTGGGCCTGATCCTTCTCTGTCTGCTGGCCTTGCCGCTGCGCGCCGGTACGCTGGTGGTGGACGTGTTGCAGGGCAGCGGCCGGCCCCTGGCCGACGCGGTGGTGTTCCTGGAGTCCCCGCAGGCGCGCCGCCAGGTGCGCCCGCTCATGAAGGCCGAGATGGGGCAGGCCGGCAAGCAGTTCGTGCCGCAGGTGCTGGTGGTGACCACCGGCACCGAGGTTGATTTTCCCAACCGCGACACGGTGCGGCACCACGTCTATTCCTTCTCGCCGGTCAAGAAGTTCGAGCTCAAGCTCTACATCGGCACTCCGACCAAACCGGTGTTGTTCGATCAGCCGGGCATCGCGGTGCTGGGCTGCAACATCCATGACCAGATGGTGGGCTGGATCGTGATCGTCGACACGCCCTATTTCGGCCGCACGGCAGAGCAGGGCCAGCTCATGCTCGACCAGCTGCCGCCGGGCAACTACCGCCTGCGCAGCTGGCATCCCGGCCTGCCCGTGGGCGCACCGGCGCTGGACCAGGCCGTGACTGTGCCCGCAGAGGGCCGGCTGGCCGTGACCGTGCGCATGCCGGGTGTGGCGCCATGACGCTTTCTTTCAACCGGCGCAGCCTGATCACCCGGTTGGTCGGCCTCTCGCTGCTGCTGCTGCTGTTTGTGCAGCTGGCCGGGTTCTTCGTGGTGCGCGACAGCATCGCGCGTAACGCCCGCATGCAGATCGCGCGCGAATTCGACACCGGCGAGAAGGTGTGGTTGCGTCTGCTCGACCAGAACGCCGAAAAGCTGCGCCAGAGCGCTGCCCTGCTGGCCGCCGATTACGGCTTTCGCTCTGCCGTCAGTTCCGATGATCTGGAGACCATCGCCTCGGCGCTGGAGAACAACGGCCAGCGCATCGGTGCGGCCATGACGGCGCTGCTGGACACCGGCTTGCGCGTGCGCGCCATCAGTGCGCAAACCCCCGACGCCGACCTGTCGGCCACGCTGGCCAGCCTGGCGCCGGCCCTGGCCGAGCCTTCGCAGGGCGGGCGCATCGTGGTGGTGGACGGCCACCCCTACCAGCTGGTCATGGTGCCCATGCGCGCGCCGCTGGTGGTGGGCTGGGTGCTGATGGGTTTTCCGGTGGGGGCGCCGCTGGCCGAGGAAATGCAGCGCCTGCTCGGCGTGCAACTGGTGCTGCAGGTGCGGCGGGCCGACGGCAGTCTGGCGGCGCCCGTGAGCACCCTGCCGGCACAGGCGCTGGACATGCTCCAGGGCATGCGGGGCGAGGTCCGTGAACTGGATGCGGGGGGCTCGACGCTGCTGGTGCGCGAGATCAGGCTCGATGCGGTGGGCGGCGACGCCCGGGTGCTGCTGCTGCGCTCGATGGACGACGTGGTGGCGCCCTACCGCAATCTGCAGCTGCTGCTGGCGGTCATCACCGTCGGTGGTGTGCTGCTGTTCGCCCTGGGCAGCGGCCTGATGGCCCGGCGCCTGACCACGCCCTTGCGCTCCCTGCTGTTTGCCACGCAGCGGCTTTCGCGTGGCGACTACAGCGTGCCGCTTGAGGATGTCGAGCGCCACGACGAGATCGGCAACCTGGCACGTTCCTTCGACCGCATGCGCGTGGACATCGCGGCGCAGCAGGCCGAGATCCGCCACCTGGCCTACTGGGACCGCTTGACCGGCCTGCCCAACCGGGAGAATTTCCGCGACTCGGTGCAGCAGTCCATCGCCCGCAGCGGGGCCGGCGGCGAGCTGGCCATCATCACCCTGGACCTGGACCGCTTCAAGCACGTCAACGATGTGCTGGGTTACGCCTTCGGCGATCAGCTGCTCAAGACCGTGGCCGGCAAGCTGGCCGATGTGCTGGGCGAAGCGTCGGGCGTGGTGGCGCGGCTGGGGGGCAACGAGTTCGCCCTGCTGCTGGAGCCGGGCAATCCGGCGCAGGCGACCGAGCTGGCGGCCCGGGTGGCCCGTAGCCTGGAGGTGCCGCTGGCCATCGCCGAGCAGACCGTGGACCTGAGCGCCGGTATCGGCATCGCCTGCTGGCCGGCCGATGCGCAGGATGTGGACACCCTGCTGAGCCGCTCCGAGATCGCCATGTACGTGGCCAAGCGCAAGCTCGAAGGGCCCTTGCGTTACGACCCGGCCTATGACTCGGCCAGTACGCAGACGCTGTCATTGCTGACCGAATTGCGCCGCGCCGTGGACCAGGGCGAGCTGCGCCTGTTCCTGCAGCCCAAGGTGACCTTGGCCGACGGCGCAACGCACGCGGCCGAGGCCCTGGTGCGCTGGGAGCACCCGCAGCGCGGCCTGGTGCCACCCATGCAGTTCATCCCCTTTGCCGAACAGACCGGCTACATCCGCCAGCTCACGCTATGGATGTTCGAGGAGACGGCGCGCCTGCTGGCCACGCCGGCAGCAGCCGGCCTGCGCGTCTCGGTCAACCTGTCCACGCGCGACCTGCTGGACCTCGAACTCAGCGCCCGCCTGGGTCACCTGCTGCAGGCCCACGGGGTGCCGGCCACCGCCTTCTGCCTGGAGATCACCGAGAGCGCCATCATGGACGACCCGCAGCGCGCCGAGGCCATGCTCAACCGCCTGTCCGAGCAGGGATTCAAATTGTCTATCGACGACTTTGGCACCGGCTATTCATCCCTGGCCTATCTGAAGCGCCTGCCGGTGGACGAGCTCAAGATCGACAAGTCCTTTGTCATGGGCATGGAGACCGACGCGGACGACGCCATCATCGTGCGCTCCACCATCGACCTGGCCCACAACCTGGGTCTGAGCGTGGTCGCCGAGGGCGTGGAAAACGCCGCCATCCTGGAGCGCCTGCGGGTGCTGGGCTGCGACGAAGTGCAGGGTTATCACATCAGCCGTCCGATGCCCGCATCCGCCTTCATGGAATGGCTGAGAAAGTAGAATCGAGCCCATGCTGCAGCAACGTACCCTCAAGTCCCTGACCCGTGCCGTGGGCGTGGGCCTGCACAGCGGCCAGCGCGTGGAAATCACGCTGCGTCCCGCGCAGGTCGACACCGGCATCGTGTTCCGGCGCGTGGACCTGCCGCAGCCGGTGGACATCCCGATGTCGGCCATGGCGGTCACCGATACGCGCCTGGCCTCCACCCTGTCCAATGGCGACGCCAAGGTGCACACCGTGGAGCACCTGATGTCGGCCTGCGCCGGCCTGGGCATCGACAACCTCTACGTCGACATCACGGCGGAAGAGGTGCCCATCCTCGACGGCTCGGCGGCGTCTTTTGTATTCCTGCTGCAGAGCGCCGGCATCGAGCTGCAGAATGCGCCGCGCCGTTTCATCCGCATTACCAAGCCCATCGAGGTGCGTGAAGGTGTGGGCGCCGGCCAGAAGTGGGCGCGGCTGGACCCGTACCACGGCTACAAACTCAGTTTCGAGATCGATTTCGACCACCCGGCGGTGGACTCCACCGGCCAGCGGGTCGAGTTCGACATGAGCGTGCACAACTACAGCCGCGACATCGCGCGCGCGCGCACCTTTGGTTTCACCAAGGACGTGGAGATGATGCGTGCCAACGGCCTGGCCCTGGGCGGCGGGCTGGACAACGCCATCGTGATGGACGACTACAAGGTGCTCAATGCCGGTGGCCTGCGCTACGACGACGAGTTCGTCAAGCACAAGATCCTGGACGCCATGGGCGACCTCTACATCCTGGGTAAGCCGCTGCTGGCCGCATACAGCGCCTTCCGCTCCGGCCACGCGATGAACAACAAGCTGCTGCGCGAACTGCTGCAGCGCACCGACGCCTGGGAAACCGTCACCTTCGACAACGAGAAGCTGGCGCCCAAGGGCTTCGCGCAGCCGGCACGCGCCTGGTGATATGGCCCCCACGCTCCACCGTTCCACGGGTCGCTGCCCTCCAAGGGCGCTAACTCGCCTTGGGGCGGCCCGGCGGCGAGTTGCCCGCGAGAGGTAAGCGCATGCTGCTGTTCCGCTGGCTCATTCTCCTGACGCTGATCGGCGCGGCCGTCTGCTTCGCCTTCTACGCAGGTACCGGCCAGGTGCGCTACAAGCGCTGGGGCCTGGTCACGCTGAAGTGGACACTCATTGCCGCCTTCGGCTTCTTCGCCGTCCTCATCCTGCAGCGCATCGCCTAGCCTGCTGCCTAGGTGCCACGGCGTCGTACCGTGGAAAACGGATCGGGCGCGCCGCTCTTCTTGGGTTCCTCGTCGCGCGTCTTGACGGCATCGAGTTCGTTGAAGACCGAGGGCATCTGGCTGTCCTGAAAGGCGACCGAGTCCTCCCACATCGCCCAGTCGGATTCCTGGTTGCCTTCGCTCACCTCGGGCAGGGGCGGCGGTGTGGGTGGCATGCCCGTGCGTGCCGCCGCCGGTGTGGCGGGACGGGCCTGGGCCGACGGCGCTGGCCGGGCCGGTTTGGCCGGGGCCGGCTTGGGGGCGGACTTGAAGAACTTCAGCATGCGGCCATCCTGGGTGCGGTACGCTAGGCGATGACTGCAATTTAGCGTGCGTAACGGTTTGTGACAAGCCGGTGGTGCGCTCAGCCGTGAAGGATTGCCATGAAACCCGCATTTCTGAAGGCCGGGCCGATCGCTTTGCTGACGGTGGCGCTGTTGCTGTCTGCGAGTGCTGCAGCCCAGGACGGGACCTTGCGCGAGCGCCTGCGGGAACGCAGGCAGGTGCAGGCTAGTGAGGCGCAGGCGCAGCCCGCGCCGATCACCGCGCCGGGCGACTATCGCTACAGCCTGGAGCATGGCGGGCGCACGCGCCTGTACCGTGTGCACGTGCCGCCCGGCTATCGCAGCGACACCCCGGCGCCCCTGCTGCTCTCGCTGCACGGCGGGGGCGGCAGCATGGACTACATGGCCAGGGACGAGAACTACGGCCAGCTCAGCCATGCCGCGCGGGCTGGCCAGGTGCTGGTCTTTCCCAATGGCATCAGCCGTTTTCGCAGCGGCATGCTCGCGACCTGGAATGCCGGTGCCTGCTGTGGCGCGGCGCGCGACGAGAATGTAGACGACGTCGGTTTCATCCGGCTCGTGCTCGAGCGTGTCATGGGCCAGCTCAACATCGACCGCCAGCGCGTCTACGCCACGGGCATGTCCAACGGCGCCATGATGGCCTATCGCCTGGCCTGCGAGATGCCCGAGCTGATCCGCGCCATCGCGCCGGTGGCCGGCACCGACAACACGCTCAGCTGCGCGCCGGAGCAGCCGGTCTCGGTGCTGCACATCCATGCGCTCAACGACACGCATGTGCTCTACGAAGGCGGTGCCGGGCCGGATTCGGTGGACAAGGCGCAGGTGACCGATTACCGCTCGGTGCCCGCCAGCGTGGCGCGCTGGGTGGCGTTCAACGGCTGCCAGCACTCGCCGCAGCGTGTGCTGGAAACAGACGGCGCCTGGTGCGAGCTGTACGCGCCCTGTCGCGGCGGGGCGCGGGTGCAGTTGTGCGTGACGGAGCGGGGCGGCCATTCCTGGCCCGGCGGCGTCAAGAAGACGAGGGGCGAGGCGGCTACACAGGCGCTCTCGGCCAATGAGGTCATGTGGGAGTTCTTGATGCAGACTCGCGCGCCACGCTGACTCCGCCGGGCAGGTGAAGACCAGGTAAAGACGGCGTCGCCCACTTGTGCCTGTGGGCGTGGGCAGCACAATCCGGTGCATGAGTACCCTGCAGCACCTCCAGGCATGGGCGCGACCCTGCTGGCGCATCGTCGCCACGGACCTGGACCTCTTCCGGCGTTTCCCCCGGCTCGGACTGGCCGCGCTGGCCATCGTGCTGGTGCCGGCCGCTTATGCGCTGATCTATCTGTCCAGCGTGTGGGATCCGAACGCCAAGACCAGCAGCCTGCCGGTCGGCATCGTGAACCTCGACCAGGGCTCGGTCTACCAGGGGCGCTCCAGCAATGTCGGGTCCGAACTCGTGCAGGAGCTGATGCGGTCGGGCGAATTCGGTTTTCGTCCTGTCGCCGACGCGGACACCGCGCGCCAGGGTGTCAGGCTCGGCCGGCTGGCTTTCGCCGTCATCATCCCTGCCGACTTCAGCGCCAGTGCCCTGCCGGGCAATCTGCCCGGCGGCGGCAAGGTCGTGGTGGTGCTGTCCGAGGGCAACAACTATGCCGCGGCAGGCATCGCCCGGCGCTTTGCGGCTGAGCTGGGGCACCAGGTCAACGAGGCGCTGAACGAGCAACGCTGGGAGCAGGTGCTGGTTTCGGCCGACGGCTCCGGCAAGAGCCTGGACATGCTGCGCGCCGGCATGGCCCAGTTGCGCACCGGCGCCAGGACCTTTGGCGACGGCCTGGTGCGCTACAACGGCATGGCGGCCCAGCTGGCGGCGGGCCTCAGGCAGGTGGGGACCAGCACACGCAGCATGGAGCCGCGCTTGCCCAGTGAGGCCGAGCTCAAGTCACTGCGCACCGGGACGCAGCGCCTCGCGCAACGCCAGCGTGAAATGGGTGCCGGACTGGAACAGTTGCAACAGGGGGTGGGCCGCCTGACGGCCGGCGCCACGCAGCTTCAGGAAGAAACAGCCGGCCTGCCCTTTGTCGGCGAGAAGATCGCGCAGAGCGCGGGTGAGCTGGCGGGGGGCGGCAAGCAGCTCGGCGAAGGCCTGGGCGTGGCGCTGGATGCCAACGCGCGGATGGCGCGTGGCGCCACCAGGATCGAGGAAGGCACGGCCCGCCTGACCGAAGGCATGGGTTTGCTGGCCGACAACCTGCGCACCCTGGCCGAGCAGTTGCCGGAAGACGCCCGGCTGGAGGCCTTCACGCGCAGCGGCGACGAGCTGGTGCGTTCCGCGCTCAAGCTGCGCAGTGGCATCGAGCTGGTCGAGTCGGCCCTGCCGGCCAGTGTGGGCAAACCCGACGGCAGCGCGCGGGGGCTGGCCGATTCGGTGGAGCCGGTGCTGGAGGTGCTGGCCCCCGTGCCCAACAACGGCAGCGCTTTCGCACCGAACATGATCGCCATGGCCCTGTGGCTGGGGGCGGTGATGTCGGTCTACCTCTTCAATATGCAACGGCTCAGCGAGGAACACGCCCGGGCCCCGGCGCTGGCCAAGAGCCTGGGGCGTTATGCCGTGCCGGCCCTGCTGGTGCTGCTGCAGACTCTGCTGACCGTGCTGGTGCTGCGTGTCGGCCTGGGGGTGGTGGTGCCCGACGCTTTCAGTTTCAGCCTCATCATGCTGGCGACCGGCCAGGCTTTTCTGGCCCTGGTGCTGCTGCTCCTGCGCGCTTTTGGCGAGCTGGGCAAGCTGATCGTCATTCTGCTGCTGACCCTGCAGCTGGCGGCCGGTGGCGGTGTGATGCCGATCGAATTGACGGCGGACTTCTTCCAGGCCGTGCACGACTGGCTGCCGTTCAGCTGGGTCATCAAGGCGCTGCGCGCCAGTCTCTTTGGTGCCTACGACAGCGGCTGGCTGATGGCCTGGCTGGACGTGGTCCTCATTGGCCTGTGCGCACTGCTGCTCAGCAGTATGGTGCGCCCCTGGAAGACCGTGCCCGCACAGGATTACCGGCCGGCCATCGAGGTCTGAGGCGTCGGGAGACCTTCAGCGGCTGCGTCCGGCGCGGTACATGCCGCTGGTGCCACGCGTGAGCACGGTGGCCTTGGCGATCTGGGCCTGCGAGGCGCCGGCATGGGCCTGGGTGATCGCAATGCCCAGCGCGTCGGCTGCGTCGGGGCCCGGCAGGCCGGGCAGCTTGAGCAGGCGCTTGACCATTTCCTGGACCTGGGCCTTCTGCGCGCGACCGTGGCCGACCACGGCCTGTTTCATCTGCAGTGCGGTGTACTCGGCCACCGGCAGGTCGGCCGTGACCAGGGCCGTGACGCAGGCCCCGCGCGCCTGGCCCAGCAGCAGGGTGGACTGCGGGTTGACGTTGACGAAGACGATCTCCACCGCAGCCGATTGCGGCTGGTAACGTGCCACCACTTCGCGGATGCCGTCGAACAGCACCTTCAGGCGCGCCGGCAGCTCACCCTGCGCCAGATGGGTGGTGCTGATGGTGCCGCTGGCCACGTAGCTCAGCTGGTGGCCGGCGACATCGATCACGCCAAAACCGGTGGTGCGCAGGCCGGGGTCGATGCCGAGGATGCGCATCAGGGCAGCTCGGCCCGCCACAGGCGGCCGGCGATGACGCTGGCGCGATCGGCCAGGTAGGGCGATTGGGGCAGCTTCTCGTAGTGGCGCGGACGCGGCAGCATCACGGCCAGGCGCGCGGCCTCGCTGGCGCTCAGGCGCGCTGCCGGCTTGCGGTAGTAGTGCTGGGCCGCCGCCTCGGCACCGAAAACGCCTTCGCCCCATTCGACGTGGTTCAGGTAGAGCTCCAGGATGCGCTGCTTGCTCAGCAGCTTCTCCAGCGTATAGGCCAGGGCAAACTCCTGGCCCTTGCGCAACAGCGTGCGCTCGCCCGAGAGCAGCAGGTTCTTGGCCAGCTGCTGGGTGATGGTGGAGCCGCCGACGATCTTGGGCGGTTTGACGGTGCGTGCACCGTTGGCGGCCAGTTGTGCGACCCGTTCCTCGGCCGCGGCATTTTTTTGCCAGGCTTTTTCCAGGGCATCCCAGTCGACGCCTTCGTGCCAGGCAAAGCTGTCGTCTTCCGAGGCGATGACGGCGCGCTTGAGATGGTCGGAAATCTGCGCGTAGTCCACCCACTGCTGGCGCCAGCGCAGGTTGCCTTTTTCACCCAGGATGCGCCAGGCTTCGGACCGCTCGAAGGTGGTGGATTGCGGGGCGGTCACCGCCATCAGGGCGATGCGCGCGACGAAAAAGAGCTGCAGCGCCAGCAGGGCAAGCAGCAGCAGGGCGAACCAGCGCAGCACGGCTTTCATATCAGGGCGCGCTGATGCGCGTTTCCAGGGTTTCGTTGCGCGAGAACTTGAAGCGCGAGACGACCACGATCTGGTCGGCCTCCTTGCGCATGTCCTGGGTGAAGCGGCCGAAGGGCGCGGCTGCGCGGGCAATGGCTTCGGCGCGGCGGTCCAGCACGCGGTTGCCCGAGCTCTCGGCAATCTCGGTGGAGACCACCAGGCCCTGGCGGTCTACCGTGACCACCATGGTCAGTTCGCCATAGAGCTTCTTGCCGCCCGAGGCGGGGAAGTTCTCGGTGCCCTTGTCCTCGATGGCGCGGCGCAGGCGGTCGTAGTAGACGGCATAGGCCTCTTCACGCGTGGAGGGGCCGATGTAGCGCTTGCGCGGTTTCTGGCTGTCCTGCTTGATGCGCCGCTCGATCTCGGCCAGCTGTTTGAGCAGCAGGCGGCGCTTGGCCTCCTGCGCAGCCTGTTCGTTGCTGAGTTTGGCCTGCTTGGGGTCCGGCAGGGGCAGGGCGGCAAGCTGCTGGCGCACCTGGGCCAGCAGCATGGTCTGCTGCTTCTGCAGCTGCTGCATCCGCTTCTGCGACTCTTCGTCCAGCGTGTCGCCGCTGTCGGAGAGCAGGGTTGAGGGCAGGGGGCTGGTGGCGCGCCCGCGCTCGGCCTCCCCCCCGCCGGCCAGGCTGGTCTGTGCAATTGCCAGCGCCTTGTCCGGACGGGCGTTGCCGCGTGCATTGACCAGGATGACTTCCAGCGGCGTGTCGCGGAAGGCTCGCTCGATCGCCTCGGGGTCGACGAAACGCACCGTCAGCAGCACCGCATGCACGGCGACGGAGATGCCGAGGGCGTATTCGAGAGTGCTGAGCTTGCGCAGTTTCACGAGGAGGGATTATCGCCGCCCGAAGCTCCCTCGGGCTCGTTGACATCGACTGCAATCGCGATGGGGCCAGCGGCCAGGTGTTCGGCCTCGGCGTCCTCGGCTTCTTCCTCTTCCATCGGGGCGGCCTCGGCGTCGAGCCGCTCCAGTACCGTGCCGCTGACGTCCAGCGCCACCTCGTCGATGGCGCCCAGCCTGACCAGCACGCGTGCACCGCGTGGCAGGCCCTGCGCGCCCAGCACCGGCAGCACCAGGGGCAGAGTGTCGGCGCGCGCCAGGTTGTCCTTGAAGACCGTGGCTTCCAGCTCGGTGATGCCTCGCTGCTGCAGGTACTTCAGCGTCCAGTAGCGTTCGATGGTGGCCTGGTAGCCGTTGTAGGTGCTGTAGGCGGCGTCGAAGCCCGAGATGATGGAGAACAGGTCCGCATCCTTGGGCTTGAAGGGCGCGGCCAGCGCGGCCGTCTTGCCGTGGCGCGCGCAGGCGATGATCTGCCACTGGTTCACCAGGTCGGTGTAACGACGCAGCGGCGAGGTGCTCCAGGCATAACTTTTCACGCCGAGGCCGGCGTGCGGCAGGGCTTTGGTTCCCATGCGCACCTTCATGCCCGGTGCGAGGGAAGCCTGGCTGCGGTAGATGGCCGGCACGCCGAGCTCGCCCAGCCACTGGCCCCAGGTGCTGTTGGCCAGGATCATGGCTTCGGCCACCATCAGGTCCAGCGGGGCGCCGCGGCTGCGGGTGCCGATCTGCACCTGCTCGCTGCCCTGTGGCTCGGCGCCTTCGTTGCCCACGAGCTTGAAGGTGTAGTCCGGGCGGTTGAAGGTCTCGGGTTTGCCGCGTACCACTTCGCGCTGGGCCTTGAGGTGGCGTGCCAGGCGGTGCAGGAAAGCCAGTTCGGTGCGCAGGCCGGTGCTCAGGTGCGCCGGGTCGGGCGTCGCATGTTTGAACGACAGGTCTTCCAGCCAGGCGGTGGTGACCACCCCGTCGATCTGGTCGTGGCGCAGGTTGTGCGCGATCGGCACGCACTCCAGGCGCGTGTCGTGGCCCTGTACCTCCAGCGTGTCTTCCTTGAAAGCCACGTACAGCGAGACAGCCGGGCAGGCACGGCCTTCCTGCAGGGTGTAGCGCTGCACCACCTCGTCCGGCAGCATGGTGATCTTGTAGCCCGGCATGTAGACCGTGGACAGGCGGGCGCGGCTCACGTTGTCGATGGGGTCGCCGCGCTGCACCGCCAGGCCCGGGGCGGCGATATGGATGCCGACGGTGACGGTGCCCGTGCCCAGGCCCTGCACGGAGAGCGCGTCGTCGATCTCGGTAGTGGCCGAGTCGTCAATGGAATAGGCCTGGACGGCGGCCAAGGGCAGCTCATCCTTGATCTCGGGCGCCACCAGGGCGGGGAAACCATAACCCTTGGGGAAGTTCTCGAACAGGAAACGACGCCAGTGGAACTGGTAGGGCGAGTCGATGGCGCCGGCTTTCTGCAGCAGATCCAGCGGGGCCAGGTGGGTGGCGCGCGAGGCCTCGACCACAGCCTTGTACTCGGGCGCGTTCTTGTCGGGCTTGAAGAGGATCTTGTAGAGCTGTTCGCGGATGGGCTGCGGGCACTCGCCGCGGCCCAGGGTCTGTGCCCACTCGACGATCTGCTCCTGGATCAGGCGCTTTTTCTCGATCGCAGCCAGCGCCTGCTGGATGATCTCGGCCGGCGCCTTCTTGTAGCGCCCCTTGCCGGCGCGGCGGAAGTAGTGCGGCGCCTCGTGCAGACGCAGCAGCGTGCCGGCCTGCTGCGGCAGCGTGGGCGGGTCCTGGAAATAAACGGCGGCCAGGTCGGCAAAGCCGAAATCGTCTTCGGGCGCGAATTCCCAGGCCAGATCCAGCTCGATGCTCTCGCTCAGGGCCTGGGCCGCGCCCAGCAGCTCGGCCGGTGCTGGTTTCTCGAACTTGAGCAGCACGTTGGCGGTCTTGACCTTGACGCGCTTGCCGGATTCCAGCTCCACCTGCAGCGAAGCCTCCGCTTCGGACAGGATACGCCCGGCGAGGAATTTGCCGGCTTCATCGAACAATGCAAACATGGGCGTCATTGTCCCATGGGGTGGGGAGCTTCCCTCTATGATTCCGGTCGCCCCCTACACGTTCCTTACTTTCCCCCATGCCTGTTTCTGCCAACGCCCTGTTTTCGCTGCTGGCCGTGGCCTTGCCTTTTCTGTTTCCGTGGTCCGCACCTCCTCTGCCGGAGCTCTGGGCGCTGCTGTTCTCTTGGGCCTGCATCGCCTTGCTGGCCGCGCTGGCCTGGTGCCAACCGGAGTCCCTCGATGGCTGGGCCCGGCGCCTGGCCTGGGGGCTGCTGCTGGCGGCGCTGTGCTCGGCCGTGATCGGTCTGTTGCAGTATTTTGGTTATGGTGCGCACCTGTCGCTCTGGGCGCACGCCGCCGAGGCTGGGCAGGCCCAGGGCAATCTGCGCCAGCGTAACCACCTGGCCTCGCTGCTGAATCTGGGCAGCTGGGCCGCGCTTTGGCTGTTGGCCCAGAGGCCAGCCGGGGAAGTCATGACCTTGCGAGTAAGGGCCGGCGTGTGCCTGGCCCTGGGCCTGCTGGCCGCGGGTTGCGCGGCCACGGCGTCGCGCACGGGGGGGCTGCAGTGGTTGCTCATGGGCGGTTTGCTGGTGTGGTGGTGGCGTGCATCGGGACGCGCGGTACTGCGCTGGGGCTTGCTGGCCGGGCTGGTCTATGGCCTGTCGGCGGGGGTGTTGCCCTTGCTGTTGCAGTGGGGGTCAGGAGTTTCGACGCAAGGGGTGTTCGAACGCGTGGCCCTGGAGTCGGCGAGCTGTGAGTCGCGCAGCGTGCTGTGGGCCAACGTGCTGACCTTGATCGCGCAGCGGCCCTGGACGGGCTGGGGCTGGGGCGAACTTGACTACGCGCATTACATGACACTGTTCCCGGGGCTGCGTTTCTGCGTGCTGCTTGACAATGCCCACAACCTGCCATTGCAGTTGGCGGTCGAACTGGGGCTGCCGCTGGCGCTGTTGGCCTGCGGCGGCATACTGGTCTTGTTGTGGAGTGCCCGGCCCTGGCGCGAGGCCGTGCCGGCGCGACAACTGGCCTGGGGGGTGCTGGCCCTGATCGGCCTGCACAGCTTGCTCGAGTACCCGCTGTGGTACGGACCTTTCCAGTTGACGGTCTTGTACGCTCTGGCGCTTTTGCGGCCGGCCAGCCTGGGGCGTTGGCACGGGCCGGCGTGGGCACCAGCTTTTGTGCTGGGCTTTTTCCTAGCCCTGGGTAGCTACCTCTTGTGGGACTACCACCGGGTGCGCCAGCTTTATTTGACAACGTATCAACGCGATCCGGCCTATCGTGAGCAGACGTTGGACAAGGTCGGTGGCAGCTGGGTCTACGCTAACGAGGTCAACTTCGCGATCGTGACGACCACGCCCTTGACACCACAGCACGCGGACCGCATCCATGCTCTGTCGCTGTCGCTGCTGCATTACTCTCCCGAGCCCGCCGTGATCGAGGCCTTGATTGGGAGCGCCTGCCTGCTGGGTAGGAACGACGAGGCTGCGTTTCATTACATCCGTTACCGTGCGGCCTACCCGCAGGACCATGCGCGCTGGCAAGGCACGCAGACGTATTGCCCCAGGTTCAGCCCGGAGCTGTCGGGTCCAGTTGCAGAAAGTCCAGTACCTCATCGAGGTAATCCGAAAACTCCGTGATCGCATGGTTGCTGCCTTCCAGCAGTCGCCCCTGCGCGCCCTGGTAGTGGGCGCTCATTTCACGCCAGTCCAGCACTTCGTCGCCCTTCGCGATCAGGGCGTAATAGCGCTCGGGCCGGCTGATGGCTGCGCCACCCAAGGCGCGCAATTCGTCCACGTATTCGGGGCGGAAAAAGAAGATTTCCTGCGGATCGTGCCAGCTGGCGTGCTCTCCGATGTATTTCGCCAGGTCGCGCGCCGGAAAGACGGCCGGGTTGAGCACGGCGGCCCGGCAGCCGGTCTGTTCGGCCACCCAGCTGGCATAAAAGCCGCCCAGCGACGAGCCGATGACCGCCATGCGTTCGCGCGGCCAGGCGGCGATGCCCCGCATCACCATGTCCATGGCCTCGCGCGGCGAGGGCGGCAGTTGGGGACACCAGAGCGTCACGCCCGGGTGCCGCTGTGCGATGCGCTCTTGCACGAGTTGTGCCTTGGTCGAGCGCGGCGAGGAGCGGAATCCGTGCAGGTAGAGCAGATGGGTGGCAGGCATGGATCGGGGTGAATAAGTCACGACGGATCGTAAAGGATGGTGCCGCCTCCCATGAACATGGGAGGGGCCGGCGTGGGCAGGGCCGACAGCAGCGGCTATGCTCTGCCTGAACCCTGAGTGGAGAGGTCGACAGGTCTATGCAAGTGTGGCGTGTACTGGTGGTTGAAGACGATACGCAGATGCGGGAATTTTTCACCGCCAGCGTTTCGCGCTGCGCGGGCCTGCAACTGGTGGGGGCGGTGGGCTCGGTGGCCGAGGCCCGGGCCTGGCTGGATAACGATGCCAACATGGTCGACGTGCTGCTGACCGATCTGGGCCTGCCTGACGGCAGCGGGCTGGAGGTGATACGCCACGCCACGCGCCTGCATCCGCGCTGCGAGCCGTTGGTGATCTCCCTGTTCGGCGACGAGGACAACGTGCTGGCCAGCATCGAAGCTGGCGCCCTGGGCTACATCCACAAGGACTCGGCGCCGGACGATATCGCCCAGACCATCCTGGAGATGAAAGACGGGGCCTCCCCGATCTCACCCATGATTGCCCGCAAGGTGCTGGCCAAGTACGCCAGCCGCGTGCGCCCGGGCGAGGCCATGGCCGTGCCGGAGCCGGTGGTTCCCGCCCGCTCGGCGGCCGAGGGGCCGCTGCTGTCGCCGCGCGAGCACGAGGTGTTGATGCTGATCGCGCGCGGCTTCTCCTATGCCGAGATCGCGCGCCTGCAGTCCGTCAGTGTGCACACAGTGCAGACCCACATCAAGAACCTGTACTCCAAACTGTCGGTGCATTCCAAGAACGAGGCGGTTTTCGAGGCCTCGCGCCTGGGCCTGCTGCCGCCGAGGGGCTGAGGGATGGTGATGCAGCGTGCGCTGGGCCTGCTTTTGCTGCTCTGCGGGCTGATGCCGCAGGCGCAGGCGGAGCTGCTGGAGTTGCGCCACGCGCACGTGAGCACCGTGGTCGCCGGGGATCTGGTCGAGCGTGAAACCAGCCTGCCCTACAACTGGGATCGCCAGCACGGCGGCCAACCCGGCGTGGCCGTGTTTGAAATCCCCCTGCAGATGCAGCAGCCGCCTGCCGAGCCCTATGCGGTGTATTTCTCCAGGGTGGGCAACCGCGCCGAGATCTGGCTCAACGGCGTTCTGCTGTCGCGTTTCGGTGATCTGGACCGGCCCAATCGCGAGGATTACGCCAAGGCGCCGCAGTACGTTCTGATTCCGGCCCAACTGCTGCAACGCGACAACCTGTTCCGCATCATCGTGCATGGCGATGGCGGGCGCCGTGGCGGGCTCTCCAGCATGCTAGTGGGCCCCGATGTCGAGGTGCGCGAGCATTACCACTCGGTCTACCGCTGGCTGGTCAACGGCTCCATCGCCGTGTCGGTCTTCAGCCTGGTGGTGGGGGTGATCGCCCTGCTGCTGTGGGTGACCCAGGTCGAGTCCGTGCCGGGCGCCCAGCCCAGCCGTGTCGGCCTGTACCTGAGCGCCGGCATCGCCGAGATGTGCTGGATGCTGCGCCTGTCCGACACGGCCCTGACCGACCCGCCGTTGGTCTGGCCCTGGTGGGGCGTGCTGCAGGCCCTGGCGTATGCAGGCTGGTTCTGCGGTTCCGCCCTGTTCTGCCACTACGTCGCGGGCTGGCACCGGCATGCCTCCATGCGCTGGGTGCGTGGTGTGGTGTGGGCGCTGATGCTGACGGCCGCACCGGCCGCCTTGCTGGCCTATACCCGGCACAACGACGTCTACCTGACCGGCTGGTATGGCTTTGCCACCTTCCTGTTCATCGGTTATGCCGCCGTCTATTTCTGGGGCTCCGTGCGCAAGCCGACCACCGAGCACGTGCTGGTGGCCGCTGCCGGTGTGTTCAATGTGCTGGTGGGGTTCCGCGACTGGCTGGTGATACGCGCGAGCAACAATTTCAGCGAAATCTCCTGGATGCGTTACTCCTCGGTGCTGTTCGGCCTCGCGCTGGGTTACATCGTGATCACGCGCTTTCGCGAAGCCAGCGCCCAGGCGCGCGACCTGATGGACAACATGGCCGCCAAGGTGCAGGAAAAGGAGCGGGCGCTGGCGGCCAGCTACCAGCAGCTCGAGCAGCTGGCGCGCGAGCAGGAGCGCGCGGCCGAGCGCACCCGCATCCTGCGTGACATGCATGACGGCGTGGGCTCGCACATCAGTGCGGCCATCCGCCAGCTGCAGTCGGGCAAGGCCAGCGACGAGGACCTGCTGCAGACCCTGCGCGATTCGCTGGACCAGCTCAAGCTCTCCATCGACGCCATGAACCTGCCGCCGGGTGACCTCACCACCCTGCTGGCCAACTTGCGCTATCGCCTGGAGCCGCGGTTCAAGGCCTCCGACATCGTCCTGGCCTGGGATGTGGACCTGCTGCCGCCGCTGGCCCGCCTGGACGGCAAGGCCATGCGCCAGCTGCAGTTCATGGTTTTCGAGGCCCTCTCCAATGTCCTGCAACACGCACAGGCCAGCGAGCTGCGCATCGAGCTGCGCGCCTGCCCGGGGGGCGGGGCCCGGCTGCGCGTGATCGACAACGGCCGCGGCTTCGATCCCGAGCGGGTGCTGCGCAAGGGCCTGGCCTCGCTGCGCGAGCGCGCCGCCGCCATCGGCGTGGTGCTGGAGGTCAGCAGCGAGCCGGGCCGCACGGTGGTGGAAATCCTGATCGTCTAGCCTGCGATCCCCGGCGCATTGGCGGGATAATGCGCACCATGCCGGTCATCTTTGAACGTCCCACCTTGATGCAGCGCGTCATGCCCTGGTTCCAGGGTTTCGACGGACCGCTGGCTTTTGTCGTGTTCATGCTCGCGGGCATCGGTCTGCTGACCATGTACTCCTCGGGCTACGACCACGGCACGCGTTTCATCGACCATGGGCGCAACATGCTGATTGCCGGTTTCATCATGTTCGTGGTGGCCCAGGTGCCGCCCCAGCGCCTGATGAGTTTTGCCGTGCCCCTGTATGTGCTGGGTGTGACGCTGCTGATCGCCGTTGCCATCTTCGGCATCACCAAGAAGGGCGCCAAGCGCTGGATCAACGTGGGTGTGGTGATCCAGCCCAGCGAGATTCTCAAGATCGCCGTGCCGTTGATGCTGGCCTGGTGGTTCCAGAAGCGTGAAGGCCAGTTGCGTCCCCTGGATTTCCTGGTGGCCGGCGCCCTGCTGCTTCTGCCCGTGGGCCTGATCATCAAGCAGCCCGACCTGGGCACCGCCCTGCTGGTGCTGGCCGCCGGCATTTCGGTGATCTTCTTTGCCGGCCTGAGCTGGAAGCTGATCGTGCCGCCCGTGCTGCTGGGCCTGCTGGCCGTGCTGCTGCTGATCATCTTCGAGTCCGACCTGTGTGCGTCCGGCGTGCGCTGGCCGCTGCTGCACGACTACCAGCAGCAACGCATCTGCACCCTGCTCGATCCCTGGCGCGACCCGCTGGGCAAGGGCTTCCACATCATCCAGGGCATGATCGCCATCGGCTCCGGTGGCGTGCTGGGCAAGGGGTATATGCAGGGCACGCAGACGCACCTGGAATTCATTCCCGAGCGCACCACCGACGTCATCTTCGCGGCCTATTCCGAGGAGTTCGGCCTGCTGGGCAACCTGATCCTGCTGGGCGCCTTCCTCTTCCTGGTGCTGCGCTGCCTGGCCATCGCGATGGAGGCGCCCACGCTGTTTGCGCGCCTGCTGGCGGGCAGCATCACCACCATCTTCTTCACCTATGCCTTCGTGAACATGGGCATGGTCAGCGGCATCCTGCCCGTGGTGGGCGTGCCCCTGCCTTTCATCAGCTACGGCGGCACCGCCATGGTCACCCTGGGCCTGGGCCTGGGCATGCTGATGTCCATCGCCAAGTCCAAGCGCCTGATCCAGTCATGAGCGCCGCCCGGCCGTCCGAAGGCGCTCGCACCGCAGTGCGCAGCACGGAGGTTTTCCGGTGATTCAGCTGCCCGGCCCCTACCCCGTGGCCGTGGTGGGCGTCGGCAATATGGGGGGCGCCATGGCGGCGCGCCTGCTCGCCCAGGGCTGGCCGGTCCAGGTGCACGACATCGATCCCCAGAAGCAGGCCGCCTTGATCGCCGCGGGCGCCACGGCCCATGCCAGCCCGGCCCAGGCGGCTTCGGGCTGCGCGGCGGTGATCGTCTGCGTGGTCGACGCTGCGCAGTGCGAGCAGGTGCTGTTCGGCCCCCAGGGCCTGGCCGGGGTGATGCCGCCCGGCAGCATGGTGATGCTGTGCCCGACCATCGCCCCGCAGGACACCGAATCCCTGGCCGGGCGCCTGGCCCGGCATGGCATCGAGGTGCTGGACGCGCCCATGTCCGGTGGCCCGGCCCGGGCGCGCGATGGCAGCATGAGCCTGATGCTGGCCGGGCGGAAGGAGCTCGTGGTCCGCTTCGAGGCGCTGCTGGCGGCGCTGTCCTCGCGCATCTTCCGCATCAGTGAACGGGTGGGCGACGGCGCGCGCACCAAGCTGGTCAACAACCTGGCGGCCGGCATCAACCTGGTGGCCGCCGCCGAGGTGCTGGCCATGGCGCGCGCCATGGGCCTGGACTTGGGGCGCACGCTTGACGTGATCGAGCAGTCCAGTGGCCAGAGCTGGATCGGCTCGGACCGTATGCGCCGGGCCATTGCCGGCGACTATGCCCCGCGCGCCCACATGACCCTGCTGGAGAAAGACACGCGCCTGGCCGTGGCGGCCGCCCGGACTGCGGGGTTTGCCGGGCCGCTGGGGGCGACGGCGGCCGGCGTCTTTGCCCAGGCCAGTGCGGCCGGCTTGGCCGACCTGGACGATGCGGCCCTGCTGCGCTGGCTGGAAGACCAAGGCTAGCCCCTACGCCCCTGCTGGGGATGGGCACGTCCTACAATGACCTCATGATTTCACGCGAACCCACCCTGGAGCGCCTGGCGGTCGCCCGCGAACTCCTGCTCACGCCCTTCGGCCTGGACGAGTCGCACCTGCTGCGCGCCCTGTCCGAGATCCGCGCGCACAAGGTGGACGACGCCGACCTCTACTTTCAGTACACCCGCAGCGAAGGCTGGAGCCTGGAAGAAGGCATCGTCAAGACCGGCTCCTTCAGCATTGACCAGGGTGTGGGCGTGCGTGCGGTCAGCGGCGAAAAAACCGCATTTGCCTACTCCGACGACATCTCCGAAGCATCATTGCTTGACGCGGCGCGCACCGTGCGCACGATTTCGGCCGCCACCCGCGCCGGTCGTATCAAGGTACCGTCGCGCAAGGTGGCACCGGGCCGCGCGCTGTACCGTGACATGGACCCGATCGCCACCTTGGGCAGCACGGCCAAGGTGCAGCTGCTTGAACGCGTGGAGAAGTTGGCCAAGGCCAAGGATCCGCGCATCGTGCAGGTCATGGCCGGCCTGGCCAGCGAATACGACGTGGTGCTGGTGGCCCGCGCCGACGGCACCCTGGCCGCAGACGTTCGCCCGCT
>JAXMMJ010000137.1:0-67811 GCA_034366585.1 Hylemonella sp.
AAAGACGGACTTTGCAAGATCAACGGCAACGGTAGTAGCATGCATGTCGGACTCCTTTCGTTTGAAGACCTGATCCCCACGCCAATGAAGACCAGTGCGCAACTTTCGCGCAAACAAACGGGGGAGTCCATCCCATCAGTCGAGAGTGGATCGCCTACGGCTCCCACTCATCTCAAACGTTAGAAGTTCAAGCCGCCTTGTAATTGGTTGTCAATTAAGGTATATTTTCTATACCATGATCTCCTTCGAATTTGACGTCGCAAAGAGCGAGTCCAATCGCACGAAACACGGCATCGATTTCGTGGAAGCTCAGAATCTCTGGAACGACCCCATGCTGCTGGAGGTTCCGGCAAAAACGGATGATGAGCCGCGGTATCTGGTGATTGGGTTGATTGATGGGAAGCATGGGTCGGCAGTCATTACCTACCGAGGGGCAAATGTCCGATTGATATCCGTGCGTCGCGCACGCACAGAAGAGGTGGCACTTTATGAAAGCTAAAAAGTTCGAGCAACAGTTTGACGAGGGCGTCGACATCACGGCTTCTTTGGACTTGTCCAAAGCCAAGCGCGTGCTGCAAGAGCAGAAGCGGGTGAATGTCGATTTTCCAACTTGGATGATTGACTCACTGGATCGCGAAGCTAGCAAGCTGGGGGTTACAAGGCAGTCTGTTATTAAGATTTGGCTGGCCGAACGTCTTGAGGCGACGGCTTCTAACTTGCCGTTCCAACGGACGCGCGCAGGCACCGCCCAGCGCTGAACTTTACGTTGGACGCGCCGCTCAGCTGATATATACAGTGCTCATGCGTCGCCGGGGCTCCGCCCGATGGATGCCCGGCCCTGCTGTCTTGCACTCTGAATGACCATGCGGTTTCTTGAAACCAGAATCCCCGCCCCTTTTGTTGCCATTGCGATTGCCGCTGGCATGTGGCTGCTGCCCCGCGCGCAGGCCCTGCCCGATGCCATCGATGTGCTGCGCCTGGCCACCATCGATCTCAGTATGAACCTGAGTGCCGTCGTTGCGCTGGCGGCCTTTGCCGGGTTCTGGAAAGCCCGCACCACGATCAATCCGCTCCAGCCCGATCGCGCATCGGTGCTGGTCACGCATGGCATCTACCGCTTCACACGCAATCCCATGTACCTCAGCCTGCTGCTGCTGCTCGTGGCCTATGCGAGCTACCTGGGGTCGTGGGAGGCGTTCGCCGGGCCTGTCGCCTACATGGCCTACATCACCCGCTTCCAGATCGTTCCCGAGGAACGCATCCTGGCGTCGAAATTCGGCGACGAGTTTGCACAGTACCGGCGCCGGGTGCGCCGTTGGATCTGAGGCCCCAGGCCAACCATCGAGAACATCCCATGACACGTCACCTGCTCCCTGTTTTTCTTGCCGCCAGTCTGCTGCTCGCTGCCTGCGCCGGCCCGGCGCCCGGCTCGGGTGCCACGCAAACCGTGCTGCCCCTGAACCGCGCCTGGGTCGATGGCCGGGGGGTGGAGTACGTGACCACCGACATCTCGGACGCTGGAATGGCGCGGGAGGCGGGTGCGAATTTCGTGCCGCGCCTGGCACTGGCCATCCCGGCGCCGGGCCGCCCCTCCATCGTGGAGCGGGTCTACAAGTTCCCGGGCAAGGAGCAGATCAGCGTCTTCCAGTCGGCGCCGCTGCCCACGGGCGGAGCCAACGCCGACCGCAGCTACAGCCCGCTGTGGCGCATTGTCATGGTGCGCTGGCTCCAGCCTGCCGCCGTGCGCGAGCTGCGTTCCGAAGAGGAGGTGCTGGCCGCACAGGAGCGTGGTGAGCTGGCGCTGCAGGTCACCGACATCGTCGCCAACTGCCCCATCACACGCTCGGTGGACGGGCTGACGCTCAAGGGCTTGCGCTGAGCCTGTCGAAACCGGCCCGGCTCGTTCGTCGTACAGTCTGAGGGCCTTCCTCGACTGACCTGAAGGGAACGAAACATGAGTACCAATACCGTGCGCATCCACCGCGTGCTGCGCGCCCCGGCCGAGCGCGTCTACCGCGCCTTCCTGGACCCCGACGCCCTGGCCAAGTGGCTGCCGCCGCACGGCTTCACCTGCAAGGTGCACCACCTGGACGCGAAGGTGGGCGGCAGCTACCGCATGTCCTTCACCAATTTCAGCAAGGGGCAGAGCCACTCCTTCGGTGGCACCTACCTGGAGCTGGTGCCGGGCGAACGCCTGGTGCACACCGATGTCTTCGACGACCCGAATCTGCCTGGCGAGATGCGCGTGACGGTCACGTTCAAGGCCGTGTTCTGCGGCACCGAGCTCAATGTGGTGCAGGAGGGCATCCCCGCCGTCATTCCCGCCGAAGCCTGTTACCTGGGCTGGCAGGAATCGCTGACCTTGCTGACCCAGCTGATCGAAGCGGAGATCCCCGGCTGAGGCCAGGCTGCTCAACACGAACACAGGAGCTTTCATGAACGCCCACGATTTCAACCAGCGTGCCGCAGCCATGCTGCCCGGCCACCTGGGCATCGTCATCATCCGTGTGGAGCCGGGCGAGGTGCACGCGGAGATGCGGGTGCGGCACGAGCTGATGGCGCCCAACGGCTTCCTGCACGCGGGCAGCCTGGTGACGCTGGCCGACACCAGTGCGGGCTGCGGCGCCCTCGCCAGCCTGCCTGAAGGGGCGAACGGCTTCACCACCATCGAGCTCAAGTCCAACCACCTGGGCACGGTGCGCGACGGGGTGGTGCAAAGCGTGGCCAAGGCCGTGCACCTGGGCCGCACCACCCAGGTCTGGGATGCCACGGTGACGCACCGCGAAAGCGGCAAGACCCTGGCGCTGTTCCGCTGCACGCAGATGGTGCTCTACCCCAAGGTCGGTGCTTGAGCCTGCCACTGTCCATCGCTGGTGTCGATGGATGCCCCGCGGGCTGGTATGTCGTGCATCTGCCCGCGGATGGCCAGGTGATCGAGGGCCGCGTGTTTGCGCGCTTCGCTGATCTGCTGCAGGCCTGTCCGGCGCCGGCCTGCATGGCGGTCGACATCCCGATCGGCTTGAGCGAGTCCGGCGAGCGCGCCTGTGACCAGGCCGCGCGCCGCCTGCTCGGGCCGCGCGCCAGCTCGGTGTTCGCGGCCCCGCTGCGCGGCGTGCTGGGTGCGACCAGCCATGCGCAGGCCTCGGCGCGCCGTCAGGCCATCGAGGGCAAGGGCATGTCCCTCCAGGCCTACAACATCCTGCGCAAGGTGGAAGAGGTCGACGCTGCCTTGCGCGCCTCGGCCGCGCAGATGCAGCGGGTCCACGAGGTCCATCCCGAGGTCTGTTTCATGCAGATGAACAGCGGCCAGCCGCTGGCCCATGGCAAGAAGAGCGCCGAAGGGCGCGCGCTGCGCATCAGCCTGCTGGCGCCGCATTTTCCGGATCAGGCGGAGCGATTGCTGGACGAGTTTCCCCGGCGGGAGGTGCAGGCCGACGACGTGCTGGACGCACTGGCCTGCCTGTGGACCGCGCGGCGCCTGTCGCTCGCGCGGGCGATCAGCCTGCCGGCTGCGCCGCCGCATGACGCCTGCGGCCTGCGCATGGCCATCCACTACTGAGGCTTGGCGGGGCCCTGAAGCCAGTCGCGCAGCCGCAGGTAGAGCTGCCAGCCGCCCAGCAGGCGGGGCAGCCAGCGCAGGAGGATGCGCGGGCGTTTGAACACCAGCAGCCCCAGCCCAGCCAGCGACCAGACCGGATGCCGGCGCAGCCAGTGCCCCCCGGCGCGCAACTGATCGGCCAGCGTCAGCGGCGATTGCAGGGCCCGGGCCTGCCGGGCCAGCGTGTGGCGCAGCTCGGCGCTGCGCAGCAGCAGTTGCTGCTGTCGCTGCATGAGCAGCTGGTGTTGTCGCCGGTGCATGGTGTGGACGCCGGGGCCGGGCCTATTCGCCCGTGTCCAGACCGGCACGGTCGCGCCCGAGTTCGGCCACGCTGCTGTTGAACAGGCCACCGGGGCTTTGCAGCCGGGTGCGAGCCATGAACAGCACGGCGATGCCGGCACCCAGGAACAGCAGCGTGAGCGTGCCCAGGGCCAGCAGGCGGTGGCTGTCCCAGAACAGCACGACGATGAAAGCGCAGAGCAGCAAGGCGCCCAGGCCCAGCAGCAGCAGGGCCAGCCCGGCCCAGAGCAGGCCGTCGAACAGCCGCAGTTTCTCCTGCTCGATCTCGTTGCTCAGCAGGGCCAGCCGCACCTGCAGGGCTTCCACCGCCGTGCCCAGCAGCTGGCGCAGGGAGGCGAACAGCCCCGGTTCCTTGGCAGCTTCGCTCATGGCAGGCCCGCGCTCAGCGGCGTGCGACCAGCAGGCCGACCACCAGACCGATGGCGGCAGCGATGCCGATGGATTTCCAGGGGTTCTCGTGCACGAATTCGTCTGTCGCGTGGCCCGCGGCCTTGAGCCGGGCGGCGGCTTCGTCCTGCAGGCTGGCCAGTTCGGCGCGCGCCGCCTGCAGCCGGCTCTGGATGCGGCTGCGCACTTCGGCGGTGCCGTCGCCGACCTGGCCGGCCGTCATGCGCAGCAGTTCCTCGGCATCGGCGATGACCAGCTGGAGGTCGTGGAGCAACTTGTCCCGTTGCGGTGCGGTGGATTCAAACATGGCATCTCTCCCTTGTGGTCGACATGACCGAGAGACAGGATAGCCTTCTCACGGCGGAATGCAATCATTGCTTGCGCGGTGGGGAAAATCCCCGGGGACATTCCGGACGCGGCGGGCAGCCCCACCAAGAGTCAGAGCGTCACGACCCGGTTGCGCCCCAGCTGTTTGGCCGTGTACAGGGCCTTGTCGGCACGTTCCACCACCTCGGCGGCGGCCGCGTCGGCCGCGCGGGCACAGCTCAGGCCCAGGCTGACGGTGAGATGACCGACCACCGGGAAGCTGGCGTCGGCCACGGCCCGCCGGATCTTCTCCGCCACGGCCATGCCTTCTTCTTCGTTCTGGAGGTCGGGCAGCAGCACGACGAATTCCTCGCCACCATAACGCGCCACGAAATCGGTGATGCGCGTGCACTGGCTCAGCAGGCGGCCCAGCTGGCGCAACACCTCGTCACCGACCTGGTGGCCATGGCCATCGTTAATCTGTTTGAAGTGATCGGCATCGATGAGGATGAGGCCGAAACCGCGGCCGCTGCGCTTGAGCAACTGCTGGCTTTCGAGCAGGCGGCTGTCGAAGCGACGCCGGTTGTTCAGACCGGTGAGCGCGTCGATGGTGGCCAGGCGTTCGAGCTCCTGGTTGGCCAGGGAGAGAGCTTCGGTGCGTTCACGCACCTGCTGCTCCAGCGAGGCGTTCAGGGCCTCCAGCTCGTGCTCGTGCCCTAGCAGCGAGCCGGTCATGGACTGGATGCTGCGGTTGAGCTGGTCGATCTCCCGGATCTGCGCCGGCGCCGGGTAGTCCGGGGTAGCGCCACGCAACTCGATCTGACGCACCGTCCGGGCCAGTTGTTCGATGGGCCGGCTGATGCGCGCGGCGAACCGGTAGGCGATGAAGGTGAACACCAGTGCGGTGAGCAGGCCGAACAGCAGCAGCTGGCGCCGCAGCGTGTAGACCGGCTCCAGCGCGGTCTCCAGCGGCTGGCGCAGGATGATGCGCCAGCCCAGCTCGCTGCTGGTCTGCGCCTGGACCTCGACCATGCTCGTCAGGTAGTCGGCCCCGTCCTCCCAACGCAGCACTTCGTGGGCGGCTGCCGGATTGGCGGCCTGCGGCAGGCGCGAAGTGTTCATCAGCCGCAAGGGATACAGGATGGCGCCCGAGCGGTCGGCGATCAGCACCTGCACCTGGCGCT
Source organism: Hylemonella sp. (assembly GCA_034366585.1). Lineage (GTDB taxonomy): Bacteria > Pseudomonadota > Gammaproteobacteria > Burkholderiales > Burkholderiaceae_C > Hylemonella. The sequence continues at coordinate 5,776 of JAXMMJ010000137.1, forward strand.
GCGCTGCTCCCTGAGTGACGACGGACTCTACCGTGCGGGTTACCCAGTTCCAGTGGGCGTGCGCGCCCAGCACCCCGCGCAGGCGCCCCTGCCCGTCCAGCAGAGGGACGGCGAAGTCGATGAAACGCAGGGGCTCCTTGCCGGATTCCGTCGCGAGCAGACGCGACAGCAGCAGTGCCTCGTGCACGTCGCCGATGTAGGGTGCCGTACGGGCTGCCTGGAACCATGGTCGCTGAACCACCTGCTGGCCCACCAGCAGTCCGCCGGTGGCCTGGAGCACGAGGCCCTGGCTGTCGGTCACGCCGATCCAGGCGTACTCGTTGTTGTCCCGCTGGCGCTGTTCCAGGGCCAGACGCACCTGCGGGGCACTCAGCGGGCCCTGCTGCAGGAGCGCGAGTTCGCGCATCCGGTGGATTTCCCTTTCACGCTCGCGCAGATGCGTGGCCAGCAGGTCGGCCGCAGAACGCGCGCTGATCTGCAGGGTCTGGCCGCCAGCGTCGGCCAGCTCCTGCGTGGCGAGTTGTCCCAGGTAGAGGCCCACGCAGAGCAGCATGGCCAGCGAGAGACCGCCGAACCACAGGGTCAGGCGGCCGCGAAAGCTGCTGGGACTGAAAAGGGACAACCAGGGCATGGGCAGGTGGGCGCGATGTCTGTGCGCAGATGGAACTCCCCGAATTCCGGGCAGTGTAGGCCATGATTGTCGGGCCGCACCGGACCCGGTGCGTTTTTCCATACGCTTCCCTGCGAAATCGATGCAGGCGCAGAATGTTGGACATCGCTGTCATGGAGACCACTGTCATGTTGTGCCCCGCCTGTCAAACCGTCAGCCTGGTGATGTCCGAGCGCCAGGGCATCGAGATCGATTACTGCCCGCAGTGCCGCGGGGTCTGGCTCGATCGCGGCGAGCTCGACAAGATCATCGACCGCTCGCTCGATGGCGCCGTGGTCCAGCAGATCCAGCCGGCCGCGACGGCGCGCTCCGCACCGCCGCCCCACCATGCCCATGGCCACCAGGACGGCTACTACAACAAGAAGCGCAAGCGTGAGGGTTTCCTCTCGGAGCTCTTCGATTTCGACTGAAGGAACGATGATGGCGACAGGCTTGTTCTCCGTATTGCGACTGGTGCCCTGGGGCGAGGTGATCCGCAACGCCCCCAAGGTGGCTGAAGGGGCGAAGGGTCTCTGGGACAAGGTCTCGGGCCGGCCGGCGCCCCCGCCACCGCCGCCCGTGGACGACAAGGTGCAGGACCAGCTGCAGGCCGAGGCCCACGCGATCGCGAAGCTGCGCTCGGAACTGCAGGCCACCGAAACCGCAGTGTCCGAACTGCAGGCACAGATGCTGGCGGCCACCGAGCTGATCAACGACCTGGCCGACCAGAACGCCCAACTGGTGCAGGGGCTCGAAGTCCTGCGCCGGCGCCTGCTCTGGCTGGCCGGTGTCACCGTGCTGCTGGGCGCGGGCGTGGCGCTGCTGCTGTTTCAGCGCGCCTGATAGGTCAGGCCGCGGCCAGCGCCTCCTGGCGCGTCAGCAGGCGTTCCACCAGGTCGCGCACGCTGCGGATCTGTGCGCCGAAGGGCAGGGCCCCCACGCCGCGGAAGAACAGGCCTTTCTTGACATCACCGCGCAGCGCGGCGGCGAGCTGGTTGTCGATGCAGAACTGGCCCCAGCCGGGCAGGCCGTCGCGCAGGCCGCACTGGGCCAGGCAGTCGAAGCTCTTGGTGCAGCGGTTCTTGTGGTGCACCACGGCCTGCAGCTTGTGTTCGATCTTCAGGTAGGCGCGCAGCCAGGGGGTGGCCACCGCGCGTGCGGGCAGGCCGGCCACGCTGGTGAACTCCAGCATCTCATCCTCTTTCGCCTCGGCGAGGATGCGCTTGAACTCGGGGTGCGCGTCGCCCTCGCTGGTGACGGCAAAGGGCGTGCCCAGCTGCACGCCCGCCGCGCCCAGGGCTTGCAGGCGCGCGATGTCGGCATGCGTGCGAATGCCGCCGGCGGCGATCAGCGGGATCTCCTGCTCGATGCCGGCGCTGCGCAGGAAGGAGAGCGACTGCGGAATCACGTTCTCGAAGTCGAAGCGCGGGTCGTTGAGGTCGGCGATCCTGGCCGCGCCCAGGTGGCCACCGGCCAGGCGGGGGTGCTCGATGACGATGGCGTCGGGCAGGCGCTTCTTGCGCTCCCACTTCTTCACGATCAGCTGCACGCCGCGCGCGTCCGAGAGGATGGGGATGAGCGCGGCCTTGGGATGGTCCTGCGCCAGGTCGGGCAGGTCCAGCGGCAGGCCGGCGCCCACGACCACGGCGTCGATGCCGGCTTCCAGGGCGGTGGTGACGGAATGGGCGTATTCGCTCACGGCGCGCATGACATTGATGGCCAGCAGGCCGCGGCCTTGCGACAGTTCGCGTGCGGCCTGGATCTCGCGGCGCAGCGCAACCAGGTTGGCGGCGTCGATGGCGATCCTGGCGTCCTCGCCGGCTTCCAGGTGGCCGGTGGCGGCCATCAGGTCCGGGTGGTGGCGGCGCAGATCCACGGAAGAGAGCGTGCCCACGCCGCCGAGCGCAGCCACGCTGCCGGCCAGGCCGTGCGCCGAGACGCCGATGCCCATGCCGCCCTGCACCAGCGGCAGCAGGGTGCGCCCGCCCAGGTTCAGCGGGCGCAGGCCGCTGCGGGCCAGCCAGAGGGCGCTTTCAGCGGGAATGTGGGGCAGGGGGAGGGGAGCGTTCATGACGGGCAGGCCGCCACGGCGGCCGGGAAAAAGACCAGCGGCCAGCTTAAGGACGATGCCCGCGTCGTGTTTTGCGCTGTGTCAAGAAATCAGCGCAGGCGCAGCGGCGCGCTGCCCAGGCGGTAGCCGCCCACGTTGCCGGCCAGCTGACGAGCCTGCTGCTCCAGGGCCTGGGCCGAGGCGGCCGAGCGGTCCAGCACGGCGGCATTGTTGCTGACCATCTGCTCCAGCTGGGCGATGGCGTCCTGCAACTGGCTGAAACCCTGGTCCTGCGCCTGGCCTTCGCGTGTGATCTGTGCCATGGTCTCGGCCACCTGGCGCACCTGGCCCACCACCTCCTGCATGGTGCGGCCGGCCTGCTCGACCAGCTTGCCGCCTTCCGCCACGCTGCCGACCGAGGCATCGATGAGCTGCTTGATCTCCTTGGCGGCAGCGGCGCTGCGCCCGGCCAGGCTGCGCACCTCGCTGGCCACCACGGCGAAACCGCGGCCCTGCTCGCCGGCGCGCGCCGCTTCCACGGCGGCGTTGAGCGCGAGGATGTTGGTCTGGAAGGCGATGCCGTCGATCACGCCGATGATGTCGGCGATGCGGGCGGACGACTTGCGGATGTCCTGCATGGTGTCCACCACCTTGCCGACCACGGCGCCGCCGCGTTCGGCCACCTTGGCTGCTTCGGCCGCCAGCGCCTGGGCCTGGCGCCCGCTCTCATGGCTGTGTTTCAGGGTGCCGGCCAGGGCCTGCATGCTGTTCTGCGCCTGTTCCACGCGTGCCGCTTGCGGGCTGCGCCGGTCTTCGGTCGGTTCGGGGGCGGCCAGCGCGCGGGTGCTGCTGGCCAATGCCTCGGCGTCCTGGTGCACCTGCGTGATCAGCTGCTGCACACCCTGCTGGATGCGGACCAGGGCGGCCTGCACCTGGCCGCTTTCGTCGTGCGTGCGTACGGCGATGGGGGTGTCGAGCTCACCGGCAGCCAATTGCTGCGCCACCTGCAGGTTCTCGCGCAGGCCGCGCTGCAGCGGCAGCAGCAGCCACAGGCCCCAGAGCGCGGCCAGCAGCACGGCGGCCGCGCCGCAGTAGAGCAGCAGGGTGCGCGCGGCGGCGATGCTGCCGCGCTCCACGCTCTTGCGCTGCAGGGCGGTCAGGGTCTGGATGGACTGCTGCAGCGCGTTGAGCGCGGGCAGGGTTTCGCCGATGAACAGCAGCGAGGCTTCGGGCCGCAGGTTCTCCTCGACCAGCTTGACCACACGCTCGGCCGATTCCGCATGGGCGGCGCGGTGGCGCTTGAGATCGGTCAATACCTGGGCGTCGCTGCGCGAACCCAGGCGCTCCAGCGTGGTCAGGGCCTGGTCGATCTGGCGGTTGGCGGCGGTCTGCTGCTCGCGGATCTGGCCGGTGGGGGCGGCGATGGGCGCGGTGATCTGCTGCTGGGTCAGGCGCGAGAGCTGCTCGGTGCTGGCGGTGATCTGCAAGGCGGCCTCGGTCTGGGCGCGGTCGCCGGCGCTCATGCGTTCGCTGGCAATACCGACCTGCTGCAGCTGCTGCAGGGCCAGCAGGGTGAGGCCAAGCAGCAGCAGCAGGGGCAGGCCCAGGGCCAGCGTCAGGCGGGTCCGGATTTTCCAGTCAGCGATGCGCATGCGGGTTGTCTCCTTGCACTGCCTCGGCGCGGGGGCCGGTGGCGGTGGTCGATGCCATGGAACAGCGTTTTGCCCATTGTGGCATCAGCCCGTGCACCCGGTCCACCCCGTCCGGGGGGGCGGTTTCAACCGCGGGGAGAGGTCGGCGCGCCGGGCTTGCGGCGCATGAATTCCAGCAATTCGCGATCGTTGCGGCGGATGTGGATCGACAGCCAGTCGCGCAGCACGGTGGAGAGCTGCGCGGCCACCGCGATGCTGCCTTCCTGGTAGCGGCGCTGCAACTTTTCCAGCTGGTTGACGAAGGCCTGGTGGCCGATCTTGTGGCGCTCCAGGTTGGGAAAGCCGGCCTGCTCCATGGTGTGCTCTTCCTTGCGCAGATGGTCGGCGGTGTACCGGATCAACTCCTGCAGGATGTTGCCCACCACCTCGCGGCCTCGGCCCTCGGTGGTGGCATCGTGCAGGGTGTTGACCAGCTGTACCAGGTGCTTGTGGTCTTCATCGATCGGACCGCCGTCGATGACCATGTCCTGGGCCCATTCAAAGTAAGCCATGGTGTCTGCTCCTCAGGCGCTCAGGGCCAAGGGTGCCGGTGCCGACAGTCTGGCGGCGCCCGGGGCTGTGTGGCTGCCCAGCCGGAACACGCTGACCACCTGCACCAGACCCTGGGCCTGGTGTTCCAGGGACTGCGCGGCGGCGGCGGCTTCCTCCACCAGCGCAGCGTTCTGCTGCGTGACCTGGTCCATCTGGCCGATGGCCTGGTTGATCTGATCGACACCGGTGGTCTGCTCGCGGCTGGCGGTGCGGATCTCGCCCATCAGGTCGGCCACGCGACGCACGTGCACCACGATCTCGTCCATGGTGCTGCCGGCCTGTTCCACCAGCTTGCTGCCTTCGCTGACGTTGCCCACCGACTCATCGATCAGCTGCTTGATCTCCTTGGCCGCGGTGGCGCTGCGCCCGGCCAGGCTGCGCACCTCGCTGGCCACCACGGCAAAGCCGCGGCCCTGCTCGCCGGCGCGCGCCGCTTCCACGGCGGCGTTGAGCGCCAGGATGTTGGTCTGGAAGGCAATGCCGTCAATGATGCCAATGATGTCGGCAATCTTGCGCGAGGAGGTATTGATGGCTTCCATGGTGTGCACCACCTTGCCCACCACGTCGCCGCCCTTGACCGCCACCTGCGCGGCCGATTCGGCCAGCTCGTTGGCGTGGCGGCCGCTTTCGTAGTTGTTCTTGATGGTGGCGGAGAGCTGCTCCATGGACGCGGCGGTTTCTTCCAGCGCGCTGGCCTGCTCCTCGGTGCGCGAGGACAGGTCCAGGTTGCCGGCGGCGATCTGGCTGGTGGCGGTGGACATGCTCTCCGAGCCCTGGCGCACCTGTTGCACGATGCGCGCCAGGCTGTCGGTCATCTCCTGCAGGGCCTGCAGCAGCTGGCCGGTCTCGTCGCGGCTCTCGACGCGGATGTAGCTGCCCAGGTCGCCGCTGGCCACCGTGCGGGCCACCTGCACGGCCTCACTGAGGGGGCGCGTGATGGAGCGCGTGATCCACCAGGCGCACAGCGCGCCCAGCAGCAGGCCCAGCAGGCCCAGCCCCGTCATGAGGGCCTGGGCCGAGACGATGCCGCGCCGCACCTCATCGCTGCTGGCCACGACGATCTTCTTCTGCAGCTCGGTCAGCTGGTCGATCGGTGCCTGCAGGGCGTCGAGCAGGGGCAGGGTCTCGGTGTTCATCACGCGCGAGGCTTCCTCCCGGTTGCCTTCTTCCATGAGCCTGGCCACCTTGCCGAAGGAGGCGACGTACTGGCCGCGTGTTTCCTTCAGGCGGGCCAGCAGGGCCCGTCCCTCGGGCAGGTAGATGAGCTGGTCCAGCGTATCCAGCGCCACGTCGATGGTTTTCTTGTTCTCGGCGATGCGGTCCTTGATCCGGGCCAGCTGCGCCACGTCGCCCACGATGATCAGCTCCATGGTGCGGCGCGCATTGGCCCGTGTGGTGGCGTTGATCACGTTGGCGGCCTCGGCCTTGACCCAGTCCTTCTCGATGATGCGGCTGTTGACCTCGCCGATCTGGCTGAAGCGCAGCAGGGCCAGCAGGATGACAGCGAGCAGCATCACGATGAGCAGGCCGAAGCCCAGGCCCAGCCGGGTGCCGATTTTCAGGTTGGCGATGCGCATGGTGGTTCTCCGAAATACTCAGCTGGATCGGGGCTTGGCGTAACTGCCGTCGATTTCATTGAACAGGGGGCTGGCCATGGTGTCGTCCGTGTCCGCGTAGGGGCCGGTGCCGCTGTGCGTGGCGCTGGAGGCCGGCACGAACTGGCCGGTCTTCACGTCGAACACATGCACCTCGCCGTCTTCGATCACGTAGTGCCAGCCGTGCAGGGCCAGCTGGCCGGCTTCCACGCGCTCGCGCACCATGGGGTAGCCCATGAGGCGCTCCAGCTGCAGGATCACGGCGCGCTGTTCGGTGCGGCGCAGCGCTTCGGGCGACATCTGCACCGGCAGCACGGCTTCGCGGCCCAGCTCCAGCCAGGCGGCCAGGTTGATGGCTTCCTTGGGGGTGCCTTCGTAAAGCGCACGGATACCGCCGCAGTGGCTGTGGCCGCAGACGACGATGCGCGAGACCTTGAGGCTGAGCACGGCGAACTCGATGGCCGCGGCCGTGCCGTGGTAGCCGGTCCAGCGCCGCGCGGCAGCCAGGTAGACACCTTCGGGGGACATGTCGCCCGAGGGGACGTTGAGCATGCCGTCGTGCGGTGGCACGAAGGCCGCCACATTGCGCACGATGAAGAGGTCACCCGGCCCGGTGCCGGTGAGCAGGTAGGGCACCAGGCGCGAGTCGGAGCAGCCGATGAAGAGGATGGTGGGGTGCTGGCCGCGCTCCACCAGATCCTGGAACTGGTCCTGGATGCCGGGAAAGGTCTGGTCGTGAAAGCGCCGCAGACGCTCCAGCAGTTCGTCGGGCATCGACGCTTCCTACTGCACGAGAGGTGTGTCGGCGGCGTCCAGTTCCACGCCTTCGAGCTCGGCCTGTCCGGCCAGCAGGGCCAGGTACTGGCGCAGCGCGGTCACGTAGGTCTGCTGGCGCAGTGTCATGGCCACGGCGCCGTGCACGGATTCGAAGGACTGGTCGACCCCGGCTTCGCGCTGGCGCACGTCCACCACGTGCAGGCCGAAACGGCTGTGCACCAGGCGCGGCAGCACACCCACTTCGGACTGGCCGAAGATCTCGCGCGCGAACTCGGGCGCGCAGTCCTGCGCCGTGAGCCAGCCCAGCTCGCCGCCTTCGGCGCCGCTGGGGCAGTTGGAGCGCGTGCGGGCGGCTTCGACGAAGGGGTCACCCGTGCCGTCGTGGCTGCGCACATCGAGCAGGGCGCCTTCGGCGCGCTTGCGCAGCGCCACGACGTCGACGCCCGGTGTCACCGCGAACAGGATGTGGCGCACATGGGCGCGCTCGCCGATGCGGTAGCGCGCGGCGTGAGCGGCGTGGTGGCGGCGGCAGGCTTCTTCCGACGGCTCGGGGATCTGCAGGCTGTGTTCGAGCAGCTGCTCGATGGCTTCGACCGCCGCTTCGCTGGGCACGCCGTCGGCCGCGCTGTCGGCCGCGGCCAGCAGGCCAGCGCGTTGTGCTGCCTGGCGCAGCAGCTCGGTGCAGGCGCGCTGGCGCAATTCGTCGTCGCTGAGCTTTTCATCGGCAAGGTGCAGGGCGTTGCCGTTGACACGCGCGATGGCGACGGGGGTGGCCACGGCCGTCTCGGCTTCGGCACTGGCGCAGCCGCAGCTGGAGGAGCAGGGCGTTTTCATACACGTGCTCCCGGTTGGCGCGGCAGGTTGTGGCCGGCGGGCAGGTTGAGCCGGCGGCTGCGCACGACCTGGTAGGGCCGCATCAGGTAGGTCACCGAGGCAAAACCGCTCCAGACGTGCACCAGGCGCGTGAAGGGGAAGATCAGGAAGATGCTCATGCCCAGGAACATGTGCGCCTTGAAGACCCAGCTGGCTTCGAGCAGCAGCTCGGGTGCACCACTGCGGAAGGTCACGATGCGCTGGGCCCATTCAGCCAGTTGCATCATCATGCCGCCGTCCAGGTGCTGGGCCGAGAGCGGGATGGTGCCCAGGCCCAGGGCGAACTGCAGCCACAGCAGGATCAGCAGCAGGATGTCGCTGGCCTTGCTGGTGGCGCGGATGCGCGGCTCGAACAGGCGGCGGTGCAGCAGCACGGTGACGCCGATGAAACCCAGCACCCCGAACAGGCCGCCCGAAACCATGGCCAGCAGTTGCTTGGCGCCGGCCGTCATGAAGGGCTCGTAGAGGAAGTGCGGCGTCAGCATGCCCACGGTGTGGCCGAAGAACAGGAACAGCACACCGACGTGGAACAGGTTGCTGCCCCAGCGCAGCTGGCCGGCCTTGAGCAGCTGCGAGGAATCGCTTTTCCAGGTGTACTGGTCGCGGTCGAAGCGCACCAGGCTGCCCAGCAGGAAGACCGTGAGGCAGATGTAGGGATAGATCCCGAAGACGAACTGGTTAAGGTAGTTCATGTTCATGCTCCTGGCGCAACGGGCTGCGCAACATTCCTGACGATGCGGATGGGCTGGGGCTGGCCGGGTTTGGCCTGGCCCTGGGTCGAACAGCCGTCAAAGGCCATGGGCTCTTCCCAGGCCTGGTCCAGCGGCTCGTCTTCCACCACCTTCACGGCCTGGGCCCGTTCGCCGGCGATCTCCATCAGGGCGCCCAGCACGCTGGCGTAGGGGCTCTCGCGCTTGACCAGGGCGCTGAAGATGGCGTTGAGGATGTGGGCGATCTCGCCCAGGAAGGCGCGCGCCTCCTTGGCCGGCTGGGTGGAGACGAACTCCAGCACCACCGGCAGGTAGTCGGGCAGCTCGCCCTCGGCCAGGTAGAGGCCCGCCTTTTCGTAGGTCTGGGCCAGGTCGATCATGGCCGGGCCGCGGTCGCGGCTGTCGCCGTGCACGTGCTCGAACAGGTGCAGCGAGGTGGCGCGGCCGCGGTCGAACAGTTGCACGTAATCGGCTTCCATGTCGATCGGGTCGCGTGTGCGCATGGACTTGAGCAGCGCGTCCAGCTCGCCCAGGCGGGTTGCACCCAGGGCCTGTTCGCTGTGCAGCGCGGCACCCAGGTCGCCCAGGTGGCTGCGCAGTTCGGCGTCGGGGTAGCCCAGCAGACGGGCCAGCACGCGCAGGGTCAAAGTAGCGTTGTGGGTCATGGTCAGACTCCTGCCTTGATGGGGATCGTTCTACGTTTTCCGCTGCCGAAGAGGCTGGCTTCGCTGGCGCCGTCGGAACAGCCGTTGCCAAACGAGAAGCCGCAGCCGCCGCGCATGTCGAAGGTGTTCTCGGCGTACTCGCGGTGCGAGCTCGGGATCACGAAGCGGTCCTCGTAGTTGGCAATCGCCATCACGTGGTACATGTCCTCCACCTCAGCCTGCGTCATCTGCACCTGCTGCAAGGCGGTGGTGTTGATGCGGCCTTCGACGTGCTTCTCGCGCTGGTAGGCGCGCATGGCGAGCATGCGTTCCAGGGCGCGTTCCACCGGCATGGTGTCGCCGGCGGTCAGCAGGTTGGCCAGGTACTTGACCGGGATGCGCAGCTGCTTGACGTCCGGGATCTCGCCGTTGATGCCGATGTCGCCGGCGTTCGCTGCCGCCGTGATCGGCGAAAGCGGCGGCACGTACCAGACCATGGGCAGGGTGCGGTACTCGGGGTGCAGGGGCAGGGCCACCTTCCACTCCACCGCCATCTTGTAGACCGGGCTCCTGCGCGCGGCGTCCATCCAGGCATCGGGGATGCCGTCGATGCGCGCCTGCTCGATCACCTTCGGATCGTTGGGATCGAGGAAGATGTTGAGCTGGGCTTCGTACAGGTCGCGGTCGTGTTCCACGCTGGCCGCTTCCTGGATGCGGTCGGCGTCATAGAGCAGCACGCCGAGGTAGCGGATGCGGCCCACGCAGGTCTCGGAGCAGACGGTGGGCTGACCGGCTTCGATGCGCGGGTAGCAGAAGATGCACTTCTCGGCCTTGCCCGATTCCCAGTTGTAGTAGATCTTCTTGTAGGGGCAGCCGCTCACGCACATGCGCCAGCCGCGGCACTTGTCCTGGTCGATCAGCACGATGCCGTCTTCCTCGCGTTTGTAGATCGAGCCCGAGGGGCACGATGCGACGCAGGCCGGGTTCAGGCAGTGCTCGCACAGGCGCGGCAGGTACATCATGAAGGTGTTCTCGAACTGGCCGTAGATGTCCTTCTGCACGTCGTCGAAGTTCTTGTCCTTCGAACGCTTGCTGAATTCACCGCCCAGGATCTCTTCCCAGTTCGGGCCCCACTCGATCTTCTCCATGCGCTGGCCGGTGATCAGGCTGCGCGGACGTGCCGTGGGCGTGGCTTTCATCTCGGGCGCCGACTGCAGGTGGTCGTAGTCGAAGGTGAAGGGCTCGTAGTAGTCGTCGATCTGCGGCAGGTTGGGGTTGGCGAAGATCTTCATCAGCAGCTTCCACTTCGCCCCCTGGCGCGGTTCGATGCTGCCGTTCGATTTACGGACCCAGCCGCCGTTCCACTTGTCCTGGTTTTCCCATTCCTTGGGGTAGCCGATGCCGGGTTTGGTCTCGACGTTGTTGAACCAGGCGTATTCCATGCCTTTGCGGCTGGTCCAGACGTTCTTGCAGGTGACCGAACAGGTGTGGCAGCCGATGCACTTGTCCAGGTTGAGCACCATGCCGATTTGAGCGCGGATTTTCATGGTCGTCTCCTTAAGCGTGTGCGCCGGCAGGGGCGGAGGCGGCAGCCGGGGTGTCCAGCCAGTCCACCTTGTTCATCTTGCGCACCACGACGAACTCGTCGCGGTTGGTGCCGATGGTCCCGTAGTAGTTGAAGCCGTAGCTGAACTGCGCGTAACCGCCGATCATGTGCGTGGGCTTCAACACGATGCGTGTCACCGAGTTGTGGATGCCGCCGCGTGCGCCGGTGATCTCCGAACCGGGGGTGTTGATGATCTTCTCCTGCGCGTGGTACATCATGACCATGCCGTTGTTCACCCGCTGGCTCACCACCGCGCGCGCCGCAATGGCGCCGTTGATGTTGAACAGCTCGACCCAGTCGTTGTCCACGATGCCGGCGCTCTTGGCATCGTCCTCGCTGAGCCAGATCACCGGGCCGCCGCGGTTGAGCGTGAGCATCATCAGGTTGTCCGTGTAGGTGGAGTGGATACCCCACTTCTGGTGCGGCGTGATGAAGTTCAGCAGAATCTCGGTGTTGCCGTTGGGCTTGATGCCGTGGATGCCGGCCGTGGTCTTCAGGTCCACGGGCGGCTTGTAGCTGGACAGGTTTTCCCCGAAGGCGGTCATCCACGGGTGGTCCAGGTAGAACTGCTGACGGCCGGTGAGGGTGCGCCACGGTATGAGTTCATGCACGTTGGTGTAGCCGGCGTTGTAGGACACGGTCTCGCTCTCGATGCCGCTCCAGGTCGGGCTGGAGATGATCTTGCGCGGCTGGGCCTGGATGTCGCGGAAACGGATCTTCTCGTCCTCGCGGTACAGGGCCAGGTGCTTGTGGTCGCGCCCGGTCTGCTTGGACAGCGCTTCCCAGGCCTTGACGGCGACGTGGCCGTTGGTTTCCGGGGCCAGCTGCAGCACCACTTCGCAGGCGTCGATGTCGGTCTCGATCTTCGGCATGCCGCAGGTGGCGCCTTCGGCACGCACCACGCCGTTGAGTTCACCCAGCTGCTTGACTTCGGTCTGGGTGTTCCAGGCGATGCCCTTGCCGCCGTTGCCCACCTTGTTCATCAGCGGGCCCAGGGCCGTGAAGCGCTTGTAGAGGTTGGGGTAGTCGCGCTCGACCACGGCCATGTTGGGCGCGGTCTTGCCGGGGATGAGCTCGCACTCGCCCTTCTTCCACTCCTTGACGTCGAAGGGCTGGGCCAGTTCGGACGGGCTGTCGTGCATCAGCGGGGTGAGCACCATCTCGCGCTCCACACCCAGGTGCCCCACGCAGAGCTCGCTGAACTTCTTGGCGAAACCCTTGTAGATGTCCCAGTCGCTCTTGCTCTGCCAGGCCGGGTCCACCGCGGTGGACAGCGGGTGGATGAAGGGGTGCATGTCGCTGGTGTTGAGGTCGTTCTTCTCGTACCAGGTGGCCGTGGGCAGAACGATGTCGGAGTACAGGCAGGTCGTGCTCATGCGGAAGTCCAGCGTGACCAGCAGGTCCAGCTTGCCCTCCGGGGCCTGGTCGTGCCAGACCACCTCGGTGGGCTTGGCCTCGTCACGGCCCATATCCTTGCCCTGCACACCGTGGCTGGTGCCCAGCAGATGCTTGAGGAAGTACTCATGGCCCTTGCCGCTGGAGCCCAGGATGTTGGAGCGCCAGACGAACATATTGCGCGGCCAGTTGGCCGGGTGGTCCGGGTCCTCGCAGCTCATCTTGAGCGTGCCGTCCTTCAGGCCCTTGACCGTGTAGTCCTTGGGGTCCATGCCGGCAGCGGTCGCGTCCTTCACGATCTGCATCGGGTTGGTCTGCAGCTGCGGGGCGCTGGGCAACCAGCCCATGCGCTCGGCGCGCACGTTGTAGTCGATCATGCTGCCGCCGAAGACCTTCTTGTCGGCCAGCGGCGAGATCACCTCGCCCATGGTCAGCTTTTCGTAGCGCCATTGGTCGGTGTGGGCGTAGAAGAAGCTGGTGGAGTTCATCTGGCGGGGCGGGCGGATCCAGTCCAGCGCGAAGGCCAGCGCGGTCCAGCCGGTCTGCGGGCGCAGCTTCTCCTGGCCCACGTAGTGCGCCCAGCCGCCACCGCTCTGGCCGATGCAGCCGCACATCATCAGCATGTTGATGATGCCGCGGTAGTTCATGTCGCTGTGGTACCAGTGGTTCATGGCCGCGCCGATGATGACCATGGACTTGCCCTTGGTCTTGTCGGCGTTGTCGGCGAACTGGTGCGCCACGGTGATGAGCTGCTGGCGCGGCACGCCGGTGATCTTTTCCTGCCAGGCCGGGGTGTAGGGGGTGTCGTCGTCGAAGCTCTTCGCGGCGAGTTCACCCGGCAGGCCGCGGGCGATGCCGTAGTTGGCTGCCTGCAGGTCGAACACGGTGGCCACCAGGGCTTCGCGCTTGTCGCCTTCCTTGCCCAGCGAGATGCGGGTCACCGGCACGGTGCGCACCAGCACGTTGTTGGCTGCGGCGCCCGTGGTGTTGTTGGGGAAGTGCTCGCTTTCGATGCCGCCGAAGTAGGGGAAACCGATCTTCGCGGTTTCGGTCTTGGCACCGCCCTCCATCGCGGAGAGCTTGAGCTTCACGTCATTGCCGTGGCGCGCTTCCTTGGCTTCCAGGTTCCACTGGCCGGCGTCGGCGCGGCCGTCCGGGCCCCAGCGGAAGCCGATGGCGCCCTTGGGACAGACCACCTTGCCGTCTTCGTTGATGGCCACGGTCTTCCACTCGGGGTTGTTGGCCTGGCCCAGCTTGCCGTTGAAGTCGCTGGCGCGCACATAACGGTCGGGCACCAGGATCTTTTCGCCGCTCGGGCTGGTCTGCTCCTTGAGCATGACCAGCATGGGCAGGTCGGTGTAACGGCGGGCGTAGTCGTCGAAGTAGGCGCTGGGCTTGTCGAAGTAGAACTCCTTCATGATGACGTGGCCCATGGCCATGGCCATCGCCGCGTCGGTGCCCTGCTTGGGGTGCATCCAGATGTCGGCCAGCTTGGAGATCTCGGCGTAGTCCGGCGTGACCGCCACGGTCTTGGCACCCTTGTAGCGCACCTCGGTGAAGAAGTGGGCGTCGGGGGTGCGCGTCTGCGGCACGTTGGAGCCCCAGGCGATGATGTAGGTGGAGTTGTACCAGTCGGCCGACTCGGGCACGTCGGTCTGCTCGCCCCAGACCTGCGGGCTGGCGGGGGGGAGGTCGCAGTACCAGTCGTAGAAGCTCATGCACACGCCGCCCATCAGGCTGAGGTAGCGCGAGCCGGCGGCATAGGACACCATGGACATGGCCGGGATGGGCGAGAAGCCGATCACGCGGTCGGGGCCGTGTTTCTTGACGGTGTAGATGTTCGCCGCGGCGATCATCTCGTTGACTTCATCCCAGCTGGAGCGCACGAAACCGCCCAGGCCGCGCACGCTCTGGTATTCCTTGCGTTTGGCGTTGCTGTCGGCGATGGAGGCCCAGGCCTCCACCGGCGCATGGACCAGCCGGGCCTCGCGCCAGAGCTTGAGTAGGCGCCCGCGCACCATGGGGTACTTCACGCGGTTGGCGGAATACAGGTACCAGCTGTAGCTGGCGCCACGCGCGCAGCCGCGCGGTTCGTGGTTGGGCATGTCCCAGCGGGTGCGGGGGTAGTCGGTCTGCTGGGTTTCCCAGGTGACGATGCCGCCCTTGACGTAGATCTTCCACGAGCAGGAGCCCGTGCAGTTCACGCCGTGGGTGGAGCGCACGATCTTGTCGTGGGCCCAGCGGTCGCGGTAGGCGTCTTCCCAGGTGCGGTCTTCACCCGTGGTGACGCCGTGGTCCTTGGAGAAGGGCTCTTTCGGTTGCGAGAAGTAGCTCAGTCGGTCGAGAAAATGGCTCATGGGGGCCTCCTAAATTCGTTGTGACGCGCGCTGCGGGTTAATCAGGGGTTTTTCACATAAGCGTTCTTGCGCAGGTAGAACCACCAGTTCAGTACCAGGCACAGGGCGTAGAAGACCGCGAAGCCGTACATGGCGTATTGCGGTGTGCCAGCCTTGATCTGGGCGCCGATCACCACCGGAGCCACGAAGGCGCCGTAGGCGGCGATGGCCGAAGTCCAGCCCAGCACCGGGCCGGCCTGGCTGCGATCGAAGATCACGGCGATGGTGCGGAAGGTCGAGCCGTTGCCGATGCCGGTGGCAAAGAACAGCACGATGAACAGGCCGATGAAGGCAGAGAAGTACTGTTCGGGCGTAGCCGACTGGTAGGCCTGCAGCATCACATACCCGACCGCACCCGAGGCCACCACCATCACGGCCGAGATGATCTGCGTGACGATGGAGCCGCCGACCTTGTCCGAGATCCAGCCGCCGATGGGGCGCACGGCGGCGCCGACGAAGGGGCCGATCCAGGCGTAGGTCAGCGCGCTGGGGGCGTTGGGGTTCTTGGCATGGACCCAGGCGTTGGTGGCCACGTCGAAGATGTGCGTGCTGCCGAAGATCACGGTGATGGACAGGGGCAGCGCCATGGAGAAGCCGATGAAGCTGCCGAAGGTCACGATGTACAGCGCCGTCATGGACCAGGTGTGCT
Source organism: Hylemonella sp. (assembly GCA_034366585.1). Taxonomy (GTDB): domain Bacteria; phylum Pseudomonadota; class Gammaproteobacteria; order Burkholderiales; family Burkholderiaceae_C; genus Hylemonella. The sequence continues at coordinate 21,363 of JAXMMJ010000137.1, forward strand.
TGTCGCGAAAGATGGCGAACTGCTTGTCGATGTTTTCCTTCATGGTGCCGAAGGCCGTGAGCTTCATCACCAGCAGGGTGCTGACGATGATCAGCGGCATGGCCAGCCACATGTTCAGCACGCCCAGGCCGGTGGGCGCGGGCAGGTAGAGGTAGAGGCCCACACCGGCCGGCAGGAAGGACAGGGTGTAGAGCCAGACGATCTTGATGAAGGCGCTGATGGTGCTGCCCAGGCTGTTGTCCACACCCGGCGTGACTGTCTTCAGGTTGTTCATGCCGAACCAGCACAGGATGGACAGGGGCACCAGGGAGAGCAGCCAGGCGAAGCCGGCGTTCTGGATGAAGGTGGGCGTGCCCGCGGCGATCTTGCCGAAGATCCAGCCGCTGTCCTTCACCAGCGTCATCGATTCACCACCGAAGGCACCGAAGATGCTGACCGTCATCACCAGCGGGATCACGATCTGCATGGTCGTCACGCCGAAATTGCCCAGGCCGGCGTTCAGACCCAGGGCCGTGCCCTGCAGGCGTTTGGGGAAGAAGGTGCCGATGTTGGACATGCTGGAGGCAAAGTTGCCGCCACCCACACCCGACCACAGGGCCATGAGCTGGAAGGCCCACAGCGGCCAGTCTTTATGCTGGAGCGCGATGCCGGTGCCGATGGCCGGGGCCAGCAGCATGGCGGTGGTCAGGAAGATGGTGTTGCGACCGCCGGCCAGGCGGATCAGGAAGGACGCCGGGATGCGCATGGTGGCGCCGGCCAGGCCGGCGATGGCGGTGAGCGTGAAGAGCTCGGCCTGGGTGAACGGAAAACCCAGGTTGAGCATCTGCACGGTGATGATGCCCCACATGCCCCAGATGGCGAAGCCGCACAGCAGGGCCGGCACCGAGATCCAGAGGTTGCGGTAGGCAATTTTCTTGCCGGTGCTTTCCCAGAACTGTTCGTCCTCGGGGCGCCAGTCGGTGATCGTGGCGCCCGATTCCTTGGGGGTGGTGTTCATGTCTTTTCCTTGGAATGAGTGAGGGTCAGCCCTTGAGGCTGAAAGCGGTGGCCTGCGAGCCCATGACCTGGGCGCGGCGCACCTCGGTCCAGTACATCCAGATCAGCGAGACCCAGACCACGCCGTACATCAGCATGAAGGCGCTGGAGCGGATGCCCGTGAGGTCGAGCAGCACGCCGAACAGGATGGGCAGCACGAAACCGCCCAGGCCGCCGGCCAGGCCGACGATGCCGCTGATGGTGCCGATGTTGGTCGGGTAGTCGTCGCTGATGTACTTGAAGACGCTGGCCTTGCCGAAGGCCCAGGCGATGCCCAGGATGAACATCAGGCCGGTGAAGGCATAGACGTTGAGGCCGATGTGGAAGGTCTTCGGGCCGTTGACGGTGGTGACCGTGAAGTCGAACTGCGGGTAGCTCAGCAGGAACAGGCAGATCCAGCTCACCCACATGACCCACCAGGTCACGCTGTGCGCGCCGTACTTGTCAGACAGCCAGCCGCCCACCGCGCGCAGCACGCCGCCGGGCAGCGAGAAGCAGGCCGCCAGCAGGGCCGCGGCGCGGATGTCCAGGCCGTATTCGCCCACGTAGTACTGCACCATCCACAGCGAGAGGGCCACGTAGCCGCCGAACACGATGCTGTAGTACTGGCAGTACTTGATGACCTTGGGGTCCTTCAGGGCCTTGAGCTGGTCGCTGAACTTCACGTGGCTGGGCACCAGGTGGGCCGGGTCGCTGTGGCTGAACAGCCAGAAGACGATGACCGTGCCCAGCATGATGGCCGCGTAGACCTGCGGCACCATGGCCCAGCCGAAGGCCACGACCAGGGCCGGGGCGATGAACTTGTTGACCGCCGCGCCCGAGTTGCCGGCGCCGTACACACCCATGGCAAACCCCTGGCGGTTCTTGGGGAACCAGCGCGCCACGTAGGGCGTACCCACCGAGAAGGAACCGCCGGCCAGGCCGACGAAGAGACCGATGGTCAGGAAGTGCCAGTACTCGGTGGCATAGGCCATCAGGTAGATCGCCGGCACGGTGCAGGCCATCAGGATGGTCATGACGATGCGCCCGCCGTAGCGGTCGGTCCAGATGCCCAGCGGCACGCGGATCAGCGAGCCGGTGAGCACCGGGGTGGCCGTGAGCAGGCCGAATTCGGTGGCGTTGAGGTTGAGCGCCTTCTTGATCGGGATGCCGATCACGCCGAACATCATCCACACCATGAAGCACACGGTGAAGGCCAGCGTGCTGACGATCAGCACCGAGAGCGCCTGTCTGTTTCTATCCATGTCACATCTCCTTTGAGGATGGATGGACTGTAGAAATCAGCAGCTGGCCCCGCCATCCTTCGTAGGTAGCGGGAGGAGGGGTGGGCATCCTCCGAAAGAACTAGTCGGGTCGTTTAATCGCCCGGCGCTTGATGTGGATCAAACGGGGCGGCAGGCGGGTGGAGCGCCCCGCGCCCCGCGCGATCCGCGGCGCAGCGCTAGAGCGCGGTCGTGATGCCGCGCCAGCCACGTGCCTTGCGCTGGAGGTGGTCCAGAAAGGCCGCGGCGATGGGCGACAGCCGTTTGGCACGCAGATTCACCACGTGCCAGCTGGAGCTGATCGGAAAACCCTGGACATCGAGCACGGCGACCCCATGCTCCCGGTTCTGGCCGTGCAGCGCGTGCTGGGACAGCACCGAAATTCCCAGACCGCCGGCCACGGCCTCCTTGAGGGCCTCATTGCTGCCGAGTTCGAGGCGCACCTGCGGTGTGAACCCCTTGGCCTTGAAGTGCTCGTCGACCGCCATGCGGGTGCCCGAACCCTGCTCGCGCAGCAGGAACCGACGCTCCTGCAGATCCTGCAGGCGGATGCGGCGGCGCGCGATCAGGGGGTCGCGCACGGGGGCTACGACCACCAGGGGGTTGGACATGAAGACATGGTCGTCCAGATCCAGGTCTGCCGGTGGCCTGGACATGATGTACAGGTCGTCCATGTTCTCGCGCAGGCGCTGCACCACGCCATCGCGGTTGAGCACCTCCAGGGCGATCTCTACATCCGGGTGGCGGCTGCAGAAGCCGCCCAGCAGACGCGGCACAAAGTACTTGGCCGTGCTGACGACCGCGATGCGCAGCTTGCCGCGGGTCAGGCCCTTCATGGCGTCCACCTGCTGGGCGTAGTTGTCCCACTCGGCCGCCAGCGCACGCGCGGTCTGCGCCAGTGCGATCCCCGCCTCGGTCAGGTGGACCTTGCGGGCAATCACCTCGTACAGGGGCAGGCCGACCGACTCCGAGATCTCCTTGAGCTGCATCGATGCGGTCGGCTGGGTCACATGCATGGTCCGCGCGGCAGCGCTGACGCTGCCCGTCTCGGCCAGGGCCAGGAAGAGGCGCAATTGGCGGAATGTCACGTTCATAGATTTTTCTCTATGTATTTGTACTTAAGAATCGATTTTACTTATTTGCTTGGATTCGTACCATAGGAGACACAGGAGTACCCATGCACAACTTGCTCGATCCCGCGATTCTCTTTTTTGTCTTTGGCGTGCTGGCGGGGACGCTCAAGTCCAACCTTGAAATCCCGCCGCCCATCGCGCGCTTTCTTTCGCTGTATCTGCTCATGGCGCTGGGGCTCAAGGGCGGCTTTGCCCTGGCGCACTCGGGCCTCACCACCAGCGTGGTGACCAGCCTGCTGGCGGCCGTCTCGCTGGCGATCCTCATCCCGATCCTGGGCTACCAGATCCTCAAGCGGTTCCTGCCGGGTTTCGATGCGGCTGCGGTGGCCGCAACCTATGGCTCGGTCAGCGCCGTCACCTTTGTCACCGCCGTGCAGTACCTGGAGCAGCAGCACATAAGCTACGGGGGGCACATGGCGGCAGCGCTGGCCCTGATGGAATCGCCCGCGATCATCCTGGCCGTTGTGCTGGCCAATACGCTGCGCCAGCGCCAGACCGCGGGCGGTGTACAGGTCCTGGGCGATGGCACCGCCAGCCTGGGCAGCCCGGGCGGACTGCGGCTGGGCAAGGTCCTGCACGAATCCTTCACCGATGGCGCCCAGCTGCTGCTGCTGGGGGCGATGGTCGTGGGCCTGCTGAGCGGCGATGCCGGCAAGACCGCGATGCAGCCCTTCTCGGGCGATCTGTTCAAGGGCATGCTGGCCTTCTTCCTGCTCGACATGGGACTCATGACCGCGCGCAACCTGCCGCAGCTCAAGGGCATCTCGCCCCTGCTGCTGGCCTACGCGGTGGTGGCGCCGCTGGTGCATGCCAGCCTGGCGCTGGGCTTGGGTGCCCTGCTGGGCCTGCCGCTGGGCGATGTGATCCTGCTGATGGTCCTGTCCGCGAGCGCCTCGTACATCGCGGTGCCCGCTGTGATTCGCTACGCCATCCCCGAGGCGCGCCCGCCACTCTATTTCGGCCTGTCGCTGGGCCTGACCTTTCCGCTCAACATCATCCTGGGCATCCCGCTGTACAGCGCCGTGGCCCATGCCGTGCTTTCTCCTTGAAAGGCGTTCCCCGGCCCCGGCAGCGCACGCTCGTTCCTGCGCTTCGGGCCTGGACGGCCGGCAGCCTCAGGGATGCCAGTTTGAGATGACCGGTGGCGTGTCCGCGGAACGGCTGCCGGCGAGGGCGTACGACAACTCATTGGCAGCCCGGATGACGCTCTTGGCGTATTTTTCCAGTTTGGCTGTCGTGAGCCGGGAGGCGGGGCCTGAGATGCACATGGAGCCCAGCAGGCGCCAGTTCAGGCCGAAGACTGGGGCGGCCACGCTGGCCACCTCGGGTTCGCGCTCTCCCAGCGAGAGGTGATAGCCGCGCTTGCGGATGCCCTCGTAAGGTTCACCGCGTTCGCCGCTGAAGGCCAGGATGACCCGCCCGGGTGCGCCCCGGTCCAGGGGCAGGCGTTCTCCGGTGCGCACGTGGTGACGCACGGCCTGTGAGCCTTCGACCCTGGCGATGCAGGCGCGGATCGTGCCCTCGCGCACGTAGAAGGTCGCACTCTCGCCCGTGAGTTTTGCGAGTTCACGCAGCACCGGCTCCACCGCATTGTTGACGTCGAAGCCTGCCTGGTAGCGCGCACCCAGCCAGCCGGTGGCGGGACCCAGGCGCCACTGGCCGTCTTCCGCCTGCACCATGTAGTGGGACAGGGCGAGCGTGCGGGCCAGGCGCAAGGTGGTGGTCTTGTGCATGCCGGCGCGGCGGCTCATCTCCGCCAGGCTCAGGGTGGACTCGCCGACCTCGAAGGTTTCCAGCAGCGAGAGCGCACGCGTGACGGCGATGACGCCCCCTTCCTTGTCTTTCGGGGCATCGCCCGGGGAATTTCGCACCATGGTCATGGTTTCACTGGTTGAAACGGCATTGTACTGAGTGCGCCTGGCGTCTAGAGTGCGAACCCATGGCGACGGTCGTTCGCCTGAACACAGGAGATAAGCAGCATGAAGTTTTTCACTCGCGCCGTGATGGGCCTGATCTTCGCGTCCATCGTCACCCCCCTGGTCCACGCGCAGGCCTGGCCCGGCAAGCCGATCCGTCTGGTGGTGCCCTTTCCCGCCGGCGGTGGCACCGACATCATCGGCCGTGAGCTGACCCAGAAGATCACCGAAGCCAGCAAGTGGACTTTTATCGTCGACAACAAGCCCGGCTCCGGCGGCAACATCGGCATCGACAATATCGCGAAGTCGCCGGCCGACGGCTACAACCTCGTGCTGGGGCAGACCAGCAATCTGGCGATCAACCCCAGCCTCTATGCCAAGTTGCCCTATGACCCGGCCAAGGACCTGACGCCCATCTCCATGGTCGCCAGCGCGCCGCTGGCGCTCGTGGTCTCGGCCAACTCGCCCCTGCGCACGCTGGCCGATCTGGTGGCCGCGGCCAAGGCCCGGCCCGACCAGATCAACTTCGCCACCTCCGGCAACGGCACCGTGGCGCACCTGGCCACGGAGCTCTTCAAGAAAGAAGCGGGCATCAAGCTCACGCACATTCCCTATAAAGGCGCGGCGCAGGGCCTCAACGACGTGATCGGTGGGCAGGTGGAGGTCTACGTCTCTTCCATCCCCACCCTGATCGGCCATATCAAGAGCGGCAAGCTGCGCGCGCTGGCGGTGACCTCGCTCAAGCGGGTGGACGACCTGCCGCAGGTGCCCACCATCGCCGAGTCCGGCTACAAGGGTTTCGAGGCCGTCACCTGGTTCGGTGTGCTCGGCCCGGCCAATCTGCCCAAGGACATCACCGCCCGCCTGAACGCCGAGATCAACAAGGCCCTGCAGACCGCCGAGCTGAAGAAGAAGCTGGGGGACCAGGGGGCCGACGTCGCTGGCAGCACGCCAGAGTACTTCGCCAGGCTGGTTCGAGACGACATGGTCCGCTGGGGCGCCGTCGTCAAGGAATCCGGCGCAAAGATTGACTGATTGACCCATCACCCACGAGGAATCGACCCCACCATGACACAACCCGACATCATTCGCGACTTCGAACGCGTTTCGCCGCAGACCGTGGCACAGGCCGCTGCCTACCAGGCGGCCATCCTGGCCGACGTGGCCGGCCGGCGCGGCGCCCTGCATGGACGCATCCGTGCCCTGCATCCCCGCATGAAGATGGCCGGTACCGCCCTGACCGTGGAAGTCCGCCCGGGCGACAACCTGATGATCCATGCCGCCATGTCCCTGGCCAAGCCGGGTGACGTGCTGGTGATCGACGGCAAGGGCGACCAGACCGCCGCGCTCATGGGCACCATCATGATCACGGCCTGCCGCAAGCTCGGCATTGCCGGCGTCGTGATCGACGGTTCCGTGCGCGATGCACTGGAGCTTGAGGAGATGGGTTATCCGGTGTTCAGCGTCGGCACCAACCCGAACGGTCCGACCAAGCTCGTGCCGGGGCGTATCGGCCATCCGGTCACGGTGGGCGGCGTCACGGTGCACCCGGGCGATTTCGTGCTGGGCGATGCGGACGGTGTGGTGGTGGTCGAGCGCGACAAGATCGCATCGCTGCTCCCCCTGGCGGCCAAGAAAGTCAAGGACGAGTCCGAGCGCATCGCGGGCATCCACAAGGGCGACACCGCCGCCAAATGGCTCGACGCCGCCCTGCGCGCCGCCGGCGTTCTGAAAGAGGGGGAGCGCCTGTGAGCGTGGTGACTGAAGCAGGCAAGCCGGTGGTGCTGGTCACGGCTGCGGATCTGGCGCCGCAGGCGCTGGCACTGCTGCGGGATTTCGAGGTGATCTATACGGGCAAGACGCCGACCGAGGACGACGTCGTGGCGCTGTGTGCCCGGCACAACCCCGTGGCCATCATCGTGCGCTACGGCGCCGTGGGTGCCCGGGCCATCGCGGCGGCCCCTGCACTGCGCGTGATCTCCAAACACGGAAGTGGTACCGACACCATCGACAAGGCCGCAGCCCAGGCGCGCCAGGTGCAGGTGCGTGCCGCCTTGGGGGCCAACGCCGCGGCCGTGGCGGAACAGGCCCTGGCCTTGTTGCTGGCCTGTGCCAAGTCCGTGCCGAAATTGAATGCGCGCATGCATGGCGGTTTGTGGGACAAGGCCACGCACAAGAGCCTGGAGCTGGGTGGCCGCACCATCGGCCTGATCGGCCTGGGCGCCATCGGCTTGCGATTCGCGAAAATGGTCCAGGCCATGGACATGCGGGTCATCGGCTTCGATCCCTATGCGCGCGAATTTCCACCGGGGGTGGAGCAGGTGGACCTGGATACGCTGTGGCGGAGGTCGGATGCGATTTCCTTCCACTGCCCGCTGACCGACGACAACCGCAACATGCTCAACCGCAGCACGCTGGCCTTGTGCAAACCCGGGGCGATCGTGGTGAACACGGCGCGTGGGGGGCTGATCGATGAGGCGGCGCTGCTCGATGCGCTGCGCTCGGGCCAGGTGGCCTCAGCCGGCCTGGACAGCTTTGCCGTGGAGCCCATGACCGCAGGGCATCCCTTCCAGGGGGAGGAGCGCATCGTGCTCAGCCCGCACATCGGCGGTGTCACGGCAGACGCCTACGTCAAGATGGGTGTGGCGTCTGTGGAAAACCTGCTGGCCGTACTGCGCAGCTAGGGCCCGCGGCCGATCTCAGCTCACCCCCGCACTCGTCGCCAGCACCGCCGCCTGCACGCGCGTGCTCACCGCCAGCTTGCGCAGCACGTGCTGCACGTGGATCTTGACCGTGGTCTCGGCGATGCCGAGTTCGGTGCCGATTTCCTTGTTGCTGGCGCCGCGCGCGATGCCGCGCAGGATGTCGCGCTCGCGCGGCGAGAGCTGCCCCAGAAGGGTCTGGGCCGGGCTGAGGGCAGGCAGAGCCGCTGGCGGTGTGGCCCCGCCATTCTGGAAAGCGGCCACCAGCTTGCTGGTCATCTCGGGCGCCACCACGCTTTCGCCGCGCATGACACGCGCGATGGCCGTGGCCAGCGCGTCGCCCTCGATGGTCTTGAGCAGGTAGCCGGCCGCGCCGGCCTTCAGCGCCGTGCCCAGGTCCTGCTCGTCTTCGCTGACGGTGAGCATGAGCGCGCGGGCCTTGGGCGCGGCTTCGCGCAGCGCGGGCAGGGCATCGACGCCGCGCACGCCGGGCAGGTGGTTGTCCAGCAGGATCAGGTCGGGCTGCAGTTCCTGCGCGCGGCGCTGTGCTTCGCCGGCGTCGGCGGCATCCCCCACGATCTCGAAGTGGGGCTCGCGTCCCAGCAGGGCGATCAGGCCGCGGCGAAACAGGGTGTGGTCGTCGACCACCAGGATGCGGATGCGCTCAGGCTGCATGTTCAAGGGAGCCGGTTACCGGCAGGGTCGGGGCGGGCGCGCGGGCGGCGACCAGCTGGGCCGGCAGGGTCAGCACCATGGAGGTGCCGCTGCCCGGGGTGGAGATGAGTTCGACCCGAGCGCCGATGCGCTCGGCGCGCTCGCGCATGATGCGCAGGCCCACGTGGCTCTCGTCGATGCTGTCGTCGCGGGTGTCGAAGCCGCTGCCGTCATCACGCACTTCGAAGCGCCACTCGGGCTGCTGCTGCACATCGAGCCAGACCTGCGAGGCGCGCGCGTGCTTGCGCACGTTGGAGAGCGCCTCCTGCACGATGTGCAGCACCTGGATCTGCAGGTCGGGCGCCAGCGGCAGGCCCTGGCCCTGCATCTGCAGGTGGCCTTTCAGGCCGCTTTGCAGCTCGAACTTGTGCAGCGTGGTGGTGAGCGCGGTCTCGATGTCTTCGGTGTTGGTGCGGGTGCGGAAGTGCATCAGCAGCTCGCGCACGTCACCATAACTTTCGCGCACGCCGGCGTCGATCTCCTCCAGCACCTTGGCCATGTCCTGCGCGTCCCCTGCGGCCAGGGCGTCGCGCATGAGCTGCACCTGGATCTTGAGAAAGGCCAGTGACTGCGCGATGGAGTCGTGCAGTTCGCGCGCCAGCAGGTGGCGTTCCTGGGACACCGCGGCTTCCATGTCCAGGGCGTTCAGGCGCAGGTTCTCCATGGCGCCGGCCAGGTGGCTGGCCAGGGCTTCGAGCAGGGAGCGCTCGGCGGCCGAGGGCTCGGTGCGGGCGTGAAAGAACAGGTCCACCTCACCCATGAGGCGCTCGTGCAGGCGCACCGGGATGTTGACCAGCGACTCGAAACCGGCCTGTCCGCACAGGCGGTCACGCGTGTCGCCCAGCGTGTGGATGGGGATGACCCGCAGGCCGGCGCTGGTGGCCGTGCCGGCGCCGCAGTCGCAGTCACCCTTGTGGATGCAATGCTCAGCCTCCACCATCTCGGCGGGCAGGCCCTGGGCGGCCAGCATGAGGTAGCGCTGGTTGGACTGGTCGGACCAGCGCAGGGCCACGCCGTCGGCGTGCGCGATGCGCTGGATGCTGCGCACGAAACCCTGGGCCAGCTCGTCCAGCGAAGTGCTGCGCGCCACCAGCGCGGTGATTTCGTAGAGGCTGGCCAGGCGCTCGCGCTTTTCCTCCAGCTCGGCGGTTTTCTCGGCCACCTTGGCTTCGAGGTTGTGGTACATGGACTGCAGGTGCGCGGCCATGTTGTTGAAGCCGTCGGCCAGGGTGCCAAACTCGTCGCTGCTGACGCGCTCGACGCGCGCGTCGAAGTCGCCGCCCTGGATCTTCTCGATGGCGCGATTGAGCAGGCCCACGGGTTCGAGCACCAGCAGCTGGCCGACGTAGAGCAGCACCACCGCGCCCAGCACGACCAGGGCCATCAGCGTGGTCTGCAGCAGGTGCAGGATGGCCGTCCAGCGCGAGATATGGGTTTCGATGCCATGCACGAAAGCGTCGATGTGGGCAACGAAGGCGATGGTCAGCTCACGCAGCTGTTGCGGCTGCGCGGGCGTGATCGGGCCGACCAGCAGCTGGCGAAAACCGGACCAGTCCTGCTCGATCACGGCAAAGCGTGCCTGCACGGTCTCGTCCCAGGGCACGAAAAGCGGGCGCTCGGGATCGCCATGGCGCAGCACCGCCAGGCTGCCGTCGAATTCCTGCACCAGTGGCGGCACTTCGCTGGCCTGGCCGGTGCTCAGCGTGAGCGACATGCGATAGGCCTGCATGCGCATGCGCCCGGCCTCGTTGACGGCAGCGGCGCCGCCGTCGAGCTGCCAGGACACCCACAGCGTGGCCGCCGTGGCCAGCAGGGCCAGCAGCAGAAAGGGGGTGGCGGCCAGCGTGAGTTTGGCGGACAGGCTGCGTTGCTTCGGGGGAGTCATGGTCGTCGCGTTGCGGGGTTCCAGTGTGCGGTCAAAGCGCTCGCGCGGGCGGACCCGAATCTTGATACGGATCAAGCCGGCGCGCAATAGCCGGTCTAAAGTGAGGCGGTATCCGCTTCGACCAGGAGGTTTCCATGTTCCAGCATATCCTGTTGCCCACCGATGGTTCCGAGCCGGCCATGCGCGCGGTGGCGCGCGGCGTCGAGCTGGCCCAGCGCCTGGGAGCCCGGGTCACGGTGATGACCGCACTCGAACACTTTCCGGCCGGCATCATGGCCAGCGGCTACCGGCCCCACGACGAACCCCAGGAGGTGCCCGGCCTGCAGGCGGCCACCTACTGGCTGGAGCAGGCCGAGGCCGTGGCGCGCGCCGCCGGCGTGCCCTGCGAACGCCTGCTCATGCGCGAGCAGAAGATCGTCTACCGCGCCATCCTCGATGCGGCACAACAATGCGGCGCCGATCTCATCGTCATGGGCACGCACGGCATGGGGCTGATGGAGCGCCTCTTCGTGGGCAGCCAGACGCAGCGCGTGCTGGCGCACACCACCATCCCCGTACTCACGCTGCACTAGGCGCGCACGTCGGCGACGGGTTCCGCGCCGAAGTCAGGCCGGTTCAGATGCGCCAGCACCTTGCGCGCGGCGGCCTCGGGGCTGTCGAGCTGGCCGCCGCTCTTGAGCTGCTCAAAACGTGCGCGGTCGGGGAAGGCCGTAGCATCGGCGCCGCGCAGCTGCACCTGCATGTCGGTGTCGATCACGCCGGGCGCCAGCGAGCAGACCTTGGCGCCCTGGGGCTTGAGCGCTTCTTCCAGCGCCAGGCAGCGTGTGTAGTGGTCCATGCCCGCCTTGGCCGCGCAATAGACAGCCTGCGAGGCCATGGGCCGGCGGCCCAGGCCCGAGGAGATGTTGAGGATGCGGCGCGGTACGCCCCAGCCTTCGGTGGCGGCAAGGAAGGCCGCGCTCAGCGCCATCGGCGCTTCCAGGTCCACGCGCAGGGCCTGGGCCAGGTCGTCGGGGTCGATCTCCGACAGCGGCGCAATGCGCGGGATCGTGCCGGCGTTGTTGATCAGCGTGGCCCCGGCATGGCGCATACCGGGACGGCCCAGCCATTGCCGCAACATGGCCGCGGCCTCGCGGCTGTGCGAGAGGTCCAGTGGCCACTGTTCCAGCTTGCAGCCGGCCTGTGCCGCCTGTGCAGCCAGCGCCGCGTTTTCCTTGCGCGAGATGCACAGCAGGGTGTGGCCGGGCGCCAGCAGCTGCTGGGCCATGGCCAGACCCATGCCGCGCGAGGCGCCGGTGAGGATGTACAGATGGGTATCGGCCATGAAGTTCTCCGTGGGCATCAACATCAGAAAGAGGGCGGGCTGTACCAGTGCAGGGCTGCGCCCGTGACGGGGTGCGTGAGCGCCAGCTCGCTGGCGTGCAGTTGCAGGCGCGGGTTACGCGCCAGGGTGTCGGCATCTGCATAAAGTGCGTCGCCCAGGATGGGGTGGCCGATGGCCTGCAGGTGCACACGCAGCTGGTGCGTGCGGCCCGTCACCGGTTCCAGTTCCAGCCGGGTCAACGGCCGGCCCTGGGCGTCGTGTTCGTGCGCCAGCACGCGCCAGCGCGTCTGGCTGGGTTTGCCGCTGGCGTCCACCTTCTGGCGGGGCCGGTTGGGCCAGTCGCTCATGAGCGGCAGGTCGATCTCACCCCAATTGGCGGGTGGCGGCGGTACGTGGCCGGCGACCAGCGCCGCGTAGCGTTTGCGGACCGAACGTGATTCGAAGGCCATGCTCAGCGTGCGCTGCATCGCGCTGCCGCGCGCCATCAGCAGCAGGCCCGAGGTGGCCATGTCCAGCCGGTGCACGATCAGCGCGTCGGGCCACAGCGCCTGGGCGCGGGCGCTGGCGCAGTCCTGCTTGTCGGCGCCGCGTCCGGGCACCGAGAGCAGGCCGGCGGGTTTGTCCAGCACCAGCAGCGCGTCGTCGACATGGACGCAGGTGATGTGCTCTATCACGACAAGTTCTCAGCGCTTGTCTTCACCCTGGATCAATCGCTGCACGGTGTCGCACAGCTCCGAGACGTCGTTGGGCTTGTGGATCAGGGCGCGGGCACCGGCTTCCAGCGCGCTGGCCTCGATCTCGGGCGTGATATAGCCCGAGGCCAGTGCCATGGGCAGCTTGGGGCGGATGCGGTGCGCATCCTTGAGCAGGTCGACGCCGCTGTAACCCGGCATGTTGTAGTCGGTCACCAGCAGGTCGTAGTCGTCGGGCTGCGCGCGCAAGGCGGCCAGCGCGGCCTGCGGGTCGGTGTAGGCGCTTACCTTGAAACCCCGCCGCACCAGCACGCGCTCGACCAGGAAGGACAGGGCCTGGTCGTCATCGACGTACATCACGTGGCGGCCGAAGCCCATGGCGGTCTGCAGGCGTGTGGGCTCGGCCGGCGCGGGAACGCTGTCGCTCTCGACCTCGGCCGCGGGGAAATAGAGCGTGAATTCGCTGCCGTTGCCGGGCGAGCTGCTCACGTCCACCGTGCCCAGGTGGGTGCGCATCACGCCGTGCACCACGGCCAGGCCCAGGCCCGTGCCCTGGCCCACCGGCTTGGTGGTGAAGAAGGGTTCGAAGATGCGCTGCAGGGTCTCGGCCTCCATGCCGCTGCCGCTGTCGCGCACGGCCAGGGTCACATAGCGGCCCTCGGCCAGTCCCAGGCGCTGGCACTCCAGCATGTCGGGGTGGGTGCTGTCGAGTTCGATGCTGACCGTGCCGCGCGTGCTGCCGATGGCGTGAATGGCGTTGGTGCACAGATTGATCAGGGCCTGTTCGACCTGGGTCGCGTCGGCCAGCACGGGTGGCGTCTCGCGCAGGCGCACCTGCAGGTCCACCGTGGGCGGCAGCGTGACCTTCATGAGGCGTACCGATTCCTGCACCACCTCGACCAGCTGGATCGGGTGGCGTTTGGGCGGCTCGTTGCGGCTGAAGGTCAGGATCTGGCGCACCAGGTCACGACCGCGGCGGCCGGCCTTCTCGACTTCGGTCAGGCAGACCTGCACCGGCGAGTCGGCGCCGGCGTCCTGGCGCGCCAGCGTGACGTTGCCCAGGATGGCGCCCAGGATGTTGTTGAAGTCGTGCGCGATGCCGCCGGCCATGGTGCCGATGGCCTGCATCTTGTGCGCCTCGCGCAGCTGCGCTTCGAGGATATTGCGCTGCACTTCCATCTCGCGGCGTGTCGTCAGGTCGCGCGCGAAGACAGTGGTGATGTCGCCGTCGCCTTCGGGCTGGCGTTCGCGCGAGACGCTGACTTCCAGCATCAGGGGGCGGCCTTCGACGGTGCGACCGATGACTTCGCCCAGCGTGGCCTGGGTCGAGAGGCGGGTGGCGGCGATCGCGTCGATGGCCTCGGGCAGGAAGCGCCCCAGCGAGGTCTTGAGCGCCTGCTCGGGCGGGCAGTGGAAAAGCGCAGCGGCGGCCGGGTTGAAGACGGTGATGCGCTGCTCGCCGTCGACGCAGATGATGGCGTCCAGGGACGAGTTGATGATGGCGGCCAGGCGGTTTTCGCTCAGGCGCAGTTCCTCGTTGCGCTGCTGCAGGGCCAGCGCGCTTTCCTGCAGCGCGCGGCGGCGTTCCTGCAGCGCACGCCGCTCGGTCAGCAGCGGGCCCTGGTCGATCACGGCGCAGATGAAATGGGTCAGGTCGCGGTCCTGCGAATACTGGATGCGCGCGATGTGCAGGTCGCCGGTGAAGCGCGCTTCCAGGCCGCTGGAGAACACCACCTCGTTGGTGTCGCTGTGGCCCTGGATCTTGGCCTCATCCAGCGACTGCTGCACGCGCTCCACGTGGTCGGGCGTGACCAGGGGCAGCAGGAAGTTCAGCGGCGGGTCGGATTCCTTGGGCCGGAACAGCTTGAGCGCCATGGCGTTGCTCTGCTCCACCATGCCGAACTCGTCGACCACCATGAGCCCCAGCGGCACATTGGAGAACAGCGACTCGAAACGTTCGGAAGCGCCCTCGGCGGCGATGCGGCTGAATTCGAGCGCGCTGTTCTGCGCTTCCAGTTCGGCCTGGTAGGCGCGCAGATCGTCGATCAGCTTGGGGAGGGCCCGGCGGGTCATGGCGCTAGGACCGGCTCAATTGTTCTTGTTGGTGAACCAGAAGCTGACGATGGGGGCGGTCGGGTCGTCGAAGGAGGCGCCCAGCGCCATCTCGCCCTTGTCCAGCAGCACGCATTCCTGGCGGCGCAGGGAGATCACCGCCGAGGAGCCGGCAAAACGCACCCAGGTACCGTAGCTGCTGATGTCCGAGAGCACGAAGAGCTCGCCGCGGCGGTCCAGGCGGGCATGCAGGCGCGAGACGCGCGGATCGAGCACGGCAAACTGGGCGTCGTTGCCGCGACCCAGGAAGACCGGCATGTCCATGGCCTCGAACAGGATGTTGTGCTCGCGCCAGGTCAGCTCGATGGTGCTGGGCAGGCGGCTGCTGGGCGCGCCGACCGTCTCCAGGCCGGCCTGCATGGTCATGATCTCGGAGGTGGTCTCACGCTGCCAGTCGATGCGGTAGACGGTGATGGGCTCGCTCTTGCCCCGGATGTCCATGGGCCCGAGGTTGCGGTAATTGATGTCGCCGTCGTTGTACAGCGCCTCGATCACACTCTCGGACGCGAAGATCTGCTCGGCGCCCGACAGGTCGCTCAGGCGCGAGGCCATGTTGACGGCGTCACCGAAGCAGTCGCCGTCCTGTTCCACCACCTCGCCGCGGGCCAGGCCCACCTTGACCTGCATCTTGCTCAGGCCCGGCAGGCTGCTGCTGCGTTCGCGCTGCATGCGCTGCATCTCGACCATGGACAGCACGGCGGCCTGGTTGTCGGAAAAGGAGGCCAGCACCCCGTCGCCCAGGTACTTGATGACACGCCCTCCGCGCGCCTGGAAGGACTTGCCTATCCAGTGCGTGGTGCGGGTCACCAGTTCAGCCGCCCTGGCATTGCCCAATGCCTCGAACAGGCCGGTACTTCCGGTCAGGTCGGCAAAGACGATGGTGAGGACGGCCATGCGATCGGAATGTTGGAGAGGATGAGTGTGCTTATTATGCCGGCCCCGACACGGGGCGTGGACGCTGCCATGGAGGCCAGGCTGATGGGCGTCCAGTATACGGGTCGTCCGGTTTCTGGACGGCCGGGCGGCACCTGGCGCAGGCGCTGCCGGTTCAGCGGCGCGCGGCGTGGGAGGCGCCGCCGCCGTGCGCAAAATGCCACGCCGGGGCGTGCCGCTGTCGCCGCCGCTGTGTAAGATGTGCGATGTAGCGCCAACAGGCGCTGCAGCACAGGGGACACAAGAACATGGGCATCAATCCTGCCATCGTCCAGAACATCGCCGAGCGGGTGCGTGCCGAGGTGTTGCCCCAGCGCGCGGCATCGGCGCTCAAGCTCGACCCGGCCATCATCCAGAAGATTGCGCAGAAGGTCCCGATCTTCGCCGGCATGAGCCAGCCCTGCCTGCTGGACACGCTGGCCACCGGCGAACACTTCACGGTCCAGGCCGGCGAAGCGGTGTTCCGCGAAGGCGATATGGGCAACTCCTTTTATGTGCTGATCGCCGGCGACGTGGTGGTCGAGAAGATACGCGACGGCAAACCGGTCGAGCTGACGCGCCTGGGCCCGGGCGAGTGCTTCGGCGAGATGGCCCTGGTCGGCAACGATGTGCGTTCGGCCACGGTGCGCGCCACCGGCCCGCTGGTGGCCATGCGCTTCTACCGCGAACTCATCGATGCCAACCCCGAGAGCGCGTCGGCCATCTACCGCAACATTGCCCGCATCCTGGCGGGCCGCCTGGGCGAGTCCAGCCTCATGCTGGCCGACCTGAAAAAGCGCGACAGCGCAGCCTGATTTCTTCATGCAGACGGGGTCGGCTGGGGCTGGCCCGCACTCCACAGGGCCAGCAGATGGCTGATGTCTTCCAATCGGGGCACCGGGGTCACGCCCTCGGGGGGGCGGCGTTGCAGCACCGGGTGGCTGCCACCGGCCCAGATCTCGATCCCGGCGGGCAGCCGGCTGCGCAGATCCTGCAGGCCGCGCTGCAGCAGCTGCGCATTGAAGGCCGGGCTGAAGCTCAGGCCCACGATCTGTGCGCGGTTGGCCTGCGCCGCGCGAACGATCTCGGCCACGGGTGTCTGGGCCCCGAGCGAGACGCATTCGCAGCCCTCCAGAACCAGGGTGATCTCGGCCATCAGCAGGCCCAGCATGTGGGATTCCTGCGGAAAGGTCGCCAGCAGCACCCGCGGGCGGCCCGGGCGCGGCATGGAGGCCATGCTGCCCAGGGCGCTGCGCAGCACGGCGGTCACGCTCTCCGTATACATATGTTCCTCGAACACCTGGATCTCGCCGCGTACCCAGGCTTCGCCCACCTGGGCGTTCAGCGGCGCCAGCAGTTCGGACAGGAAGCGGCCCAGGCCCAGGCGCAGCACGGCCTGGTTCAGGGTGCGGCGCAAGGCCATCACCTCGTGCTGGCGCACCAGGTCCAGGACGGCCTGCAGTTCGGGGGTGAGGGGGGCGTGCGTTGCGACCGGGGCCGAATCCAGCAGCAGTTGCTGCAACTCGGCCAGCGACAGGGGCACCACGCGCCCGGGGCGCTGGCCAGCCCCCAGCAGGCGTGCAATCAGGCGCAGGCGCTCGACCTGCTCGGACGGGTACAGGCGCTCGTCGAAGGCGTCGCGCACAGGCTGCGGGAAGCCGTAACGGCGTTCCCATACGCGCAGCGTGTCCTTGGAAAGACCCGTGTCGCGCTCCACCGCGGCGATGGGCAGGTCGGTGCCGGCCGTCGCGCCTGTCATTCCTGACTCATCTGTAAGGTCTTTCACTATAAATCTTTTTGTCTAGGACAAACGTAGATAATCTTTCAAAACAACGCGATATTAACTGTTTAATCTAAGTTTTGTCCATGTCAAAAATTCTTTCCAGCTTATCCCGCAGGTTTGGCGGCCTGGCCATCCCGGGCGCCACGGGCCCGCGGAAGCGAGCCTGCGCATGAAGGTCGCCATCGTCGGCTCCGGCATTTCCGGCCTGGCCGTGGCCCACGCTTTGCAGGGCCATGCCGAGCTGACCCTGTTCGAGGCGGGGGACTATTTTGGCGGTCACACCCACACGGTGGACGTGACCCTGCCCACCAGCCATGGGTCCGTCACCTGGGGTGTGGACACCGGTTTCCTGGTCTTCAACGAGCGCACCTACCCCAACCTGATCCGCCTGTTCGGTGAACTGGACATCGCCACCGCCAAGACCGACATGTCCTTCTCGGTCCAGGCCGGTGTGGCCGGCCGCCGGCTGGAATGGAACGGTGCGAGCCTCAACAGCGTTTTCGCCCAGCGCCGCAATCTCCTGAACTGGCGCTTCCTGCGCATGCTGCGCGAGGTGCTGCGTTTCAACCGCCTGGCCACGACCCTGGCCGAAGCCGGGGCCGATGCGCAACTGGCCCAGCCCCTGGGCGAGTGGCTGGACGAGCAGCGTTTCAGCGCCGAATTCCGTGACTGGTACTTCCTGCCCATGATGGCCTGCATCTGGAGCTGTCCGACAGCGCAGATGCTTGAGTTCCCCGTGGCCACCATGATCCGTTTTTGCCACAACCACGGCCTGATCCAGGTGAACAACCGCCCGCAGTGGTGGACGGTGACGGGCGGCGCGCGCCGTTATGTCGAGAAGATCGTGGCGTGCATCCCCGACAAGCGCCTCAACACCCCGGTGCGCGCCATCGAGCGCGACGACCACGGGGTGACGCTCACCACCGACCAGGGCGCCCAGCGCTTTGACCAGGTCGTGCTGGCCACCCATTCCGATCAGGCCCTGGCCCTGCTGCGCCGGCCTTCGGCCGAAGAAGGTCGGGTGCTGGGCGCCATCCGCTACCAGGCCAACCGCGCCGTGCTGCACACCGATGCCTCCGTGCTGCCCGAGCGTCGCCTGGCCTGGGCCGCCTGGAACTATGAGCGTGCGCCCGCCAGCGGCCAGGAAAGCAGCCGCGTCTGCCTGCACTATCTGCTGAACCAGCTGCAGCCGCTGCCCTTCGAGCAGCCGGTGGTCGTCAGCCTCAACCCGCTGCGCGAGATCGCGCCGCAGCATGTGCTGGGCGACTACGCGTACGCGCACCCGGTGTTCGACCTCGGGGCCATTGCCGCGCAGAAGGAACTGCCCAGGCTGCAGGGCCGCCAGCGCACCTGGTACGCCGGTGCCTGGACCGGCTACGGTTTTCACGAAGACGGCCTCAAGTCCGGCCTGTCGGTGGCGCAGCAACTGCTGGCGCGCATGGCCTATCGGGAAGCTGCATGAGCCAGCCCGACGTGCCCCTGATCGGCCGCGGCCAGGTGCGCCACACGCGCCTGCGCCCGACGCGGCACGCTTTTGCCTACCCCACCTTCTTTCTCATGCTGCCGCTGCGCAGCATGCGCCGGTTTGGTGCCGGCGAGCTGGCGCACAACCGCGCCGGCTGGCTCAGCTTCCATGACAGCGACCATGGCGACGGCCGCAGCGCTGCGCAGGGCGGGGCGCTGGGCTGGATGGAGGAGCTGCTGCGGCGCGAAGGCATAGAGGATGCCGACGGCGAGATCTGGCTGCACTCCTACCCGCGTGTGCTGGGTTACGCCTTCAAGCCGGTGAGCTTCTGGTACTGCCACCGCAGCGACGGCACCTTGCGCGCCATCGTGGCCGAGGTCAACAACACCTTCGGCGAGCGCCACTGCTATCTGCTCGATGCGCCGCGCTATGGTCAGGAGCAGCGCGCCAGCAAGGTCTTCCACGTCTCGCCCTTCTGCCGCGTGGAAGGCGAATACCGCTTCCGTTTCATGCGCACCGAGCGTGCCGGCATGGAGCGCACCGTCGCCTGCGTCGACCTGATGGATGCCCAGGGCCTGCTGCTGCAGACCAGCGTCAGCGGCGTGCTGCAGCCCTATACCGCGCACAGCGCGCGTCGTGTGCTGTGGCGCCAGCCGGCCATGACGCTGGCGCTGATCGCCCACATCCATTGGCAGGCCGTGCGCCTGTGGCTCAAGCGCGTGCCCTTTTTCGCCAAGCCGGTGCCACCCGCCGACTTCGTCACCCGTTCCATCCCTCCAGCCTCCACGCCATGAACACCACCACGGCTTCCCGCCTCGTGCTGCCGCGCAGCGCACCCGCCAGTGCCCGCTCCGTCCTGCGCCTGCTCGAACGACTGCAGCATGGCACGCTCACCCTGCAACTGCCCGACGGCACCCAACTGCGCTACGGCAACGGCGAGCAGCCGGCCGCGAGCCTGGTGCTGCACGACTGGGCCGTGTTCGGCGCCACGATGAAGTCCGGCGACATCGGCTTCGCCGAGAGTTACATGGCCGGCCAGTGGACGACGTCTGACCTGGCCGCATTGCTGCGCCTGTTCATCCGCAACCGCCAGGCGCTGGAGGACGTGATCTACGGCAGCTGGCTGGGCAGCCTGTTCTACCGCCTGCGCCACCTCTTCCACCGCAACACCAGGACCAACAGCCGCAAGAACATCCACGCCCATTACGACCTGGGCAATGCCTTCTACCGCCTGTGGCTGGACGGCACCATGAACTACTCCTCGGCCTGGTTCGAGGGCAATCTGGCCGGCGACATGGTCGCTGCGCAGCAGGCCAAGGTACGGCGCGCGCTGCGCCTGGTGGGCGTGCAGCCGGGCGAACGCGTGCTGGAGATCGGCTGTGGCTGGGGTGCGCTGGCCGAGATGGCCGTCACCGAATTCCAGGCTTCGCTGACCGGCGTCACGCTGAGCACCGAGCAGCTGGGCTGGGGCCAGGAACGCATGAGCAATCTGGGGGCCGAGGCGGCCGCGCGCGCCGACCTGCGCCTGCAGGACTACCGCGACATCAACGACGGCCCATATGACGCGATCTGCTCCATCGAGATGGTCGAGGCCGTGGGCCAGGAATACTGGCCGACCTACTTCCAGAGCGTGGCGCGACTGCTCAAGAGCGGTGGCCGCGCCTGCATCCAGAGCATCGTGATCGAGGACCGCCTGTTCGAGCGTTACCTCCACTCGACCGATTTCATCCAGCAGTACATCTTCCCCGGCGGCTGCCTGCCGTGCCCGGCCGAGTTCCGCCGCCAGGCGCAGGCGGCCGGCCTGAAGGTGGTGGATGAACTGTCCTTCGGTCCCGACTACGCCGAAACCCTGCGTCGCTGGCGCCGCCAGTTCCTGGCGGAGCGCACCCGCATCCTGCAACTCGGATTTGACGAAAGGTTCATGCACCTATGGGAGTTCTACCTCGCCTACTGCGAAGCAGCCTTCGACGAAGCCAATATCGACGTGATCCAGTTCACGCTACAAAAAGCGTAGCAACTGTCGTCGGACTCGTCCTGCTGCTGGCCGCCGCTCCGGCGCTGGCCGAGATCGTGCCGCCGCCGGCGCGGGTCGCCTCGCCCCTGCTGGCGCAGCCGCGCCAGGTCGGCAGCGGCCTGTACACCTGGTGGGGCTTCGACGTCTACCAGGCCAGCCTGTGGGTCGAGCCCGGTTTCGATGCCGCGGCCCTGCCGCGCCAGCGTTATGCGCTGGAGTTGCACTACCGGCGCGACTTCAAGGCGCGCGACATCGCCCAGCGCTCCATCGACGAGATGCGTCGCGTCGGCCCTTTCAGCGAGACGCAGGCGCAAGCCTGGCTGCAGGCCATGCTGGCGGTCTTTCCTGACGTGTCCAACGGCGACCGCCTGACCGGCGTGAACCTGCCGGGCCGCGGCGCGCAGTTTTACGCCAACGGCAAGCCCACAGGCGAAATCCCCGACCCCGAGTTCGCCCGCCTGTTCTTCGGCATCTGGCTGTCGGAGCAGACCTCGGCCCCCAAGTTGAGGTTGGCCCTGCTGGGTCAGTCCGCGAGTGCCCGTTGAGCGGCATGCCTGCATGACGACCTCCACCACTCTCTCGGCCGCGCAAGCCTGGCGTTACGGCCTCATGGGCCTGCCACTGGCCTTCGTGGCGCTGCCGCTGTATGTGCTGCTGCCCAACCACTACGCGCGCGAGTTCGGTGTGCCGCTGGCCACGCTGGGCGCCTTGCTGCTGGCCACGCGCCTGGCCGATGCGCTGATCGATCCGCTGCTGGGCCGCGCGAGCGACGGCCTCTACCGCCGCTCCCCCTCTTTGCTGCTGGCCTGGGCGGGGGCGGCCTGCGTGCTCATGGGCGCGGGTTTCGCCTTGCTGTTTTTTCCGCCGCTGCGCAGCGGCAGCGGCCTGCTGGCCTTCAGCGCCGTGATGCTGATGCTGACCTACGCGAGTTTCAGCGCGGTCACGCTCTCGCACCAGGCCTGGGGTGCGCTGCTGGGCGGCGACGCGCTCAAGCAGAGCCGCCTGGTGGCCTGGCGTGAGGGCCTGGGCCTGGTGGGTGTGCTGCTGGCCTCCGTGGTGCCCGTGCTCTGGGGCCTGGAGGCCATGGTCGTCCTGTTCTGGCTGAGCCTGCTGCTGGGCGGGCTGGCCTGGCGCGCCGCGCCGCGCCCCGCGGCCGACGCCATCACCGGCACGGCGGCCGAGGCCGGCCAGTTGTGGCAGCCCTGGCAGCGCGCGCCCTTTCGCCGCCTGCTCGCCGTGTTCATGCTCAACGGCATTGCCAGCGCGGTACCGGCCACGCTGGTGCTTTTTTTCGTGCAGGACCGCCTGCAGGCCCCCACCACGATGGAGCCGCTGTTCCTCGGCAGCTATTTCCTGAGTGCGGCGCTGTCCATGCCGCTGTGGCTGGCCGCCGTGCGCCGCTTCGGCCTGGCGCCGGGCTGGCTGGGTGGCATGGCGCTGGCCGTGGCGGTGTTCATCTGGGCCAGCCTGCTGGGCGAAGGCGATGCCTGGTGGTTCATTGCCATCTGCGTGCTCTCCGGCGCCGCCTTGGGGGCCGATCTCGTGATGCCCGGCGCCATGCTGGCCGGCCTGATCGCGCGCGCCGGCGACCTGGGTCGCACGCAAGGCGCCTACTACGGCTGGTGGAACTTCGCCACCAAACTCAACCTCGCCCTGGCCGCCGGCCTGGCCCTGCCCCTGCTGGGTTTCTACGGCTATGCGCCCGGCGCGCGCGAGCCCCAGGCCCTGCAGGCGCTCACCATCGCCTACTGCCTGCTGCCCTGTGTGCTCAAGCTGGCGGCGGGTGCTCTGCTGTATTCATCTTTTATCCATCGCAAAGGTTCATCATGAAACGACGTCTGCTGCTTGCCGGTGCCACCGCGCTTGGCGCCACCACTCTGGCCGGCTGCGCCTCACCCACCGTGGCCGATTACGCCCAGGAGAAACCCGAGCTCGACTTGCGCCGTTATTTCAATGGCACGGTCGATGCCTACGGTGTCTTCACCGACCGCTCGGGCAAGGTCGTCAAGCGTTTCACCGTGGTCATGAACTGCAGCTGGAGCGGCGAGAGCGGCCGCGAGGTCGGCGTGCTTGACGAATACTTCACCTACTCCGATGGCACGACACAGAAGCGCATCTGGACGCTGCGTCGCCGCCCTGGCGTGGGCAGGCAGGGGCTCTATGTCGGCACCGCCGGCGACGTGGTGGGCGAGGCCAATGGCGAGGAACGCGGCAACGCCTTCTACTGGGCCTACAACCTGGACCTGCCGGTGGACGGGCGCAACATCGTCGTACATTTCGAGGACTGGATGTACCAGATGAACGACCGTGTCATGCTCAACCGCGCCACCATGAGCAAATGGGGTGTGCGCCTGGGTGAAGTCACCCTGTCCTTTAGCAAGCGCTGACCATGTCCCTCAATCCTCCCCTGCGCAACTGGGCCGGCAAGACGGTCTGGCTGGTCGGTGCCTCCAGCGGCATCGGCCAGGCCTGCGCCGACCTGCTGCACGCGCAAGGCGCCACGGTGTTTGTCTCGGCCCGCAAGGCGGAGCAGCTCGGTGCCTGGGTGGCCGCGCATCATCCGGGCGCCGATGCCCAGGGCCGGCCGCGCGCCGTGGCCCTGGCGCTGGACGTGACGGACCGCCACGCCCTGCAGCTGGCCAGCGACGCCGTTGCCGAGCGCGGCCCGCTGGACCTGGTGGTGTACTGCGCCGGTTATTACCTGCCGGTCGACGCCCAGTCTTACAGCCTGGACGAGATGCTGCGCCACGAGCAGGTCAACTACGTGGGCGCGCTCTACCTGCTGGAGGCGGTGTTGCCGCATCTGAAGCGGCAGGCCGCGGCGGGGCAGGGCGGGCACCTGAGCCTGGTCAGCAGCGTGGCGGGTTTTCGCGGCCTGCCCAAGAGCCTGGCCTATGGGCCGACCAAGGCCGCGCTCATCAACCTGGCCGAAGCCCTCTACCTGGACCTGGCGGGGCTGGGCCTGGGCGTGAGCGTGGTCAACCCCGGTTTCGTCGAGACGCCGCTGACCGCGCAGAACGATTTCAAGATGCCCGCGCTCATCACGCCTGAAGTCGCGGCGCGCGAGATGCTGGCCGGCTGGGCGCGCGGCGACTTCGAATTGCATTTCCCCAAACGCTTCACGCGCTGGCTCAAGTTCATGCGCCTGCTGCCCTACCGTCTCTACTTTCCCCTGGTTAGAAAGGCCACCGGAGCATGAGCCATGCCGTCGAAAAGATCGCCGTCTTCTTTGAAACGCTGACGCCGCAGAGTGTCGAGCGTTTTCCCGAGTTCTATACCGAAGACGCGTATTTCAAGGACCCCTTCAACGAGGTGCGCGGCATCCTGCCCATCCAGCGCATCTTCCGCCACATGTACGTCAACCTGCACGAGCCGCGTTTTGTCGTGACCGGCCGCGTGGTCGAGGGCGAGCAGGTCCTGCTGACCTGGGATTTCCATTTCCGCTTCCGCAAGTTCAGCCCCGAGCAGCCGCAAATCATCCGCGGCGCCACGCACCTGCGCCTGGCGCAGGACGGCCGCATCCGCTCGCACCGCGACTACTGGGACGCGGCCGAGGAGCTCTACGAGAAGCTGCCGCTGGTGGGCGGTCTGATGCGCTGGCTCAAGCGCCGCGCCAATTCCTGAGTCAGAGAAAGAGCGCCTCGAAGCCGCCCTCGGGCTGGAAGCGCTTGCTGCTGTAGCGCAGGCGTGTGGGGCCGGGCAGGGCGCGCTCGCGCACGCTGTGGCGCGGGTCACCGGGGTAACACAGCACACGCACGCCGTTCTCGTCGTCATAGGGTTCGGGCTGCACCAGGGCCGGGCTCTTGCTGCGGGCCTCGGCGAGCACGCCGGCCACGCTGTTGTGCCGTGCCAGATGGGCCAGGCTCATGATCTGCGGAGGCGCCAGCTCGATGAGGCTGTCGCGGTACTGTTCCAGCGCAGCGCGGGGTGCCACCCACACGCTCTCGGTGGCTTCATGGTTGTCGTGGCGTGCCGTCTGCACCGCCGGCACGGCGGCCACGAAAAAGCGCGTGTCGAAGCGCTTGGAACTCACCGAAGCCATCTTGGGTGTGACCCAGCGCGACCAGGGCAGCACGCTGCGGGTGTCGAGCTTGAGGCCCAGGCGCGTGAGCACCTGCGCAAAACCATGGCCCTCGCGCAGCAGTGCGGTGGCCTGCGCCACCTGATCGGCGCTGGCGCCATGCGCGTACAACACGCCCGATTCCTCGAACGCCTCGCGCAGCGCCGCCACGTAGCAGCTCGCGGCCAGCTCGGCCGCCGTGTCGGGCTCGCCCAGCGCGCCGTGCAGCGCGGCCAGGGGCTGGTCCAGCTGGGGGATCAGCGCGGCGTCCTGCGCGTCGATCTTGCCGCCGGGGAACACATAGGCGCCGCCCAGCACGTCGGACAGACCATGGCGCTTGAGCAGGAAGACCTCCAGCCCGGTGGGCGCGTCGCGCAGCATGACCACGGTGGCCGCGTCGCGCGGCGGGGTTTCGATGAGGGTGCGGTTCAGTTCCATGGTGTCGTGTGCAGGACTCGGCTGGTTTTGTTCGTCCATTAAGATTTGACCATACGCTGACCAACACAGAGGAGACAGCATGATCGACTTCAAGGGCCGGGTGGCCATCGTGACCGGGGCCGGTGGTGGCCTGGGCCGCCAGCATGCGCTGGCGCTGGCCAAACGCGGCGCCAAGGTGGTGGTGAACGACCTGGGCGGTGCCCGTGACGGCTCGGGCGGTTCGGCCAGCGCCGCGCAGCAGGTGGTGGACGAGATCCGCGCGGCAGGCGGTGAGGCCATGGCCAATGCGGCCTCCGTCACCGACTTCGAGGCCGTACAGGCCATGGTGCAGCAGGCAGTGGACACCTGGGGCCGCGTGGACATCCTGGTCAACAACGCCGGCATCCTGCGCGACAAGACCTTTGCCAAGATGGAGCTGGCCGACTTCCGCCTGGTGCTGGACGTGCACCTCATGGGCGCCGTGCACTGCTGCAAGGCCGTCTGGCCCCACATGACGGCGCAGAAATACGGCCGCATCGTGATGACCACGTCGTCCAGCGGCCTCTACGGCAACTTCGGCCAGAGCAACTACGGCGCGGCCAAGCTGGCCCTGGTGGGGCTGATGCAGACCCTGGCGCTCGAAGGCGCCAAGAACGACATCCGCGTCAACTGCCTGGCCCCGACGGCCGCCACGCGCATGACCGAAGACCTGATGCCCGCCGAAGTGCTGCGTGCCCTGCAGCCCGAGGCCGTGGTGCCCGCCATGCTGGTACTGGCCAGTGCCGATGCACCCACGCGCACGACCTTGTGCGCCGGCGCCGGTAGCGTGGAGGCCGCGCACATCACGATGACGCAGGGCGCGTGGATCGGCATCGACGACAACGCCGACGTGCGCCTGCAGCAGCACCTGGCCGAAGTGCTGGACCGCAGCCACGAAACGGTGCCCGGCAGCGGCAGCGCCCAGGGTACGCACGAGGTGGGTCGGGCGATGGCCATGCTGCGCAAAGGCTGAGGGGGGTTCCGAATCCGGCAGTGTTGCCGGCTCAGGGCTTTCGATGGGGGTGGCTGCCCAAGCCGCGGCGCAGCAGCAGGAGCAACTGCACGCCGCCCATCAGGGGCGGGATCCAGCGCAGGAGTCGACGCGGCCGGGCCAGCGACAGCAGTCCCAGGGCGGCCATCGGCCAGGCCGGATGGCGACCCAGCCACTGCACACCGGATCGCAGCTGGTCGACCACGGACAAGGGCGCTTTGAGCACCTGGGCCTGGCGCGTCAGTGCGACGCGCAGCTCGGCGCTGCGCAACAGCAGTTGTTGCTGGCGCTGGACCAGCTTCTCGCGGTGCCGACGGTGCATCTCTAGGACCTGTTCATACTAGTTGCCCAATTCGACGCGGTCGCGGCGGAGTTCCTCGACGGTGCTGTTGAACAGGCCGCCGGGCTTGCGCAAGCGCGCCCTGGTCATCGACAAGAGTGCGGCGCCGCCCAGCAGCAGGAGCAGGGCCAGCGCGCCCAGGATCAACAGGCGGTCGGTGTCCCAGAAGAGCACGACGATGAAGGCGATCAGCAGCTGCGCCCCCAGCCCCAGCAGCCCCAGCCCCACCCCGATCCAGAGCAGGCTGTCATACAGGCGCAGCTTTTCCTGCTCGATCTCGTTGCTGAGCAGGGAGAGACGAACCTGTCCGGTCTCGACCACCGTAGACAGCAACTGGCGTACCGAGGCGAAAAGGCCCTGGCTTTGCCCGGTCTCGCTCATTTGCGGCGGTCGATCACCAGGCCCACGAGCAGCCCGATCGCCACGCCGATACCGATCGAAGTCCACGGGTTCTGATGCACGTATTCGTCGGTCGCGTGGCCTGCCTCCTTGACGGCAGCAGCAGCGGTGCCTTGCAGTTCAGCGAGTTGCGAGCGCGCCGACTGCAGCCGGCGCTGGATCCGGCCGCGAACCTCCGAGACGTTGTCGCCGACTTCGTCGGCCGTCATGCGCAGCAATTCCTCGGTATCCGCGATGACCTGGCGTAGATCGTCCATCAATTTTTCCCTTTGGGGGGCACTGGTTTCGAACATGAAATGGATTCCTTGTAATGGGACAGACCTGACACCTTCATCCCTGTGGTGCAGGGGCCGGGGGGTCTTGGTCCATCAGCAGAGGTGGCGTATGCCCAAGGCCAGGGTGAAGTGACGTGGGCACCTCATGCATCCGGGATGTTTCGAATGTCATGAAGCCCGACCTTAAGCGCTGGAGCGGCGTCTGACCGTGCGGAACCGTACACAGCGAGCGGCATCGGGTGGCATTGGTTTATGCCAGCAACACCCGGACGCATGTGTGTCCTAGCGCACAGACTGAAGTCCCGGGGTTTTCAAGACTCGCGTATCAGCCGCGCTGATGAACGTCTTGCAGACTCAACCCACAGGATCAGACCCAGATGCTTATGCAAACCCTCACTACCGAGACATCGGAATCCCTGACGCTGGCACAGCATCATCGGAGGGCGGCGAATCACCTCGATATCGCGGCGCGCTCGCACATGGAGGCGGCAAAGCTTTTCGAATCGGGCGATCAGAAAGCGGCCGAGCTGCAGATCGATATCGCCCGCGTCAATGTGCTCAAGGCCGGTCTGCAAGTGATCGAGGCGGGCAAGAAGATGCTGAGTTCCTCCGGTTTCCCCGGCACCGGGCTCGATTGAGTGGCAGCCTTGTCTGCCTGACGGGCTCGGGTGAAGCTTTGGTGCGGACAGAAAATTTCAGGAACACGATGCAAGTTCATAGCGACAAGATCACGACCGGGCTTCTGAAAGAGTCGCTCGGCGGAGCGGTTGCGTACCTCCCCCGCACGTTCGGCAATCAGCTGCTGGCTGCCTTGCCCCTGGGCGAGTTCCGGCCCTGGCTCTCCCAGCTGGACCTGGTCGATCTGCCTCTGGGAAGCGTGCTGTACGAGGCCGGCCGGGCGCAGCCCTATGTCTACTTTCCCACCACGGCGGTGGTCTCCCTGCTCTACGTCACCCTGAATGGGTCTTCGGCCGAAACTGCGGTCGTCGGTCATGAAGGTGTTGTCGGGGTTTCACTGTTCATGGGGGGCGAGACTTCGCCTTGCCGGGCCTTGGTCCGCAACGCCGGGCAGGGGTACCGGCTCAGGGCCCGCGCGCTCCAGGAGGCCTTCAACAGTTCGGCGACGACCCGACGGCTTCTGCTGCGCTATGCGCAGGCCTTGATGACGCAGGTGTCGCAGATGGCGGTGTGCAACCGGCACCACTCGGTGGAAAAGCAGCTTTGCCGCTGGTTGCTCATGACCCTGGACCGCCTGCCGGAAAACCACCTGCGCATGACGCAGGAGATGATTTCCACCATGCTCGGTGTTCGACGCGAAGGCGTGACGGAGCATGCGAACAAACTGCAGAACGCCGGTCTGATCCGGTACACGCGCGGGCATATCGAGGTGCTCGACCGCCAGGGCCTGGAAGAGCGGGTCTGTGAGTGTTATCGCGTCGTGAAGAAGGAGTGCGACCGTCTGCTGCCCCATGAAGTGACCGGCTGAGGCCGGAACCCGCCTGGTCGCAGCCTGCGTCTGATGAATCTCGACACGGGCCGGGCCGGGGGATGGCGCCCGGCCCGGTTGGCGCTTCAACGCGGCGGGATCACCCCGGTGTCATCGGAGAGGACGATCTCCACGCGCCGGTTCAGCTGCCGGCCGCTGGCTGAGGTGTTGTCGGCCACCGGATAGGACTCGCCATAGCCGCGCGTGCTGATGCGGCCGGGGCTCACACCCTTGTCGATCAGGGCTTCGCGCACGGCGGCGCTGCGCCGCTGCGAGAGCGCCAGGTTGGTGGCCTCGCTGCCCGTGCTGTCGGTGAACCCCTCGATCAGCACATTGCGTTGCGGGTAGCTCTGCAGAACATCCGCCAGCTTGTCGATGTTGCGTGCGCTGCCGGACTTGAGCTGGGCCTGTCCGGTGCTGAACAGCACGTCACCGAAGGTGACGACCCAGCCGCGCGGCGTGGGCTTGGCGTTGAGTTCCTTGACCCGTTCCTCGAGCTGGCGGTTGCGCAACTCGGCGGCGCGGGTCTGTTCCTGTGCATCCAGGGTGCTCTGGCGGGCGGCATCCGCTTCGCGGGTCCGGTTCTCGAGCTGCATCCGGTCGCGCACGGCGTTGGCGTCGCTGACGCGCTGCTCGGCCGCCTTCTGCCGGCCGGCTTCCTGCGCAATCGCCGCGCGCTGGCTGGCCAGATAGGACCAGTGGTCGATGCTGGCGGCAGACTCCCGGTTGACCTGGGCCAGGTTGGCGCGTTGCAGGGCCGCGTCCGCGGTCTGGAGTTCGCCGGCCGCCAGGGTAGCGGTCTGCGGGTTGTCACGCGCCGCCTGCACGTCGACACGTGCGATCTCGAGCGGCGATTTGTCAGCCGGCATCGTGGTGCAGGCCGACAGGACGGCCAGAGCGATGGCGCAGAGGGGGAGGGAGGAGAGGTATTTCATGATGGTGGCCTTGCTGTGCAGGATTACTTGGTATTGGTATTGCGCTGCATTTCTTCACGCAGCACCCGACGGTCTTCCGCCAGGGCCGCTGCCGCTTTTTCAGCCTTGGCGGTGCGCGCCTTGGTCACGGCCAGCTGGGCATCGGCCTGCGCCTGTTCGGCCAGGCGCAGCGCCTGCGTGTTGTCGTCGGCGTCCATCGCCACCTTGGCGCGCGCCAGTTTGTCGCGGGCCGTGCCCAATTCCCTGGGGGCCAGCTCCGGTGCCCCGGCGCTCACGGCCTGTTCGATCGCTGCGGCCGAGACGGCCATCTGCTCGGTCGGGGCGGGTGGGCCCGATGCGCAAGCCGTCAGGGCCAGTGCCAGGCCGGCGAGCCAGGGTGTGAGAAGAAGCTTGTTCATGGTTGTTCCTGTCATGCGTGGGTGGATCGATCGCCCGGCACCCAACAAGGTGCCGGGAACTGTGACCAGCATGGTTGTTTTGCCGGTCAGGGTCGGTGCGCAAACGAACACAGGCGCAACAAGGGGATACGGGTGGCCTGCGTCCTGGTGGCCCTTCGCTGCATTAGGTGCGCTAGCGCACGGACCGGATCTTTGAGGCCGCTTATCTTGGGCCGCAGTCGGACACATCGCTCGACATCCGCCACCCTCCATCCGCCACCCGGGAGCCCCAGCCATGCATGCCAATTTCCAATCCACCACCTTCGGCGCCTTGTCAACCATGCGGCAGGAACCCCGGCGGCCGGACGCAGAGTCTGCCCGCTCCCTGATGGCAGAGCCCGGGCCGGGCATGGCCTGGAAAGACGAGGTCATCCGCCTGCTCAAGGATTCGCTGATCAAGGAGCTGGTCTGCGTGGTCCGCTACAACCATCTCTCGGAAGACACCGAGGCCGTGCCCCTGCTCAGCGGCGAGTTCCTGCTCCATGTCTACGAGGAGCTGGCCCACGCACACAAGCTGGCCCGGCGCATCGCGCAGCTGGGCGGAGAACTCGAATACTCCCCCAACCTGCTGATTCGCATGGGGCAGGCCACGCACGACTATCACCATGACCTGAAATCAATGATCGAGGCCAACCTGTCGTCGGAATACCGGACCATCGTCAAGTACACCGAGATCATGTCCCAGGTCGACAAGCAAGACGTTTCCACACACCGCCTGCTGGAGGCGATCGTGGACGACGAGCGCGAGCACGCCGAAGAGTTGACCGCCTGGCTGGTCAACTGATCTGCGCATTGAACCGATTCATCCAACCCACCAAGGAAACTCCCATGAGAACCCAAGCTGCCATCGCCGTTGTGGCGACCACCCTGACCATGCTGCTTGCCTCCGGCTGCGCCGTCACCCGGGACCAGGAAACCGTCGGCGCCTACATCGACGACACCGCCATCACCTCATCCGTCAAGGCGCGTTTTGTCGACAACAAGGAGGTCTCCGCCGCCAGCATCAGCGTCGAGACGCTGAACGGAACCGTCCTGCTGTCGGGCTTTGCCAAGAGCGCCACGGAGAAGTCGACCGCGGAGACCATCGCGCGCAACGTCAAGGGCGTGAAGTCCGTCAGGAACGAGATCGTCGTGCGCCCCTGAGCGGCCGGCGGTTTGCAGGAAATTTTTGTCACACACCAAGGAATGAACATGAACTGGGATCGTATTGAAGGAAACTGGAAGCAGGTCACGGGCAAGGTCAAGGAACAGTGGGGAAAACTGACCGACGACGACCTCGACGTGATTGCCGGGCGGCGCGACCAGCTGGCCGGGAAGATCCAGGAGCGCTACGGCGTGGCCAAGGATGATGCTGAAAAGCAGCTGGCCGAATGGCAGAAAAAAGCCAGCGATGCATGGATCGACATAGGCAAGAAATAAGCGCGGGCTGCCTGGATGGCAAGCCGTCGTCCAGGCTCCAGAGCATTCTGACGCCACGCTTGGGCGCAGGAGAGACACAGAGGGGAAGCACCGGATGATGGATCCGAATGATCCGCTGAGCAACCAGTTGCTCGCCGCCCTGCCCGTCGAGGAATGGCAACGCTGGCTGCCGCAACTCGAACCGGTCGAGCTGAAGCTCGGGCAGGTGCTCTATGAATCCGGCAGCGCACAACGCGATGTCTATTTCCCCACCTCGGCCATCGTCTCCCTGCTGTATGTGACCGAAAACGGATCATCGGCAGAGATCGCGATCGTCGGTTTCGAAGGGGTCGTGGGCATTGCGCTCTTTCTCGGCGGCGAGACCTCGCCGAACCGGGCCGTGGTGCAGAGCGCAGGCCACGGTTTCCGCCTCAAGGCCCGTGCCATCAAGGCGGAGTTCAACCGCTCGCTGCCGGTGATGCACCTGATGCTGCGTTATGCCCAGGCCCTCATCACGCAGATCTCCCAGACCGCCGTCTGCAACCGGCACCATTCGGTGCAGCAGCAACTCTGCCGCTGGCTGCTGATGAGCCTGGACCGCCTGCCGGGCAACCATTTGCGCATGACACAGGAGCTGATCTCCAACATGCTGGGCGTGCGACGCGAAGGCGTGACCGAAAACGCGCACAAGCTGCAGCAGGCCGGCCTGATCCGCTACTCGCGTGGACACATCGAGGTGCTGGACCGCCATGGCCTGGAGCAGGTCGTCTGTGAGTGCTACGGGGTCGTCAAGGAGGAATACGACCGCCTGCTCCCTGCGCTGGTCTCGGTCTAGAGCATCTGTCTGGCACCAGGAATCTGCGGCCTTATGTGCGCTGCAAGACTGTCATCCACCAGGGTCGTGCGCAAACTTGCCAAATCAGACGGGGTAGCCGGCGTCGTCGGCACGCATGCCGATGCCTCCCGTGCGATCTACAACTCATCGAAAGACAGCATGACAAGCCCTGGAAATCATCTGATTCAAATGCTTCCAAAAAAAGACCAGGAACGTCTGCTGGCCGAATGCGAGTCCGTCGAGTTGAAGCTTGCCGAGGTGATCACCGAGCCAGGAGACCCCGCGCTTCACGTCTACTTTCCCGTGGACTGCTTTATCTCCTTCGTCGCCTTGAATGAAGGCCGCCCCAGCCTGGAGGTCGGCATGGTGGGCAGCGAAGGCATGCTGGGTGAGCAGCTCATCCTCGGAGAGCTGAGCTCTTCCTTCCATGCCGTCGTGCAGGGGCCCGGGACGACATGGAGGATGACGAGCAGCCAGTTCCTCAAGCAGCTCAGCCAGAGCGTGGCCCTGCAGCATGTCCTGCAGCGTTATCTTTATGTGCGCTTCCTGCAGCTGGGCAATCTGGCGGTGTGCGTGCATTTCCATCAGGTCAATCCGCGGCTGGCGCGCTGGCTGCTGATGAGCCACGATCGTTCGCACGCGGACAGCTTTCACATGACGCATGAATTCATGGCCTATCTGCTCGGTGTGCGCCGTGTCGGCATCACCAAGGCGGCCGGCAACCTGCAGCGCGACGGCCTGATCGAGTACCACCACGGCTTCCTGTCCGTGCTCAATCGCCGCGGACTGGAGGCCGCGGCCTGCAGCTGCTATGCGAAGGATGCCGCGGTCTACGAACAGCTGCTGGCCTGAGCCTGCGCCGGCGCAGCGATATTCCACGCGGACTGTACGCAAGCGCACAGATGCATTGCGGGCCCGGACCTATGCTGGATTTTTGAAACCGCATGGAGTACGTCATGAGCCTGGGCACCATTCTTCTCATCATCCTGATCCTGATGCTGGTCGGTGTCATACCGTCCTGGCCGCACAGCCGGAACTGGGGGTACATGCCGAGCTCGGTGCTCGGCATCGTCGTGATCGTGCTGCTCATCCTCCTGCTCACGGGACGGTTGTGAGTTGGCGAGCCTGCTGCCTTGTGTTGCCAATTTGTATGAGAGCGCACAAATCGTGGAATTTGTGTGCGACAGCGAACAGACCCAAACAGCGCGCCGGGAAACACTGGCTGTGTGATGCACCGCTCATACAAGAGGGTGCAAAACGTCGGCAACCCCAGAGCAGATGAGTCGTCTGCCGACCCCGATGCTTGTTCAGATCAGACGAAGAGGTGAATACATGAAAACATTCGAAAGCTATCCGCGCTTGCGCCATTGGCTGCTGGCGTCCACCCTGGTCGCTTTGCTGGCCGCCTGTGGCGGCGGCGACGATGGACGCGGCCCCATCCTGGGCAGCGGCGGTCTCGGCGCGGGCGGCATCCCCGGCGCGCCCGCCGGTGCCATCCTTCCAGGCGCCGTCTGTACCCTGGGGGCCGGCCCGACGATTCCCACGGTGACCACCTCGGACCCCACCAACGGGAACCAGTTCGTGCCGACCAGCACCACGGGTGTGGCCGCCAGCGGCAAACGGATCACCGCCACCTTCAGCCTGGCGATGAATGCAGGCACGATCAACTCGACCACCTTCACGCTCACCCCCGTGGGCGGGGTGGCGCTGACGCCGGCTTCGGTGACCTACACCGCGGCCACCAAAGTGGCCACGCTGACGACGGGCGCAGCGCTGCTGCCCAACACCTCCTACACGGCGGTCATCACCGTCGGCGTCCTGACCACACCTGGTGGCGTGCCGCCGTCCTGCAGTTATGCCTGGAACTTCAAGACCGCCACCGTGGCTGCGGCTGGTGTGGGACCCATCAATCTCGGCCTGGCCACACCGCTGGCGATCGCCTCGGCTGCCGGCGTCAGCAACACGGCGACCCTGCCCCTGTCGCACCTCAATGGTGATGCGGTGCTGGACCCGACCGCGACCTGCAATGCAGCATCCATTCTTGCGACCGGCACCTTCGGTCCCTGCGGCGGTTTTGCCCCCACCCTGACCGGCACCGTGAGCAGCCCGCTGTTCCCCGATGCCGGCGTGACTTCCGGCGCGATCAAGGCGGACCTGAACGCCACCTACCTCAGCCTGATGCCGGCCAACCTGCCGGGTGCCACCGTGCTGGGCTGCGGGACCATTGGCACCGGTGGTGGTGGCGGTGGTGGCGTCGGCTGTGCCGGCAACGCCACCTTGCCGCCGGGTGTCTACATTTCAGCGACGGCCTCGTCGATCGGCGTGACGGGTGTGCTCACGCTGGACGGCGGTGGCGACGCCAACGCGCGCTTCGTCTTCCAGGCGCCTTCGACGCTGACCACGGCCGCGGGCGCGCCGGGCGTGCCGGGCAGCCAGATCGTGCTGACCAACGGCGCCAAGGCCTCCAACGTCTGGTGGCAGGTTGGCAGCAGCGCCACGGTGGGGACCTACGCCGACTTCAAGGGCAACATCCTGGCCGATACCACTGTCACCCTGGGCACCAACGCCACCTCCTGCGGCCGCCTGCTGGCCGGCGCCGTGACGGCCAGCGGTGCTTTCGTCTTCGACAGCAATGTGGTGTCCGTGCCGGGCCATGCCAGTGCGCCCGCCGGTTGCAACTGATGCGCGCCCCGCCATTGAATCCGCCTGTCAGGCCCCACGCAACCCACATTGGAGAACATGATGAAACTCGCAAAAACTTCGGGCCGCATGAGCCTGCTGACCTTCGCCCTCGCGGTGAGCCTGCCGACCATGGCGCAGAAGCTGGAGCCGGGCTGGTACGGCGGGCTTGGCGTGGGCCCGTCCAGGTCGAGCATCGACGATAAGCGGCTCACCAGCAGCCTGCTCAGCAGCGGCCTGACGGCGACCTCCATCGACGAGAAGAACAACGACACGGGCTACAAGCTTTACGGCGGTTACCAGTTTGGCCCGCACTTCTCGTTCGAAGGCGGTTACTTCAACCTGGGGCGTTTCGGCTTCACCGCGACCACCACGCCTGCGGGAACCCTCAGCGGCGAGACCCGGTTGCAGGGCATCAACCTGGATGCCGTCGGCCGGCTGCCTTTCACCGAGAAGTTCTCGGCCATCGGTCGCGTGGGCCTGACCTATGTGGATACGGCCGACAAGTTCAGCGGTACCGGTGCCGTCACGGTGGCGAATCCCAGCCCCAACAAGAGCGACGGCGGCTACAAGTTCGGCGTCGGTCTGCAGTACGAGGTCAGCCAGGCCCTGGCGCTGCGCCTGGAGGCCGAGCGCTACAACGTCAATGATGCAGTCGGCAACCGGGGCGATATCGACATGCTCACGGTCGGCCTGCTGTTCCGCTTCGGCGGCAAGCAGCAGGAGCCGGCACCGCCTGCGCCCGCGCCTGCACCGGTCGCCGAGGCGGCCCAGCCGGCGCCGGTCGCGGCTCCCGTGCCTGTGCCGCCGCCGCGTGTGCTCAAGCGGGTGGTGATTGCCGTGGACAACGACTTCGATTTCGACAAGGTCAGCCTGAGCGCCTCCGGCAAGCGGGAGCTCGACAGCTTTTCGAGAGACCTCAAGGGCCTGCAGTACGACCGCATCACCGTCATCGGCAACACCGACCGCATCGGCACCGAGTCCTACAACATGAAGCTGTCCGAGCGCCGCGCCGAAGCGGTCAAGGACTACCTGATCGTGAGCGGGGCCGTGCCGGCCAGCAAGATCGTGGCGAGCGGTGCCGGCGAGACCGACCACCGCACCGTGCCCAGCGACTGCGTGGGCGAGCGCGTCACGGCCCGCCTGATCGAGTGCCTGCAACCCGATCGCCGGGTTGACGTCGAGGTGCACGGGACCAGGTGAGCGGACCGGACCGTCACCTCCCTACCGCACCAGGCCGGCGTCAGTCATGACAGTGACTGACGCCGTTCCTTCGATGACTTCACGCTGACGCCACAGCACCCGGACATCCTGGTCCTGGCGTTCCACCAGCGAGAGCTCGCGCACCGTCGTCGAGCCCAGGCGCAGGCGGCCCTGGATCTCGAAGAAACGCGACGAGACGCCCAGCGCGCCGGCCGACTGCCGCTCGGCTTGCACCCCCGTATCGCGCAAGCCATCCCCTACTGAACGGAAGGCCGCGGTGGTCCGCAACGCGACCAGGCGCTGGGCTTGCGCCATGTCCAGCCCGGGTAGGCTGGCGTGGATGACCTCGGCGCTGGCGGTGTTCAGGTTCAGCGGCGTGCGCACGGGCAGCAGCGTGATGTAGGGCTTGAGGACGGCCAGGCTCCGGGGCGACAGACCCAGCCAGGGCAGGTGCTCGACGCGTTGCGGGGGCAAGCGGGCGCCGGCCGTGGCCTGCGCCGGGGTGCTGGCCTGCAGCAGGTTCTGCGCGAAGGCGGCGAGTTCGGGCTCGGGCAGGTGCAGGCGCGTGTAGAGGCGCTGCCAGGCCTGCAGGTCCGGCTCGGAGAGCCGCCCGTCGAGCACGAGGTTGGCCACGTTCAGGCGCGCCTGCAGGTCGCTGATCTGGCCCGACAGATAGACCTCGTCGGCCTGTTCGGCCTCGCCGCGGTCGAGCGAGAGGAAGCTGGACAGGCGCGACTCCTGCAGTGGCAGGGCCCAGGGTTCGGACAGGTGGTCGATCTGGCTGGTGCGTGCGTCTTCCCGCAGGATGAGGCGGGCCCAGTCCAGCGCGCCGATGAGTACCCAGGCCTGTTGCGAGCGCGCGCGCTCGGCCGCCTCCACTTCCAGGCCGCGTGATTGTTGCCAGAGCGAGGTCGCTGCATAGGTGGCCACCAGCGTGACGGTCAGCATGGCGGTCAGCAAGGCCGCGCCTTCTTGTCGTGCGACCGGCTTCATGATTTGTTGCCCGCGAGTGTCGGGCGCACCCAGTCGCGTGTGACGTCACCCACCACCGACGGCCCGGCGGGCAGGCTCAGCACCAGGCGCACGCCGTCGGGCATGGCGCTGCTTGCTGCCGCCTGGGTGCCGGCGGCGGTGGCGCTGGACAGGGGATGGCTCCAGCTGTTGTCGCGGTAGAAATAGATCTGCCACTGGGTCATCGGGGCAATGATCACCTCGTTTTTTTTCTCTTCATCCCCGGGGCTCTGGGCCCAGCGCGCCGCCTGAAGCCACGCGCCTTGCCACTCACCCTGGGTGCGCAACACCGGCGACTGCCAGCGCAGCCAGTGGCTGGAGCCGGCCAGGTCGCGCCGGCTCCAGGCCACCACACGCAGGCCCACGGGTGCCGGGGCGGCGCTGTAACGCGTCATGCGCAGGACCTGGCCATTCCAGTCCAGCGGCCGGGGTGCATCGGCGACGGCGGCTGAGGCGGCGGGGAGGGCGGCCAGGGCATCGAGGTCGGCAGTCCACTGCGCCAGCGCGGTCTGCAGCGTCAGCAGCGCGTCGGAGCGCTCGCGGGTCTGGCTCTGCACGCGCCACATGCCGTCGAGCCCGCGCCAGCTCAGCACGGTCATCAGGGACATGACCGAGAGGGCCACCAGCAGCTCGACCAGCGTGAAGCCGGTGTGGCGTCGCGCGCGCATCAGTAGCGTCCCAGTACGGTGATCAGCTGCAGCATGGGCACGCCCTGCTTTTCGATGCGGGCCTCGATGCGCAGGAAATTCGGGTTGGGGGTGGGGCGCGTCGACAGCAGCACGTCAAAACGCTGGCCGCCCTGCTCGCAGGCCAGCTGCTGGTCACCGGTGCCGGGCATCTGGCGCGCCAGGCGCAGGCGGATCAATTCGTTCTCGGCGCACAGCTGCGCCAGCATCACGTCGGACTGGCGCTGGGCCATCTGGCTCAGTGCGGCCGTGGCACGCAGCCCCGTGAGCAGCGCCAGCGCAACGATGCCCAGCGCCACCAGCACCTCGATCAGGGTGAAGCCCGCGGCGTGGTGGTGGCGGCGCATCAGGTCCCCGCGGCGCCAGGGGCGGGCTCCACGGTAAAGGGGCGCAAGCCGTCGGTGACGATGCGCCAGCCCTGGCCCGGTACGCGCAGGGAAACCAGGGTGACACCCTGGCGATCGATCAGGGGCTCGGGTCCGAGGTTCAACGCAGCGGGACCGCTGACCGTGGTGTCGGCATCCAGCCAGCGCTCGGGCAGCACCCCATCGGGCAGGCCTTCGAAACGGAAACCCTGCGCCGTGGCCCGCCAGCGCACGGGCACGCCGTGCGCGCGCGAGATGCTGCGCGCCGATTCGAGCAGGGCGGCCAGGCGCTGCGCCTCGCGTTCGAGTTGCACCTGCGAGCTGTCGCGCATGCTCATGGCAACGCTGGCGGTGGCCATGGCGATGATGGCCACGACCACGAGCAGCTCCAGCAGGGTCAGGCCCTGCGCGTGTCGTGGCTGGCCGGGGCCAGGCCTATTGCCAGCTGCCCACATCGGCGTCCCTTCCCTCGCCACCGGGCTTGCCGTCGGCGCCGAACGAGAGCACATCGATCTCGCCCTGGATGCCGGGGTTCAGGTATTGGTAAGGCTGACCCCAGGGGTCGTTGGGCAGCTTGTCCAGATAGGGCCGCCAGTTGAAGGGCACCGGCGCGGTGCCTGGCTTGATGACCAGGGCAGACAGGCCCTGCGCGGCGCTGGGGTAGCGCTGGTTGTCCAGCTTGTAGAGCTTGAGCGCCTGCACCAGGTTGGCGATGTCGGTGCGCGCCGCGGTGACGCGGGCATCGGCGGCGCGATCCAGCACATTGGGCACGATCAGCGCGGCCAGCATGCCGATGATGGCCAGCACCACCATCAGTTCGATCAGCGTGAAGCCTCGCGTGTTCGCTCGGGTGCCGGCAAGTTTGCGATTCATCTGCATGAGGGCTTCCCAGTGCAGAGGTCCAGGCCGATAATGGCCCACATGGAATCCAACACGTCGAACCTCTGGTGGCCTCGCCTCACGGCCTTCGGCATGGCGGCGTTGCTGGCCTTCAGTGCGGTGTACTGGGTGCTGCGCTGGCCCGCGACGCAGCGGCTCTCCAGTGCGGTGACGGATCTGCCCGCCGCACCTGCTGCACCGGTGGCGCCGGCCGAGCAGAGCCGGCTGCTGGCGCAGGTGCTGGGCGCAGGCGGCCGCGCGCTGGACGTGGCGCCCGCCGGCCTGGCCGCGCGCCTGGTGCTCTCGGGTGTGGTGGCCAACGCCGCCGGCAGCGGTGTGGCCCTCATCGCGGTGGATGGCAAGCCGGCTCGCGCGTATGCGGTGGGCAGCGTCGTTGCAGACGGCCTGGTGCTCAAGGCCGTGGCGCCGCGGCGTGCCATGCTGGCCGCCGATGTGCAGGCGCCGGTCGACCTGACGCTGGAGATGAAACTCCCCGTGCGGTGATGCAGGCTAGGTGGCTTCATCGAGGTGCTCCCTGGAACGGGCACTGAGCCGG
Organism: Hylemonella sp.; assembly: GCA_034366585.1. Classification (GTDB taxonomy): domain Bacteria; phylum Pseudomonadota; class Gammaproteobacteria; order Burkholderiales; family Burkholderiaceae_C; genus Hylemonella. The sequence goes on from JAXMMJ010000137.1 coordinate 61,303, forward strand.
CGCAAGAGGAATCACACCGGGGTACTCAGGGCCCTGGGTCACGACCGGCTTCGACGAATCGAGCGCCGGGCAACATGGCACCAGCGTAGCGACAAGCGGTGGCGGGGTATGTGCGATACCGTACAGATTGTGCGGCGCATATGCACGATAGTGAGACAGGCACGAAGCAACGCGGTCACAGCGTTCGCATTCGATGCACTCCCGTCCTCACGAAAGTCACTATGAAACTGCACACGCCTCCCGGCCTCCCTGGTCTGGCACTGGTCTGCGCCCTCGGCCTGGGGCTCGTCGCCTGCGACCGGCGCGAGAACGCGGCGACGCCGCCGGTGAGCAGCACGACGGTCGGCACGGAGATCGACGACAGCGTGGTCACGACGCGCGTGAAGTCCGCCCTGCTGGCCGATCACGACATCAAGAGTTTCGACATCAAGGTCGAGACGCGCAAGGGCCAGGTCCAGCTCGGCGGTTTCGTCGATACGCGTGAGCGCATGGACAAGGCCATGGCCCTGGTGCGCAAGGTCGAAGGCGTCAAGGGCGTCGACAACGGCATGACCCTGAAGCAAGGCCAGACGACCATGGGCAACGCCGTCGACGACAGCGTGGTCACGACGCGGGTGAAGTCGGCGCTGTTTGCCGTCCCCGACATCAAGAGTTTCGACATCGCCGTCGTGACACGCAAGGGTGAGGTCCAGCTCAGCGGCTTCATCGACAGCGACGACCAGATCCAACGCATCCTAGCGATCGTGCGCAGCGTCGAAGGCGTGCAAGGCGTCGTCAACGAAATGAAGCTCAAGAAATAAGGGCAGCGCCCCCGGCACCGTGCGGTCATGGCGGTGCGGCGGGCCGAGTCGCCACATGTCCACCCTGATCATCACGCTGGCCTTCCCCGCGGCGGCCGCCACTGGATACGACTACCTGCTGTCGCTGGACGGCGCCAGCCTGTCGGCCCAGGGGCATGCGCCCGCTGCCCTCCTGCCGGCCAGCCCGGGGCGTGGCAACCCGGTGGTGGTCGTGGTCGTGCCGGCACGTGCACTGTCCTGGCACCAGCTCAGCCTGCCGGGCACCCTGGCCCGTTCGCTGCGCGGCCGCATGGCGGACCAGCCGCGTCTGCGCGCGGTGCTGGTCGGCCTGCTCGAAGAGTCCTTGCTCGACGAACCCGAGCAGTTGCATTTCGCAGTCTTCCCCGGCGCCACCCGCGATGCGCCGGTCTGGGTCGCGGTCTGCCAGCGGGCCTGGTTGATGGAGGCCCTGCGCGCGCTGGAGGTCCTGCCCCAGCGCATCCACCGCATCGTTCCCGAGTTCGCACCGCTGTCCGGCAGTGATGCCGTGCCCACCGCCGATGTGACGGCCGACGGGGTGCCGGCCCAGCTGGTGCTGTGTTCGTCGCAGGGCGTGACGGTGCTGCCCCTGGGCGCGGCCGCAGCGGCCTGGGTCCAGCAGGCCGGGCCGATCGAGATCGTTGCCGAGCCCGCTGTCGCCGCGCTGGCCGCGCAGACCCTGGGCCGACCGGTGCGTGAGCAGGAGCGCGGCCTGCGCCTGCTGCAGACCCTGCACTCGCCCTGGAACCTGGCCCAGTTCGAACTCAGCGCGACGCGCCGCAGCCGCGCCCTCAAGGCGCTGGCGCAGGGCGTAGCCCGGCTGCTGGGCGCGCCGAAATGGCGCCCGCTGCGCTGGGGCCTGGTGCTGCTGCTGCTCACGCAGGTGCTCGGACTCAATGCCCTGGCCTGGAAGGAGCAGGCCCTGCTCGATGAAAAAAGGCAGCTGATCCACACACTCTTCACCCGGGCTTTGCCCGAGGTCACCGTGGTCGTCGATGCGCCGCTGCAGATGGAGCGTGCCGTGGCACTGCTGCAGGAAGCGGCGGGACTGGGCAGCGGGCCGGGCCTGGTCGAACTGCTCATGGCGGTCGCCGAGGCGGCGCCTGGCCATGCCCCGCCCAGCGCCATCGAACTCAGCCCCGGTGAACTCCGCCTGCTGGGCCCGCCGCCCGGACCCGAGGCCGTGGCGGCCCTGTCCGGCCGGCTGGCCGCGTTGGGCTGGCTGGCCCGCGCGCAGGGCGATCTGCTGGTGCTCCAGCCGCAGGGCCGGCCATGAGTTGGGGTCATGCCTTGCTGCCGGACCGCTGGCACAGCCTGCCGTCGCAGGACAAGAACCGCCTGCGCGGGGTCGCCGTCGTGGCGGGCGCGCTCGTGCTCTGGTTCCTGCTGCTGGCACCGGCCTGGCACACGCTGCAGGATGCACCGCGCCGTCACCAGGTGCTGGACCGCCAGCTCGAAAAAATGCAGCGTTTGCAGGCCACGCTGGTGCGGCTGCGGGACCAGCCGCCCGCCAGTCCCGCGTCGCGGGTGCAGGCACTGGAGGGCACGCTCAAGAGCCTGGGGCCCGGCGTGCGGCTGAACGTTTCGGGCGCACAGCTCACGCTCACGTTCAAGCAGGTGTCTGCCGGCGTGCTGGCGGACTGGCTGGTCCAGTCACGCGCGCAGACCGGCATGGAGGCCATGGAGGCGCGGCTGACACGCCGCGCCCAGGGACCCCTCGTGGTCTGGGACGGTGTGCTGGTCTACCGCCTTCCGGTCCAGGAGCCGGCCAGGGGATGAACACCATGACACGCACACCAGCAAGAACGGGCCGCGGGCTCTGGCTCTGGGCCTGCACGGGCGCGTGCATCGGGGCGGGCGTGGCCCTGCTGGTGCTGGCACCGGCGCGCTGGCTGGCCGCGGGCCTGGAGCAGCTCAGCGACGGGCATCTGCAACTCAGGCAGGTGCAGGGCACGGTCTGGGCCGGTTCGGCCGAGCTGGTGCTGGCCGGCCCTGCAGGCAGCCAGGGCGCCACCCGCCTGCCGGGGCGGGTGCAATGGCGGGTGCGTGCGGCCTGGGACCACCTGGCCATGGCCTTGCAGGCCGACTGCTGTTTGCCGCAGGCCCTGACCCTGCGCGTGACACCGCGCCGCGATCGCCTGGCGTTCACGTTGGACGACAGCCAGTCCACCTGGCCCATGGCGCTCTTCAGCGGCTTGGGCACCCCCTGGAACACCGTGCAGCTCGAAGGTGAGCTGCAACTGCGCAGCCGTGGCCTACGCGCCGAGTGGTCCATGGGCCATCTGCAGATCGATGGCGAGCTGGCGCTCGAAGCCCGTGACCTGCGCTCACCCCTGTCCACGCTCAAGCCCGTGGGCAGCTACCGCGTCACGCTCGATGGCGGGGCCCGCCCGCGCCTGCAACTCGAAACCTTGAGCGGTAGCCTGCAGCTCAGCGGCCAGGGGCACTGGTCGGGTGGCCGTCTGCACTTCAACGGGGTCGCCAGTGCCGCCCCGGTCCACGAAGCCGAGCTGTCCAACCTGCTCAACCTGATCGGGCGGCGCGAAGGCCTGCTCTCCATCCTGAAAGCCGGCTAGCCTCATGCATCCCTCCCATGTCCTTCGACTCGGCCGCGCCTGGACCTTGGGCGGCCTGCTGCTCACGTCTGCGGCGCTGCTGCACGCCCAGCAGCCTACAGCGGGTCGCGATGCGCCGGTGACGCTGAACTTCGTCAACGCCGAGATCGAGGCCGTGGCGCGCGCCATGGCCAGCATCACGGGGCGCCAGCTGGTGGTGGACCCGCGCGTCAAGGGCACCATGAACCTGAGCAGCGAACAGCCCCTGGCGCCGATGGCGGCCTACAACCAGTTCCTCGCCACGCTGCGCCTGCAGGGTTACACCGTGGTCGAATCGGCCGGGCTCTACAAGGTGGTGCCCGAGTCTGAAGCCAAGCTGCAGGGCAGCGTGGTGACGGCCGGGCCGGTGGCGCCTGCGGGCAACCAGATCGTCACGCAGATCTTCAAGCTCAACCACGAACTGGCCGCCAATCTGGTGCCGGTACTGCGCCCGTTGATCAGCCCCAACAACACGATCAACGTCAACCCGGGCACCAACGCACTCATCATCACGGACTACGCGGACAACCTGCAGCGCTTGGGCCGCATCATCGCGGCCAACGACGTGGCCGGCGCCGCGCAGATCGAGATGCTGGTGCTGCGCCATGCCACCGCCACCGATCTGGCGCCGCTGGTCACGCGCCTGCTCGAATCTGGCACCAGTGTCACCGCCGGCCAGGGCCAGGTGGACACCCTGTACAAGACCGTGGTGCTGGCCGAGCCGCGCAGCAACGCGCTGATCGTGCGCGCGGCCAACCCGGCGCGTGTGCAGCTGGTCAAGGCGCTGGTGGACAAGCTGGACCAGCCCACGCAGCAGGAGAACGGCGGCAGCGGCAACATCTACGTGGTCTACCTGCGCAACGCCGACGCTGGCAAGCTGGCCGTCACCCTGCGCGCGGTGCTCGCCGGTGAGGTCCGTGCGCCGGCCAGCGGCGCCGCACCGGCCACGTCCGCGGGCGCCCCGTTGTCCGCCCAGGCCAGCGTGGCCACGGGCGGGCAGGTCCAGGCCGACCTGGCCACCAACTCGCTCATCATCACCGCGCCGGAGCCGCAGTACCGGCAGCTGCGCGCCGTGATCGACAAGCTCGACGCGCGCCGGGCCCAGGTCTTCGTGGAGAGCCTGATCGCCGAAGTCAACGCCGACAAGGCGGCCGAGTTCGGCATCCAGTGGCAGGGCCCGATTGGGCGCGTCGGCGACGCGAGCGTCGGGTTGATCGGCACCAACTTCGGGGCTGGCGGCAACAACATCATCGCGCTGTCCACCCAGGCCGGCGGCGCGGTGGTGCCTGGGCGCGGGCTGAATGTGGGCGTGGCGCAGCAGCACAACGGCATCTACGTGCTGGGTTTCCTGGCCCGCTTCCTGGAGCAGAACGGCGACGGCAACATCCTCTCCACCCCCAACCTGCTCACGCTGGACAACGAAGAGGCCAAGATCGTGATCGGGCAGAACGTTCCCTTCATCACCGGCCAGTACACCAACAACAACGTTGGCGCGACCGGCACGGTCAACCCCTTCCAGACCATCGAGCGCAAGGACGTCGGCCTGACCTTGCGTGTCAAGCCGCAGATCAGCGAGAACGGCACCATCCGGTTGTCGATCTTCCAGGAGGTCTCCAGCGTGCAGGCCAGTTCGCTGAATTCGCCCAGCGGCCTAATCACCAACAAGCGCTCCATCGAATCCAATGTGCTGGTCGACGACGGCGCCATCGTCGTGCTCGGCGGCCTGCTGCAGGACGAATACGCGGGCAACCAGGAGAAAGTGCCGGGCCTGGCCGACCTGCCGCTGATCGGCGGCCTGTTCAAGAGCGAGACGCGCGCGCGCAAGAAGACCAATCTCATGGTCTTCCTGCGCCCGGTGGTGATCCGCGATGCCGCCGCTGCCGAGACCCTGTCCATGGGGCGGTATGACCAGATGCGCGCGGCGCAGCAGGCGGCGCAGCCGGCGCCCAGCGTGGTGGTGCCCATCAACGCCAGCCCGGTGCTGCCCGCCCGCGAGGACACGACGCTCTATCCCGGCGAGTCGCCCTCCGCGCCGGCCCCCACGCGCTGAAGCGGCCGCCATGCGTTACCCCCTGCCTTACGCCTTTGCGCGCAACCAGCAACTGCTGCTGCAGGAAGACGGGCCGTTGCTCACGCTCTACCTGCACGCAGATTCGCATCCTGGCGGCATCGGCGAGGTGATGCGCCGGCACGCGGTGCAGCAGCTGAGCCTGCAGGCGCCGCAGGAACTGATGCAGCGCATCAGCGAGGCCTACGCGCGCGGTGAATCGAGCGCCGCCACGATCGTGGGGGAGGTGGAGAACCATGCCGACCTGCAACGCATGATGCAGGAGCTGCCGGCGGTGGAAGACCTGCTGGAGACCTCGGACGACGCGCCCATCATCCGCATGCTCAACGCGCTGCTCACGCAGGCCGCACGCGACGGCGCCAGCGACATCCACATCGAACCCTACGAGCGCCATTCGAGCGTGCGCTTCCGTGTCGACGGCACGCTGCGCGAGGTGGTGCAGCCCAACCGGGCCCTGCACGCGGCGCTGATCTCGCGCCTGAAGATCATGGCCGAGCTCGACATCTCCGAGAAGCGCCTGCCGCAGGATGGCCGCATCAGCCTGCGCATCGGCACCCGCGCCATGGACGTGCGTGTCAGCACCCTGCCCAGCGCGCATGGCGAGCGCGCCGTGCTGCGCCTGCTGGACAAGGGCGAGAACCGCCTGAGCCTGGAGGCCGTGGGCCTGCAGGGCAGGGCGCTGGAACGTCTGCAGCAGCTGATCGCCCAGCCGCACGGCATCATCCTGGTCACCGGCCCGACCGGCTCGGGCAAGACCACCACGCTGTACGCGGCGCTCAGCCGCCTGGACGCGGGTGCCTGCAACATCATGACGGTGGAAGACCCCATCGAGTACGAGCTGCCGGGCATCGGGCAGACCCAGGTCAACGCGCGCATCGACCTGACCTTCGCCAAGGCGCTGCGCGCCATCCTGCGGCAGGACCCGGACGTCATCATGATCGGCGAGATCCGCGATTTCGAGACCGCGCAGATCGCCATCCAGGCCTCGCTCACGGGCCACCTGGTGCTGGCCACCCTGCACACCAACGA
>JAXMMJ010000138.1:0-16770 GCA_034366585.1 Hylemonella sp.
GTAAATCTGTGTGGTGTCTACTTTGCGGTGACCAAGTGCTTTCATGACTGCAAGAATGGAGCCACCGCTAGCGCCATATACGTATGCGGCATACGCATCTCGCAAGTCGCCAGCTTTCATTGGGGAAAGCTGGTTGTCTGCAGGCTGGTGCATGTTGAGTTCGTTTGTCAGTTTCCTCATGTAACCGACCCGTATCCCGTTCTCACGAACGGCTGAAAAGTCTGAGTCACTAAGAAATGCGATGGGAGTCTCTCCCCACTTTGGGGCGTATGTCCATGGCGACCGTAGGCCCTGTTCAAGAATGGTGATGCGTTGATTGAGCTCTTCAGTGGAGTTGTTTGTTTGTTTCAGCAAAGCTTTGCACGTCTCAAGTTCCTGTCTAAGTTGCTCGCGTAATGGGGCAGTCCGTTCAATGAGTGTTTGCAATACGACACCGGCGCTACCTTGTGTTTTGAAAAGTCCCTCGCTGACTTGCTCAGTTCCACCTGCGCGCTCCTTCGTGCCGCGAAGCACGTAACGTTTATCGTCCCTTGGGTGGACCTCAATAAATGGCTTGCTTACATCAAGGCTCAAAAGAACTGCAGGGTTCCACCCAGTCGTAGCAAGGCAGAGATGAAAGGCTGTGCGTATGTCATTGCCGTCCGGGTATTTCCCAGCGAGCATTTCGGCTACGTTGTAGCCCCTGTGATTGAAGGCCTGAAAGGTCAGGTCATCGTAAAGCGCGTCTCCAGATGGGCGTGGGTGGCCTACCTTTTTAACAACGGCGTCAAATCGTCGGTAATTCCTGACCAATCGCTCCTGCTCTGCATAGACGGCAGGAGCGTCTTGTTTCTGGACCAAGGGGCTGCCTTGCATGCGCAACTCTTCAGCCAAGGCCCATCGATCCAGAACCTCAAACCAGCGACGCTTTAGGGTGCGTCGCACGAGTTCACATTGCCACTGCGGTGGCAGATGTCTTGATGGCTTCCTCCGCTCTGGCGAGCGCCAATGCAATTGCCTGAGACCTAGTGCCGCGCGGGCGGTGTTCACCAAGGAAAGCAGCACCTTGAATTTATCTTGGTGCATGCCTTGGTCTATAGCAATTTGACGATGTAAGTCGTTGATTTGCGCAACTGAAGTGACCCGCGACAGCTCGGGAGTTTGCGCCTCGACTTGGTCAAACAGTCGCCACCATTCGCGTAAGTACTCGACGTATTTGATCACCGTTGGCTCGGCCAATGGTGATAGTTTGTCAATGATTGCAGGAGTCAGCTCATTGAGGAGTTCTTGTCGTCCACTGAAGGCCCCGCGCCACAGGTTATTTGAGCTTTTCCTTTTTGGATTTTCTTGGCCCCATGCAAATGGCCGCAGGTCGACGAAGCAGGGTTTCTTTGGGTGGGTAGTGCGAAACCCCAGTTGCTCACCTAACGCTGTTCTTTTTTCCGGTGTGGGAACTAGAGCCAAAAGTTGACCGCTCTCCCGGCCAAGTTGGTTTTTTGTGTTGCTGTTCGACCTTATGCCCATTATTCGGAGTCCCCAGGTTGCCACCGCATTTCCATTGCATTATCTGTGTCTTCATCAAGTGAGAGAGGGCGGCTCAACATATCCATAACCCACCGAAGATAGATCATGGTGGTATCGGTACCTGCATGTCCGAGCTGTGGCTGTATCTGGAGTCGAATGATGCTCAGGGCCGAGTTTTCAATTAAAGCGGCGGCTGTTTCGTTGCTCAGTGGGCCGATGTTTTCGTATTTCTTTAGTTCTCTCCACAAAATTGAACACGCCCACCAATGGCGTCCTTTGTGAGGGGACCAGCCTTTTATTGGAAGCTCAACCCCAGTCCATGCGTCATAGAACTCGAAGCCCTCAAAACGAACTCCATCAGAGTCCCGAAGAAATAGGTGTACAGAGTCATCTGCGCGAGCACGTCGTGCTGCCTCATTTTTGTAACCGAGCATCCATTTTGCGAAGGCGAAACTGCGTTCTTTTTGTCTGTAGTAATGCCATTTTTTTGCCAGACTTAATGGAATCAAAATTTCGCGAGAAGGCCCAATCTTGTCGCCATTATTGAGCCCATAGGTGGGGCCTTTTGTGCCGTATTGAATGGCGATGCGTACTTCGCGTTCGCTTTCCGGTGCTATGGGGTTGGCAATTACCCAATCAGTAGGGTTCAGAGGTAGCGTGTCTTTTCGTACGCATACGACCTCCTCTCGCCGCATGGCAGTCAATAGGACTGTCTGGCACATTAGGTCCACGGTGGTGCCGTACCTTTTGTGAATGCGCTCCAACCAATTTTTTACTTGTACGTCTGTGGGTATTTGCAACGATTGCGTTACCTTGCGTGCTTTCCCCTCGCGTACTAGAACCTCTCGGCCAAGGTGTCCAACAGCATTATTGGCTGAGCCAATCTTTACCCGCGCCGTGGTGTATGGCACTTCAAATGCGGCTGTTCTCAGGCCAGTTCGAATCATCCAATGTATGAAATCGCAGGCCTGTTGAACCCGCGGGTTGACTGTGCCTGAGGACAGACTCTTTCCATCCGCTGACCAGAGTCCTTGAAGCATTTCCGATTGGTACTGACCTGCCAGATGCATGGAGTAGGTGCAATGCAACAGGTCTATCGAGCGCACTTCGGCCCACTCGAGAAAATTCGCCAGCCACTGGGCATAGCTAAGCGTTGTTTTCGGTGACAAGATTCGTCCGAGAGATGTACCGGTATGCGGGTCTGGACTCCAGAGCCCAAGAGCACGGTCAATCAGGTACGCATTCGCTGCGCGGTGGTAGGCAGGGCGGGAGTCGAGGATGAAAGGGACTTGTGCAAGAGCGGGGTATTTACGTACGAATTTTCCATTGGCACGTGGAATGTTGACAGAGTAACTTCTACCTAGTTGCATCTAGTGTTTATTGAAAACTGTATAAGTCGAACTATAGAGTCCTGTGAGGCGTAAATACAGTATTGATTAATAATTGTTGCAAAACTGCATAACCAGCGTCTCGCTGTGGCGCACGGTGCCCAGCACCTCGTACATTAGATTCTTGTAATGCCGGTAGAGGCCGGGGCGGGTTTCGATCAAGGGGGGGAGTTTTTCTTCTGCCATGGGACAATCCTAGGCCAAGTTCCAAACAACAAGATATGCATCCCCAAGCCCTACTGGACGTCTGTACCGAACTGGTCCGGCTCACTCTCAAGTTCGACCACCCGGCCGATGCCATCGTTTCGCGCTTTTTCCGCGACCACCGTGGCCTGGGTCCGCGTGAGCGCGCCACCCTGGCCGAGACCGTCTACACCGTGCTGCGCAAGAAGCTGCTCTTCGAGAAGCTTGCGCTCTCGGGCAGCGGGCCCAGGGAGCGGCGCCTGGCCATCCTCGGTTTCTACGGCCCGCGCGACTTCATCAAGAGCGTGCTGACCGAGCAGGAAAAGCAGTGGCTGGACCAGTGCGACCGGGTCAAGCCTGAAGAATTGATGGATCTGCACCGCCACAACCTGCCCGAGTGGCTGGTGCAGCCGCTCAAGGATCAGCTGGGCAAGGGTTTCTGGCCCCTGGTCGAAAGCCTGAACCTGGGCGCCGGCCTGGACCTGCGTGTGAACACCCAATTGGCCAAGCGGGAGGCTGTGCAGAAGGAATTGCAGGCTGCCGGCGTCAAGTCGGTGCCCACTCCGTATTCTCCCTGGGGCCTGCGCATCGAGGGCAAACCGGCCCTGAACAAGCTGGACGTCTTCACACGCGGTGCCATCGAGGTGCAGGACGAGGGCTCGCAACTGCTGGCCATGCTGCTGGACGCCCACCGTGGCGAGATGGTGGTGGACTTCTGTGCTGGTGCCGGCGGCAAGACCCTGGCGATCGGTGCGGCCATGCGCAGCACCGGTCGGCTCTACGCCTTCGACACCTCGGCCCACCGGCTCGATGCGCTCAAGCCCCGGTTGGCACGCAGCGGTCTGTCCAATGTGCACCCGGCCGCCATTGCCCATGAGCGTGACGAGCGCATCAAGCGCTTGGCTGGCAAGATCGACCGGGTACTGGTCGACGCCCCCTGTTCCGGCCTGGGCACGCTGCGCCGCAACCCGGACCTGAAGTGGCGCCAGAGCCTGCAGGCCGTGGAGGAAATGACGGTCAAACAAGCCGCCATCCTGGCCAGCGCCGCACGCTTGCTCAAGCCCGGCGGGCGCCTGGTCTACGCCACCTGCAGCGTGTTGCCGCAGGAAAACGAAGCCATCGCCGAGGCTTTCGGCGCGGCCCACCCGGATTTCGAGCCGCTTGACGCTGGTCAGCTTCTGGTTGATCTCAAGGTGCCCGGCGCCGAGCGCCTGTGTAGCGGGGGTGAGAATAGTTTGCGTTACCTTCGGCTTTGGCCCCATTTGCATCAAACAGATGGCTTCTTTGCCGCAATTTGGCAAAAAAAGTAGTCATTTGACTTGAATTAAGGTTTTTCGCCTAAAGCTGGCCAGTGCTGGTCAAAAGAGGGTGGAGCCCTTAGAATTGACGCACAGGCCCGGTCACTTATTTAAGGTCGGGCTTATTAATATTCACTACGTTGAGAGACTTCTATGTTCTTACCTGACTGGGCTGTGCTGAATGCGGCCATCGATTGGCTGGCGCACGGCCTGTTGGATCTGAGCTGGTGGCAGACCGTCCTGGTTGCCCTGGCCTTCACCCACATCACGATTGCCAGCGTCACCATCTTCCTGCATCGCCACCAGGCGCACCGTGCGCTGGACCTGCACGCCATCCCCTCGCACTTCTTCCGTTTCTGGCTGTGGCTGACCACGGGCATGGTGACCAAGGAGTGGGCTGCCATCCACCGCAAGCACCACGCCAAGTGCGAGCAGGCCGAAGACCCGCACAGCCCGCAGGTCTACGGCATCAAGAAAGTCTTCTTCGAAGGCTCAGAGTTGTACCGTGCCGAAGCCAAGAACCAGGAAACCATGGCCCGTTTCGGCCACGGCACCCCGGACGACTGGATCGAGCGCAACCTCTATACCCGCTATTCCTGGCAGGGCGTGGGCGTGATGATGATCATCGACCTGATGCTCTTCGGCGCCGCCGGTGCGGCCGTGTGGGCCCTGCAGATGGCCTGGATTCCGATCACCGCCGCCGGCATCATCAACGGCATCGGTCACTACTGGGGTTATCGCAACTTCGAGGCACCTGACGCCAGCACCAACATCTCGCCCTGGGGCATCATCATCGGCGGTGAGGAGTTGCACAACAACCACCACACCTACCCGACCTCGGCCAAGCTGTCCGTCAAGCCCTACGAGTTCGACATCGGCTGGATGTACATCAGCATCCTGAGCGCCATGGGCCTGGCCAAGGTCAAGAAGACCGCACCGAAGCTGGCCCTGGGTGACATCAAGCCCGTGGCCGACGACAAGACCCTCGAGGCCCTGATCGCCAACCGCTACGAGATCATGGCTGGCTACGCCGCCGGCATGCAGCGCGCCTTCCAGCAGGAAGTCGCTTCCCTCAAGGCCCGCAGCGCCGACACGGCCGTCATCAAGGCCGCCAGCCGCTGGCTGCACCGTGACGAAGACAAGGTGCCCGCCACCGTGGCGCCCGTGCTGGCCCAGGCCCGCGCCGCTTCCCCGGTGCTGGACAAGATGGTCACCATGCGTGAAGAGCTGCGCCAGCTCTGGCTCAATACCTCGCTGTCGCGCGAACAACTGATCGCCGACCTGCAGGCCTGGTGCCATCGCGCCGAGGAAAGCGGTATTGCCGCGCTGCAGGAGTTCTCGATGAAGTTGCGGATGGCACGCGCCTGAGACGCGTCGCCTGCTTCATGATCAAGCCCGCCGCGTGCGGGCTTTTTCTTTGGGGTGTGGGCTGCGCATGAAAAAAGCCACCCGCAGGTGGCTGGTTCAGGAGGTGCGGAACTCGCGGAAGGCGTCGTCGTCGATCTGCGCCAAGGCGGCGTTCAGGCCTTCGGCCAAGGCGACGGCTTCAGACTGCAGGCCGCGCCGGTCCGAGCGGTGCGGGTCGGCGCCGTCGATGGTGTATTCCCAGCCGAAGGTTCCGTCCTGGCGTGCCACCGAGGTCACCACGATGGCCTTGTCGCGGTAGACCTCGGCGCGCGTGCTCACTTCTTGCTCTTGCCGATCGACAGCAGTTCAGCCCCTACACCCGCTGACAGCAGGCCGGTGCCGGAGTAGATGCCCAGCTTGGCACGCGTGTCCGTGATGTCCAGGTTGCGCATGGTCAACTGGCCGATGCGATCCAGGGGGCTGAAGGGCGCGTCTTCGACCTTTTCCATGCTCAGACGCTCGGGCGCGTAGGTGAGGTTGGGGCTGACCGTGTTGAGGATGGAATAGTCGTTGCCGCGGCGCAGCTCGAGGGTGACCTCGCCGGTGACGGCATGGGCAATCCAGCGCTGGGCGGCTTCGCGCAGCATGATGGCCTGCGGGTCGAACCAGCGGCCCTGGTAGAGCAGGCGGCCCAGCTTGCGGCCGTTGTCGCGGTACTGCTCGATGGTGTCCTCGTTATGAATGCCGGTCACCAGGCGCTCGTAGGCGATGTGCAGCAGGGCCAGGCCGGGGGCCTCGTAGATGCCGCGGCTCTTGGCCTCGATGATGCGGTTCTCGATCTGGTCGCTCATCCCTAAGCCGTGGCGCCCACCGATGCGGTTGGCTTCCAGGATCAGCTCGACGGGGTCGTTGAACTGCACGCCGTTCAGGGCCACCGGCTGGCCTTCCTCGAAGCGCACAGAAACTTCCTCGCGCTTGATGACCACGTCGTCCTTCCAGAACGCGACACCCATGATGGGGTTCACGATCTTCATGCCGGAGTTCAGGTGCTCCAGATCCTTGGCCTCGTGGGTGGCGCCCAGCATGTTGGAGTCGGTGCTGTAGGCCTTTTCGGCGCTCATCTTGTAGCCGAAGCCGTGCTGCGTCATGAAGGCGCTCATTTCGGCGCGGCCGCCCAGCTCGTCGATGAAAAGCTGGTCCAGCCAGGGCTTGTAGATCTTCAACGAAGGGTTGGTCAGCAGGCCGTAGCGGTAGAAACGCTCGATGTCGTTGCCCTTGAAGGTCGAGCCGTCACCCCAGATGTTGACGTCGTCTTCCTTCATGGCGGCCACCAGCATGGTGCCAGTGACGGCGCGGCCCAGCGGTGTGGTGTTGAAGTAGGTGGCGCCGGCGGTGGTGATATGGAAGGCGCCGGACTGCAGCGCGGCGATGCCTTCGTGTGCCAGCTGGCGGCGGCAGTCGATCAGGCGGGCCAGCTTGGCGCCGTACTCCATGGCCTTGCGCGGGATGGCGTCGTAATCGGGCTCATCGGGCTGGCCCAGATTGGCGGTGTAGGCGTAGGGCTCGGCGCCCTTGAGTTTCATCCACAGCAGGGCGGCACTGGTGTCCAGGCCGCCCGAGAAGGCGATGCCGACCTTCTGGCCGATGGGGAGGTTTTGCAGGATGGTGGCCATGAGGATCAACCGAAGTGGCAGATGTAGTGGTAGGGCTCGGTCACTCGGATTTCAAACGAGGAGTTGCCGGGCACGCTGAACTTCTGGCCAGCGGCGGATTTGACCCAGGCGTCGGTGCCCTTGAGCTTGTACTCGCAGCTGCCGGCCACGCATTCCATGATCTCGGGGGCGCCGGTGTTGAAGGTCAGGGTGGCGGGCAGGACCACGCCGACCGATTTTTTGGTGCCGTCGGCCAGGGTGATGCTGTGGCTGACGCATTTGCCGTCGAAATAGACATTGGCCTGGGTGGCGACGGTCACGCCGTTGTATTGCTGGGTCATGTTGTGGTGCTCTGTTTGCAGGGGCGAATCCGCGATTTTAAGGCAGCGGCCTACTTCAGCCGGGCCAGCCAGTTGGTGGCGTCGAAGCCCACGCTCACATCCCGGGTGTTCCATTCAACGACGGGCCGTTTGATCACGCTGGCCTGGGCCAGCATCAGGGCGCGGGCGCTGCGGGCATCGATGACGGCGGCCCGGGTGGCGGCGTCCAGCTTGCGCCAGGTCGTGCCCTGGCGGTTCAGCAGCTTTTCCCAGCCGGCGCTGGCCAGCCAGTGGTCCAGCCGGGCTTCGGGCACCCCCAGCTTCTTGAAATCGTGGAACTGCACCTCCACCTGATGTTCAGCAAGCCAGGCGCGCGCCTTCTTGACCGTGTCGCAGTTGGGGATGCCATAGAGCGTGATGGGATGCTTCATGGGGGACAATTGTCGGATATGTCGAGCTTGAACACACTATCCGACTGGCTGGCCCACTGCGAGCGCCTGCATCCCAAAACCATCGACATGGGGCTGGACCGCGTCAAGGCCGTGGCCCAGCGCATGGGCCTCAGCTTCGAATGTCCGATCATCACCGTGGCCGGCACCAATGGCAAGGGTTCCACCTGCGCCATGCTGGAGTCCATCCTCGGCCAGGCCGGTTATCGCACTGGCGTCTACACCTCGCCGCATCTGGTGCACTTTGAGGAACGCCTGCGCCTGCGCGGCGAGGCCGTCAAGGCCGATGAGTTGCTACCCTCTTTTGCGCGCGTCGAGCAGGCCCGCACGGCCGGCGGCGACGAGATCTCGCTGAGCTATTTCGAATTTACCACCCTGGCCATCCTCGACTGCATAGCGCAGGCTGGCGTGGACGTCGCCATCCTGGAAGTGGGCCTGGGCGGGCGGCTCGATGCCGTCAATATCCTCGACGCCGACTGCGCCATCATCACCAGCATCGATCTGGACCACATGGAGCTGCTCGGTCCCGACCGCGAGAGCATCGGTCGCGAGAAGGCCGGCATCATGCGCACCGGGCGCCCGGTGGTGGTGAGCGACCCCATTCCGCCGCAAAGCGTGATCGACCACGCCGCTGCCATCGACGCCGAGCTCTGGCGCTTTGGCCGCGACTTCAATTATTCGGGCGACAAACAGCAGTGGAACTGGGCCGGCCGGGACCGCCGTTACAGCGGCCTGGCCTACCCGGCGCTGCGTGGCGCCAACCAGCTGGTCAATGCCTCGGGGGTGCTGGCTGCCCTCACGGCGCTGCGCGAGCAATTGCCGGTGACAGCCCAGGCCGTGCGCAATGGCCTGGCCTTCGTGGAACTGCCCGGGCGCTTCCAGATCATCCCCGGTCAGCCCACCCTGGTGCTGGACGTGGCGCACAACCCGCATTCGGTGGCGGCGCTCACGGCCAACCTGGACGCCATGGGCTACTACCCCACCACCCATGCCGTTTTCGGCGCCATGGCCGACAAGGACCTGGCGCCCATGCTGGCGCGCATCATGCCCCTGGTGGACCGCTGGTACTTCACCGATCTGCCCACCCCGCGCGCGGCCCGTGCGGCCGATCTGCAGGCCAGGTGCCAGGCGCTGAACCCGCGCGTGGCAGGGACCTCCGCGCTCTTTGCCGACCCCCTCTTGGCCCTGGGCGCAGCCATCGCCGCAGCGGACCCCGCTGATAGAATCGTGGTCTTCGGATCGTTCTACACGGTCGGTGGCGTTCTGAAGGAAGGCGTGCCGCGCCTTCAAGCCCAGCATCTCAAACCCTGAACCCGCAGCACATGGCCTTTTTCAAGTTCCGCAAGGGTGGCGACGATCAGACGGCCCCTGCCGCGCAGCCCGAGAGTGTGGAGGTGCTGCGCCGGCGCGCCAAGAACCGGCTGATCGGTTCGGCCATCCTGGTGCTCATCGGGGTCATCGGTTTTCCCCTGCTGGTGGACAAGCAGCCGCGCCCGGTGTCGGTGGACCTGCCCATCGAGATCCCCGACAAGAACAAGGTGCTGCCGCTGACCACGCCCGCTGCGCCGTCGCCAGCTGCCGTGTCCGACGCTGCGCCGGCGCCCTCGGCTGCCGCCTCGGGCCTCGTCACCGAGCCCGCCCCGCCGCCGGCCAAACCAGCCGCCAAGCCGGCACCGGCAGCCAAAGCCGAGACCAAACCAGAGCCCAAGTCCTCCAAGCCCGAACCCAAGGCCGAGGCCAAAAAAGCCGACACCAAGAGCGCCACCGACACCCGCTACGTGGTGCAGGTCGGCTCTTTTGCCGACGAAAGCCGTGCGCGCGACGCGCGCAGCAAGATCGAGCGCGCCGGTCTCAAGAACTACACCCAGGCCGTGGAAACCAAGGACGGCAAACGCATCCGCGTGCGGGCCGGGCCCTTTGCCAGCAAGGCCGAGGCCGAGCGCGCTGCCGAGAAGCTCAAGAAACTCGACCTGCCGGGTACGGTGCTGAGCCTGTAAGGACATGGCCATCGCCGTACTCGACTGGATTTTCATTGCGGCCTTGCTGGCCTCGATCGGCCTGGGCGTCTGGCGCGGTTTTGTCTACGAGGTGATGTCGGTGCTGAACTGGTTGCTGGCCTTCGTGCTGGCCCAGTGGCTGGGAGCCGATGTCGGCCGCCAGTTGCCGATCGACAGCAGCTCGGAGGCACTGGTCCAGATCATCGGTTTTGTGCTGGTTTTTGTGGTGTCCGTGTTCATCGGCGGTCTGATCGTGTGGGGCATCCCCAAACTGATCGAGCAGGCCGGCCTGCGACCGGTGGACCGGGTGCTGGGTGGCGTGTTCGGCCTGTTGCGCGGGTTCATCCTGCTGCTGGCGCTGACTGTGCTGGTGCTGATGTCGCCCTTGAAAAACCAGACCTGGTGGCGTGAGGCCAGGGCCCCGAAAGTGTCGGTGGAAGCGCTGAAATGGCTCAAGCCGGTGCTGCCGCAGAGTGTGGGAAAGTATTTGCCTTGAATTGATAGGGCAGCGCGCGGACCGGCCGTGCGCACCCGACTGGAAGTGAAACTATGTGTGGAATCGTCGGCGTTGTCAGCAACGCACCCGTCAACCAGCTGATCTATGACTCGCTGCTGCTGCTGCAGCATCGCGGGCAGGATGCGGCCGGTATCGTCACCCAGCAGGACCGCAAGTTCTTCATGCACAAGGCCAAGGGCATGGTGAAGGATGTGTTCCGCACGCGCAATATGCGCGCGCTGCCGGGCAACTGCGGCCTGGGCCAGGCGCGTTACCCGACGGCCGGCAACGCGTACAGCGAAGAAGAGGCCCAGCCCTTCTACGTGAACGCGCCCTTTGGCATCGTGCTGGTGCACAACGGCAACCTCACCAATGCGCAGGCGCTGAAGGCCGAGCTGTTCAACACCGACCACCGCCACCTCAATACCGAGAGCGACTCCGAGGTGCTGCTCAACGTGCTGGCCGACGAAATGGACAAGGCCACCCGTGGCAAGCCGCTGCGCGTGGGCGATGTGTTCGTCGCCGTGCGCCAGATGCACAAGCGCCTGCGCGGCTCCTATGCCGTCATCGCACTGATCGCCGGCCATGGTGTGCTGGCCTTCCGCGACCCCTATGGCATCCGTCCGCTGTGCATGGGCCGCAGCCCGGACGGCACGGTCATGCTGGCCAGCGAATCCGTGGTGCTCGAAGGCACGGGCCATGTGTTCGAGCGCGACATCGCTCCGGGCGAGGCCGTTTTCGTTGACCTGGAAGGCCGTGTCAGCGCCCTGCAGTGCGCCGACGTGCCCCAGCTGCACCCCTGCATCTTCGAATACGTCTACCTGGCCCGTCCGGATTCGGTCATGGACGGCATCTCGGTCTACCAGGCACGCCTGAACCTGGGTGAGACCCTGGCCAAGCGCGTGGTCTCCACCGTGCCGCCAAGCGAGATCGACGTGGTCATCCCCATCCCCGAATCCAGCCGCCCCAGCGCCATGCAGCTGGCCCAGCTGCTGGGCCTGCCCTATCGCGAGGGCTTCGTGAAGAACCGCTACGTGGGCCGCACCTTCATCATGCCGGGCCAGGCCGTGCGCAAGAAGAGCGTGCGCCAGAAGCTCAACGTGATCGGCAGCGAGTTCAAGGGCCGCAACGTGCTGCTGGTGGACGACTCCATCGTGCGCGGTACCACCAGCCGCGAGATCGTGCAGATGGCCCGCGAGGCCGGCGCCAACAAGGTCTACATGGCCAGCGCCGCGCCGCCGGTGCGTTTTCCCAACGTCTATGGCATCGACATGCCCACGGTGGAAGAGCTCGTGGCGCACGGCCGTACCGTGGAAGAAGTGCGCCAGATCATCGGCGCCGACGCGTTGATCTACCAGGACGTTGACGCCATGAAACACGCCATCGGCAAGCTCAACACCAAGATCAACGGCTTCGACGCCTCGTGCTTCGATGGTGTCTACGTGACCGGTGATATCCAGGCCGAGGACATTGCGCGCATGAACGCCAGCCGCGTCAAGGGTGGCGAGGACGATGCCGACACCTCGCGCCTGGCCCTGCCCAACCACCAGGGAGACTGAGCGGATGAGCGGTAACTCCAACAGCGGCAAATCCCGGCCCGAAGGCCTGCGCCTGCAGACCCTGGCGGTGCGCGCGGCCGTCGAGCGCAGCCAGTACGGCGAAAACTCCGAGGCCCTGTACCTGACCAGTGGTTATGTGCAGCCCAGTGCGGAGATCTCCGCGCGCCGTTTTGCGGGCGAAGAAGAGGGCTATACCTATGGCCGTTCGGGCAATCCGACGGTGAGCAGCATGGAGCAGCGCCTCGCGGCGCTCGAAGGCACCGAGGCCTGCATGGCCACTTCGTCGGGCATGTCCGCGATCATGCTGATGTGCTTCAGCCTGCTCAAGGCTGGCGACCACGTGGTCTTCTCACAGTCCATGTTCGGCTCGACGATCAAGCTCATTGGTACCGAGTTCGCGCGCTTCGGCGTAGAGTCCATCGCCGTGCCGCAGACCGATCTCGCGGCCTGGAAGACTGCGATCCGCCCCAATACGCGCCTGCTGTTTGCCGAGACACCGACCAACCCCCTGACCGAGGTCTGCGATATCGCGGCATTGGCCGAGATGGCGCACAACGCCGGGGCCCTGCTCGCCGTGGACAACTGCTTTGCCACGCCTGCGCTGCAGCGCCCCGTCGACATGGGCGCGGACATCGTCATGCATTCGGGCACCAAATACCTCGACGGCCAGGGCCGTGTGATGGCCGGTGCCCTGTGCGCGAGCGAGAAGCTCGTGCTCGAGAAATTCCTGCCCGTGCAGAAGAACAGCGGCATGGTGCTCTCTCCCTTCAACGCCTGGGTCGTGCTCAAGGGGCTGGAGACGCTGGACCTGCGCATGCGTGCGCAGAGTGCGCTCGCGCACGAGCTCGCCGAGTGGCTGCAGTCGCATCCGTCCGTGGCACGCGTCTACTACCCGGGCCTGGCCTCGCATCCCCAGCACGCCCTGGCCATGAAGCAGATGTCTGGCGGTGGCGCCGTGCTGTCTTTCGACGTCAAGGCTGGCAGCCCCGAGCAGGCGCGCGCGCGTGCCTTCCACGTGCTGGATGCGCTGCAGATACTTTCGCTCTGCACCAACCTGGGCGATACCAAGACCCTGCTCACGCACCCGGCCAGCACCTCGCACGGCAAGCTGTCCGAAGCCCAGCGCCAGGTCGCCGGCATCGGCCAGGGCCTGATCCGTGTGGCCGTGGGCCTGGAGCATCCGCAGGACGTGCAGGACGACCTGCTGCGCGGCCTCGACACCCTTTGAACTGAATCACCGTGACCCAACGCGTTCGTACCCGCTTTGCCCCTTCGCCCACGGGCTTCATCCACCTGGGCAACATCCGCTCCGCGCTGTATCCCTGGGCGTTTGCCCGCGCCACGGGCGGCGACTTCATCCTGCGCATCGAGGACACCGACCTGGACCGTTCCACCCAGGCCGCGGTGGACGTCATCATCGAGGGCATGGCCTGGCTGGGCCTCACGTACGACGAAGGCCCGTTCTACCAGATGCAGCGCATGGAGCGCTACAAGGCCGTACTGGCCGAGCTGCAGGCCGCCGGTCACGTCTACCCCTGCTACATGAGTGTGGAAGAGCTCGACGCCCTGCGCGAGCACCAGATGGCGAACAAGCTCAAGCCGCGTTACGACGGCACCTGGCGCCCCGACCCGGGCAAGGCCCTACCGCCCGTGCCCGCGGGTGTGAAACCCGTGCTGCGCTTCAAGAACCCGCAAGGTGGTGCCGTGGTCTGGGACGACAAGGTCAAGGGCCGCATCGAGATCAGCAACGACGAGCTCGACGACCTGGTGATCGCACGCCCCGACGGCACGCCCACCTACAACTTCTGCGTGGTGGTGGACGACATCGACATGGCCATCACCCACGTGATCCGTGGCGACGACCACGTGAACAACACGCCGCGCCAGATCAACATCTTCCAGGCGCTGGGCAAGGCGCCGCCGGTCTACGCCCACCTGCCCACCGTGCTCAACGAGCAGGGCGAGAAGATGAGCAAGCGCAACGGCGCCAAGCCCGTCACCCAATACCGTGACGAAGGCTATCTGCCTGACGCCATGGTGAACTACCTGGCGCGCCTGGGCTGGAGCCACGGCGACGACGAGATCTTCAGTCGTGCACAGTTCCTGGAGTGGTTCGACCTGGACCACCTGGGTCGCAGCGCCGCGCAGTTCGACGAGGCCAAGCTGCGCTGGGTCAACGCCCAGCACATGAAGGCCATGGCTGATGATGTCCTGGCGCCGCTGGTGGCCGTACAACTGCAGAAGCGCGGCATCACCGCCGACGAGCGCCTGCCGCGCATCTGCGGCCTGTTCAAGGACCGCTGCGATACCACCGTGGCCCTGGCCGACTGGGCCCAGGCCTTTTATGGTGACGTGGCTCCGAAGGCCGAGGACATCACACAGCACGTGACGGACGCCGTCAAACCCGCGCTGGCCCAGCTCCAGGACAAGCTGTCCGCCTGTGCCTGGGACAAGGCCAGCATTGCTGCGGCCATCAAGGAAGTGCTCACCGCCACGGGCCTGAAGATGCCGCAACTGGCCATGCCGGTGCGCGTGCTCGTGCTGGGCACTCCCCAGACGCCGTCGCTGGACGCCGTGCTGGAGCTACTGCCCCGCGAAAAAGTTCTGGCCCGTTTGCAAAGGGCCTGAATTTCAGTCTATAATTCGAGGCTCGACGCGATGGTCTTGAAAAATCATCGAAGCGAAATGGGGGTATAGCTCAGCTGGGAGAGCGCTTGCATGGCATGCAAGAGGTCATCGGTTCGATCCCGTTTACCTCCACCAATTTCTCGTCGAGTCGGAAACAGTCCAGGTTTTGACCCTATCGTCTAGAGGCCTAGGACATCACCCTTTCACGGTGAGTACCGGGGTTCGAATCCCCGTAGGGTCGCCAAGTTTTGCCGCACTTGGCCTGCTTGTCTCTAGCAAGCAGGCAAAACGCAGCAACTGGAGTGGTAGTTCAGTTGGTTAGAATACCGGCCTGTCACGCCGGGGGTCGCGGGTTCGAGTCCCGTCCACTCCGCTAACAAAAAGAGAAGCCGTTGCATGAAAGTGCAGCGGCTTTTTTCTTGTGGGTGTTCGGCTTTGCAGCTGACTCAGGCGCTGGCATTGCGGGCCAGCTCGGCCGCGCGCTGTTCGATGGCCAGCAGCAGGCGGCCTACGCTTTGCGCGCTTTTCAGGTCGCCGGCATCCAGCAGCAGGGCTGCCGCGCGCGCCATCGCCTCGATTTCCTTCGCTGAGTCTTCGGTGGAGGGTCTGGTGGCTTGTTGCATGGTTGGGTCCTGCTTCATGCTCGGGATGGAGCAGGGCAGACCCATTGTGCTGTGCCAACCGGGCAGGTCAACTGCCACCGCCTCTGATTCCAGCCATCTATGCGGCAAAGTTCACGCGAGCGACAGGAGATCTGCCGAAATCATGCGCCCGCTGGCGCAATGCACCGCGCGGCGGGTGGGCTGCGACCCATGAAAAAAGCCCTGATCCACAAGAATCAGGGCTTTTAATTGGTGCCGGAGAGATGAATCGAACACCCGACCTTCTCATTACGAATGAGCTGCTCTACCGACTGAGCTACACCGGCGAAGCCGAAATTATACCTTCTTGCCGTGGTAGGACGTGACGCGCTCCACCTCGTTCTTAGAGCCCAGGATCACGCTGACGCGCTCGTGCAGGCTGGTGGGCTGGATGTCCAGGATGCGCTGACGGCCGTTGGTGGCGGCACCGCCGGCCTGCTCGATGAGCCAGCTCATGGGGTTGGCCTCGTACATCAGGCGCAGCTTGCCTGGCTTGTTGGGCTCGCGCTTGTCCCAGGGGTACATGAAGACCCCGCCGCGGCTCATCACCCGGTGGACGTCAGCCACCATGGAGGCGACCCACCGCATGTTGAAGTCCTTGCCCCGCGGCCCTTCGACCCCGGCCAGGCATTCCTCCACATAGCGGCTCACCGGCGCAGCCCAATGGCGGGTATTGGCTGTATTGATGGCGAATTCCTTGGTCTCCGCAGGAATGCGGATGTCGGCGGCGGTCATCACCCAATCGCCGCTGTCGGGATCGAGGGTGAAGGCGCTGACGCCGGCGCCCAGGGTCAGGACCATCTGGGTCTGAGGGCCGTAGACGACGTAGCCGGCGGCGACCTGGTTGCGGCCGGGTTGCAGGAAGTCGGCCTCGGCAGCCGCCCGGCCGTAGCTGTCCTTCGGGGTCGGCAGGATCGAGAAGATGGTGCCGATGGAGACGTTGACTGCGATGTTGCTGGAGCCGTCCAGGGGGTCGAACAGCAGCAGATAGCCGCCTTCGGCGCCCACCTCCCGCACGGGATGGATGGTGTCCATCTCCTCCGAGGCCATGGCGCAGAGGCCGGTGGCCTTGGCGCAGCCCTCCAGCAGGACGTCATTGGAGAGCACGTCGAGCTTCTGTTGGATCTCGCCCTGAACGTTTTCGCTGCCGAGGGCGCCCATGGCCTGCCCGAGCGCGCCGCGGCGGACATGGCCGTTGATCGCCACGCAACCCTCGGCCACGGCGAGGACCAGCTCGGCCAGGCGGGGATCGGCGGCGCCACGGGACAGGAAGGCGGCCAGGTTGGTCGTGCTCACGTCACACCTCGGG